>NZ_JBFAKI010000001.1:0-832225 GCF_040655675.1 Nocardia sp. NPDC050378
CAGTCCCCGCGCGTCGGCAAGGGCATGCGAACAGGTCAGGGCGACAACGGTTCCACCGCCTGCCAGAGGTGCCGCCGACACAGGTGCCGTTGCGTAGGCGACGAAGGAGCAAGCAACGGCACCTGATCGTCGGGACTTGCGGGGCCGCCGACTCGAGCGCGCCAGCGCTCAATCCAACACAGCCGCGAACTGGGCGTTGTAGAGGCGGTAGTAGGCGCCACGTTCCTCGAGCAGGCGTTCGTGGTTGCCGTGTTCGACGATGCGGCCCTTCTCCATCACCACGATCAGGTCGGCGTCGCGGATCGTCGAAAGCCGGTGGGCGATCACGAAACTCGTGCGGTCGCGGCGCAGTGCGGCGGTGGCGTGCTGCACCAGCAGTTCGGTGCGCGTGTCGACCGAGCTGGTCGCCTCGTCGAGGATCAGGATCGACGGCTTGGCCAGGAACGCGCGGGCGATGGTGATGAGCTGCTTCTCACCGGCGCTCACCCCGCCACCTTCCTCGTCGATCACCGTGTCGTAGCCGTCGGGCAGCGAGTGCACGAACCGGTCGACGTAGGCGGCGCGGGCCGCAGCGATGATGTCGTGCTCGGAGGCGTTGGGATTGCCGTAGGCGATGTTCTCGCGGATGGTGCCCTGGAACAGCCAGGTGTCCTGCAGCACCATGCCGATGCGCGAACGCAGGTGGTCGCGGGTGATGGTGGTGATGTCGACGTCGTCGATGGAGATGGTGCCCGCGTCGATCTCGTAGAAGCGCATCAGCAGGTTCACCAGCGTGGTCTTGCCCGCACCGGTCGGTCCGACGATGGCGATCACATGCCCCGGGTCGGCCACCAGCGAAAGCCGTTCGATGACCGGGGTTTCCGGGTCGTAGCCGAAGGACACCGCGTCGAACTCCACCCGGCCGCGGTCGACCGGGCGCGAGTTCTCCACCAGCGGGTCGGGGCTCTGTTCCTCGGCGTCGAGGATCTCGAAGATCCGCTCGGCCGAGGCCACCCCGGACTGCAGCAGGTTGGCCATGGCGCCGATCTGGGTGAGCGGCTGGCTGAACTGGCGCGAGTACTGGATGAAGGCCTGCACCTCACCGAGCGAGAGATTGCCGGTGGCCACCCGCAGGCCACCGACCAGCGCGATGAACACGAAGTTCACGTTTCCGAGGAACATGATCGCGGGCATGATGAGGCCGGAGATGAACTGCGCCTTGAAGCTGGCGTTGTAGAGCCTGTCGTTGCGCTCGTCGAACTCCCGGCCGACCTCGCGGCTGCGGCCGAACGCGGTGATGATCTCGTGGCCGGTGTAGGCCTCCTCCACCGAGGAATTCACCTCACCGGTGTATTTCCACTGGTTCACGAAGTGCGGCTTGGACCGCTTGGCGATCTGCGCGGTGACGACGATGGCCGCGGGCACCGTGAGCAGGGCGATCAACGCCAGCAGCGGCGAGATCCAGAACATCATGATCAGGATGCCGACCACGGTGAACAGCGACACGAGCAGCTGGCTCATGGTCTGCTGCAGGCTCTGGGAAACATTGTCGACGTCGTTGGTGACGCGGCTGAGCACGTCGCCGCGCGGTGCGGTGTCGAAGTAGCGCAGCGGCAGCCGGTGCAGCTTGTTCTCCACGTCGTCGCGCAGGCGTTTGACCGTGCGGTTGATGACGACATTGAGCAGATAACCCTGCAGCCAGCCGAATACCGCGGCGACCACGTAGAGCACCAGGACCAGCGTGAGCACCCGGCCGACCGCGCCGAAGTCGATACCGGTGCCGGGCACCACGTTCATGGCCGAGAGCATGTCGGCGCGGGTGTTCTCCCCCCGCTGACGCAGCATCTCGACGGTCTCGTCCTTGCTCAGTCCCGCCGGGAGCTGCTTGCCGACGAACCCGTCGAACACCAGGTTCGTCGCCTTGCCGAGCAACCAGGGGCCGAGGGTGTTGAGCACCACCGAGGTGACGACCAGCGCGATGATGACCGCGACGGAGAATTTCTCCGGCGCGAGCCTGCGCAGCAGCCGCTTCAGCGACGGAACGAACGATTTCGGTTTGGTACCCGGGGCGCCGGGGACGGGTGCACCCGGCCTCATCGAGCCTCCTCCACACTGAGCTGGGACTCGACGATCTCGCGGTACTCCGGGCACCGCTGCATCAGTTCGTCATGGGTGCCGAGGCCTGCCATCGCACCGTCCTCGAGGACGACGATCTGGTCGGCGTCGCGAATGGTCTGGATCCGCTGGGCCACGATGATCACCGACGCGTCGGCGGTCTCGGGTTTCAGCGCCGCGCGCAACCGGGCGTCGGTCGCCACGTCGAGCGCGGAGAACGAATCGTCGAACAGGTAGACGCGCGGCTTGCGCACCAGCGCGCGGGCGATGCACAGGCGCTGACGCTGACCGCCCGACACCGTCGTACCGCCCTGGGCGACCGGGGTGTCGAGGCCCTGCGGCATCTCGCGCACGAAGTCGGCCGCCTGGGCCACCTCGAGCGCGTGCCAGAGCTCCTCGTCGGTGGCGTCGGGTTTGCCGTAGCGCAGGTTGCTCGCGACGGTTCCGGAGAACAGGTACGCCTTCTGCGGCACCAATCCGATTCCGCCGCGCAGAGATTCGAGGTCGAGGTGCCGCACGTCGGTGCCGCCCACGTACACCGCGCCGTCGGTGACATCGATCAGGCGCGGGATCAGATTGACGAGCGTGGTCTTGCCCGCGCCGGTGGAACCGACCACGGCCGTCGTCGTGCCGGGCGCCACCTGGAAGCGGATCGCCCGCAGGACCGGCTTCTCCGCACCGGGGTAGGCGAATTCGGCGAACTGCAGATCGACGGTGGCCGGGTCGCCTGCGAACGGCTGCGGCAGGCGCGGCGGGCGCACCGAGGACTCGGTGTCGAGCACCGCGCCGATCCGGTCGGCCGAGACCGCCGCACGGGGGGCCATCATCGCCAGGAACGAGGCCATCATCACGGCCATCAGGATCTGCATGATGTAGGACAGCATCGCGGTGAGCGAGCCGATCTGCATGGTGCCGTCGTCGACGTGATGCCCACCGAACCAGATCACCCCGACGGCGGTGACATTGGAGATGAGCATGACGATCGGGAACATCAGCGCCATCAGCTTGCCCACGCGCAACGAGGCGTCGGTGAGCGAGGTGTTGGCCATCCCGAAGCGCCAGATCTCCTGACGTTCCCGCACGAACGCGCGGATCACCCGGATACCGGTGATCTGCTCGCGCAGCACCCGGTTCACTCCGTCGATGCGTTCCTGCATCTGCCGGAAGCCCGGCACCATCTTCGCCACGACCAGCCCCATGCTCAGCGCCAGCGCGGGCACCGCGATGAGCAGCAGCCACGAGAGCCCGGCGTCTTCGCGCACCGCCATGATGATGCCGCCGACGCACATGATCGGTGCCATCACCAGAATCGTCACCGACATCACGATGAGCAGCTGCACCTGCTGGATGTCGTTGGTGGAGCGGGTGATGAGCGAGGGCGCGCCGAACAGACCGACCTCGCGCGCGGAGAACGTCTCGACCCGGTGCAGCACGGCGCCACGCATGTCCCGGCCCGCGCCCATCGCCGCCTGCGCGCCGAAGTACACCGAGGCCGACGAGGCGATGATCTGCACGCAGCTCACCGCGAGCATCCACAGGCCGGTGGTCCAGATGTAGCCGATATCGCCCCTGGTGATGCCGTTGTCGATGAGGTCGGCATTGAGGCTCGGCAGGTAGAGCATCGCGATGACCGAGACCAGCTGGAGCCCGAGGACCCCGGCCAGCTGGGCGCGGTACGGGGCCAGGTAGGTCCGCAGCAGGGTGATCAACATGATGGACGCAGGCTACCGCGTGCGACGAACCGTCGCCCCCGAGTTATCCAGGCGTTTCACCAGGCCTGTGGATAAACCTGGACCTGTGGACAGATCACGTGCCTGCCGGAGTACGGGGCTCACGCCGAGCCCAGGCTCCAGGATCCGCGATCAGGTCACCGATGAAACCGGGCAGTCGGTCGGCGGCGATGTCGGCGATCGACACGTTCTCGAGCACGGCCCGGATATTCACCCGCAGCGCGATCCACACCTGCTGCAGCGGCTCACCCGCGCCGGGGTAGCGCACGTCTTCCGGGCGCTGCCCACGCACCGAGGCCAGCGGCGATTCCACGCCACGGATCACATCGGCCACCGAGATCTCCTCGGCGGGCCTGCCGAGCCGGTACCCGCCGTCCGGCCCGCGCCTGCTGCGCACCAGCTCGGCGCGACGCAGCTCGGCGAGCACGGTCTCGAGGACTTTCGGCGGGATCTGCGCCGCGGCGGCGATGGCCTCGGCCTTCACGACCCCATCGGCCGCGGCGAGCTCGAGCAACGTTCGCACCGCGTAATCGACTCTTGCGGTGATATGCACGGTTCGAACCTACGCGGTCGCCCGGCGTGCGCGGTCAGCGGCCGGAGGCGGCAGCGGAGCGTAACCACGCAGGCCGCCCGCTCACGCCGAATCGGCACCGCCGGCAAGTACGGCGGTCGCCGCGTCGAGCAGCGTCTGCTCGACGAGCGCGTCGGTGGCTCCCGGCGCCAGCTCGATCGACAGCAGTGCGACCCCGAGCACCTCGATGGCTCCGGCCGCGCGCAGCATCGACTCCGGCGTCGGATTCGGTCCGGACAACCATGCCCGCAGCTCTCGAGTCGGCTCCATGAGATCCGGGTAGCGGTCGGCGATGGCGTTGACGATGGCCGCGGTGTCGCGCACGCACAGTGCCCCCGCGTCGCGGTGGCGGATCATGCCGCGCAGGTAGGTGCGCAGGACGGCGCGAATGCCCTCGCTGTCGTAGGGGACGGCATCGATATCGGTGACGATGTCGCGCATGTGGTCGATGATCGGGTCGATGATCGCCAGCAGCAGATCGAGCTTGGACGCGTAGTGGTAGTACAGCGAGGCCTTTGTGATTCCCACCATATCGGCGACCTCGCGCAGACTGGTCTGCTCGAAGCCCTTGGCGGCGAACAGCCGGAGGGCGGCGTCACGAATCGCCTGTTTAGTACCTCCACCTGCGGTAACCGTGTCGGTGGTCTCCCGGACAGCCATATCGCAATCCTCCCATGAATCGTTGTGATCTATCCGGCGCCCATAAAATTGAGGTTGCCCCTCCACTTACGCCGTCGGTAGTCTACCTACCGCACGGTAGACAAAATCATTCACGATGTGGAGGCGGGGACACGTGTCCGTATACCTGTACAGATGGGGAAAGTTCGCTTTCCGCCGTAAATGGATAGTGTTGCCGGTCTGGCTACTGCTGTTCCTGCTGCTCGGCGGCCTCGGAGCCAGCCTCAGCAAGCCGATGAGCAACGACTTCAGCATGCCCGAGCTGCCCTCGGCGCGCGCCAACGAAATCCTCGACAAGCACTTCCCCGGCATGTCCGAACAGTTCAAGTTCGACGCCGTGGCAGGCACCTACGTGATCGCCGCGCCGCAGGGCCAGCAGCTCACCGACCCGGCCAACCGCGCCGCGATCGAGGCGTTCATCGCCAAGCTCGGCGGTCTCGAGATCGTCGACAAGACCAAGCCGCTGGCCGACCCGATCGAGATGACCGACAAGATGGGTTGCCTGAGCAACCCTGACCCGTCGACCTGTTCGAGCGCCCCGCTCAACGTCCTCAGCGAGACCGCGCCGAAAACCGTCGCCACGCTCAACGTCCCGTTCACCATCAAGAACGTCACCGACGTGACCGACGCCGAGCGCGACGCCGCCTTCGAGGTCGGCGCCGACGCCCGCAACGCGGGCCTGACCGTCGAACTCAGCGGTTCCATCGCGATGAAGCAGGAACAGCCGAGCGGCAAGTCCGAGCTCATCGGTATGGGCGTCGCCCTGATCGTCATGGTGATCGCCTTCGGCGCCATCGTCGCCGCGGTCGTCCCGATCGTCACCGCCATCGTCGGCCTCGGCGCCGCGACCTCGACGATCATGCTCGGCACCTCCTTCATGGAAGTGCCCGGCTTCACCACCTTCCTCGCCTCGATGATCGGTATCGCGCTGTCGATCGACTACGCGCTGTTCATCGTCTCGCGCTACAAACACGAACTGTCCGTGCGTGATTCGGCCGAGGAAGCCGCCGGTACCGCGCTGGGCACCGCCGGTTCGGCCGTGGTGTTCGCCGGTCTCACCGTCATCATCGCGCTCGGCGCGCTGAGCATCGTCGGCGTGGAGTTCCTGACCTTCATGGGTCTCGGTGGCGCCATCGCCGCCGCGTTCGCGGTGCTCACCGCCGTCACCCTGATGCCCGCGCTGATGGGCGCCTTCGGTAAGGCCCTGTTCAAGCCGAAGCTGCCGCTGGTGGCACAGCACGATCCCGAGGACGACACCTCGGTCACCAACGGCCAGCGTTTCGCTCGCCTGATCGGCAAGGCGCCGTGGGTCGCCCTGATCCTGTCGGTGGTCGTGCTCGGCGCGCTCGCCGCGCCCGCCGCGGGCCTGAACCTCGGCCTGCCCGGCGAGGACAGCCTGCCCAAGACCTCGACCGTGCGTAAGGCCTACGACCTGCGCACCGAGGGCTTCGGTGAGGGCAGCAACGGTGTGCTCATGGTCGTCGCCGACCTGAGCGCCACGCCCGAGGGTCAGCGTGAGGCGGCGCTCGGCGCGCTGCGCGACAAGCTCGCCTCCTACGAGGGCATGGACTACGTCACCGAGCCGCAGTGGAGCGAGGACAAGCAGGGCGCCATGCTCAACGGCGTCCCGGTTTCCGGTCCGAACAACCAGGAAACCAAGGATCTCGTGCAGTCAGCGCGCGGTGCCGAGGCCGAGCTGCAGGCGCAGTACGGCATGCAGTACGGCATTACCGGTACCACCGCCATCTACGCCGACGTCGACCACGCGCTGCTCAGCAAGATCGTGCCGTACCTGGCGATCGTCGCCGGTGCCGCGTTCATCCTGCTGATCCTGGTGTTCCGCTCGATCCTGGTCCCGCTCACCGCGGCACTCGGGTTCCTGTTGTCGATGGCTGCCACCTTCGGTGCCACCGTGCTGATCTTCCAGGAGGGCACCTTCGGGCTGATCGAGGACCCACAGCCGCTGGTCAGCTTCCTGCCGATCATGTTGATCGGCTTGGTGTTCGGCCTCGCGATGGACTACCAGGTGTTCCTGGTGACCCGCATGCGTGAGGAATTCGTGCACGGCCGTTCGCCGAAGGACGCCATGGTCGCCGGTTACCACCACGGCGCCCGCGTGGTCACCTCGGCCGCGATCATCATGATCTCGGTGTTCGGCTCCTTCATCATGGAAACCGACGTCACCGCGAAGTCGTTCGGTTTCGCGCTGGCCGCCGGTGTCGCCATCGACGCCTTCGTGGTCCGCATGGTGATCGTGCCCGCGCTGCTGGTGATCATGGGCAAGTGGGCCTGGTGGATGCCGAAGTGGCTCGACCGCATCGTTCCCGATATCGATGTCGAGGGCGCCAAGCTCGAGCAGCTGCGCAACTCGGGCACCGAGACGGTGAAACACCCGGTCGCCGTCGGCTGACGGTAGTCCCCCCACGACCCCGCGATCCGCCCATGGATCGCGGGGTCGTCGCATGTGCGGGCCCGGTTGCTTGATATCGCGGTATCGCGGCAGCAGACTCAGGTCTAGTTCGACCCGGCTCTACCTCCACGTTCTGCATCGAATCACCGAGGAGAAACCCGTGTCCGTCTATCTGTACCGGTGGGGAAAGCTGGCCTTTCGCCGCAAATGGATCGTCCTCCCCGTCTGGTTACTCTGCTTCATGGTGCTCGGCGGACTCGGTGCCCAGCTGCAGAAGCCGATGACCGACGACTTCAGCATGCCGAACCTGCCGTCGGAGCGGGCGACCGAAATCCTCGACAAGCACTTCCCCGGTATGTCGGAGGCGTTCGCGTTCGACGCGGTCACCGGCACCTACGTCGTCGGCGCGCCCGCCGGCCAGAAGCTCACCGATCCGGCCAACCGCCAGGCCGTCGCGGCGATGATCGAGCGGCTGGAGCAGTTGCCGATCGTCGATCACACCGAACCGATCGTCGACCCGATCACGGCCACCGAGGAGATGGGTTGCCTTACCGCGCAGCCTGATCCGTCGACCTGCAGTGGCGCGCCGCTCAACGTGCTGAACGAGTCGGCACCCGACACCGTCGCCTACTTCAGCGTGCCGTTCACCATCAAAGAGTTCGCCGATGTGAAGCCCGAGGACCGCGAGGCCGCCTACGCCGTCGGCGACGACGCCCGCGCCGCCGGACTCACGGTGGAGATGAGCGGCAGCCTGCCCATGGAGCAGGAGATGCCGAGCGGCAAATCCGAGATGATCGGTATGGCCGTTGCCCTGGTGGTGATGATCGTGGCGTTCGGCGCGATCGTCGCGGCCTTCGTGCCGATCATCACCGCGATCGTCGGCCTCGGCGCCGCGACCTCGCTGATCTTCCTGTCCACCACGGTGCTCGAGATTCCGAGCTTTACGACGTTCCTGGCCTCGATGATCGGTATCGCGCTGTCGATCGACTACGCGCTGTTCATCGTCTCCCGATACAAACACGAACTGACCGTGCAGGATTCGGCCGAGGAAGCCGCGGGTACCGCGCTCGGCACGGCGGGCTCGGCGGTGGTGTTCGCGGGTCTCACCGTCATCATCGCGCTCGCCGGGCTGGCCATCGTCGGTGTCCGGTTCCTGACGTTCATGGGTCTGGGTGGTGCCGTGGCGGCCGCGTTCGCCGTGCTCACCGCGATCACCCTCATGCCCGCGTTGCTCGGTGCGTTCGGCAAGGCCCTGTTCAAGCCGAAGCTTCCGCTGATCGCCCAGCACGATCCCGAGGACGACAGCGTCGTCACCAACGGCACCCGCGTCGCCCGGGTGATCGCCAAGTTCCCCGCGGTGACGATGATCCTTGCCATCGTGGTGCTCGGGTTGCTCGCCGCGCCCGCGCTGAACCTGAACCTCGGCCTGCCCGGCGAGGACAGCCTGCCCAAGTCGACCACCGTGCGTAAGGCCTACGACCTGCGCACCGAGGGTTTCGGTGAGGGCAGCAACGGCGTGTTGCAGGTGGCCGTCGACCTGGCCGACACCCCCGCCGATCAGCGGCCAGCCGCGCTGAACGCCTTGCGTGACAAACTCACGTCCTACCCCGACATGGATCTGGTCACCGAACCGCAGATGAGCTCCGACGGTGCGGGCGCCCTCATCAACGGTATTCCCAAGGCCGGACCCAACGACCAGTCGACCAAGGACCTGGTGCAGTCGGCACGCGACGCCGAAGCCGCGCTGCACGAGCAGTACGGAATGTCCTACGGCATCACGGGAACCACCGCGATCTACGCCGATATCGACCACGTGCTGCTGAGCAAGATCGTGCCGTACATGGCGATCGTCGCCGGTGCCGCGTTCATCCTGCTGATCCTGGTGTTCCGCTCGATCCTCGTCCCGCTCACCGCGGCACTCGGATTCCTGCTGTCGATGGCTGCCACCTTCGGCGCGACCGTGCTGATCTTCCAGGAGGGCAAGCTCGGGCTGATCACGGATCCCCACCCGCTGGTGAGCTTCCTGCCGATCATGTTGATCGGCTTGGTATTCGGGCTCGCGATGGACTACCAGGTGTTCCTGGTGACCCGCATGCGCGAGGAATACGTGCACGGTTCCGACCCGACCGAGTCCGTGGTGAAGGGTTATCACCACGGCGCTCGCGTGGTCACCTCGGCCGCGATCATCATGATCTCGGTGTTCGGTTCGTTCCTGCTCGAATCCGATGTCACCGCCAAGTCGATGGGCTTCGCGCTGGCGGCGGGTGTCGCACTCGACGCCTTCCTCGTGCGGATGGTGCTCATTCCCGCACTGCTTGTGCTGCTCGGCAAATGGGCCTGGTGGATGCCCGCCTGGCTGGACAAGATCGTCCCCGACATCGACGTGGAAGGCGCCAAGCTGCGCGAGATCCACCGCAACGATCGGGAGATGGTCGCCACAAAGCTGTGAGCGCCGGGCCGGGCACTCGTTCGGGTGCCCGGCCTATTTGCTCGGCTGCGGAACCTCACATTCGGTGACCCTCGGGTTCAGCCCGATGTAGTTCCCCGGCCCCGCCGCCGCCGTCACGGCGATCGTCGCCCAATCCGAGCACTCCCTCGGCAGTTTCGAGAAATAGTGCCGCTGACCTGCGGCGAGCAGCCCCACGGCCACCCACCCGAGCACGATCAGAACCAAGAGCTTCCCCCCGAGCCCGATCCCGGACTTCGCGGGTGGCGGCACACGCCCGCGCATAATCATCGTTCCTTCCCGGATTTCGGTGTAACTCAGTCTATTACGGAGTACTACACCGCAGGTCGGACGCAGGTGAATAGCCGTCGACAGGTCTCGATCAGCGCGTTGTTGTGGGTTTCGCGGGTTCGCGACGGGCGGCGGCGGGCGGGCACACACCGTGCCTGATGGCGTTCGCGGCGTGGATGCCGAGTGCGAATTCCTTCAATTTCTTCCACATGAACCCATGGTCGCGGGCTGCGAAGGCCACGAGAAGTGGCGTAGATGACGACTATCGCTAAGATTCAGACATGGGTTCGACAGTGTCGGTGCTCGCCTACGACGGGATGACGGCGTTCGAGGCCGGCATCGTCATCGAGGTGTTCGGCCTCGTGTGGCCCGACATCGATCAGCCCTGGTACGAGCTGAAGGTCTGCACCGAAACACCCGACCCCATCCGGGTGATCGGCGGCGCGACCATGAGCAGCCCCTACGGTCTCGCCGACTTCGCCGCCGCCGACACGGTGGTGGTGCCGAGCGTCGCCGACCCGCGCGCCGCCACCTCACCGGCGCTGATCGAGGCACTCCAGCAGGCGCATCGCAACGGGGCACGCGTCGTGTCGATCTGCTCTGGTGCTTTCGCGCTCGCGGCCGCCGGGCTGCTGGACGGTCGCCGGGCCACCACGCACTGGCGATACACCGACCTGCTGCGTGAGCGGTATCCCGCCGTGGTCGTCGACGCCGAACCGCTCTACACCGACGACGGCGACATCCTCACCAGCGCGGGCTGCGCGGCGGGCCTCGACCTGGCGCTGCACCTGGTGCGCACCGACATGGGCGCGTCCGTCGCGAACGCGGTCGCGCGCAGGCTGGTGATCCAGCCGCACCGCACCGGCGGCCAGGCGCAGTACATCGAGTCCCCGATGCCGCCCGAACCTCTCGACGACCCGGTCGGCCGCAGCCTGGCCTGGGCCGCCGAACACATCCACGAACCGATCGGCGTCGCCGACCTCGCCCGAGTGGCGGGCCTGTCCCAGCGCACCTACCTGCGCCACTTCGTTCGGTCCACCGGCACCACCCCGAGCAAATGGCTCACCACCCAACGCATTCAAGCCGCCCTGGTGATGCTCGAAACCAGCGCTGCCCCGGTGGAGGAGATCGCCACGGCCGTCGGCTTCGCCACCGCGGTCACTTTCCGCCACCACTTCGCGAAGGCGCTGCACACCTCCCCCTCGGCGTACCGCAACACCTTCCGAACCGCACAAAGCAAAAGCCCCTCACCTGCCGGAACAGGTAAGGGGCTTGCTGGCGGTGGCGGAGGGATTTGAACCCTCGGACGGGGGTTACCCGTCACACGCTTTCGAGGCGTGCTCCTTAGGCCGCTCGGACACGCCACCGCCGACTACGGTACCGGATAGGGGGCGCGATCACTAAATCGGCTGGTCAGCGCTGGTTGCGGAAGAAGGTGTCGAGGAGGGCGACGCAGTCGGATTCGAGGATTCCGGCGCGTACCTGGGGGCGGTGGTTGAGGCGGCGGTCGCGGACTACGTCCCACAGGGAGCCGACGGCGCCGGTCTTGGGTTCCCAGGCGCCGAAGATCACCTTCTCGACGCGGGCCAATACCAGCGCGCCCGCGCACATCGTGCACGGTTCCAAGGTGACCGCGAGGGTCGCGCCTTCGAGCCGCCAACCGTCGCCGTGGACGGCTGCGGCTTTTCGCAGGGCGAGAACCTCCGCATGCGCGGTCGGGTCGCCGAGGGCTTCGCGCGCGTTGGCCGCGCGGGCCAGCTCACGGCCCTGCGCATCGAAGACGACGGCGCCGACCGGCACATCGCGCGGGTCGGCGTCGGCGGCGGCCGCGAGCGCGGCGCGCAGCATGTCCTCGTCGGTCACTTCTGCAGTTTGTCCAGCACCGCCGCGTATTCGTCGGCGAAACCGAGGCGCTCGGCGATCAGTTTCAGCTGTTCGTCCGGGTAGAGGTCGGTGTCGGCGAGGATCACGCTGAGTACCGGTTCGGGTAGGCCGAGGTCGGCGAGTACGCCGAGGTCGCCCTCTTCCCACGGTTCGATGTCGTCGAGCTCGTCGGGGTCGATGTCGGGGATCTCGACATTGAGTGCGTCGAGGACGTCGGCGGCGATGTCGTAGTCGATCGCGGCGGTCGCGTCGGAGACGAGCAGCCGGGTGCCGCTCGGCGCGGGCCGCAGCACGATGAAGAACTCGTCGTCGACGTCGAGCAGCCCGAACACCGCACCGGAGCTGCGCAATGCCTTCAATTCGGTCTCGGCGGTGGAGAGGTCGACGAGGGCGTCGTGGCTGAGAGGACTGCACCGCCACGTACCTTCTTCGCGGACCACCGCCACGGCGAACCCTTCGACGTCGAAGTCGTCATCCGACGCCGCCCTGTTCGTGCCCGAGCGCTGTGCTGCCATGGACCAAACGGTAGTCTGTCCCGCCCGAATTGATGAACTCGTGTGCCAATCTGTTCTCGTGAGTATCGACGAGCGTGGCGCCGTATGTGTCCTCGGAACGGGTCTGATCGGCGGCTCCGTGCTGCGCGCGGCCGTGGACGCCGGGTACGAGGCGTTCGGGTACAACCGGTCGGCCGACGGGGCACAGGCCGCCCGGCTCGACGGTTTCGACGTGTCGGGTGACCTGCCCGAGGTGCTGAACCGGGCCGCTGCCGCCGACGCGCTCGTGGTGCTCGCGGTGCCGATGCCCGCCGTCGCGCCGGTGCTCGCGCAGGTCGCGGCCTATGCGCCGGGGTGTGCGCTGACCGATGTGGTCAGCGTGAAGGGGCCGGTGGCCGACGCCGTGCGCAAGCAGGGGCTCGAAGCCGGGTACGTGGGCGGTCATCCGATGGCAGGAACCGCCGAGTCGGGTTGGGCCGCAACCGATCCCGAGCTGTTCCGCGGAGCCGTGTGGGCCGTCGGAGTAGACGAGGGCACCCGGGTGCAGCCGTGGTCGCGGGTGGTTCGGCTGGCTTTGGACTGCGGTTCCGTGGTGGTTCCGGTCGTCGCCGAGGAGCACGACCGAGCCGTCGCACGGATCTCACACCTGCCGCATGTGCTGGCCGAGGCACTGGCCGCCGCCGGTGCGAGCGGGGGCGAACTGGCGCTCGGGTTGGCCGCCGGCTCATTCCGCGACGGGACCCGGGTGGCCGGGACCGCGCCGGACCTGGTGCGTGCCATCTGCGAACCGAACGCGACCGCGCTCGGCCTGGTGCTCGACCAGACCATCGACGCCCTGGTGCGGGCCCGCGACACCCTGCGTACAGACGCGACCCTCGGCGAACTTGTCGAGACGGGTTACCGCGGGCGGACAGCGTACGAGAATCGCGCACGATGGGACATCACCGGCATCGTGCCCGGCTCGCCCGGATGGTTGGACGAGCTGCGCGAGGCGGGTCGACGCGGAGGCGTGTTGCGAGAGCTCTGACCGCGAGCCTGCCCGCGCTGACACCGCCGATCTCGGCCCCGGACAACGACTCCACCGCAGGCAGGTGCATCGGCTGGCTCAGACGCGCTCGGCCAGCCCGGGATAGTCGAGGACGAATCCTTCCGGGTCCACCGTCAACGTGGCGCTCGAGACCGGGGACAGCACGTTGATGCCGTCGGCGGCGCTCGAATAGGTGAGTTCGGCCTCCTGCACCAGCAGGTCGGGCAAACGCACGTAGACGACCGGCACCTGCACGTCACCGACGGCGTGCTGCAGGCTGAACCGGCGGATGGGGAGCGTGTTGAAGAACGGGCTGAGCACCACGTCCACATCGAGGGCGCCGGCGAACGTCGAACGCACATGGGTACCGCCCGCGTCGACGAGCCAGTAGTTCTCCTCGTCGCGCGACACCGATGCGTGGCGTTCACCGGCAGCGGTGGTGGTGCGCAGCGACAAACGCCTGGTCGCGCCCGCTTCGTCGGTGACCAGGTCGTAGGAGGCACTGAACGCCGGGTGCTCGTGGTTGGCGCTGCCGATCATCCGGCCCGCGGCTCTGATCCGGTTGCCGTTCACCGTCACCCGGACCGATTCCATCCGGGAGTTGTCGTGGGCTCGCCAGGTGAGCACCGCCGGCCACCGAGAGGCCGGTCTGTTCTCGGTGGGGCCTGCGGCCGGGCCCGGGGCTGGGGTCGTCACCTCTCTACGGTAAGCGACACCGGGCCCGGTGCTGTACAACACGAGCGCATCACACCAGCGAATCCCGCCAGGCGGCGTGCAGTCCGGCGAAGCGGCCCTGGCCTGCGATCAGCTCGGCCGGTGCGCCGTCCTCGACCACGCGGCCGCCGTCGAGCACCAGCACCCGGTCGGCAATGGCGACCGTGGACAGCCGGTGCGCGATGATGACGGCCGTCCGGTTCCGCAACAGCGTCTCCAGCGCACGCTGCACCAGGCGCTCACCGGGGATGTCGAGACTCGACGTCGCCTCGTCGAGCACGATCACCACCGGATCGGCGAGGAACACCCTGGCGAAGGCGACCAGCTGACGCTGACCGGCCGATAATCGTCCGCCCCTGGTTCGCACGTCGGTGTCGTACCCGTCCGGCAACGACCCGACGAACTGGTCGAGCCCGACCGCGCGGGCCGCCGCCCGCACCTCGGCATCGGTGGCCGATGGCCTGCCGAGCCGGATGTTGTCGGCGATCGTGCCGGAGAACAGGTACGCCTCCTGCGTGATCATCACGACGTGTCTGCGCAGCTCGGTGTCGGCCAGTTCGCGCAGGTCGACACCGTCGAGGGTGATGGTGCCGCCGGACGGGTCGTAGAACCGGGTGAGCAGCTTGGCCAGCGTCGACTTGCCGGCGCCGGTGGCGCCGACCAGTGCGACGATCTGCCCGGCCGGAATGTCGAGGTCGAATTCCGGCAGCACCGGCGAGGCCGCGTCGTAGCCGAACCACACCTTGTCCATCCGCACCGCACCGGTGGGATGTTCGACGGTGACCGGCTCGACCGGTTCCGCGACCGCCGGTTCCTCCTCGAGCACACCGGAGATCTTCTCGAGCGCCGCGGCCGCCGACTGGTAGGAGTTGAACACCTGCGCCAGCTCGTCGAGCGGGCCGAAGAACTGGTCGAGGTAGAGCAGGTAGGCCGCGAGCACGCCGATGGCCAGGTTGCCCTCCATCACCTGCCAGGACCCGACGAGCAGCACGACGACCGTCGTCACCTTGCCGATGAAGTTCGACAGACCCACGTAGTCGCCGACGCCGCGCATCGCGGTGGTCGTCGCCTTCTGGTACGCCGCGTCCTCGACACCGAGTACTTCCTGGTTGCGGTGTTCGCGCCGAAACGCCTGCACCGCCCGCATGCCGCTCATCGATTCGACGAACTGCACGACGACCCTGGCGATCGCACCACGGGTCCGCCGGTAGCCCGCCCGCTGCCGCCGCTGCGCCCACCGGGTGACGAACACCAGCGGCACGAACCCGAGCAGCACGATGGCCGCGAGCATCGGGTCGAGCCAGACGAGCAGAACGGCGATGGTGACCACCGAGAGCAGCGCGCTCGCCGCCTGGTTCAGCGCCCCCTCGAGCAGGTCCTGCAGCGCCTCGATATCGCTGGTGAGCCGGGTGACGACCTTGCCGGAGGTGTATTTCTCGTGGAACGACACACTCAACCGCTGGGTGTGCGCGAAGGTGCGCACCCGCAGGTCGAACAGCACCCGCTGGCTCAGTGCTCCGGCCGCGCGCAGGAACGCGAAGGTGGTGAGTCCCGACAGCACCGTCACCGCGATGAACCCGGCGACGGTCGCGATCAGCGGCGTCCAGTTCCCTTGGCGCCCTTGGGTTATTCCGTGGTCGAGCCCGTAGGCGATGAACAACGGCACCGACACCTTCGCCGCGTTGTCCAGCACGATCAGGACGAAGGTGAGGACGGCCAGTTTTCGATAGGGCCGGACCAGATCGAGCAGCAGCCGACGGGAACGACCGGCGAGCACCACGTTGCCGGTGCCGGTGACGACGTCGTCCTCCTTGGCGATGCCGCGCCAGTCGGCTGCCTGTTCCTGTTGTGTTTCAACCGTTTCGGTGGTCATCAGACACCACCCATCAGTTCGCGGTAATGACGGCTCGTGCGCAGCAACTTGTCGTGGGTGCCCTCGGCGACGATGCGCCCGTCGGCGAGCAGTGCCACCCGATCGGCTAGTGCGGCGGTGGACGGGCGGTGCGCCACCAGCAGAGTCGTCGCACCGGAGAGCACCGCGCGCAGCCGATCCTGCACGCGCTCCTCGGTTTCCACGTCCAGCGCGGAGAGCGGGTCGTCGAGCACCATGATCCGGCCCGCGTCGGCATCCGCCGCACCGGTGAGCACCGCCCTGGCCAGCGCGAGCCGTTGCCGTTGCCCGCCGGACAGGCTCATGCCCTGCTCGCCGATCCTGGTGTCGAGGCCCCACGGCAGCGCGTCGACGAAGTCGGTGGCCTGGGCGATGTCGAGCGCGCGCCGCACGTCGTCGTCGGTGGCGCTCGGGTCGCCGAGAGCCACGTTCTCGCGCACGCTCGCCGAGAACAGCACCGGCTCCTCGAAGGCAACCGTCACCACCCGGCGCAGGTCGGGCAATCGCAGCGTGGCGATGTCGACGCCGTCGATGGTGATGTGACCGGCGTTCACGTCGTAGAGGCGCGGAATCAGCTCGAGCAGGGCGGTTTTGCCGCTACCGGTCGCGCCGACGAGCGCGACCGTCTCGCCCGGCCTGATCCGCAGCGAGACATCCTCCAGCACAACGTTTTCCGGACCGCCGTCGGCGCGCGGGTAACCGAACCGGACGCCCTCGATCTCCAGTTCGCCACGCACCGGCACGGGCAGGGCGACCGGGTCCGGCGGGTCGGCGATGTCGAGCGGGGTGTCGATGATCTCCCAGTACCGGTCGGCGGCGGTCCGTGCCTCGAACAGCTCCGACAGCAGGAAGCCGAGCCAGATCACCGGCCACTGCAGGAACGTTTCCAGCGTGACGGCGGCGACCAGGGTGCCGATGGTCATGGAGCCCTGCGCCACCGCGTATCCACCGACACCGAGCGACAACGCGATCGCGATGGTAGGCAGGGCGACCAGCGCCGACCACAGCGTGGCGTCCAGATGCACCTTCGTCAGCTCGGTACGTTGCAGTTCACGCGACAGAGCGGTGAAGCGGGCGCCGAAGAACTGGCCACGGCCGAGCGCCTTGAGCACACGCACGCCCTGCGCGGATTCCTGGGCGATGGTCGCCAGGTCTCCCGCCTGGTCCTGGGAGCGGCGCGAGGCCACCTCGAACCGGCGGACGAAACGCGCGCAGTACACGGTGAGCGGCAGGCAGGTCACCGTGAAAATCAGCCCCACTTGCCAATTGAGCACGAACAAGGCGATGAGCCCGACGGGCGCGATCACCGAGTTGACGATGAGGAACGGCCCGGCGAACGCGACGAACCGGCGTAGCGCCGACATGTCGTCGATCGCACGCGAGAGCAGCTGGCCGGACTGCCACCCGTCGTGACGACCGATCGATAACGCCTGCAGCTTCGCGAACAGCTTCGCCCGCATGGTGATTTCGAACGTCGTCGCAGGTTTGGACACCAACCAGCGTCTGCCCCACATGCCGAACGATTCGAGTGCGCCGAGCAGGAACACGAACGCGACCGGCACGAGCAGGCCCGCGAAATCGCGGCGGGCGATCGGTCCGTCGATGATGCGGGCGATGACCAGCGGTGTCACCACCGCGGTCGCCGCCATCATGATGGCCAGCAGGTTCGCCAGGATCAGCGGGACCCGGTACGGCTTCAGGTACGGCAGGAACCGGCGCAGCGAGCGCATACCCCCGCGCGCTCGCTGTGTGGGTTGCCCGGAACTGTCGGCCTCCGATTCGGCGACCGCCAGTTCTGATGTGACAGACAAAGACTCCCCCTCGGGTCCGGTTGGATGGTTGGTTACCGGAACGGACTCCCAGACGATGTTCGCATCGGGGTCCGACAAGTAGGCCCTTCCAGAGTCGCACCGGACCCCCGTTCCCGGCCACCGATTTTTCTGCCGGACGAAAGCATCCACAGCCGTGCACAGCCCCGGCTGCTACGCCCTCTGCCGCTGTTCAGCGGCCCGATACAATGCCGCAGGCGCGAGAAGTGGGTGGTTGCGCGTTCCGACAAGCACAGGAGGACTGTTGACGCGGATGGTCGGGTTGTTCGCCGGGATCGGCGGGCTCGAACTCGGCCTCGGCAGACACGGATGGTCCACCGAGTTGCTGTGTGAGATCGATCCGGGTGCGCAGGGCGTGCTCGCCGCGCGTTTTCCCGAAACACCTCTGCACGCCGACATCACCCGCCTGCGTTCGCTGCCCGCGCGCACCGAACTGGTCGCGGCGGGGTTCCCGTGCCAGGACCTGTCCCAGGCCGGGCGCACCGCAGGTATCACCGGTCGCCGTTCCGGTCTGGTCGACGAGGTGTTCCGGCTGGTCCGGCGGCAGCGCGGGCCACGCTGGCTGCTGATCGAGAACGTGCCGTTCATGCTCCAGCTGGGTCGTGGCGCGGCGATGCGCCACATCACCACCGCCCTGGAGGAACTCGGATACACCTGGGCCTACCGGGTGGTCGACGGTCGCGCGTTCGGCCTGCCGCAACGGCGCCAGCGCGTGTTGATGCTCGCCTCCCGCACCGAGGACCCGCGCCAGGTCCTGTTCGGTGACGACGCGGGCCCGCGCGACTACGGCGACCCCGACCGCGACCCGTGCGGCTTCTACTGGACCGAGGGCGTGCGCGGCCTCGGCTGGGCGGTGAACGCGGTGCCGACCTTGAAGGGCGGTTCCGGGCTCGGCATCGCCAGCCCGCCCGCGGTGCGGCTTCCGGCGGGCGAGATCGTCACCCCTGGCATCATCGATGGGGAACGATTACAGGGTTTCGATGCCGAGTGGACCGCGCCCGCGCTCGACGTGCCGGGTGTGCGGCAGGGGCATCGGTGGAAGCTGGTCGGTAACGCGGTGAGTGTGCGGATGGCGAACTGGGTGGGTGAGCGGCTGGCCGCGCCGCTGGAGCCGCTCACCGTCGGTGCGCCACTGCGACCGGGCGCACCGTGGCCGAGCGCGGCGTGGGGGCATGCGGGCGTGGTGCATCAGGTGCCGCTGTCGACGTGGCCGGTCCACGAGCCCTATGAGGATCTGAAGAACTTCCTCGCCGAACCCCGATTGCTCTCCCCGCGTGCCACGGCCGGGTTCTTGCGACGAACGTCCATGGGCAACTTACGTTTTCCGCCCGGATTCCTCGACGACGTGCGCGACCACCTCGATCGCATGGGTGGCTGGGCGGCATGACCGGGCGGCGGGATCACGGAGACGACGCTCCGCGGTCGGCACCCGTCACCGATGCGGCGACCAGCGCGCGGATGTCGCGCCAGCGCCGTGCCCACACCGCTCCCGAACTCGCCCTACGGCGCGAGCTGCACCGCGCGGGCCTGCGCTATTTCGTCGACCGCGCGCCGATCAAGGGCCAGCGCCGGCGCGCCGATGTGGTTTTCCCACGCCGTCGTGTCGCCGTCTATGTCGACGGTTGCTTCTGGCATCGGTGTCCCGAACACGCGACCGATCCGAAGAACAACGCCGAGTGGTGGGCGCGGAAACTGGCGGGCAATGTCGCCCGCGATCGCGCCACCGATGCCGCGTTGATCGCGGCGGGCTGGCAGGTGGTGCGGGTGTGGGAACACGAGGACCCGCGGATGGTCGCCCAGCAGATCGTCGCGTTGGTTCGCGGAACTGGTTGATCGGGGTTCGGCCCTCGTCCGAGAATGCCCGGGCGCGCTTGGTCAGCGGCGGCGGGGCGAGCGGTCGGCGCGGACGCGGACCAGGGAACGGGGTGCGTTGGCGGCGGCGTAGCCGGAGACCACCATCGCCAGGATCGTGGCGAAGCCGGCCAGTGCGATCACGTAGCTCATCTAAGACCTTCCGGTTGGTTACATCGCCCAGCTTGCCCGCCCAACCTGACAACAACCTGTGCGCCCCGTGATGAAACCGCATGTGCCCCGGTAATGCACCCCGTTCGACCCGCCTACTTCACGGTGATCTTCACCGTGTGACCACCCACCTTCGCGGGCAGTTTCGTCGTGTCGACCACCAGCACCTCACCGGTGTCCTGTAATCCGTTGGCCAGCGTCTTCGGCTTCAATCCGAACGGCGGTTGCTCACCGGTGCTCGCGGCGAGACCGAAGTCACTGTCGTTGGCGATGTAGATGGTCTTGCCGCCGTCGAGCGAGGCGATGCCCTCGATCTTGTCGTGGCCGAAGAACCTGCCCTTGTCATCGAGCTCGGTGACCAGGTCCGCCAGGTCGAGATTGCTCTTCTTCTCCACCGGTGTGATGCCCGATTTCTTCGATGCGGCCACGCCTTCGGCGGTCGGGACGGTACCGATCAGGGATTCGATCGGCTTGCCGTCGACCAACAGGCCGCCCCTTTCAGCGTCGTACCGCGCACCCGCGAGGGTGGATTGGGGACCGACGTCGGTGGCACCGACGATGTCGATCGTCCAGATCTTCTTGTCCGCCTTGGGCGCCAGGTTGCCGTCACGTTCGACGACCAGGAAGGTAGTGGCGCTCAGCGCCGTGATTTCCGAGACCGCGACCTTGTTCTGCTTCGGGTTCTCCAACGGGTAGAGGAATTCCCTCTGCGCCTTGGTTTTCAGATCGACCGTGACAATCCGCGCGAACGGCACTTCCTTCGCCGAGCCGTCCAGGCCGGGTGTCTTCAGCGCGCTCTGCACCATGCCGACCAGTGTGCTGCCGTCCGGGGTGATGGTGAGCCCTTCCATGCCCTGGTTGGGGCTGCGCAGGGCGATCTCCTTCGGCAGCCCGCTGCCGGGCGCCAGCCGTTCGATCTCGGTGCCGTCGGCGGCGAAGTGCACCAGGAACGGTCCGTATTCGTCCGATACCCAAAACGTGCCGTCGGCGAGGGCGACAAGGCCTTCCGGGTCGAGGCCGTGATCGGTGGCCGGCAGCACCGTGCCCGCCAGATCCTTGATGGTTTCGCCGGTACTGGCCGCCGAATCGACCTGGCCGTTGAACGGGACACCCGCCCGGTTGCGCAGCTCGATGCTCGACTGCAGCACGGCCTTGCTGCCGACCAGCTTGAACTTGCCGATCTTCGGAACGAACGTCGGTGTGGGCGAGAGCTTCTCGTTCTTTCCCGGGCCGTCGACATTGGGGCCGCGGTCGGTGAGGCCGTAGAACTCGTCGGTGCTGCCCGGCACCGGCGTCCACGCCGACCCGAAACCGCTGCCCTGCACCGTGGTCCCGCCGAAGTCACCGAGCACCGGGATGTCGGTGGTGTACAGCCGGACCGCGTCGCTGGTGGTCACGGTGAACTGGTCGAGCCCGGAGTAGCCGGCGACCGGTGTGTACACGTAGGACCCGTCGGTCTTGCGGGTGAGGTTGCCGTGCTCGGGCTCCGTGCTCACGCCGAGCACCGCGTCCCCACCCACGCTCGCCACGAGTTCGTCCAGCGAGATCACCAACGACTGGTCCTTCGTCGTGGTGAAGTCGGGATCGGAGCCTGGCGTCGAGCAGGCCGCCGTGACGGCGGCGGCACACAGCGCGGCCGTGAGCGGGAAGAGACGAAGAGCTGGTCGTGCGTTCATCCGCCTTGCGTACCGCGCGCAACCGACCAGCAGACGACCGGGAAATGAATTGTCCTCCCGCAGCCGGTGCTCCATTCTGGCCACCATGACAACAACCCGGCTCAACATTTCCTCCGCCTCCGACTTCGAAGATGTCGTCGGATATTCGCGCGCCGTGCGGGTGGGCGACCATGTGCTGGTCAGCGGCACGACGGCGGCGCTGCCCGGTGGGGGCGCGGTCGGTGGCGACGATATCGGCGCCCAGACCCGCGAGATCCTCGCGCGGATCGCCACCGCACTCGACCAGGCGGGCGCGAGTGTGCGCGATGTGGTGCGGACCAGGATGTTCGTCACTGATATCTCCCGTTGGCCGGAGGTCGCGGCCGCTCACGCCGAGGTATTCGGCGATATCCGGCCCGCGGCGTCGATGTACGAGGTCACCGCGTTGATCGCGCCCGGGCTGCTGGTGGAGATCGAAGCCGACGCGATCGTCGCCGGCTGATCGTCGCATCACGGGCACTTCGCGCCCTGGGCGGCGACGGCGAAAAGTGCACAGTTGTCCACAGGTTTCGAGTTATCCACAGGGCCGCGTCGAGGGCGTCGTGAACGCCGGTGCCGCCCGCACCGAACTACTACCCTCGATGTCGTGACCAGCGAAATGGCAACGCCCACCGACCTGTTGGCTCAGGTCTCCGCCTCCACCGCGCGTCTCGGAGCCTCGATCGACGCGCTCGGCGAATCGGCCCTGGCCGAGCCGTCCCAGCTGCCCGGCTGGACCCGCGGCCATGTCGTCGCCCACTTGTCCCGCAATGCGGACAGCTTGCTGAACCTGCTGCTGTGGGCGCACACCGGCATCGAGATCCCGCAGTATCCGAGCGTGGCGGTGCGCGACGCCGACATCGAAACCGGTGCGGGCCGCGCGCCCGACGTGCAGCGGGCCGACTTCGCCGCGTCGGCCCATCGCTGGCAGGCCCTGGCCACCACCATGTCCGCCGCCGACTGGGCGGCCGAGGTCCGCAACCGCCAGAGCGGCACCCTCACCGCCGACATCGTCCCGTGGATGCGCCTGCGCGAAACCGAGATCCACCACGTCGACCTCGGCGTCGGCTACACCCCCGCCGACTGGCCGAAGGAATTCGTCGCCCGCCTGCTCCCCGAAACCGTCGCCGACCTCTCCGCCAAGGTCCACCCTGAAGCCACACCAACCTTCGACATCCAAGCCACCGACACCGACTTCATCGCCACCATCGGCCCCGACCGCCCCCACCACACCGTCCTCGGCCCCGCCACCTCCCTCCTGGCCTGGCTCCTGGGCCGCACCCCCGGCACCGACCTGACCGGCCCCCTCCCCCCACTCCCCGCCTGGAAATAACCACCCACAAAAAAATCCGCCTCCTACCGGTGATACCGGTAGGAGGCGGATTGTTGTGCGCCCGAAGGGATTCGAACCCCTAACCTCTTGATCCGTAGTCAAGTGCTCTATCCGTTGAGCTACGGGCGCATGGTCTTCAGTTGTACCGGCGAACCGGGTGTGGCGGAGGCGAGAGGATTTGAACCTCCGGTCCCCGTGAAGGGACAACTCATTAGCAGTGAGTCCCATTCGGCCGCTCTGGCACGCCTCCTGGAGCCTTCTCTTTCGAGGGCACCGGTCCTTGTCGAACCGCCGGGAATGAAGATTACACGAGCAGTCGTAGGAGTCCAAAACGCCTGGTCAGCTAGCGTAAATTGCTGTCGAACCAGTCGTAGATGCGGGTCTGGGAATCGATGCGGATGGCGGCGGCCGCGTCGTCGTCGGGGTCGGGGCGGTCGGCGCGATGGCGCAGGCCGGGGTAGGTGACGGTGAGACTGGCCACATTCGCGCGGGCGGTGGCGTCGCGGAGCTGGTCGACGGCCTCGGGTGGGGTGGCGGGATCGTCGGCGCCGAACAGGCCGAGCCAGGGGGCTTGCAGGCTGGGAGCTACCTCCACCAGTGAGGTGCGCTGGTCGGGGAGCGGGTCGACGATGCCGGCGGCGGCCACGCTCACGGCCGCGCCGATGGGTCGGTTGGTGGCCACGAGGAAGGCGGCCGTGCCCGCGGTGTCGAAACCGAGGACGCCGATGGTGTCGGGGAAGACTCCGCGGCGGGTGAGCCAGTCGAAGCCCGCGTCGAAGTCGGCGAACAATTCGTCGCCGAACACCTCGTGGACGTCGTCGTCGGGGAGACGATCGAACAGGTGCGGGGCGACGACGATCCAGCCTTCCAGCGCGAGCGATCGCATGAGCTCGACGAGCTGGGGCGGGAACTCCCGCGATTCGTGCAGGACGACGATGCCGCCGCGCGCCGTTCGTTCCGGCTCGACGACGGTGATCGGCACCGAGGTGCGCGCGCTGGTTTCGGCGCCACCCGGCTCACCGGCGGACTCCACCGGCCGCAGTGGAGCGACATCGTTGTAAGTGCCCGGCATATTCCCAGCGTAGGCGGCAGAATCGGTCTTGGGTAGGGTGGAGCGGTGACAGCGCGTATCCGGCCCGACCTGGCCACCATTCCCGCCTATGTTCCCGGCCGTACCCACCCGGACGCGGTGAAGCTGGCCTCGAACGAGACGACGTTCGGCCCGCTGCCGAGCGCGGCGAAGGCGATCGCGGCGGCGGCCGAGCAGGCCAACCGGTACCCCGACAACCAGGTCACCGAGTTGCGGACGGCGCTGGCCGAATTCCTCGGTGTGAGCGTTGCCAATGTGGCGGTCGGTTGCGGCAGTGTGGCGCTGTGTCAGGAACTCGTGCAGATCACCTGCGATGCCACGACCGACGAGGTGGTTTTCGCGTGGCGCTCGTTCGAGGCGTACCCGATCGTCACCCAGGTGGGCAATGCCACCTCGGTGCCGGTGCCGCTGACCGCCGATCATCGCCACGACCTGGACGCGATGGCCGACGCGATCACGGAACGAACCAAGCTGATCTTCGTCTGCAACCCGAACAACCCGACCGGCACGGCGCACCCAGGCGCTGAGCTGGAGCGTTTCCTCGATCGGGTGCCCCCACACGTGCTGGTGGTGCTCGACGAGGCGTATTTCGAGTATCTGCGGCTGCCGGAGACCGACGGTATCGAGATCGGCCGCACCCGGCCCAATGTCGTTGTGCTCCGGACCTTCTCGAAGGCGTACGGCTTGGCCGGGTTGCGTGTGGGGTACGCCGTGGGCGATCCCGAGGTGATCACCGCGCTGCTGAAGGTGCATATCCCGTTCAGCGTGAACCGGGTGGCCCAGGCGGCCGCGATCGCGTCGTTGGAGGCGCACGGCGAGCTGCTCGACCGCACCGACGTGCTCATCACCCAGCGGGCGCAGGTGCGCGGCGCACTGCTGGCCGCCGGGTACGAGGTGCCACCGAGTGAGGCCAATTTCGTCTGGCTGCCGCTCGGTGCGCACAGCCTGGCATTCGCCGAAGCGAGCGCTGCTGTGGGTGTGCTGGTTCGCCCGTTCGCCGGTGACGGTGTGCGCGTGACCATCGGCGACCCGCACGAGAACGAGCGTTTCCTCGCCTTCGCCACCGCACCGGAGACGGCGCTCCGCTTCCGCTGACCGCTGCGCCACTTGCCTTTTCGGGCGTAAAGATGGACGACTGACCGATTACGTCGCGTCTTTCGCGGCCCGATCTCATAACCGCGCCCTCACCTCGGGTTGTTTGGCCCCCTGGACCCCGGGTATTTGCCGCCACGTAGCTGATCTGGTCACCCCGATCACTGCGACCCGACTGGTCACCCACAACCACGCGGGCTGCCCCACAAACCGGGATCACGGCCCGCACCCGGTAGGAGGGATGAAAATGAGCAAGGCAACTTTGGATTCGCTGATCGGCGCCACCGCCTATGACGAGCGGGGCGAGAAGATCGGCAAGGTCAAGCAGATCTACATCGACAACAACACGGGCTCCCCGACCTGGGCCGCCGTCTCGACCGGCCTCTTCAGTGCCGACTCGCTGGTGCCGCTGGCGGGGGCCGAACACAAGGCCGATGAGGACACGTTGCGTCTGCACGTCGACAAGGAGCAGGTGAAGTCCGCCCCGCATCTCGACGACGGCGGCCGCATCAGCGCCCAGTCCGAGCAGGAACTGTTCCGTCACTACCACGTGGACCCGCGCTCGGCCGGCTGGAACACCTACGGTCGTCAGCAGATCCGCCCCGGTACCGACGAGCCGATGACCCACGGCAATCCGGCGGCCATGAACCGTGGCACCACCGACGATTCGATGATCCGTTCGGAGGAGCAGCTGCGCGTCGACACCGAAAGCGAGGAGGTCGGCACCGCACGGCTGCGTAAGTACGTGGTGACCGAGGAGCAGACCATCAAGGTCCCGACCACCCACGAAGAGGCGCACATCGTCCGCGAGCCCATCACCGGCGAGCGCACCGGTCGAACCGAGATCGGTGACGACGAGCGCGAGGTGACGCTGCACGCCGACCAGGTACACGTCCAGAAGGAAGCGGTCCCGGTGGAACGGGTCCGTCTCGAGGTGGACGAGGTCGCCGACGAACAGACCGTCTCCGACACCGTCCGCAAGGAGCGTGTGGAAACCGAAGGCTTCGACGACGATCGTCGTCGGAACAAGCCGTGACGTGAATGCTCGCTCAGGCCCCGGTAGCACACCGGGGCCTGGCCGCGTCCGGGGCCGGATAACCGGGGCGAAAGCCCAGTTGTGGCGGAGACGGAGGGATTTGAACCCCCGATGGTGTTACCCATGCTCGCTTTCAAGTCGAATAGCGACCGTCCGCCGGGAGTCTACTGACGTCCGTACCCCTACGCGAAGTGCTGAAATGCTTCCGTGGGGGTTTCGTCGTGTCCGGGGTCGTATGCGCGAGTTGTGACAACGGAGTGACAAATTCGGGAGCCGGGTCTTGGCTCAGCGCTGGACGCAGCAATCAGCGGGAGGAAGATGAGGCCATGACGTCGTGGAGTGCCGAGTTGCCATTCGTCCGGGGAACCACCCCGCCGTACTATGCCGCGATCTTGACAACGGCGTTGTCGACCGAGCCCGCGGACTTGGTTGGATACGCTGAGGCGGCAGCAGAAATGGCCGACCTCGCAGCACAGATTGATGGCTACCTCGGCATGGAGTTCGCGCGAGACGAGGGGTGCGGCATCACTGTGTCGTACTGGCGTGATCTGAACGCCCTCCGAAACTGGCGTGACAACCTCGAACACGTCGCAGCCCAACGCCAAGGGCGCGAGAGGTTTTATCGGGGCTACCGGGCACGAATATCCCGTGTCGAACGTGAATATGAATGGGCTCGGCAAGGTTGAATCCGATTCGCCCCCATGCAGGGAGCACACGCGCCGAGGCAGCAGGTTCTTGGCCCTGTTGTGGGTTGGGTTGCGCACACCTGGGGCTGGCTCACCGCCTGCCCGATAAGGCCTGCCTTTCACGCGCAGAGGCTCACAGGTCAAGGGTGGCGATAGCCATCAGCGACAGCTGACGCCAAGGGCGCTCTTGAGGTGTGAGGGGCGCGGGATCACAATGCAGGCCAACCCAGCACAGGGCCACGCGGCCACCGGTCGCGATACCACCGACCTCACCGCGGATTCCGTTCAGCAATTCGCCGGGCTGGGTGTTCCTGGCCTGGGGTCGGCGTCGTTGGCGACCCGCTACCGGCTTCGTTGACGGCGGCCAGGTGGTGAAGGGGGCCGAAGCCCCCTCCGGGCGGTCAGTGGTACTCGAGCTGCTCGGCCTCGAGGTAGGCGTCCAGGCAGGGCTGGCAGGCGAAGTAGGGGCGCCAGGGGCCGAGGTCGTGCTCGGGGAAGACGGTGGTGGCGGGGGCGGATTCGCAGGCCCAGCAGGTGGGGGCGGTGGTGATGTTCATGGTCGGGGTTCCTCTCCGGTTGGGGTGGTCTGGCTCTGTGTCGGTGGAATCTGGGCTCGCCCGAACCAGGCCGCACCCGCCCCGGCAAAGGCTCGCCACCCGAGGTGGTCACCCGGCAGAGTGATCGAGGTGAGGTGAAGTGCCCGAAATGACGTCGCCGCTGGTGACCACCTCGGGTGGTGACACGTCTTGGTCTTTGCCGGGGTGGGTGTGGTCTGGTACGCCTCCGGCAGATTTCGTCGACGCAGAGACAGACCGCCACAACCGGAGAGGAACCCTGGTGAGTGTCGCTGCGAAACTGCTTGCGTCGGAACGTGAGCCATGACCAACGGGACACAACGACTGGACATGCCGCGATCTGACCGGACCAAGACAACCGACCGGGGCAGGGTGGAGACCATTGGCCGGGACTGGTGGCGGTTCGGTGACCCCGTGCATGAGTCCGGCAGGTGGGTCTATGAGGCAAGCGAGCGAAGCTCGTGCGGCAGCACCGTATGGGAGTCGGTGTGCTGGGGGCCGTCGATGGGCACAGTGCCGGCCGATCGGGCTCGGGAATTTCGTTCAGCAATCCGCGGTCGGGCACGTCATCGCCCGCCCTCGCCTCGAGCTCGGTGCCATTGAGCAATCAGGAGTCGGGTCACCTGCTGGTAGCGCGTGCGCGTCGCCGACGTGCCGACGCGCCCAGGCGGCGCCTTATCAGCCTGGGGTGCGCGTCGCAGCGCGGCGGCGGCGCGCACGCGCCGCCGCAGGCGCCTTGACTCTATATAGCGAAATTCAGCAACAACCCGCGAAGTTGATGCGAGCACGGACAATTGACCCATGACTGGCCTAGCACTGACAGCGGAGCGGCGTGCAGAACTGGCCGCGCTCCTGAACGACGATGCCAAGTTGGATGCGACATACCCGCACGTTGCGGACTATCTCGATACGGTGATGCGCCTGTCTGGGTCCGGGGATCCGGAACGGGACGCATCGTTCGACCTCCGCATGGTCCACTTCCTGACCGGTAATACGCCTGTGGCGGATAACCCGTACTGGGAGATTGTCGGCCCCGTGGTCTCACGTGATGATTCAGGGCGACGGGTGATCGGTGCAGGGGCGGGCAGTGCACGGATCGCGTACGCGGAGACGGTGCTACAAGCGGCATATGCCTACGCGATCCCGTCGCCCGAGACCATCGCATGGGTCCGCGACTTCGCCGGTGCCAGTCCGGTCCTGGACCTCGGTGCAGGTCGGGGGTATTGGGCCGCACAGCTGGCTGCAGCCGATGTGACAGTGGCCGCCTACGACGTCGAACCGCCGGACTCGGTGCCGAATCCGTCCTTCCCTGGTGGGAGTGGACAGCAGGACGTGTGGCATCCGGTCGAAGACCTGGCACGGTACGCCGAAGCTGATAAGTCGGAGGCTGTCTTGTTCCTCTGCTGGCCTCCCGGCTGGGGCTCCCCGATGGCCTCGGACGCGCTGACGGAGTTCGAGAATGCTGGCGGAAGACGATTGGTGTTCGTCGGCGAGGAAGCTGGGGGCAAGACCGGTGACGACCTGTTTTTCGCGATGCTGTCGGACCGCTGGAAACTTGCATCCCAGGACGTCGAACATGTGGCATGGCCGCGCAACCGAGATGTAGCCCAAGCTTGGACCTTGGCATAGCGGGAACAACAACGAAGCCCGGCGCCCTTGATCAGGGGTGCCGGGCTTCGTTGTGTCGAAAGTCAGTGCGTAGCTGGCACTTCGGGGGTCAACGCCATCCGAAACACGAAGGCCTCATAACGGTCGCGCGGGTATGAAACATAGGAAAGCATTAGCACCTGGTTACCGGGACTGATGAACCGCTGCTGGACCGACTTCACCAGAGTGCCCGGGGCGACGCCCAGCCATTCGGCGTGCAGCGCGGTCGGTAGGGAATCCGAGACGGTCTCCTCGAGGAACGTCGCCGCGGTTGTCCCTTCGACGCCGATGGGCTGGTAGTTGTCCGAAATCGAGATCGGTCGGCCGTCCTCGCTTGCTCGCACCACCTCGTGTGTCACGCGGGCGCCTGGCTTGAGGCCGAGCTCCGCGGCGACAGTGTCGCTGGCGTTGATCTCCTGCTTGTGCCGGTCGATCACGATGGCCTGGTCCGACTCTCTGGCGTAGGTGTCTTCCGGGTCCTCGAGCTGCCGCTCCGGCGATACGCGGATGAGGTTGGGCCGGTCTGCGACGAACGTCCCGCGTCGTGGAACAGACCGCACGAGCCCCTGTCGGCTGAGTAGGTCGATCGCCTGCCTGATGACGATGTCCGAGACGCTGTGCCGCGATGCCAGCTCGGCGTAGCTGGGTAGCTGTGTTCCGGGCCTCAGGGCCCCGCTTCGAATTTCACGGGCGAATTCGCCAGCGATAGACACGTATGCCGGTTCGGACATAGATCTGGTTCCTTTCGGTCGGGCGCTCGATCTCCAGGCTCAGTATACGCAACTACGTATACATACTGGTCAACGCCCGTTTACGTCCATGCCGCAAACCCCCAGCCACGCCTATGTATACGCAAGCCTTGTGTGTATACACAACTGCGTATACACTGAGACCCGCGCGGACGAACACCGACAGCGCGACTCGAAACCTCAACCAACACAAAGGAGCTGATTTCAATGGCACTCAAGGACATGTGGATTCCCACCGACTTCGCCGCCGTTTTCCCGCAGGGGCTGATGTTGGTGGGTGATATCGAGCCGGACGAGGAGTTCAGCTCGGACCGCAACGCCCCGAAGCGGCAGAAGATCGACATGGATCGCGACGGCAACGGCTCGCGTAAGCGCCTGTGGAAGGCCACGGTCATGGACCCGGCCGGTGCGGGCAAGGGCGCGAAGAACACCGGCCTGGACATCACGTTCATCTCCGATGTCGTCCCGGTGCCGTCCGCGCCGGAGGTGATGCCCGGCTTCCGCCCGATCGCGCTGGAAGGGCTGATGCTCAAGCCGCGCGTGGTCGGCAACGGTGAGTTCAAGTCGATCGGGTTCTACATCCGGGCTACCGGCATCGTCGGCGACAACTCCGGTGCGAAGGTCAACGAGCCCGCCGCCCGCAAGGCCGCGTGATCACGATGACCTACTTCAGCGCCGATGCCGGGCTGGCGCTCAGCGCCGAACCGATCTATTCCGAAGCTCGACCGGAGTCCGGTGATGACGCCGGTAGCCGTGCCTACGTTCGGATCAACTGTGTCATGGAACACGGCTGGCTGAGCGTGATGCTCTCGGTCGAGGCCGCTCGGGTGCTGGCCGAGCACCTGCCTCGGGTGGTGATGGCGCATGACGCCGCCGAGCGCGCCGCCAAGGAACGGGCTGCCGCGATCGCTGAGGCGGCGTAGCGATGGGTACGGCGGATCAGCAGTCCTCAGGGATGCGGTGGGCGCGCTGGTCCGCCGTCCTGGTTCTGATCGGTATCGGTGCCGCGGCGTTCGTGTTGTCGTTCGCCGCGCTGCAAGACCTCGCGATCATGGGCGGCACACCACGGGGTTTGGCGTGGCTTTTCCCGGTGATCGTGGACGGCACCATCATCCAAGCCACGATGGCCGTGGTCGCCTTGCCGCCGGAATCGGCTGAGCGGTCCTGGTTCTCACGCATCCTCGTCGGCGGGGCGGCGGTGTCGGTGTCGAGCAACTCGATCCACGCCTACCTGACCGGCCACGGTTGGGGCGGTGCCCTGTTGGCCGCGATCCCGCCCCTGGCCCTGCTCATCGACACACACGGCCTCGTCCTGCTTCGCCGTGCGGCACAACATGATTCGGCCCCGACCGTCGTGGTCGAGTCGGCACCTGAAACACCGGCCGTCGCGCCTGATCCGGCGCCCACGGTCGAACCCACATCTTCCGGCCCGGTCCCTGCATCGGTGCCGACCTTCCATCCTTCTCCGCGTTCGGCTGCGCCGTTGCTGCCTGTCGCGGTCCCGATCCCTACAGGGGGCAACTGACATGACTGATCACTCGTTCTTCACGGTGACCACTGACGCTGACGACAACGCTTTCAGCGTCCGCTACTGCGAGCCCATCGGCATGATTGTCGTCGGACTCGGTGACGGCAAGCTGTACATGCCGCCGGTAGATGCCGCGACCTTGGTCGACCAGATCACCGCGGCGCTGAACGCCTACACCTCGACGCTGCGGGCGGTGGCGTGATGGGCTCGACGATCGTTCCGCTCGCGGCCGTGCTGGCCACGGGGCTGATGTTGTGGTGGCGACACCTCGACAACCCCACCCGGCCGGTGCGTGAGGTGGACCCGTTCGCGGGAGTGCCGGCCGAATTGCGCACCGCCGCTCTCGTCCTCACCGATGCTCGTCACCTCAAGCTGATGTGGTTGGCGGTTGGGTTGGGTTCGGAAACCGGGTGGCCCAGTGTCGTCGGCGGGGTCGACCTGATCCCGTCCGGTGCGGTGTTCGACGTGCAGATGATCGGCGGGCAGAAGCTCACCGACTGGACCAACGAAGAAACCCGCGATGCTCTCGCGCACTACCTCGGCGTCGCGAAAGTTCTTGTGCAGCAGTCTGGCCCGTCGTTCGTGCGGGTGGAGCTGCGGACCTTCGACACCCTCGCGGCTGCGGTCGATGTCCCTGACGTGACGGCCTCGACAGGGGTCGATCTGGAAGAGGTGCTGACCGGGGTCCGCGAGGACGGGCAACTGTGGTTGCTGCGGGTCCTGTACGCCCACATCCTGCTCGCCGGTGCGACCGGTTCGGGTAAGGGCTCGGTGTTGTGGTCGATCATCCGGGGCATCGGTCCGGCGATCAAAGCCGGGTTCGTGGATGTGTGGATGGCAGACCCGAAGGGCGGCATGGAATTCGGGCGCGGGCACAAGCTGTGGGTGCGGTTCGAATGGACCGCTGACGGCATCCTGGGCCTGCTCGCCGAAGCGGTCGAGGTGATGCAGAACCGGGCTGCGGAACTGCGCTCGGCCGGTATCCGCAAGCACATCCCGACCACCGATGCACCGCTGATCCTGATCGTGATCGATGAGGCTGCCGCCCTGTCGGCGTATGCCAATCGTGAACAGCGCCAGGAGTTCGAACGCCTGCTCGGCCTGCTGCTCTCCCAGGGGCGCGCGGTCGGGGTCTCGGTCATCGCCGCGTTGCAGGACCCGTCGAAGGAAACGATGCCGTTGCGGCAACTGTTCCCGGTCCGGATCGGGCTGCGCCTGGACGAGCCGACACAAACCGCGATGATCCACGGCCACGGCGCCAAAGATCGCGGCGCGCTGTGCCATGAGATCCCCGAGACCACGCCCGGTGTGGGCTACGTCGGGGAAGACGGCACCACCGAGTTCGTGCGGGTGCGTGCGTTCTGGGTCTCCGACGAGCAGATCGACGCGATCGTCGACGCCTACGCCCCGACACCGACCATCACCGCCGCTGATGACGGTGATGACGATTTCGATCCCACCACCTTCGACCCGGACTACATCCCCGGCGAAGACGACAACCCGATGGAGCGTGCGGCATGAAACGCGGACTCGTCACCGAATCCCACGTCGTCATCTACTGCGACACCTGCGGTGATGTCCTCACCGACGCCGATGGGGAATCGATCTGCTTCGACACCACCCACCAAGCCGTCGGCTTCCTCAACGTCAAGGTTTCGGGCTGGTCCTACGACGGCGACCGCGTCACCTGCGATGCCTGTTCCGGAGCTGCGGAATGCGCCGTCAAAGGGCACCGCTGGGCCCCGGGCTGGCAACAGGAGATCTGGCCCGTATCCGGCGCCCAAGCCGCCTGCAACAACTGCGGCATCACCAAATCCGAACTTGCACAGGAGAACTGACCATGAAGCACTACAACAACGGTCTCGCTGACGTGATCGACTTCGCCGCCCGTGCCCGCTGCCGTGCCGAAGCCCGCGGCCTCGACCCGGCCACCGTGGCGGCAACCGTGCTCGCCGAAACCGGCACCGTCCCGGCCTGGAACGACTACGCCGACACGGGCGGATGGGACGACGTGGCATGACCACCCGAAATCCCAAACCAACACGGCCGCACCCGAACCCGGTTGTTGCCAAAGCGGCCGAGGAAGTCACCGCAGCGAAGAAGAACACCCATCAACTCGAACTGTTCCCCGTGACCGACCTGCACCGGAAGAAGCCGTCATGACCCGCACACAAACGATCACCATCACCGAACAGGTCGATTACTTCGACGTGATCCTCGACGCGCTCGGGCGGGCCATGATCGCTGTCGTCGCAGGGCTCGGGCGGTTGCTGTGGTGGGCGCTGTTGTTCCCGCTGATCTCGGTCCCAATCGCTGCCACCGCCGGTGTCTGGCTGCTGGTCGGGTGGGCTGCCGGGCTCGGGGTGGCCGGGGTGACGGTCGCGGTGATGGTGCTGTGGCGACATTGGAGCCCGCAGACCTTCGAGCGCTGGCTCACCGGTCGTATCCGCTCCCGGTGGTTGGCCTGGTTCCGGTACCGGCGCCGCTGGGCCACCCTGCTCACCGCCTGCGACCTGGTCAACCGTGACGGGGACCGGGTGTTGGTGCCTCGGCTGGTGTCGGTCCACATCGGCGACACCGTCGACACGGTGCACGCCCGGATGCTGCCCGGCCACACCCCCGACTCCTGGACCCACCGGGCCGAGGCCCTCGCCCACGGGTTCGGCGCCCAGCAGGCACGTCTGCGGTTCTCCGGGCCCGGACAACTGGCGATCACCTTCCGCCGCTCCGATGCCCTGGCTGAACCGATCCTCGCCCCGATCGAATCCATCGCCGGATTCAAGACCGTTCCCGGCACCGAAGCCGCATGACCACACCCACCACAACCGAGGGAGGCCGCACCATGTCCACCACGACCGCTACGGCCTCCCTCGGCCGTTCCACCGCACCGATCGTCGGTCTCGCGCCGAACCGCGAAACGGCCGCCGACCGTCGCGCGATGCCCGACCTGACCGACATCGCCGAACACCTGGCCGACAAGGAAGGCGTGTGCGCTCGAGTCGTCCCCATGCGCGCCTTCGACCCCATCACTTCCCGCACCTCCTATGTCGGCGCGCCGTGCAAGTCCACGGTGGCCTCGGTCTGCCCCGCGTGCGCCAGGGCCAACCGGTACCTGCGGATGACCCAGCTCCGGGAGGGCTGGTGCGCTGAACACGAACCCGCTGACGCTGAACCGGTCATCACCCAAGCACAGCAAGACGTATTCGGCGCTCGCGCACTTCTGTTCACCGACTACCACGACGCTCGCCGCGCTGGGGATCACGAACTCGCCGAAGCGATCAAGGCTCTGGTGGCCGACCTCGACACCGAGCTCCGCGAACTCGGCGTGCGTGGCCGACTCCCCGCCCTCGATGAGAAACCGCGACGGAAAGCGAAGTCGACCCGGCGCCGTGACGATGTGCCGGACCTGCCGCGTAAGAAGGTGAACAAGAACCTCACCGTGGGTGCTGCCTTCGCCGACGGCAAGTATCGGCCTTCGACGTTCTTCACGCTCACGCTGCCCTCGTATGGGTCGATCAACCGCGTCCGCGACCCACAGACCGGCGAGATGGTCTCGGACGGCTCGCCGCGTGACCCGGAGTCCTACGACTACACCCGGCAGGCTCGCGACACGATCCACCTCGCGAAACTGTTCGATCGGTGGGTTCAGAACCTGCGCCGGGCGGTCGGTTGGAACGTGCAGTACTGGGCCTCGGTCGAACCTCAGAAGCGCGGCGCCCCACACTTGCATATCGCGATCCGCGGTTCCATCCCGACGAAACTGCTGTTCCAGGTGACGGCCGCGACGTATGTGAATGTGTGGTGGCCGCACTTCGACCGGCCCGTCTACAGCGACGGCAACATGCCGGTCTGGGACTATTCGGCCGGCACTTTCGTCGACCCCCGCACCCACAAGCCGCTGACGTATTGGGATGACGCGTTGGCAGTCATGGATACCGTCGATGACCTCGAACCGGCCCACACGATGCGGTTCGGTGGGCAGGCCAAGCCGGTGCAGATCCTCGGCGGCTCAGAGGAGATGGACAACAAGGTTCGCTACCTGACGAAGTACCTCACGAAGTCGATCGGCGAAGTCCTCGAACCGGATTCGACCCGCGTCGCCGTGCACTACGACCGGCTACACGCGGAGTTGTGCGACACCCCGTGCTCGCCACGCTGCGGGGTCTGGTTGCGCTACGGCATCGTCCCCAAGGGCGCCAGCGAGAAGACCCAGCCGGGCAAGTGCAAAGGCAACGCGCACCGCCGCGAAACCCTCGGCCTGCCCGGTCGCCGTTGCCTGAACTCGGGGAAGTGGTCGGGCAAAACCATCCCCGATCACAAAGCCGAACGCCTCGAATTCGTCCGCGCCGAGCTCGCCCGTGTCGGCATCGTCAAGCCGGATACCTCGCACCTGCGGATCACCCCGGTACGCCCGGGCGACAAGGACGCGCCACCACGCTCACACCTGGTGATGAACCTCATCACGCGGCGGATCAACGAACGCGCCGAGTACACAACGGCCCGCCTCGCGATAGACGACGGACCACCAGGTGTTCCACGTGAAACCGTTGTGCCACAAGACATTTCGATACAACCACGAACCGCCGCATAGGGAGGAACCCAACATGTCCAAGCTTCTGAACGAACAGGAAGTGCGCAAGCTGATCCCGATCGGACACAGCAAGTACTACGAGCTGATCGGCTCCGGTGCGCTGCGCTCGGTCAAGATCGGTCGCCGCCGGTTCGTCACCGAACAGGCCATTGCCGACTACATCGCCGGGCTGGATCAGGCGGCGGCAGCATGAGCAGGCGTCAGCTCCCGCCCCAGATCGAAAAGATCACGCTCAAGAGCGGGGCGATTCGTTACCAGGTGACGACAGAGGCCGGTACAGACCCAGTGACCGGCAAGCGTCGGCAGACCCGCAAGCGCTACCGAACCGAGAAGGAAGCCCGCGATGCTCTGGGCTCGGTGGCGTCGGCGGTCTCTCAGGGTGCCTACGTCGCGCGGTCGTCGGTGACGGTCGAGCAGGCGTGCCGGGAGTGGCTCGACGGCAAGCGCATCGCCAAGAGCACCAAAGCGGCCTACCGTCACGCCCTGCAACCGCTTCGGGACCGTCACGGCTCATTGCCGATCCAGCAGCTCGCCAAGGCTCACCTTGACGACCTCGTGAGCGATCTGCAAGACGGCGAGTTCGTCTATGCGCACGGGCGGCCGTGCAAGACGTGGAACGCTCAGAGCATCAATCCCATGCTTCGGATCACGGGCAAGGTGCTGGCGTCCCAGATGGGCCAAGGCCGGTTGGCGCGCAATGTCGCTGATCTGGTGGACCGGGTGCCGGGGTCGCGTAAGGAGATGGAGACCTACACCGCTGCCGAGGTGCGCAAGGTGCTCGCGGTGGCAGATCGTGACCGGATCGGGCAGGCGTGGCACCTCGCGTTGACGGGCCTTCGGCGTGGTGAAATCTGCGGATTGCGTTGGGCTGACATCGATTTCGCGGCCGGTACGGTCAAGATCGAGAACACGCGGATTCAGGTGGACGGCAAGGTGGTGGAGAAGACCACCAAGACTGAGAAGTCGCGGCGGACGCTGCCGCTCACGCCCGCGATCACGGAGGCGCTCAAGCGTGCACGGGCGATCCAGGCCGCCGAGCGGCTCGAACTCGGGGCCTCCTACGGCTCGGGTGAGTACGTCGTCTGTGATGAGGCCGGTAACCCTGCGGACCCGTCGAAGATGTCTCGGGAGTGGCACCGGGTCTGTGAAGCTGCCGGAGTTCGTCATCTGCGCTTGCACGATGCCCGGCACACCTGCGGGACGCTGCTGCACCTACAGAACGTGCCGATCGCGGTAGTCTCGGCCTGGCTGGGCCACTGTGATGCCGCGTTCACGATGCGCACCTACGTCCACAGCCAGCCCGACGCTCTCGCCGACGCTGCCCGCAGTTTGAACGCGGTTGTGACAAACCGTGACAAGATCGGCGGCGCTCGTCCGATCCGAACTCGGCCACGCCGCAAGTCCGCCAGCTGACCTGCGGGTCATTTGCGGAGACGGAGGGATTTGAACCCCCGATGGTGTTACCCATGCTCGCTTTCAAGGCGAGTGCATTCGGCCGCTCTGCCACGTCTCCCTGAGCAGAAATACTAGCGGACGCGACCGCGACAACAGATCTCGCACGAACATGGGTAACTCCCCGGGCACGGGCCGACTCGCCCCAAAACGATCCGCAAGACGCCAACGCACAGCCCACGCACTTAGTCTGGCCAAAAGACACGGAGAGGCGGTCGAGCATGCGTGCTATCGAGCTGAACGGGTTCGGTGGGCCCGAGGTGATGGAGTGGACCGTGACGGTCGATCCCGAACCCGGCCCCGGCGAGGTGTTGATCGAAGTTGTTGCCGCAGGGGTGAATCGGGCCGATGTGATGCAGCGACGCGGCTTCTATCCCCCGCCCCCGGACGCCAGCTCCGTGCCCGGTCTCGAGTGCTCCGGAACCATCGTCGAACTCGGCGCGGGGGTCACGGATTGGCAGGTCGGTGATCGGGTGTGCGCGCTGCTCGCGGGCGGCGGATACGCCGAGTTGGCGGCTGTGCCGACCACCCAGCTGTTGCCGGTGCCCGAGGAGATGGACCTGGCTGCCGCCGCGGGCTTGCCCGAGGTGGCGGCAACAGTGTGGTCGAACCTGGTGATGACCGCGGGCATGGGCTCGGGGCAGCTGGTGCTGATCCACGGCGGTGGCGGCGGCATCGGTACGCACGCCATCCAGGTGGCGCGGAGACGGGGCGCGCGGGTGGCGGTGACGGCCGGGTCGGACGAGAAGCTGGCCAAATGCGCGGGCCTGGGCGCCGAAATCCTCGTCAACTACCGCACCCAGGATTTCGTGACGGTGCTCGCCGACGCCGGTGGCGCCGACATCATTCTCGACAACATGGGCGCCGCCTACCTGGAACGCAATGTGGAGGCGCTCGCCCCGCACGGCCGGTTGGTGGTGATCGGGCTGCAAGGCGGCACTACCGGGTCGCTGAATATCGGTGGGCTGCTGCGCAAATGGGGTTCGGTGCACGCCACGAACCTGCGCGCCCGACCACGGGCCGGCGTGGGCAGCAAGGCCGAGGTCATCGCCGCGGTGCGCACGCAGTTGTGGCCGGATGTGGTGGCGGGCGAGATCTTTCCGGTGATCTCGGCAGAACTGCCCATCACCGAAGCCGGCCGCGCCCACGAGTTGCTCGACGCAGCCGAAACTTTCGGCAAGGTCGTGCTTCGAGTGCGCGACTGAGAACCGGAGCGGAAATGGCGGCGGGCGCGGACTATTCGAGCGAGCTGAGGGCCCGGCCCAGCTGGTCGATTTCGTAGCGCGTGGTGTACGGGGCCAGGCCGATGGTGACGGCCCCGCCCTCGTCGTTGACACCGAGGGCGTCGAGTAGTCGGCTGCCGCCGTGCACCCCGCTGACCGTGCCGATGCGGGCGTCGGCCAGCTTGGCCGCCACCTTCTCCGCCTGCATGCCCGCCATCGTGAAGCTGACGGTGGGGATGCGGGTGGAGGCGCGGCCGATCACGGTCAGGCCCTCGACCTGCTCCAGCACCAGCATGAGGTGGTCGAAGAGTTGATCGTGGTAGTCCTGCAGCGAGGTGATCGATATTTCGAGGCGTTCGCGGCGGGTACCGGTGGCGCGCTCGTCGAGTCCGGCGAGAAAGTCGATCGACTGGGTGAGCCCGGCGAGCAGCGCGTACTGGTGCCCGCCCACCTCCAGACGTTCAGCCCCCTTGGCGTAGGGGTTGAGCGACATCGACGGGATGCGGTCGAGGAACGCGGGGTCGCGGAACACCAGCGCACCGACCTGCGGACCGCCCCACGACGGCGCACTCAGGGCGACCACATCGGCATTGAGTTCATCGATGTCGATCAGCGCGTACGGTGCGGCGCCGAACGCGTCGGCGACCAGCAGACCACCCACATCGTGGACCCGGTCGGCGGCCACCCGAACGGCGGGCGCCGAACCGACGATCGGCGACGCGGCGGTGAGCGCGACCAGGCGCGCGGTCGGCCCGATCAGCTCCTCGAACTGCCACGACGGCATCTCACACGTCTCGATCTCCACCTCGGCCCAGCGCACGTGCGCGCCGTAGCGGTTGGCGATGCGCAGCCACGGTGCGACATTGGCCTCGTCGTCGAGGCGGGAGAGCACGATGCCCGTGCCGAGACCCAGGCGCGAACTCAGGGACTCGGCGAGCCAGGCGAGCAGAACCGCACGATCGGGACCGAGCACGACGCCGGCCGGATCTCCGCCGACGAGGTCGGCGACCGCCTCCCGGGCGGCATCGAGGATCGCGCCGCTGCGGGTCGCCGCACCGTGGCGGCCGATGTGGGAAAACGAGGAGGTACGGAAACCCGTTGAGACGGCACGCGATACCGAATCGGGAACCAGCATCCCCGCCTGCGGGTCCAGATGGATCCAGCCGTCGCCCAGGGACGGTATCAGGCCCCGAACCCTCGCGACGTCATAAGTCATGGTGGCCACTTTAAGGGCAGCGGGCGTCGCGGTGTAACCGCGTGGGGGTTTTAGCGCGAAGCCGACACACGCGCAATGATGGGGCTATGACGCACTCGGAGGACACCCCCGAATCCATCGTCGTGATCGGTCCCGACGGTCGGCCGGTCACCGTGCCCGCCGACTCCGACGCCGCGGCCGAATACACCGCGCAGGTGGTCGACGGGGACAAGAAGGCCGACGACAACCGTGACGAGTCGGCCGAGTCGCTGGCCGACATGGTGGAGCAGCCCGCCAAGGTGATGCGGATCGGGACCATGATCAAACAGCTGCTCGAGGAGGTGCGCGCCGCTCCCCTCGACGACGCGAGCCGCTCGCGCCTCAAGGACATCCACAAGTCCTCGGTCCGCGAACTCGAGCAGGGCCTCGCCCCCGAGCTGCGCGAGGAACTCGAACGCCTCACCCTCCCCTTCACCGACGAGTCCGTCCCGTCCGATGCCGAACTGCGCATCGCCCAAGCCCAGCTCGTCGGCTGGCTCGAAGGTTTGTTCCACGGCATCCAGACCGCCCTGTTCGCCCAGCAGATGGCCGCCCGCGCCCAACTCGAACAGATGCGCCAGGGCGCCCTCCCGCCCGGCATGCACGCGGCCGATGGGAAGGCAGGCCACGGCCATGTCGGCGGCGGGCAGTACCTGTAAGGTCGGGGATCGTGCCCGCTGCTGCCGCTCGTTCCGAATCGGTCTCCGACCAGGGTGACGCGCGTACCGAAGAGAGCCCCGTGCATACCGACGACACACCGACCGAAGCCGAGGTGGCCGACGCGGCCGCCGCCGAGCAGACCGCCGACGCCCCGCTGCTGGTGAAGACGCCGATGGTGTCGGATTCGCAGACGTTCCGACGCGCGTTCAAAGACATGCGCGACGGGTTCCATCAGCGTGAGCTGTGGTTGTCGCTGGGTTGGCAGGACATCAAGCAGCGCTATCGCCGGTCGGTGCTCGGTCCGTTCTGGATCACCATCGCGACCGGTCTGCAGGCGCTGGCGATGGGTCTGCTGTATTCGACGCTGTTGAATCAGCCGATCAGCGAGTACCTGCCGTATGTGACGATCGGTTTGATCATCTGGAACGTCATCAACGCCTCGATCATCGAGGGCGCCGATGTGTTCATCGCCAACGAAGGCCTGATCAAGCAGCTGCCCTCAGCCTTGAGCGTGCATGTGTACCGGCTGGTGTGGCGCCAGTTCCTGTTCTTCGTCCACAACGTGGCGATCTACGCGCTGCTGGTTGTGGTGTTCGCGCTCTGGCGCAACCTCGACGTTTCGGTGTTGCTCGCGATTCCGGCGATCGGCCTGCTGTTCCTCAACGCCATGTGGGTGACCATCGTCTTCGGCATCTTCGCCACTCGGTACCGCGACATCGCCCCCATCCTCGGTTCGATGACGCTGATGCTGTTCGTCCTCACCCCCGTGATGTGGTCGACGAAGGCGCTCGAGACCGCAGTCGGTGGGATGAGCGACCGGGCCAAGCTGATCGAGATCGTGCCGACCTTCCATTACCTGGAGATCGTGCGCGCGCCGCTGCTCGGTGAGCCGTCGCAGTGGCATCACTGGGCCATCGTCGGCGCGATCACGGTGGTCGGCTGGGTGGTCGCGATCCTGGCGCTCAAGCAGTACCGTGCCCGCGTCCCGTACTGGGTTTAGGAGACTGTCGTGAGCCGTGTGAGTATCGAAACCCATGACGCGTGGGTCGAGTTCCCGATCTTCGACGCCAAGTCGCGGTCGCTGAAGAAGGCCTTCCTCGGTAAGGCGGGCGGCGCGATCGGGCGCAACAGTTCCGACGTGGTGGTGGTCGAGGCGTTGCGCGAGATCAATCTGTCGCTCAAGGAAGGCGACCGGGTCGGACTGGTCGGGCACAACGGCGCGGGCAAGTCGACGCTGCTTCGCCTGCTCTCGGGCATCTACGAACCCTCGCGCGGCAGTGCGCGCATCCGCGGCCGGGTGGCACCCGTGTTCGACCTGGGTGTCGGCATGGACCCGGAGATCTCCGGCTACGAGAACATCATCATCCGCGGCCTGTTCCTCGGGCAGACCCGCAAGCAGATGCTGGCCAAGATCGACGAGATCGCCGACTTCACCGAGCTCGGCGAGTATCTGTCGATGCCGTTGCGCACCTACTCCACGGGTATGCGGGTGCGCCTGGCGATGGGTGTGGTCACCTCCATCGACCCCGAGATCCTGCTGCTCGACGAGGGCATCGGCGCGGTCGACGCCGAGTTCATGAAGAAGGCGCGCACTCGGCTCCAGTCGCTGGTCGCGCGGTCGGGCATCCTCGTTTTCGCCAGCCACTCCAACGAATTCCTCGCCCAGCTGTGCGATACCGCGATGTGGATCGACCACGGTCGCATCCGCGAACAGGGCGGCATCGAAGACGTTGTGCGAGCGTATGAAGGGCCCGAGGCGGGTAATCACGTAGCACAGGTGCTTCGCGAGCTGGAAGCCGAATCCGGCGACAAAGAATTGGAGCGGAACAAGGCATGAGCGGTCAACGGCCGGAGGCGGCAGCGCAGCGTAACCACGTAGGCCGTCCGGTCATGCCTGGTGACACAGCATGAGCGGTCGAAGTGAGGACGCCGTCCCGGCCGCTGTGCCAGGTGGGTTCAGCATGGCTGATCGGCTCGAGGCGGGGGTTGCCCCCGTGGAGCCCGCCGCCGTGCTCCCCGTGACCGAGGAGCCCGAGCTGCCCGCAGGCGCCGAACCGGCCGATCTGAGCACCGACACCGGACCGGACGCGCGGATCATCGCGGTCGTCGTCACCCACAAGCGCCGCGAACTGCTCGCCGAATCGCTGAAAGTGCTTGCCTCGCAGTCGCGTCCGATCGACCATCTGATCGTCGTCGACAACGCCAACGAGGACGAGGTGGCCGAGCTGGTCGCCCAGCAGCCCATCGAGGCCACCTACCTCGGTTCGCGCCACAACCTCGGCGGCGCCGGCGGTTTCGCGCTCGGCATGCTGCACGCGCTCACCCAGGGCGCGGACTGGGTGTGGCTGGCCGACGACGACGGCCGACCCGACGGCCCGGAAGTTCTCGCGACGCTGATCGATTGCGCGCGCAGGCACAACCTGGTCGAGGTATCGCCGGTGGTGTGCGATATCGACGATCCCGATCGGCTCGCTTTCCCGCTGCGCCGGGGCGTGGTGTGGCGCAGGCGACGCTCGGAGCTCGGTGACGAGGACTTCCTGCCCGGCATCGCGTCGCTGTTCAACGGCGCGCTGATCTCGGCGAAGGCCGTCGACCTGATCGGTGTGCCCGACCTGCGCCTGTTCGTGCGTGGCGACGAGGTGGAGGTGCATCGGCGCCTGGTCCGGTCGGGCCTGCCGTTCGGTACCTGCCTGCAGACCGCGTACCTGCACCCCAACGGTGCCGAGGAGTTCAAGCCGATCCTGGGCGGGCGCATGCACACCCAGTACCCTGACGATCCGGTGAAGCGCTACTTCACCTATCGCAATCGCGGGTACCTGATGTCGCAGCCGGGTATGCGGAAGCTGTTGCCGCAGGAGTGGATTCGGTTCTCCTGGTTCTTCCTGGTAACGCGCCGCGATCCGGCGGGCTTGAAGGAATGGTTCCGGTTGCGCTCGCTCGGACGCAATGAGCAGTTCGGCAAGCCGGACCAGCGCGGCCCCCAGAAATAGGGGCATAGATCCTAGGGCTCGCGACATAGGATTCGCCAGGTGACCTTACGAACGAGTTTCGCGTCCACCGCCGCCGCCGTTCTCGCAGGCAGCGCGCTGTGCCTGGCCGTGCCCGGCACCGCCGCCGCCGCCGACACCTGTCAGCTCGGCGCCTCCAATGTCGGCCCCCGCTCCTGCGTGATGAACGAAGTGCGCACGGCCCCGGTGCCCACGCTCGGCAACGGCGTGTGCTTCGGCATCGTCAATGTCGGCGGCACCGCGTTCGACGGACCGCTCAACGACCCGAGCGTGGCGCCCGGCGCCACCCACAGCATCTCGCTGCGCATCTCGCACGGCTTGCTCGGCAACATGGCGCCCGCCCTGCTCACCTGCGATGTGAACGTCATCGTCGACTGGCGGAACCTGGACAACGGCGTCACCGGCTCCATGACGCATTTCGTGCCCGCTCGGCACAACAGCACCTACCCGTTCCAGGTGATCGCCCCCACCGGCCCCGGCCGGTTCCAGCTCACCGTCCGGACCGACCGGCCGAGCCTGCCCGCCTCGACCGAGGTTGTCGTTCCCTGACCTGCGTCGATGCCTCCGGCGAGCCGCTCGGGCTCTTGCCGGGATAAATCGGTTGTGCGGTGCCGCGGGTATGCGGCACAGTAGGAGCAACGTTGGAGAGGAGGTGGATGTCCGTGAGTACAGACGTGTGGATTGCCGTGCCCGGGGTGCGCGATGGCGCGCCGACTGTTCCGGACATCACCTCTACTCGCTGAGCCCGACGTCGGGCTCGGCGCCCGACGAAGGACTTCCACCGATGGTCGACTACGACCTGCTCGTCCCTTACGGCTGGACCGAAGCCGTAGCTTCCGAATATCTCCCGCTGCTCGGCGATCTCGTGCCCGCACGCATCGTCCGGATGGATCGCAGCGAATGCGATGTGGTCGCACCGGGCGGCCCCGCTCGTGCCGCCTGCCCGCGTGACATCACCGGCTTGTGCACCGGCGACTGGGTCGGTCTGGACGCCGAAGGCACTGTGCGCCTGCTGCTTCCGCGCCGCTCGGCGATCATGCGATCGTCGGTGTCGGGGCGCTCGGTCGCCCAGGTCCTCGCCACCAATGTCGACACTGTGCTGATCTGCAGTGCCGCCGACGGTGACGTCGACCTGGGACGGATCGAGCGGATGCTCGCCCTCGCCTGGGAGAGCAATGCCCAGCCCGTGGTCGTGCTCACCAAAGCCGATGCGGCGGATCACCTTCCGCTCGACGAGGTGCGTGCGGTCGCGCCGGGGGCGACGGTGCTCGCGGTGAGCGCCGCCGCCGAAACTGGGCTGGATGTGCTCACGGCCGTGCTGCACGGCACGGTTGCCTTGATCGGGCCGTCCGGCGCGGGCAAGTCGACCCTTGCCAACGCCCTGCTCGGCGCGGAAGTGTTCGCCACCAACGCTGTTCGCGCGGTCGACGGCAAGGGCCGCCACACCACCGTCCACCGGGAACTGCGACCACTACCCGGCGGCGGCACCCTCATCGACACACCGGGTCTACGCGGCATCGGCCTCTACGACGCCGCCGACGGTATCGGCAAAACCTTCAGCGACATCGAATCCCTCGCCGCTGAGTGCCGTTTCGCCGACTGCGCGCACGAGACCGAACCGGGCTGCGCGGTCCAGGCGGGCATCGCCGACGGCACCATCACCGAGCGCCGCCTCACCAGCTACCGCAAGCTGGCGAAGGAGAACGAGTGGATGGCCGCGCGCACCGACAAGCGCCTGGCCGCCGAACGCGAACGCGCGTGGCGCTCCATCGCCCGCCAGCACCGCAAGCAGTACCGCGACCGCGGCTACCGCTGACCTGGTCAGCCGATCACCACGCTCTGGTGGCGGAAGCCTCTCGGGAAACGCCGCCACCACAGCGTGGTGATCTTGATCGGCGACGGCGACCGCGTGCGCCCGGTCGCGACGATGACCTGGTCAGGCGATCACCAGGCTCTGGTGGCGGAGGACTCTCGGCCGATGCCGCCACCAGAGCCTGATGATCTTGATCGTCAGCTGGGGTCGATGCCGTAGAGGCGGGCCCAGTTCTCACGGCTGGTGAGTTCGGGGACCGCCGCGCGGTATTCGGCCTGGAGCCTGGGGAGTTCGCGGCGGAGTTTGCGTAGCGTGCGGTAGGTGCGGATGAGCAGGGCGCGGGCACGGGCCTTGTCGCGGCGGCGCACGCGGACACCCGACTGGGAGGCGTCGGTGACGACCACGTGGTCGAACAGGCCCACATGCCACCAGTGCGCGTCCTCGCGGGTGACACCGATCAGGCCGTGCTGGGTGCGCCCGGTCCACTGCATGATCGCGCGCTTGATGAGCACGAGGGTGATGCGGCTGGGCTCACCGCTTGCCCGGCGCACCTGGATCTCGGCGGAGTTCACCGGCGGGGTCGCGGCGGGGTGCTTGATGGTCTCCGGATAGTCGTTGCGGGAGGTGCGGGCCGCGGCCAGCGCCTCGATTCCGCCGTCGCGCAACACCTTCGGACCCTTCATGAAGTCCTCGATGCCCTGCAGGGTGGTATGCACCAGGCCGTACTGCATGCCGACGAGGTGTTCGGCGATGTAGCGGAAGAAGTCCTTGGTGACGGCCTTGCCGTCGAGGTCGGTGTGCAGGGCGCCGACGATGAGCGAGTTGCGCGTGGAGAAGTAGCGCGCCCAGTCGTCGTAGTCCTTCCAGTAGAAGTCGGCGTGCCAGACGGCGGCGTTGGGCAGGGTGACGGTGACGAAACCGTGCTCGCGGGCCCGGATGCCGTATTCGACGTCGTCCCACTGGAAGAAGATCGGAACCGGAAGACCGATCTTCTTCACGACCTCGGCCGGGATCAGGCAGGTCCACCATGCGTTGTAGCCCGCGTCGACGCGGCGCTCCTGGTTCTTCTTGAGCATGGAGGTGTTGCGCAGCGCCTTGGGCACCTTCTGACCGTGCTTGAGCTCGCCCAGGCGCACGTCCTCGGCGCCGACGTTGAGGTAGTCGGGGTTGAGCAGGAACAGCATCTGCGCGCCGACCAGCGTCGGCTCGACCGTCAGGTTCGCGAACGCCTGCAGCCGCAGGACGGTCTCGGGTTCGCAGAGGATGTCGTCGTCCATCAGGATGACGTCGGCATGCTCGTTGGCCGCCGACACCTCGTACAGGCCGCGGGTGAAACCGCCCGCGCCACCGAGATTGGGCTGACGGATGTAGCGCAGCTTGTCCCCGAAATCGGGGCGGACCTGCTGGAACAGCGGTCGGTTCTCGACCAGGTCGGTGCCCTGGTCCACGACGTAGACCGCGTCGATGGCGGCCAGCACCGTGGGGTCCGAGGCCAGCGCGGCGACGGTGTGGGCGCAGTCCTCGGCCCGGTTGAAGGTGCAGATCGCGATGGCGACCGGGCGAACCGCCTCGGGCGCCTTGGCGGTCCAGCTCAGCTCGGTGATGTCGAGTTCGCCGCCGAGCGCGTCGAACTCGAGCCACAGGGCGCCACCGTCGACGTACTGGTCGAGCGGCGCGGTCAGGCTCACGAACCCGCTGCTGGTCGCCACCAGCGAGGCGACGATGCGGCGGTGGCCGGCGATATCGGAGGCGACCAGGCGCACGTTCGCCTTGTTCCCCACCTGCAGATTCGCGGTGGCGGTCACCTCGGTGACGGTGGTCCAGCGCTGCCAGTAGCTCGCGGCGAACCGGCCGAAATAGGTGTTGGTGTGCGCGGTCGCGCCCTTGGGCAGGTGCAGCGACAGGCGCTCGCGGATAGCGGCACCGCCCTTGACGACGGCGTAGAGTTCGTCGCTCACCCGGGCCGACGGGCCGGTGAAGATGCCCCTGGCCAGGACCAAGCGTTCGGGTGCCGAGTGTTCACCACGCAGTGACGCGGGTGCGGCCTCGTGCCGTTCGTTCGATTCGGTCACGACTCGAGTAGCCGACTGCTCCATGAAGTCCTCGAAATTCTCGGTATCGACTGCGCCGACGCAAGCAGTCACGTAAGGAAAGGGCGGCGCGGCGGGCGGGGTGAGGATATCAATCACCGCCGGGCCGGGCGCCGTCAGTGAGGGGTAACAGCACCCCGCGCGTGTTGCTCACCGGTAGCCTCGGCGCCGGTGAACACGAATTTGTCGTAGGCCCAATAACGGAATATGACAGCAAGCGTCTGGCCGATGACGGTCGCGGAAATGTTGTCCGACAGCGGCGACGACAGGTCGAGCACATAGCGGGAAAAGCCGAGGCAGCCCAGTTGCAGGCCGATCGCCACGACATTCACCAACGCGTACAACAGGTATTCGCGGCCCGCACTGCCGGACTTCTTGTGCGCGAAGGTCCACCACTTGTTGCCGAAGTAGGTGACCACCGTCGCCACCACGATCGCGACGACTTTCGCGGTGAGCGGGGAGTGATAGAGCACACCTTCGGTCAGCGACAATCCGCCGCCCCAGAACACCAGCAGGTTGTACGTACCGGCGTCGACGAGGAAACCGACCGCGCCGACGACGAGGAACGCCGCCCCCTGCCGCAACGCCGTCGTCACCTTCGTCAGCAGCGAAGCGGGGGCGGGCTCGGACAGATCAGGGTGGGACACGGGCCGACGGTACACCGAGAACCCGCGTGTCCCCGAGTTACGCTCGGCGAACCGGATGAGCGCCGAAGACCTGTGCTGTGTACCCTCCCGGTGACCCTTTTAATGCCTACATCTGAGGATTGACCCGGGTGGACTCCACCGAGCTTCGCATTGCCGCCGTGGTCCCCTGCCACAACGAAGAGGCCGCGGTCGCCAAGGTCGTCGCCGACCTGAAGGCCGCCGTGCCGGGGATCGTCGTCTACGTCTACGACAACCTGAGCACCGACCGCACCGCCGAATGCGCCCGCGAGGCCGGGGCGATCGTGCGCTACGAGAACACCAAGGGCAAGGGCAACGTGGTTCGCCGCGCCTTCGCCGATATCGAGGCCGACGTCTACCTGATGATCGACGGCGACGACACCTACGAGGCGTCGGCCGCACCGCTGATGATCAAGACCCTGCTCGAGGGCCCCTACGATCACGTGCTCGGGGTGCGCAAGCAGGACGAGGACACCAACGCCTACCGGTCCGGGCACGAGACCGGCAACAAGGTGCTCAACGGCGTGGTCGGCAAGGTGTTCGGCGACAATGTCGAAGACATGCTGAGCGGTTTCCGGGTGTTCTCGCGCCGCTTCGTCAAGAGCTTCCCCGCCGTCTCCCGCGAGTTCGAGATCGAGACCGAACTGACCGTGCACTCGCTGCACCTGCGGGTTCCGCAGACCGCGGTGCAGGTGGGTTTCCGTGACCGCCCCGCGGGCAGCGAATCGAAGCTGCGCACCTACCGCGACGGCACCAAGATCCTCGCGCTGATCCTCGGCCTGGCCAGGCACGAACGCCCGGTCGCCTTCTACGGCCTGTTCGGCACGCTGGCCCTGCTGTTCTCGGTGATCCTCACCGTGCCGATCGTGATCGAGTTCTACAACACCAACGAGGTGGCGCGGTTCCCGACGCTGTTCTTCGCGTTCACGCTGATGCTGCTCGGCTGCCTGGCCTGGACCGCGGGGCTGATTCTGGACGGCATCCGCCGGTCGCGGCACGAAGCGGCGCGGTTGGTGTACCTGCGGTATTCGGCCGTCGGCGAGAGTGCGGACATCGCGGCCGGAGACCGTCGGTGACCAGCACCGTCGAGCCGGAAACCGTCGCCGCCGAACAGGTACCCGCGACCGAACGCAAAGACCGCCTGCCCGCCCCCGTCCGTTCGCTGACCGGCCGGTTCGGTGCCGCGACGGTGGCGTTCGCCGTGCTCGCGACGGTGTTCGGCGCGCTGTTCGCCGTGCTCACCCCCGCGTTCTGGGGCCACGACGAGATCACCCAGTTCGGGCGCGCCTACCAGGTGGCGCACGGCGGGGTGTTCCCGCAGCGCATCCACGACGATCGCGGCGTCGCCTACGGCGGGCAGATCCCGGTGAGCATCGACGAGCTCATGGGCTACGCGTTCCGCGACTACAACGACAACCCCGAGGAACCGGGCGCGATGGTCGCCGACCCCGGCGCCTACGACCGCCTCGCCGGTGCCGACATCTCCTCGGCGACCCGGCCGATGTGGTTCACCAACACCGCCGCCTACTCCCCCGTGCCGTATGTGCCTGCCGCCGTGGGCATCCGGGCAGGCGAGGCGCTCGGCCTGAACATCGGCGGGATGTACCTGCTCACCCGGCTGGCCGGGTTGGCGGCCTATCTCGCGGTGGTCGGGTTCGGGCTCTACGCCCTGCGGCAGCGGCGCAGCCAGTGGCTGGTTTTCACCGTCGCCGTGCTGCCGATCGCGCTGTTCCAGGCGGGCACCGTCACCGCCGACACACTCACCAACGCGCTGGCCATTCTGGTATCGGCGCTGCTGGTGAAGGCACTGTTCATCGGTGACCGGCTGAGCAAGCCCGAGACCGCCGCCCTGCTGGCCGCCACGATCGCGCTGCCGCTGAGCAAACCCGCCTACGTGCTGCTGGCCATGCTGATCGTGGTCGTGCCCGCCGAACGCCTCGGTTTCACGGGCAAGCTGAAAGTGCTGCCGTGGGTCTTCGCGATCACCGGCGGCACGCTGTTCCTGGTCTGGACCAAGATCGCCGCGCCGACCGGCGACGGCATGAGCCTGATGCGCCCACCGCACCAGTGGGGTCAGGTGCGTCCGGGTGACCAGCTGCGCGGGATCCTCGGCGACCCGCTGCACTTCGTGCACACCTTCGGCGAGAGCATCGCCCTGCGCGATCACCGCTGGTTCAACCAGTTCTTCGGTGAACTCGGCTTCGCCTACGTCGACGCGCCCGCGCTGACGATGCTGGCCTGCCTGATCGCGTTCGCGGTGAGCTTCGGCATCGCCGACCTGCTGACCAGCACGCCGCGCCGCACCCTGATCGTCGCGGCGACGGTGCTCGCCAGCGTGGCGATGGTCTACGTGACGCTGTACATGTCGTTCACGCCGGTGGACTACTACATCATCGACGGCGTGCAGGGCAGGTACTTCGTGCCGCTGGCCGTCCTCGGTATCGCGGTGGTGATCCGCTGGGTGCCACTGCGGCTGCGCGATGCCGACGGTGTCGTCCCGACCCGCGGACCGGGACTCACCGTGGCCTGCGCGTCGCTGATCGCGCTGATCGCCGCTGCCGCAACGTATTACACCGTCGTCTGGGGCTGAACCCCGCGGACGACGGTGTAGTCCGTCAGAGTTTCTGTTCGCCCGCGGCGGCGTAGGCGCGTTCGGTGTCGGCCTTCTTCGGCCGCCACCAGTCCTCGTTCTCGCGGTACCAGGTGATGGTGTCGGCCAGCCCGGCCCGGAAGTCGCTGTAGCGCGGCGACCAGCCGAGTTCCGTGCGCAGCAGGCTCGCATCGATCGCGTAGCGCTGATCGTGGCCGGGCCGGTCGGTGACGTGGTCGAAATCGGTGGGATCGCGATCGAACGCTTCCAGAATCAACTGCACAACGGTGAGATTGTCGAGTTCACCATCGGCGCCGATGAGATAGGTCTGCCCGATTCGGCCGCGCTCGAGAATGTCCCAGACCGCGCGATTGTGGTCGTCGACGTGAATCCAGTCGCGCACCTGATGACCGGCACCGTACAAACGCGGGCGCACGCCGTCGATCAAATTGGTGATCTGGCGTGGGATGAATTTCTCCACGTGCTGATACGGGCCGTAATTGTTGGAACAGTTCGACAGCGTGGCACGCACACCGAAGGAACGGGTCCAGGCGCGCACGAGCAGATCGCTGCCCGCTTTCGTCGCCGAATACGGGCTCGACGGGTTGTAGGCCGTTGTTTCGGTGAAGGCGGGGTCGTCGGGGGTGAGGTCGCCGTACACCTCGTCGGTGGAAACGTGGTGGTAGCGCACGTCGTGGCGGCGCACGGCCTGCAGCAGCGAGTAGGTGCCGACGATATTGGTCTGCACGAAGGGCCACGGCTCGGCGAGCGAGTTGTCGTTGTGGGATTCGGCGGCGAAATGCACAACCGCGTCGACACCGCTGACGAGATTGTCGACGAGGTCGAGATCGGCGATGTCGCCGTGGACGAATTCGATGCGGTCGGCCACCGGATCGAGCGACGCGCGGTTTCCGGCGTAGGTGAGCACGTCGAGGACGGTCACCGCTACGTCGGGGCGCGTGGCCACCGTCTGCTGGACGAAATTCGCACCGATGAATCCGGCCCCGCCGGTAACGAGCACTCGCACGTCGACAACGATACGTGCTCGCGATCGGGGACAGAAAGCGAACCGGCACTCGCCCAGGTAGAAACAGTCACGGTATTTACACCGTGATGTCCGTCACACCGGCTCCGTTCAGGTTACGGCCCGGGGTCTGCTTTCCTGAGAAAAACCCTAGTCGGCACTCAGGTTGCTAGGTGCGCACCGGCCCCGGGGTATCAACGGTGAACAGAATTTGAATAGAAGTACACAGGTGGTTCACCGCTCGTTAGCTGCGGGGGCTTTTGATCATCGGGTCCCCTCCGAACGCTCCAACATCGAGGTTCAACAAAATGCTGATGAGGAAATTCGCCGCCACTTCGGCGCTGCTGATCGCTGCCATGGGCGTCGCCGCCGGCACCGCGCACGCCGAAGAGGCCCCGGCCGCCGCTGCCCCGATCAACTACACCGCCGAAATCGTCGAGGACTCGAAGGCCGTCGTCACCACCGACGCCGGCTCGATGGTCGTCGAGGACAATGTCCTGAAGATCAAGGCGGCCGACGGCACCGTCGTCGCGGGCACCCCGTTGGCGTTCCGCATCGAAGAGCACGAGCTCCCGATCGTGGCCGAGATCTCCGGCAACACCGCCACCCTGACCCCGGTGATGGACCCGGCCAAGGCCGTCTACAAGCCGGTCGCCCTGCCTTACGAGGCGCAGGCGCCCTGGAAGACCGAGTACGACCGTGAGGTCGCGGCGTTCAACCGCCTGAAGGACACCATCTCCGTCGGCGCCACCATGGGTGCCCTCGTCGGTGGCCTCGGTGGCGCGGCTGTCGGCTGCATCGCCGGTGCCGGTGCGGGCCTGGTCCTGACCGGTGCCCTCCTCGCCCTGTTCGGCGCGGGCCCGCTGGCCGGCTGCATCGCCGGTGCCGCCGCTGTCGGCTTCCTCGGTGTGCTGGCCGGTCAGCTGTTCGTCACCGCTCCGGTCGCCATCGGTGCGGCGATCCAGTACTTCGCCACCGTCACCTCGCCGTTCACCCCGCCGGCCAAGTGATTCCGGTTCGGAACGTGCGATAACCGCACTCGCGTAAGCACATTCGCGAGCAGGTACGCCAGGTGCCCCGCTGCGACTCGACAGAGTTGCGGCGGGGCACCTGTCGTTTCGGGGTCAGGCGGTGCGGGCACGTTCGGCGGGCGCCACCGCTTCCCGCACGAACTTGGCGACCCGTCCGAGCGCCGAACGGCTCTCCGGCATGTCCGGCAGGATGCTCATGAAGGCGTGCACCTGCCCCCGCCACAGCTCGAGTGTGTGCGGCACACCCGCCGCACCGAGCCGATGGGCCATGAGTTCGCAGTCGTAGCGCAGCAATTCGTCTTCGGCCGCGATCAGCAGTACCGGGGGCAACCCGGCCAGGTCGGCGTTGACCGGCGAGAGCTTCGCGTCGAGCGGACCCTCGTGCTCGGCGCCGAGACGGACCACGGCCTCCAGCCCGGCCAGCGGAATGTAGGCGTCGCGGCGCACGTTCACGTAGTCCTTCTTCGCCCGGTAGTCCAGATCGAGCAGCGGACTCAAGCCGACGAGACCGGCGGGCAGCGGCAATCCGATGTCGCGGGCGCGCAGCGCGGTGGCGAAGGTGAGGAACCCACCCGCCGAGTCACCGGCGAAGACGATGCGGCCCGGGTCGGCGCCGTGGCGCAGCAGCCAGCGGTAGGCCAGGACGCAGTCGTCGATGGCGGCGTCGATCGAACCCGGCAGCTGACGGTATTCCACATTGAGCACCGGCAGCCCGGTCCGCCTGGCCAGCCCGGCGGCGATGGCCCGATGGGTCGACAACCCGCAGACGGCGAAGCCGCCGCCGTGCAGATACAGCAGCGCGCCGTGGCGCAGCGCCCGCGAGGCGCCGGCGGGACGGATCATCTCCATCTTGAACCCGTCGAGCTGGATCTGTTCGCGCTCGATGCCCATCGGTTCGGGGCGCAGGCGCGCGAGCAGGTCGACGGCGATTCCGCCGAGGGGAATGGTCCTCCGGTTGATGGGCACGGTGCGCAACAGCGGTCCGACTACGCCGACGCAGGCACCCATCAGCACTCGTGACGAGGTGCTCGTCCGCCCGGAGTTGACGACGATTCCCGCCGCCTTCGGGCTGGTGGTGACCCTGGGGACAGCGGGGACGATCCCGCCCAACACACCGGGCCTGCCGATCTTCGAGGCTTCCATCGCGCACCTACCTCACACTGGCGCGTCGACTCGTTGGCCCGGGTGCGAGCCCCGGATCGGATGTCGACGCTGACATCTAACACAGTGATGTTTCACACATCGACGCTCACATAATCAGATGAACGCCGTCGTGTCCCAGTTATCGACCGACACACCCGGATGCGAAACGTTCGTGATCAATTCGTCCACGTGTCGGAACCTCCCCGTCTCCTGCGGCACCCGAGCTGGCAGACTTGCCACCTATGCGCGGAATCATCTTGGCGGGCGGCACCGGATCGCGGCTGCACCCGATCACGCGCGGGGTGAGCAAGCAGCTCGTCCCGGTCTACGACAAACCGATGGTGTACTACCCCTTGTCCACCCTCATGTTGGCAGGGATCGACGACATTCTCGTCATCACCACGCCGGAGGATGCCGAGGCGTTCACCCGGTTGCTCGGTGACGGCAGCCAGTTCGGGGTGTCGATCAGCTATGTGGTCCAGCCCGAACCCGACGGCCTGGCCAGGGCTTTCGTGCTCGGCGCCGACCACATCGGCACCGAACCCGCCGCGCTCGTGCTCGGCGACAACATCTTCCACGGCCCCGGCCTCGGCGCCAGCCTGCACCGCTTCCACGACATCGACGGCGGCGCGGTGTTCGCCTACTGGGTGAGCGACCCCACCGCCTACGGCGTGGTGGAGTTCGTGGACGGTCGCGCGGTCTCCATCGAGGAGAAGCCGAAGGTGCCGCGCTCCAACTACGCCATCCCCGGTCTGTACTTCTACGACAACGACGTGGTCGAGATCGCGCGCGAGCTGCGTCCGTCGGCGCGCGGGGAGTACGAGATCACCGACATCAACCGCGCCTATCTCGAGCAGGGCAGGCTCAGCGTCGACGTGCTCGCGCGCGGCACCGCCTGGCTCGACACCGGCACCTTCGACTCGTTGCTCGACGCCGCCAACTACGTGCGGACCATCGAGGAACGCCAGGGCCTCAAGATCGGGGTGCCCGAGGAGGTGGCGTGGCGGCGCGGGCTGATCTCCGACGACCAGCTGTGCGAACTGGCCGAGCCGATGGTTCGCTCCGGCTACGGCCGCTACCTGCTCGACCTGATCGACCGCGGAAAAGACTGGTAGCGCATGGAGATCCGTGAACTGGCCATCCCCGGCGCGTGGGTGGTCACTCCCCGCCTGCTCGGCGACGACCGTGGCATGTTCTGTGAGTCGTTCAAGGCCTCGGAGTTCGAGAAGGCCACCGGGCGGCCCTTCGACCTGCACCAGGTGAACACCTCGGTGTCGGCGGCGGGAGTGCTGCGCGGCATCCACTACACCGAGGACCCGCCCGGTCAGGCCAAGTACGTGACGTGTGTGCGCGGCGCCTTTCTCGACGTGGTCGTCGACCTGCGACCGGGTTCGCCCACCTACGGCCGCTGGGACAGCGTGCTGCTCGACGACGTGGACCGCCGCTCGGTGTTCCTGTCCGAGGGCCTCGGCCACGCCATCCTCTCGCTGGAGAACTACTCGACGGTGACCTACCTGTGCTCGCTCGAGTACACCCCCGAATTCGACCGTGACCTGGACGCTTTCGACCCCCGGCTGGCCATCGACTGGCCGACGCAAGGCCGCGACGGCCGTCCGCTCACCTTCATCCGCTCCGCCAAGGACGAGGCAGCGCCGGGGTTCGCCTGATACGCCGAATGGCACCACCTGCGAAAGGTGGTGCCGTTCAGCGCTTTCGGATCAGACCGTCTGGAGCACCTTCTCCTCGACCACCGGCGCGTCGGTGACCCGCTTACGCGGCCAGAAGACGGTGAGCGCGACCAGCGCGCCGAGCACCGTGACACCGGCGGCGAACTCGAGGCCCGGCCGGTAGGTGTCGAGCATCTGCTGCGGCGAGGTGCCGTGCGCGGTGCCGGAGGTGACGATGGCGGTGGTCACCGCGAGCACCACGGCCGCGCCGACCTGCATCGAGGTCTGCAGCACACCGGCCGCCAGGCCCTGCTCCTCGTCGTCGATACCGCTGGTGGCCTGCACGTTGATGGCGGGGAAGCCCACCCAGCCGATGCCGATCAGCAGGACCGCGGGCAGCAGCACGGTCAGGTAGTCGGGCGCGGTGTCGATCCGCAGGAACAGCAGGTAGCCGACGGCCATCACCGACATGGTCACGGCGATCACCGGGCCGGTGCCGAAGCGGTCGATCAGCTTGTCGGAGAAGAACGCCGAGGCGACGACCAGGATGCCGACCGGCAGCAGCGCCATGGCGAGCTTCAGGGGCGACCAGCCGAGCGTGTCCTGCAGGTACAGCGTGACGATGAACTGCCAGCTGAAGTACGAGCCGGCGACCGCGATGATGGCCAGGCTGGCCCGCACCAGCGACACCTTGCGCAGGATGCCGAGCCGGACCAGCGGGTGGGCGACGCGCTGTTCGGTGACGACGAACGCGGCGAACAGGGCGACCACGGCGATGAACGAGATGACGGTCCGGGCCGAGGCCCAACCGACCTCCGGCGCGGTGACCACGGTGTAGACCAGCAGCAGCATGCCCGAGGTCGACAGCAGCGCGCCGAGCAGATCGTGGCCGCCTTCCTCGGCCTTGCCGTCCTTGGGGATCAGCACGAACGCCGAGATCAGCGCGGCGACGGCGATCGGGACGGGCAGCAGGAAGGTCCAGCGCCAGCCGACGCCGGTCATCAGGCCGCCGAAGAGCAGGCCCATGGAATAGCCGCCCGCGCCGAACACGGTGTAGATGGACAGCGCCTTGTTGCGCGCTTTTCCTTCGGCGAAGGTGGTAGCGATGATCGACAGGCCGGTCGGCGCGGTGAACGCGGCGGCGAGGCCCTTCACGAAGCGGGTGACGATCAGCAGCGTCGGGTCGCTGACCAGGCCACCGATCAGGGACGCCACCGCGAAGACGGCCAGGGCGATGAGGAACACCTTGCGGCGCCCGAGCAGGTCGGCCGTGCGGCCACCGAGCAGCAGCAGACCGCCGTAGCCGAGGACGTAACCGCCCACGAGCCACTGCAGGGTGGTGGTGGACATATCGAGTTCGGCGCCGATGGACGGCAGGGCGACGCCGATCATCGAAACATCGAGACCGTCGAGGAACAGAACAATGCACAGGGTGATCAGCAGGCCCCAGAGGCGAGCGGACCACCGGGTCGGGTCGGTCGCCTCGGCGGCCGAGAGCGTTGCTGGCGAAGTCATGCGGAGGACATTACATGCATGCGCATTTAATGCCAACACATTTAATGCGGTTGCATAGATCGGTCGGGCGCACTAAGATGGCCGCATGTCGAACCCGGCCAACACAGCTCGGCGCAACGAAGCGCCCACCGAGCTGGTCGGCCAGTGGCGCGCATTGCTCGACCGGCACGCCGCCGTGAGCTGCGCACTGGAGAAGGCGCTTCAGAACGAACACCGGATCGGACTCAGCGAGTTCGAGATCCTCGACCGTCTCGTCGACGCGGCCTGCGAGAAATACCGCATGACCGACCTGTCCGGCGACATCTACCTGAGTCAAAGCGCTCTGTCCCGCGCCGTGGCCCGGCTCGAACGCGACGATCTGGTCGAACGCATCACCTGCGACGGCGACCGGCGGGCGTGTTTCGTCAAGCTCACGGAAAAGGGCAGGGCGGTCTACGACCAAGCCCTGCCCACGCACCGTTCGGTGCTCACCGACTCCTGGTAAGGAGCTACACCGTCGCGCTCGCAGCGGCGGTGATGTCGGTGAATGCGGCTCGGTAGCGGTCGAATTCGGCCGGCTTGTCGAGATAGACCGAACCGGCGAAGGTCTCCACGTAGACCACCGGCGGTTCCTGCTTGTCGACCGCGTTGTCACCGTCGAAATCGAGCACGGTGAACCGGCCCGACTCGAGCCCGGCGTGGTAGCCGCAGTCGTCCGGGATCACTCTGATGTCGACGGTCTCGCGTTCGGCCAGCTCGCGCAGCCGCGCACGCTGACCGGCGAGCACCCGATCGTCACCGATCCGGCGCGACAGCACCGACGCGGCGAGCACCACCCGCAACCGCAACGGCGAGCCCGCCCTGGTGAGCAACGCCTGCCTGGCCGCGCTCACCCGCAGCCGCCGTTCCAGGTCGGCGTCGGTGAGTTCGGGGACCGTGCGTTCGAGCAGCGCCCTGGTGTAGTCCTCGGTCTGCAACAGCGCCGGGACCAGGCCGTCCTCGTAGATCGACAGCTCGGCCGCCGCCTCTTCGAGGCCGATGTAGACCTCGAAACCCTCCGGAATCACATCGCCGTAACTCGTCCACCATCCCCTTGCCTTGGTTTCGCGAGCCAGCGCCGCCAACGGTTCCACCTGGTCGGCGGGCGCGCCGTACACCTTGCACATGGCCTCGACATCGAGGCTGCGCAGCGATGTCTGCCCCGTTTCGATCCGCCAGATCTTCGCTTCCGACCACTCGAGTTGCGCCGCCGCGGTTCTGGTGGTCATCCGCGCACGGTTGCGCAGGTCACGTAAGTGCCTGCCCAGCTGCCTGCGCGGCATGGTCGAACCGGTGACGCCCTGCGGTGAAGCCATACTTCCCCCCTGTATCCAAATCCGGCCTCCCCCTTGTCCTCTGGAGGCCGCCGTTCGCAGCTGACGCATCATCAGATCTGCGGACGGATTGTTTCACAACGAATCGGACACCGCGCAAGACCTACTTCTTCTTCCGGAATCGCCAGAACTGAACGGCGCGAACATCTTCGGACAACTGATTCACCGGTTCGGCGACATCGGACAGCGCCTGGAACAGTCCGTCGGCGAGTTCACTGATGTGCTCGACCCGACCCGCGAGCCGGGCGGCGTTGTCGGCGAATTCGAGCATCAACCGCACCGACGCGGCGATGGTGAGCCCGAGCGGAACGGCCACGAGGGCGGCGAGCACACCGAGCACCGCCGAGGCCTTCCACATCAGCACCGTCAGCGCGATCGGCAGGCCGATCGCGAAGGAGATCACGCACAGGATGTAGGCCAGCGGCAGCAGCGTGCGGGTCGCGGGCCTGCGGAATTGCACGTCGAGCAGGGAGCGCAGCGCCTCGGCGCCCCACTGGGTGGCCGAGCTGGTGCTGCGGAACGGATCGTCGAAGCCCGCGTCGCGCGCGAGCCTCATCGCCTCGGCTTCTTCGGAGTCCTCGGCCTGCTCCCGCGAACGCGACGCCGTACGCTTCACGTCGGCCTCTTTCCAAGAGAGCCAGCGAGATTCGGCCTCGAACTCCTCGGCCTCCGGCTCACCGGCCGGGGTGGTGTTCGGCACGTCGGTCATAGTCCGAATCCTGCCCGCTTTCCGACGACACGCCAACACCACGGGGACCGAACCTGCGATAGCGAAGGTTCGTCGAATGAGACGAAGCAGACACTCTCGATTATTTTTCGGAATCCGCGTAACAACTCGGCCACCTTGCGCCGATACGCCCATGAACGCAGGAACAGAGCTCTTCGGGGAATGGAGAACACAGTGCGCACGACGTTTCCGACCAACACTATGGCCGCCGACAAGGGTGCCGCCGCGCTGGACTACGCCGCGCGGGGTTGGAACGTCGCCGAAACCACCAACGGCCTGTGCCTGGTGACCGACGAGAACGTTTCGGCCATCGAGATCACCGGTGAGATGGCAGGCGAGGTTCGCCGCTTCCTGCGCGCCAACAACCTGTCCGGCCCCGTGATCGAGATCCCGGGCGCCGAGCGTCGCGAGATCCACCTGGTGACCGGCGTCGCCAAGGCCACCATGGCCATCGCCGCGATGCGCGAGGCCGGTGTGCTGGTGCACACCGACGGTGCGAGCATCCCGCTGCCGCCCACCCAGCTGGCCGCCGGTTCGGCCGCGTGGGGTGTCGCCCCGTCCGAGGCCCGCTGGATCCCGCCGGTCGTGGCGCTCGGTGCCGCCGTGCGCGCCGCCGCCACCCGCAAGCGCGCCACCCTGACCGTGGCCTGCTGAGGCAGCTTTTCCACAGACGACCCGCGACCGCGACGCCATCCCCACGTCGCCTCGCGGGTTTTCTGCGTTTCCTGGTGCCGAGCGGCCGGGGTGGAGTAGGCATGAACCATGGCTCCGCGTTCGTTGCTTCGCACCTGTCCGCTCTGTGAGGCCGTCTGCGGCCTGAGCATCACCCTCGACGACAACGACCGGGTGCTCTCGGTGCGCGGTGACCGCGACGACCCGTTCAGCAAGGGCTTCCTCTGCCCGAAGGGCGCCGGTTTCGGCAAGCTCGACGACGACCCCGACCTGGTCACCACCCCGCTCATCCGCGACGGCGCCGACTTCCGCCCGGCGAGCTGGGACGAAGCGTTCGACCTGATCGCCGAGCGTTTCGCCGCCGTCCGCGCGGCGCATGGCACCGGCGCCACCGGCATCTACCTCGGCAACCCCACCGCCCACACGGTCGCCGGCGCCCTCTACGCGCCCGCGCTGGTCCGCGCGCTGAGCACCCGGCACGTGTACTCGGCGAGTACCGCCGATCAGATGCCGAAACAGGTGGCCGCCGGGCTGATGTTCGGCGACCCGATGGTCATCCCGGTTCCCGACCTGGACCGCACCGATTACCTGCTCGTGCTCGGTGCCAACCCACTGGAATCCAATGGTTCCCTGTGCACGGCGCCGAACTTCCCCGGCCGGCTGAAGGCGTTGAAGGCGCGCGGCGGCAGGTTCGTCGTGGTCGACCCGCGCGCGACGCGGACGGCGGAGCTGGCCGACGAACACCTGTTCATCCGGCCGGGCACCGACGCGTATCTGCTGTTCGCGGTGGTGCACACGCTGTTCGCCGAGAACCTCGTGGACGTGCGGGTCGACGTCGACGGTCTCGACGAACTCCGCGCGGCCGCACAGGATTTCACCCCCGAGGTCGCGGCCGAACGCACCGGCATTCCGGCCGACACCGTCCGCCGTATCGCCCGCGAGCTGGCCGCCGCGCCGACGGCCGCCGTGTATGCCCGGATCGGCACGTGCACCACCGAATTCGGCACGCTCACCCAGTGGCTCGTCGACGCGGTCAACACGCTCACCGGCAACCTCGACAGCCCCGGCGGCGCCATGTTCGCCACCCCGGCGGCCCTCGGTGTGGTCCGCACAAAACCGTTCCGGCCCGGCCGCTGGACCAGCCGGGTACGCGAATTGCCCGAAACGATGGGCGAATTGCCCGTGGCCACCCTCGCCGACGAACTCGAAACCCCTGGTGACGGCCAGATCCGGGCGCTGGTGACGGTGGCGGGCAACCCGGTGCTCTCGGCGCCGAGCGGTGCGCGACTCGATGTGGGGCTGGCCGGTCTCGACTTCATGGTGAGCGTCGACCGGTACGTCAACGAGACGACCCGGCACGCGAATGTCATTCTGCCGCCGCCTCGTTCGATCCAGTCACCACACTACGACTTCGCGCTGCTGCACTTCGCGGTGCGCAACTACGCGCGCTACTCGCGCCCGCTGGTGCCGCTCGACGGCAGGCCGTCGGAATCGGCGGTGCTGGCCCGGCTCGCGGCGGCTGTGAGCGGGCAACCGCATCGCGGCGACGACGCCCTCGCGGCGATCGACGAACTGGTCATCGCAGGCATGCTGCACAAGGCGGGCATGAGCGAACGGCGCGACGAGCTCGAAGGCGCCGACACCACCGAACAGCGCGTCGACCTGATGCTCAAACTGGGTCCGTACGGCGCGTGGAACGGCGGCGACCTCGGCCTGCGCACCCTGCTCGACAACCCGCACGGCATCGACCTCGGCCCACTTCAGCCGCGTCTGCCAGGGGTGCTGCGGACCGCGTCGGGACGCGTCGACCTGGCACCGCGGCCCTTGCTCGCCGACGTCGCGCGCCTACGGGAGGGGCTCGCGGCGAGTGCACCGCCCATGGTGCTGATCGGGCGCAGGCAGCTGCGTTCCAACAACAGCTGGATGCACAACATCGAGGCACTCGTCGGCGGATCCAACCACTGCACCCTGCACATCCACCCCGACGACGCCGACCGCCTCGGCATCGGCGAGGCGGCCGAGATCACCTCGGCCGCAGGCTCGCTGACCGTGCAAGTGGAACTGACAGCGGCGATCATGCCCGGGGTCGTGAGCCTGCCGCACGGGTGGGGACACGCCACGAGCACCACCCAGTCGGTGGCGCGCGCGCATGCGGGCGTGAATGCCAATGCGCTGACCGACAATTCGATCGTCGACGCGATCACGGGAACCGCCGTCTTCAACGGCGTACCGGTGACGGTAGGACCAGCCTGATCGGTCGTCGTTTTTGGAAATCCCCCAGCAAACCGTGTGGTCGTTGCCTTCGCAATTGTGGACACGCCACACGGCGCGCCGAACTCCCCTAGACTCCGATGAGATTGTGGTCACAGCACTTCGGCAGCAGAGGGGCCCCGATGCCTGGAACACAGGTCGGTAGCGACGGAGAGCACGAACTTCAGGAAACGTTGGGTACCACCGAGCGCGCCGAACGGTTCTACGACGACCAGGTCATCGACTATCTGAACCCGATGATGAGGGAATTCGTCACCCGGATGGACATGGCGTTCATCTCCACCGCCGACGCGCACGGCGAATGCGACGCCAGCTTCCGCGCGGGCACCCCCGGTTTCCTGCACGTGATCGACGATCGCACGATTGCGTACCCCGAATACCGTGGTAACGGAGTGATGGCCAGCCTCGGCAATATCCTCGAGAACCCGCACGTGGGCATCCTGATGATCGACTTCGTCCGCGACCTCATCGGCCTGCACGTGAACGGGAAGGCCCGCATGGTGGCCGACAGCGAATTACGCGAGGCCGTATGCGATCTGCCGTCCGCCGAACGGGGCAAAGCGGCGCAGGTGTGGGTGGTCGTCGACGTGGAAGAGGCATACATCCACTGCCGCAAACACATTCCGCAGATGATTCCCGTCACCCGCGACCGCCGCGAATGGGGCACCGACAATGTCCGCGCGAAAGGCGGCGACTACTTCGGCGTGAAGGCGGGCCGCCGGCACGCCGAAGTCAAAGCGGGCTGACCTACTTGATCTTGAAGATCACCACCCGCTGCACGACGAAGTTGATCACCGTCGCGGTGCCCTGCGCGACGACGAACGCCACCGCCTGACGCCACCACTGGTCGGGCAGCGCGAACGCGAACGCGGCATACATCCCGAGTTGCACGGCGAAGGTCACCGCGTACAGCGCGACGACCGCCACGAACCGCTTGCGGCTCGGTTCGGCCTGGAACGTCCAGCGACGATTGATCAGGTACGCCGTCGTCGTCCCGGCGATGAAGCTGATCGCCTTGGCGAGCACCTCCGGCACCCCGAGCACGTTCGACAGCAACAGCAGCAAACCGAAGTCGACGATCGCCGAGAAACCGCCGGTGAGGGTGAACCGGACAATCTGCGTCTTCAGATCGACATCGGTACCCCCCGGCTCGTCGACCAGCGGAATTTCGGGGGGCAGGGGCAGATGCGGCTGTGCTTGCACCTGAGGAAGGGTACGAGACCGGTCACAGGTTGTGCCATGCCTGTAGCCTCTAAGCCGATGTCTGAGAACATTTCGACCACCAACGACGGGCCGTTTGCGCTTCCTACGCGTACGCGCAAGCTCACCGGTTGGGGTCGCACCGCACCCACCTCCGCCGAAGTGCTCTCGACCGGCGATCCCGAGCTGATCGCCAAGGCCGTGCGCATGGTCGCCGAGGACAACGACAGCAAGCCGGCGCATCTGCGACGCGGCGTGATCGCCCGTGGCCTCGGCCGCTCCTACGGCGACCACGCCCAGAACGCGGGCGGCCTCGTCATCGACATGCCCGCGCTCAACCGCATCCACCGCATCGACCGCGACACCCGCCTGGTCGACGTGGACGGCGGCGTGAGCCTGGACCAGCTGATGAAGGCCGCGCTCCCGTTCGGGCTGTGGGTTCCCGTGCTACCCGGCACCCGCCAGGTGACCATCGGCGGCGCCATCGCCTCCGATATCCACGGCAAGAACCACCACAGCGAGGGCAGCTTCGGCAACCACGTCCGCTCGATCGACCTGCTCGTCGCGGACGGTTCGGTGCGCACGGTGTCGCCCGAGCACGACGCCGAGCTGTTCTGGGCGACGGTCGGTGGCAACGGGCTCACCGGCATCATCCTGCGCGCGACCATCGAGATGGCGCCCACGGAGACGGCCTACTTCCTCAACGACGGGGTGAAGACCTCGACGCTGGACGAGACCGTGGCCGCCCACAGCGACGGCAGCGAGGCGAACTACACCTACTCGAGCGCCTGGTTCGACGTGATCAGCCCGCTGCCGAAGCTCGGCCGCGCGACGATCACCCGCGGCCGCCTGGCCAAGCTGGACGAGCTGCCCAAGAAGCTGCAGAAGAAGCCGCTGAAGTTCGACGCGCCGCACCTGATGACGGTGCCCGACATCTTCCCGAACTTCACCATGAACAAGCTGACGCTCTCGGCGGTCGGCGAGGCGTACTACGCCATGGGCGGCAACTACACCGGCAAGGTGCAGAACCTGACGCAGTTCTACCACCCGCTCGACATGATCTCGGAGTGGAACCGTGGCTACGGTTCCAACGGGTTCCTGCAGTACCAGTTCGTGGTGCCGACCGAGGCGGTCGAGGAGTTCAAGCGGATCATCATCGACATCCAGGCGTCCGGCCACTACTCGGCGCTCAACGTGTTCAAGCTGTTCGGCCCCGGCAACGACGCACCGCTGAGCTTCCCGATGCCCGGCTGGAACATCTGCGTTGACTTCCCGATCAAGCCGGGCCTCAACGAGCTGGTCACCGAGCTGGACCGCCGCGTGATGGAATTCGGCGGCCGTCTCTACACGGCGAAGGACTCGCGCACCAGCGCCGAGACCTTCCACAAGATGTATCCCCGGATCGACGAGTGGATCAAGGTCCGCCGCAGCGTCGACCCGAACGGCGTGTTCATGTCCGATATGGCCAGGAGGCTGGAGCTCCAGTGATCAACGCAGTTGGCAACCCGCAGACCATCCTGCTGTTCGGCGGCACCTCCGAGATCGGTCTCGCGATCTGCGCGGAGTACCTGCGCAAGAGCCCCGCGCGGATCATCCTGGCGAACCTGCCCGGCGACCCGCTGCTCGACGACGCCGTCGCCGAGCTGAAGGGCGCCGGTGCCACGGCGGTCGAGGTCATCGACTTCGACGCCCTCGACACCGAGTCGCACCCGAAGGTGGTCGACGCCGCGTTCGCCGGTGGTGACGTGGACGTCGCGATCGTGGCGTTCGGCGTGCTCGGTGACGCCGAGCAGCTGTGGCAGGACCAGCGCAAGGCGGTCATGACCGTCGGCATCAACTACACCGCCGGTGTGTCGGTGGGTGTGCTGGTCGGCGACAAGTTCAAGGCGCAGGGTCACGGCCGGTTCATCGTGATGTCGTCGGTGGCGGGCGAGCGGGTTCGTCGCTCGAACTTCGTGTACGGCTCGACCAAGGCCGGCCTCGACGGCTTCTACCTGGGTTTGGGCGAGGCGCTTCGTCCCCACGGCCCGCGCGTCACCGTCGTCCGGCCGATGCAGGTGCGTACCTCCGCGACCAAGGCCCACTGGGAAGCGACCGGCTCCAAGGAAGCGCCCCTCACGGTCGACCCGGAAGACGTCGCCCGCCAGGCCGTCGCCGCCTCGGAGAAGGGCACCGAAATCGTGTGGACCCCCAACGAGGCCCGCTTCGTGATGTCGGCCCTGCGCCACGTGCCGCGCCCGATCTTCCGCAAGCTCCCCATCTGATCGAGAGTCACCGCGACTGCCGCACCGCCACTCCGGCGGTGCGGCAGTTTCTTTGTGCCGGGGCCTCGGCGCGAGCCCGACGGACTCGGCACGCTCCACTAGGCTGACCCGGACCGTCGAGCTGAGTGGACCCGGAGGAATGCGCGCCGATGACTACCGATGACAACGTGCGGGCGGGGCGCGCGACAGCGACCGGTCTCGCCGAAGGTGCCGCGGCGGCGCTCGTCGCGCTGGTCGTGGCGGTGGTCGGGCTGTTCGCGTTCTCGGCGGTGCAGTGGCCAGCGTTCAACTCCTCCAACGTGACTCGGGCGCTGACCACCGTCGGGCAGGTCGTCTCGGTGGGGCTGCTGGTGGTCTCGGTGTTGCTGATCCGGCTGCGTAAGTGGCCCGTGGTCGCGAAACTCGCCTCCTGGGTGGGCATTTCGGGATTCGTCACGGTGACACTCGGGATGCCGTTGGCGGCGACGAAGCTGTACCTGTTCGGCGTTTCGGTCGACCAGGAATTCCGCACCGAGTATCTGACGCGGCTCACCGACAGTGCGGCACTGCGGGACATGACCTATGTGGATCTGCCGCCGTTCTATCCGGCCGGGTGGTTCTGGATCGGTGGGCGGGTCGGGAACCTGCTCGGCATGGACGGCTGGGAGGTGTTCAAGCCGTACTCGATCGGGATGCTCGCCGTGGCCGCCACGGTGGCGCTCGTGCTGTGGGCGCAGCTGGTGCGCGCCGACACGGCCGTGGGTGCCGCGGCCGCTGTTACCGCGATGACCCTGGCCTATGCCTCGCCCGAGGCGTACGGGGCGGTGCTCGTCGTGTTCATTCCGCCGGTGCTCGTGCTGGCGTGGGGTGCGCTGCACCGCCGCTCGGGCGGGTGGGGCGCGGTGCTCGGGACCGGGTTGTTCCTCGGGGTCGCGGCGTGTTTCTACACGCTGTACCTGGCGATCGCGGCGTTCACCGTGGTGCTGATGGCGGTGATCGCCGCCGCGTGCGCGCTGTACGCACGGCGGGCGAGCGGACGGGCGATCGGCAAGCGCGATGCGGCCGTCACCACCGAGCCCGCGTGGCGGGTGGTTGTCGGGCCGTTCACGCGGCTGGCGGCGATCGGCGTGCTCGCGATCGCGGTGGCGCTGGTGGTGTGGACGCCGTATCTGCTGAAGATGCTGTCGGGCGCGAAGTTGCCCTCCGGCAACGCTTTCCACTATCTGCCCGAGTCGGGCGCGCAGCTGGCTTTCCCGATGCTCGAGTTCTCCCTGCGCGGGGCGCTGTGCCTGCTCGGGTTGCTGTGGCTGGTCGTGCGGGCGGGATCGTCGCGGCGCGCGCAGGCGCTCGGCATCGGCGTGGTGGCGATCTACCTGTGGACATTGCTGTCGATGGCCGCGACGGCGGCGGGCACCACCCTGCTGTCGTTCCGGCTGGAACCGGTGCTGCTCGCTTTGCTCGCCGCGGCAGGCGTTTTCGGCTTTGTCGAGGGTGGTCGCGCGGTGTATCAGGCGCTGAACGAACCCGCGCCGGTGCGTACCGCGGCTGCCGCGCTCGCGGTGCTCGGTGCGATGGCCTTCGCCCAGATGATCCCCACCGTTCTGGTCCACGAGATCGACACCGCCTACACCGACACGGTGCCCACCGAAACACCCGACGCCTACGGCACTTTCGGTGAACGCGGCGACAAGCGCCGCCCCTCCGCGGTGGCCTACTACCACGCCGTCGACCAGGCTCTACTTGCGCAAACCGGCCGTCCCCGTGACGAATCCGTCGTCCTCACGGCCGATACCAGCTTCCTGTCCTTCTACCCCTACTTCGGTTTCCAGGCCCTCACCTCGCACTACGCGAACCCCCTCGCCGACTTCAAGGCCCGCGCCGACACCATCGCCGCCTGGAGCGAACTCGACTCCCCCCAGGCCCTCCTCGACGCCATGTCGGCCGCCCCCTGGCGCGCCCCCGACGCCTTCCTCTTCCGCCGCGACGGCGACAACTACACCCTCCGCCTCGCCGAAGACGTCTACCCCAACGACCCCAACGTCAAGCGCTACACCGTCACCTTCCCCCGCGCCCTCTTCACCTCCCCCACCTTCACCACCACCGACATCGGCCCCTTCACCCTCGTCACCGTCGACCGCTGATTCCGCGAAACCGAGTTCGCGCAACCCTGTCTTCCGAGCGGGGAGGCGCACTACACTTGGCGGTGCGGAACGGTCGTCGCCGGTGGGGGTCGGCGGATGGCGAAGGTTATCGATTCCTGCACGTTGTGGGTCCGGGTGGCCCGTTACCGGAGGAGGACTTCATGTCCGATCCGTTGCACACCAGGGTGTGCCTCACCGGAATGAACTGCATCTGTCCGAGTATCAGTGTGTTCGTGGTGCCCGAGCCGCTGGTCCGGGGCGGGCAGATGCTGCATCTGCTGGAACAGGCGCCGGTGGCCGAACGTGGGCCCGAACCCGATCCCGAACTCATCGACCTCATCGAGGCCGTGCGCACGCCCTTGAATCTGCCCGGGCTCGCCCGGGTGCAGCGGGTGGCGTTCACCGGCCCACGGCACGACCCCACCGCGGCGCGCACGGTGCTGCACGACCATCTGATCGAGGAACCGGCGCCGATCGGCCTCGATGTGGACGATCCGGCGGAGCTCACCCGGCTCTCGATGCTGCCCGAACACCGGATCGGCCCCCGGCGCATCGACGACTTCCAGGCGCACTCGGTGCGTCAGGCGATGGCGGCGGTGTACCAGTTTTTCGGCGTGGACCAGCGGGTACCCCTCGTCTACCACGGATTCGCCGACCCCGGCGACGGCTGGTTCGCCCTGCGCGCATCGGCAGCCTGACCGGACATGTGTCCATAGACACCCGGTAGCTGCTGGTGTGCGGAGCACCGATAGACAACAATATGTGCGGTTGCAGCGAACAAACCGCACAGTCCGTCGGACGGGGCGGGTACGCTGCGAAATGTTGACAAGTTCGGCCGACCGAAATCAGTTTTGGTAGCGCTGATCGGTACGGATGCAGAGGTATAGCTATGACGCTCAGCAGACCGGAGCGAATCGATTTCCTGATGCGGGAACACCGCCAGGACGCCGAACCTGCGCCACGGGAACAACTGCACTCACTCGGCGATATCGAGAAGTTCGTGGTCGATGCCGCGATCGCCATGCTCTCCCCCGGTCAGAAGTTCGCTTTGCTGTGGTCACTGCAGGTCGGCGGGCATCTGGTGGCGGGCGTTCAGGTCAAGGAGCGCGACGGGTCGGTCACCAATATGGTGCCGCCGACCGAGGTCGTCGAATACCTGGCCGACCACAAGCGCATGTCCTACGACCCGGCGGTCGGCGCCTGGCTGAGTGCGGAGATCTTCATCGCCGGACCCACCCGTTTCAAGGCCACCTACTCGGCGGGCACAGTCGCGGACTGGATGCCCGAGGTGTCGGTCGACGATCTGCGCGCCGAGTTCGTGGCCTACCCGCGGCCGGTCGCGGAGATTCCCGATTGGGCCCGCTCGCAGCTCGATTGGTCGAACAGGATGACCGGATAGGACGCGGCGCCCCCGCACGATCGGGTCGGGTGGCTAGCATCAACCCCCGTGCGACCGGACCGATCTGAACGAGCGTTCACCCGATACCGCCTGATCGCCCTCGTCTGTGGGCTGCTCGGGTTCGTGCTTGCCCTGCTCACACCGCTGTTGCCGGTGCGCCAGGACCGCGCGAGCCTCGACTGGCCGCAGGCGGGTGCGACGAGTGTGCAAGCACCACTCGTGTCGTATGTGCCCCAGCAGGTGAACGCGCAATTGCCGTGTCCGGTGCTGCGCGGACTGCCCGGCGGTGATGTGCGCGGCCCGGAGGGTGAGAACCCCACTCCGCAGCCGACGACCTTGCTCACCACGATCCCTGCCGAATCCGGGCAGATCACCAAGGGTCTGAGTGTCGTCGCGCGCGAGGGCGTGCTCACGGTGCAGGCCCGCGATGTGCCGATGCTGTCGGCGCCGATCGAGGAGATCGCGAACTGCGACCACATCGCGATCGAATCCACCCTCGCCGCGACCACTGTCGAGTTCGTCGGGGTGACGCGGGCCGACGGCAGCCCGTTCCGCAACACCGTCACCGTGGACAAGCGGCCGCAGATCGTCGGGGTGTACACCGATCTCGACGAAGCCCAACTCACCGGCGCCCGGTTCCACGCCGATATCGACTCCCGCTTCACCTCCACCCCGACGCCGCTGAAACTGGCCGTGATGATCGTGGCCGCGCTCGCCACCCTCGCCGCGCTGGTCGCCCTGCACCTGCTAGACCGCGCCGACGGCCGCCGCGCCCGCCACTTCCTGCCCCGGCACTGGTGGCGCATCACGCCGACCGACGTGGTCGTGGTGGCGACGCTGCTCGGCTGGCATGTGATCGGCGCGAACACCTCCGACGACGGCTACATCCTGAACATGGCGCGCGCCTCCGGCCCGTCGGGCTACATGGCGAACTACTACCGCTGGTTCGGGGTGCCCGAGGCGCCGTTCGGATGGTCCTACGAGCTGCTGGCCTGGATGACGAAGATCTCCGACGCCAGCCCGTGGATGCGGCTGCCCGCACTCGCCGCGGGCCTGGTGTGCTGGGTTGTGATCAGCCGGGAAGTGCTGCCCCGCCTCGGTTCTCGGGTGCGGCGCGACAAGGTGGCGCTGTGGACGGCGGGCCTGGTGTTCCTCGCCTTCTGGCTCCCCTACGACAACGGTCTTCGCCCCGAACCACTCATCGCGGCCGGCGCCCTGCTCACCTGGTGCGCCATCGAACGCGCGATCGCCACCGCCCGCCTGCTCCCCGCCGCTCTCGCGATCCTCATCGCCGCGTTCTCCCTGGCCGCGGGTCCGACCGGACTCATCTGCATCGCCGCGCTCATCGCAGGCACGCGCCCGGTCATGCAGATCATCATCAAGCGGGCACAGGGCCTACGTCCGCGCGAAATCGCCGCCGACAGGGATGGGTTCAACGCCACCGAGGAGGCGAAGGCGGGGCGCGCCCCCGAAGTCACGGGAGCCGAATTCGCGGGCACGGGCGTTGCCGCAGGTGCCGCCGCGGCCCCGTCCGCCACCGGCGCATCCGCCGAGGACAGCACCGTCGACACCCCGACCTCGGCTGACGAACGAACGGTCGGCAGCCGACTCCCCAGCACGGGCAGCGGTGCACATGCCGCATCCGGCCGACTTTCCTCGGCCACCAAGGTTTTCCGCTACGCCGCCCTGCTTGCCCCCGGCATAGCCGCAGGCACCCTGGTCCTCATCGTCGTCTTCGCCGACCAGACCCTGGCGACCGTCATGGAAGCCACCCGCGTACGCACCCTGGTCGGCCCCAACGCGGCGTGGTTCGACGAACGCACCCGCTGGGATTCGTTGTTCATGCTCTCCCCCGACGGTTCGCTGGCCAGGCGTTTCGGCGTCCTCGTGATGCTGCTGTGCCTGCTGGTGTGCATCCTGCAGGTGTTGCGCAAGGGCCGTATCCCCGGCACCTCGCGCGGCCCGTCGGTGCGCATTCTCGGCATCGTGTTCGGTGCGCTGCTGCTGATGATGTGGACGCCGACCAAGTGGACACACCACTTCGGTGTGTACGCGGGCCTGGCGGGCTCGCTTGCCGCACTGGCCGCTGTCGCGGTGGGCGCCAACGGTATTCGCGCGCCACGCAATCGCGCTCTGTTCACCGCGGCGGTCCTGTTCCTGCTCGCACTCACCTTCACCGGCTCCAACGGTTGGTGGTACGTGTCCAGCTTCGGAGTGCCGTTCTGGGACAAGGCGCCGATGGTCGCGGGCAAGGGTGTGTCGACGCTGCTACTCGGACTCAGCGTGCTCGCCCTGCTGGTCGCCCTGTACTTCCACCTGCGCGACCCGTATCGCAAGCCGTCGCGGCCAGCCCGTTTCGACCGTTTCGCCACCATGCCGTTGACGATCGCGGCCGCGCTGCTCGTGGCGTTCGAGGTGGCCTCGATGCTGAAGGGCGCGGTGACGCAGTATCCGGCGTATTCGATCGCCAAGTCGAATATCGAGTCGCTGCAGGGCAATACGTGCGCGCTGGCCAACGACGTACTGGTGGAGACGAATACGGCCGATTCCCTGCTCACCCCGATCAGCGGCGCCCCTGCCGACGGACTGAGCACCGAATCGGTGGCCTTCACCCCGAACGGGGTGGCCGCCGACCTCACCGCCGACGCCGACGAGACCGTCGTCGGCGGGGCCAACTCCGTCGACAAGGATTCGGCCAACAAGACGACCAACACCACCGGCGCGGGCACCGGCGGCGGTACGAGCACCGAGGCGGGCATCAACGGCAGCACCGTCGCCCTGCCGTTCGGCCTGGACCCGGCCCGCACGCCGGTGCTCGGTTCCCACCAGGACGGTGTGCAGCAGCAGGCGAAGCTGACCTCGCAGTGGTACGGCGCCGATGTCGACGCCGTGCGCGACGATCCCTCCTACCAGGCGCTTGTCGTCACCGCCGCGGGCCGCATCCGCTACGTCGACAACGACGGCGTGGTGCACTACGGCCAGGACTTGGTCGTCGAGTACGGTACCCGCGCCGAGGACGGATCGGTGCAGGTCACCGGCTCGATCCAGCCCCTCGACATCGGCCCGTCTCCGTCGTGGCGCAATTTGCGCGTGCCGCTGGATCGCCTGCCCGCGGGCGTGAACGCGGTGCGCCTGGTCGCCACCGACAACGACATCACCCAGAAGCAGTGGCTCGCGGTGACCCCGCCGCGCCTGCCGAAACTGGCCTCCCTCGACTCGGTGGTCGGGCACACCGATCCCGTGCTCCTCGACTGGCATGTCGGCCTGGCGTTCCCGTGTCAGCGCCCGTTCGAGCACCACGACGGTGTCGCCGAGGCGCCGAAGTGGCGGATCCTTCCCGACCGGGTGGGTTCGGACGCTGCCAACGCCTGGCAGGACGACATCGGTGGTGGCCCGCTCGGGTGGACAGGTCTGCTGATGAAGGCCGAGACTGTACCCACCTACCTGGATCGTGATCTCGGTCGCGACTGGGGCTCGCTGGAGCGGTTCACCCCGTACGAACCGGCGCCGCCCGCCGACATCACGGTGCGGGTGGTAGAGCAGTCCGGACGGGCGAAGGAACCGGATATCCGGGCGCGGTAGAGACTGGGGCAGCGCATGGGCAGTGATCGGGCAGTTGCGCTGCTGTTTCACGAAAACCCCAGTGTCACTGCACATTTCGGTTCGGTGAAAGACCCGTTAAGGAGCGGCTCAACTTGGCCCGTTCTCAGGTTTGGGCACGTACCCTGGTGGGTATGACAGGAGCCTTCGATGACATGGACCTGCGGGATCTCGTCGACCTGCTCAGCGACGACGAGAAGAAGGAATTACGACCTGCCGTGATGCGGGTGCTGGAAAGACTGCCCTCCCAGGAGGTATTACGCCGCGACCTCAACCGTCGCTTGCTCAACGTCTGACCTTCCACACACGGCATACAAACCGAAGGCGGGGACCACGATGGTGGTCCCCGCCTTCACGCTTTTCCGCCTCAGAACACCCGAAGCGGTCCCGGACTCCAGAAACCGTCGCGACCCGTCGTCGCGGTCTCGAGCTGGGCCGGCTCGGCCTGGATGTGCTGGTCGTAGCGTTCCAGCGAACCCCAGTCGCGGGCCCAGTCGTCCTTCAGATAGGTGGGGATGGTCACCCGGGCGGCCAGCATCTGCGCGAAGCCGAGCGGGCCACCGAACTCCTGTGCCTGCCAGGTGTCGGTCGAGGAGATGGCCAGCGGGCGGTCGGGCAGGATGCGGTAGTTGGGCACCTCGGCCACGCCGTTCTCGTGCGAGAACGGACGCTGGCACGGGAACTGCAGGCCGACGGCCCAGTCGAGCAGCACCGGCTGGGTACGACCGATGAAGCTGTCGAGGCTCTGCAGCTTGGGCACCCGCGGCGGGGTGAACGCCAGCCACTGGTCGCCGATCAGGATCGGGTCGTTGGCCAGGATGCGCACGGCGTTCGCCTCGGGCGCCAGCTCCGCCAGCGGCACCCGCAGGTTGCGCCACGACGGCGCCGGGCCGATATCGCGCGGCTGGTAGGTGCCGAGCGGGGTCACACTGCCGTCGGGGTTGCGCGTGCCGTACTCCACGAGCAGCGACTGGCCGTACTTGTCGGCGCCGGTGTCGTCCTTGGAGGCGATGCGACCGGCCGCGCTGATGACGATCAGCGGCGACTCCTCGGTGCGCGCCGGCAGCCCGTACCAGGACGACTCGAGGCGGGCGCGCTGCTGCATGCCCTCCTGGTAGGAGCCGAGCACCGGCGTCTGGGCGGGGTCGAGGCCGAACGGCAGGGCGACGGTCGACCCGTTGACACCGCGCGCTCCCTCACCACCGCCGGTGCCCGCGCTCTCACCCTCGGCGAAGGCGGCGCCGACCGACTGGTTGCTGGTGTTGCCGGTACCCGGCTTCACCTCGACGGCATCGGCCGACAGGTCGCTCGGCACGCCGTTGGGGCTGAACCCTTCGGCCAGGGTGCCGCGAAGCGGATCGGCCGGGTCGACGAGGGGACGCGACGGGTCGACGATCGGGTCGAGCCTGCCGCTGTTCGGGTCGGCTTCCACCAGCACGTCGCGGGCCAGGCCGCAGCTCTCGCCACCGAGCGCGTCGATGTTGGAGCGGGCAAGCGAGTACGCCGGGTACTGCTGGGTGGCGCCCTTCACCAGCGAGAGCACCTCGAAGGCGACCATCAGCCCGACAACGACGGTGAGCGGGATGGCGGCGAACTTACGAATCCGCCTGCCGCGCTTGGTCTTCGCCGACGGCTGCGGTTTCACGTAGTCCTCGCGCAGCGCGTACCAGCCGACCAGGGCCAACCCGACACCGAACAGGATCAGCATCACGGTGTTGGACTGCACCCCGCGCAGCGAGATGGTCTTGTCGAACCACGGCACGCCGTAGCTGGACACGTACCAGTACCCGTTGATGCCCGAGAACGACAGCGCGAGCACGAACAGCAGACCGGCGAGGAAGATCGCCCGGTTCTTGCGCGAACGCAACGCGCTCTGCGACACGGCGACGGCCGTCACCGCGGCCAGTGATCCGGCGATACCCGCGTACGCGCCGAAGTGGTGGGTCCACTTCGTCGGGTTGAACATCATGAAGAAGATCGTGCCGAACACCACGGCCATCAAACGCCAGGTCGGACCCGACGCGATCCCGGGCACCTGACGGCGGCGCAGCAGCACCAGCAGCGTCGTGAACAGGCACAGCAACATCACCAGGAAGGCGAAGCGGCGGGCCAGCGAGCCGTCGACGGTCTCGACGAACATGTAGTAGTAGCGCAGGTAGTCCTCGTACCAGGCCAGGTTCGGGCCGGTGGCCTGGCGCACCCGGTTCGCCTCCTGGATGCCGGCGAAGGTCTGGTCGCTGTAGACCACGGTGAGCACGAGCAGGCCCGCCGAGGCGATCGGCGCGAGCAGCGCGGCCGTGCCGAACTGGCGATGCCGACGCACGATGATCCGCACCAGCGGCCGGATGCCGGCCAGCAGCGCGGCCACACACATCAGGCCGGTCGGGGCCGCGGCCAACGTGAACGCGGCGACGAGCACCGCGATCCCGGCGGGCAGCAGCCGACCGGTGGCGATGGCGCGTTCGATCGAGACCCAGGTGAGCAGCGCGCCGAGGGCGACGATCGGCTCCGAGCGCAGGCCGTTGTCGAACGGCAACCAGAAGGCGAGGAACACCAGACCACCGGTCCACAGCGCCACCTGGCTGCGTTTGACCGCGTTGCCGAGACGGGGCACCACCTCACGGCTGATCACCATCCAGCACAGGATCGCGCAGATCAGCGCAGGCACACGCACCCACGGGCTGGCCGTGGAGATCTCGGCGAACACCTGGATGACGTAGTAGTACCAGCCGAACGGCGCCTCCGGCACGCCGTACCAGCGGAAGTAGTTGGCCATGTAGCCCGCTTCGGGAGCCACCCGGACCATCGAGAGGATGTAACCGTCGTCGGAGGTGTTGGCGCCGACGAAATGCCACACGAGCAGGGTGCCGATCACCGCGCCGTCGGCCCAGGTGGGCTCGAGCCAGTTCTTCGGCAGGAACCGGCGGTGCCCACGCCCGTCGCTACCGTCGAGCTGGGCGAGCGCACCGAGTGCCAGCAGGGTGCACAGCACGGCCGCGATGATCGCGATGAGTTTCACCGCCGACGGGCTCGACGAGAACCTGGTGTCGATGGTCGAGGTGAGCGAGAGGCCCTGGGGTACTTCGCCTTCCAGGTCGGAGAACACGCCGACGATCTGCGGGCGCAGGTCGCCGCCGAGCTCGCCTTCCACCGGGACGCGCACTGTCTCCGTCGCGCCGGGCCGACCCGGGATCGGCCGCTCGATCTCGGTGGTCAGGCCGTCGAAGGAGGCGCGGGTGCGGTGCTGATCCGAGCTGATGGTGATGGTCGTACAGCCGCCCATCTCCGAGCGTTGTGCCGAGGCGACCACCGCGTTGCGGTCGACCACGTCGACGGCCGTGTCGGAGACGCGAACGAACAGCGCCTCCAGCGCCGCGCCGTCGCCCTGGGGCGGTGCCGTGGCCAGCAGCATGCCGCCCTGGGCGGGCAACCGGTCGACCGCCGCGCACGGGATGGTGGCGTTCAGGTCGATCGGCACCTGCGACATCAGGGGCGCTTGCAGATTGCCGAGCTTGCCGTTCTGCGGCCAGTTCAGCTGCGCGGTGGTCTGAGTGACCGGCAGGAACGGCGTCGCCACCGCGAACACGGCTCCCAGGAGTCCGGCGATCAGCGCGATCCATCGCGCGATGCGGAAGTCCTTCGCGGAGGCCACCGGTTCTGCGGGTGGCTTGGAGAGAACAGCTGTTGCGGCGTCTGGCACGGTTCGCCATGGTATCTGCTGGGTTGACTCAGCGTTGGTGCGCGCGAGTCAGCGGCCGTGGAGTCGTCGGATTGCCAGTGTGAAGTTCAAGTATTTCATTAGGTTTAACCTGGTAGAGCCCGTGATCCTCCCGCCGGCCCCACTTGTTTCACCATGATGCATATCAGCTATCGATCCTGGTCTGTTCGGAGTAGTCGAAAGTGACCGAAGAAGGCACAGGAGTTATTCGATGATACCAGCGCGGGTCCTTGGTGTTGATAAAAAGTGCGGTAACTGTTACACGCGGTAACGTCAGTGCATTCTAAGGCCGGAATCCGCGTATACGCACCCTTTTCACGAAAGTTTCCGCACGAAATCGTCGCGATGAATCGAGCGCTGTAAACAATTCCCATTCGTACTCTTGAACGTGACAGCTTTCATCCCGAAAGTCTGTCGGCTTCACCTAGGAGTACGCATGAGCCATACCAATTTCTATACGCGTGCAGCCCTGGCTTCCGTGAGTTGTGCGGCAGCCGCAATTGCCTTCGGAATAGGGCCGGCGCACGCCGCCGGATCCACCACCGTTTCGCCCGCCGGGGCGAATGTGTCGGCAACCAATTCGGGGACGGTGAAGTTCGTGGCGGGCAGCGTCACGGTGACCTGCACGACCTCGAGCACCACCGGCGCGGTACCCGCCGCGCCCAACAACTCGAACCCGAGCGGGCCGGTGACGGTTCCGATCGCGGCACCGAGCATCACCGGGTGCACCACGAGCATGTGGGGTGTGAGCGCCACCGTCACCACCAGCGGCAGCTGGGCGATCACCGGCCAGAACGGCTCGCCCATCACGGGCAGCCTGGTGATTCCCACGGGTGGCGCGGTGATCAAGACCTCCGGTCTTGCCACCTGCACCGCCGTTGTCGCCCCCACGGCACCGGCGAATGTGGCCGGTTCGTGGACCAACGGTTCGCCCTCGACGGTGTCGCTGAACAACGCCTCGGCGCCCATCAAGGTGACCGGTGGATTCGGCTGCCCGACCAGCTCGACCACCGGAACGGTGACGGCCACCTACAAGGTGAACAACACCACCGACCCGTCCACGCCGATTACCGTCGGCCCCTGATAACGGGTCTTTTTCACGGGTTTTGTCGCGGTGACGGGTAACGCGACGAAGTCACCGCGAATCGGGTGAAGCACACCGGTGTGCGAAATCGGCCCGCGTGCGTTCGGGTGCGCACGCGGGCCTCCGACATTTCCGCCGCAAACAGACCCCGGTCACTTCCACACCCCTCCCGTCCCTAGACTCGACCGTATGACCAAGGTGAATCTCGTAACAAACCTCGGACCGATCGTGCTCGAGTTGGACGACCAGGCCGCGCCGAACACGGTCGCCAACTTCGTGAACTACGTGAACTCCGGCCATTACAACGGCACCGTCTTCCACCGCGTCATCCCCGGTTTCATGGTGCAGGGCGGCGGCTTCGAGCCCGGCCTGAAGCAGAAGCCCACCCAGGCGCCCATCCAGAACGAAGCGACCAACGGCCTCAAGAACGACAAGTACACCGTCGCGATGGCCCGCACCAACGACCCCCACTCGGCCACCGCCCAGTTCTTCATCAACGTCTCCGACAACGCCTTCCTCAACCACACGGCCCCCCAGGGCCAGGGCTGGGGCTACGCCGTGTTCGGCAAGGTCGCCGAGGGCACCGAGGTGGTCGACAAGATCGCCGGCGTCCCCACCGGCAACGCGGGCCCCCACCAGGACGTCCCCGTCAACGACGTCGTCATCGAATCGGCCACCGTCGCCTGATCTTTCGATGCTTGCCCCGGGCCGCCACCTTTTTCGGTGGCGGCCCGTCCTCGAATCCGCCAGCGCGGTCGAATGCGGCCCCAGTGCACGCGCCGCCGAGCAGGAGGCACAGAACAAGCGCACCGGCTTGATGCTGATGGGTGGTCGCGCATTGATGAGTATCGGCTGCGCGTTCTGTGCCCTTCCCTTGGTCCCTCCTCCCATTCGGTGCGGGTCCGACCGGTGAGTAAGTCGGCGAGGCCGACTCCCGCCCGAGTACCTCGAGCACTCCGAGTACCTCGAGTACACTGAACCGGCGGGATCGGGCCCGCTCAGAGGCGTCCGAGAGGAGCGTGCGTGACTGCCGAGACAGCGCCCGCGTGGATGCATGAGCAGATCACGGCGGAGGTCTACGACTCCTGGTCCGAAGAGCAGTGTGCGGGTATCGAGATCGTCGACGGGATGGTTGTAGTGGGCCCGAGCGCCTCCAAGCGCCACAACCGGTTGGCTCGTTTGCTGGCGAACGCGCTCGATGCAGCAGCGGGTAACGACTGGAACGCCGACACCGACTTCGACGTGCGGCTACAAGACGTCCCGCTGACCAACCGGCGACCGGACGTGGTGGTGTACCGAGCGGAAACTATCGACGTAAACCCCACCCGCCCCGAGCATGTCCTCCTCGTGGTCGAGGTCGTCTCCCCCGGCTCGGAAACGACGGATCGCGTGGTGAAAGTAGATCAGTACGCGAAGGCAGGAATTGCCTTCTATTGGCGAATCGAGCAGGCGGCAAACGGCATTCCAATCGTTTACACCTATGTCCTAGATCCGGCCACACGGACATACCGAACGGGTGAAATGTTCACCGGCACCGTCAAGTCCTCGATTCCGTTCCCGATGGAGATCGACCTCGGGAAAATCTAGACGTTCACGGGACTCAGTCGGCCCAGGCTTTCTGCGGCTCTGTGTCGAGGGTGATGCCGATCGGGGTCCGGAATGGTGACTTCGGAGCCGAACGGCTGGACCAGCACGCGTTCGTAGTCGCTGTCGACTGGATTACTACACACCACCACGCAACCCTTCTCCCCTCGATGAGCTCTAGCCGAAACACCTTCCGATATCCGACCGGCGACGCGATCGAGTTCTTCGAACTCATCGGTCGTCATGAGCGGGCTCACGCGCTGCGGATATGTCACGCGGTGGTTCTATCGGTCCGTCCGATCACTGAACAGCTGGTCCAAGTCGATGACGGCCCGCTGCTGCGGACGGTGTCATCGACGCGGTCATCGAACCAGCCACCCGCCTGCATACGCCAACGCGGGACACGACTACCCGAGCGCCTGGAGGTACTACAGAAAAAGCGGCTGGTCGGATAAGACACCGGAGCTCGACGTGGCAGACGTACCGGAGAGCGACAACGAGGACACCGAGCTCGGCAACGACGAGTAGTCAGCGCGAACACGACGCGCGCCGAAGCTGGAACCGGCGCTCCGGCGGACACGATGCTTACAACGGCAGGACGTGGTGTTTGCGGGGGTTGCGCTGGAGCTTCTTGTCCTGCAACAACTTCAGGGCTCGGCGGAGTTCGAGGCGGGTGGTTGCGGGTTCGATTACCGCGTCGATGAAGCCGCGTTCGGCGGCTACCCAGGGGGTGGCGATGTTGGCGTTGTAGAAATCGATCAGGTTTTGGCGGATGGCGGCGCGCTGGTCTTCGGGGGCGGCGGCGATCTGGGCGGCGCCGAGGAGGCTCACGGCGCCCTCGGCACCCATCACGGCGAGGCGGGCGGTCGGCCAGGCGAGGTTGATATCGGCGCCGAGCTGCTTGGAGCCCATCACCGCGTAGCCGCCGCCATAAGACTTGCGGACCACCAGGGTGATCTTGGGGACCGAGGCTTCCACGTAGGAGAACAGGAAGCGACCGCCGCGCTTGATGACGCCGACCTTCTCCTGTTCCACGCCGGGCAGGAAGCCGGGGGTGTCGACGACGAAGATCAGCGGGATCTCGAACGCGTCGCACAGGCGCACGAAGTGCGAGGCCTTGTCCGAGGCGCGCGCGTCGAGGGCGCCGGCCGAGGCCAGCGGCTGGTTGGCGACCACGCCGACGCTGCGGCCGTCGACCCTGGCGAAACCGGTGATGATGTTGGGTCCGGTGCCCGCGCTGATCTCCTTGAACTCGCCGTCGTCGAAGATGCGCAGCAGGATGTCGTACATGTCGTAACCGGCGTTGTCGGAGTCCGGCATGATCGTGTTCAGCTCACGATCGGAGTCGGTGATGTCGGGCTCGAGGCCCGGGTTCACGACCGGCGGGAGTTCCTGGCAGCTGCTCGGCATGTAGGCCAGGTACTCGCGGACCCACTGGAACGCGGCGGCCTCGTCGACGGCCACGTGGTGGATGTTGCCGTACTCGGCCTGTGTCTTCGCACCGCCGAGTTCCTCGAGGCTGACGTCCTCGCCGGTGACCTCTTTGATGATCTTCGGACCGGTGACGAACATGTGCGCCGACTCGGTCGCCACCACCACATCGGTGCAGATCGGCTGGTACACCGCGCCACCGGCGCAGTTGCCGAGGATCACCGACACCAGCGGCACCATGCCCGACAGCGGCTCCACATTGGTCGCCATCCACGCGTACCAGGCCAGCGAGCTGATGGCCTCCTGCACGCGCGCGCCACCGGAATCGTTGATGCCGACCAGCGGGATACCGACCTTGGCGGCGTACTGCATGATCCCGCACAGCTTGCGGCCGAACGCCTCACCGACCGAACCGCCGTACACGGTCTGGTCGTGCGAGAACACCGCGACCGGACGGCCGTCGACCTGTCCGTGTCCGACGACGACACCGTCGCCGTAGAGGGCGGTCGGGTCGCCGGGTTTGCGGACCAGCGCACCGATCTCGACGAAGGTGCCCGGATCCATCAGCATGTTGATCCGGTCGCGGGCACTCGGAATGCCCTTACGCGCCCGCTTTTCGATACCCTTCGCGCCCGCGGGCTCTTTGGCGAGCTCGAGCCGTTGGTTCAGATCGGCAAGCTTTTCGGCGGTCGTGCTCAACTAACTCAATCTCCCTTTGCGGAAATCGCGGCCAGCTTGGCGGCGAGGTCGGCACCGATCTGGCCGATCCGCGGTTCGTCGACGATCTGCAGGTGGTCGCCCGGAATGTGGACGATCTCCAGGTTGGGAATGTATTCGTCCCAGCCGCCGTTGGGGCGGCGGTCGGCAAAACGCGGCTCGAGCTGAATCATGCCGTCGTGGTATCGGTCGGCCAGGTACAGCACAGCGTCGCCGTCGTACCGCGAAGGCTGCGCCTTGGCAAGGTGACGGCTCTCGATCCACGAGGTGCGCTGATGCTCGAGCACGCCACCGGGAATCTTCGCGCCGGTGAGTTTCACCAGGCTGGCCACGATGTCGTACTGCTCCTCATCGCTGGCCGCTGCCAGTTGCTGCAGCTCCTCGTCGGGCAGTTCACCGTCGACGCCGTAGGTCGACTTCGCGAACTGCTGGTAACGCTTGATGCGGCGCATCCGCTCTTCGGAGCTGTTGTCTTCGTCCTGCACCGGCAACGCCAGGTCGATCAGACCGACAACACGCACATCGGCGCCCTCTTCACGCAGCAGCTGAGCGACCTGCAGCGACAGCACCGCACCGAGCGACCAGCCGTACAGCACGTACGGGCCGTTGCCCTGGATCTTGCGCAATTCGGGCAGGTACTGACGCGCACGCTCCTCGATGTCGCCTTCGACACGCTCGAAGCCGTACATCGGCGTATCTGCGGGCAGGCGCTTCAGCAGCGGCTCGTAGACCAGCGTGTTGCCACCTGACGGATGGAACACGAAGACCGGCACAGCATCCGAACCGTCGACGCGCGGACGCAGCGGACGCACGAAGCCATCCACTTCGGTGCTGCTGTCCTGCAGATTGCGCACGATCTCGGCGAGCTGCTCGATGGTTTCGCAATCGAGCACATCGTCGACCGTCACCTCGGCCTTGACCCGCTCCGAGAGCCGGGCCGCCATCTTCTCGGCGACGTCCTCTTCGAGAATCGGCAGGGTGTTGTAGACACCGCCGGGCGACGTGCCGGTGACCACGGCCCACGTGGCGTACGCGAGGCGCTCGGCCGCGTCACGTGGCGGAACGTTGTCCTCATCCACACTCGCGTCGGCGAAGTAGTCGATATCGGCAACGGCCGGCTCTTCCGAAACCGGCTCGGCCACAGCCGCATCGGTGGCAGGAGCATCGGAAACCGACTCTCCCGCAGCGCTTTCCGACGGAAGCTCAGCCCCGGCAGCCTTGGCCGCGGCCAACGGATCATCCCCCGCCGCGATAGCGGCCCGCGCCGCCTCGACGAAGTTCGCGTCGACCCCGAGCTCCACATCCTCGCCCGCGGCCCGCGCCGCGGCCTGCTTCTCCGCCATCGCCGCGACCTCGTCGCGGTGCTCGATCGCGTAGCGCAGCACCTTGGCCACCTCGTGCAGGCTGGCGTCGCGCACGGCCGACACCTGCAGCTGCGGGATGTCGAATTCGTATTCCACGCGGTTCTTGATGCGCATGGCCATCAGCGAGTCGAGGCCGAGTTCCATCAGGGGGATCTCCATGGGGAGGTCCTCGACGGCGTAGCCCATGGACTCGGCGACGATCACGCACAGTCGCTGCTCGACGGTCTCGCTGCCGTTGGGGTCCCAGCGGTCGCTGGTGGCGACGGCGATCTCGGCGGCCGAGGGCTCGGCCACCGGAACCGCGACGGGCGCGGCCGGTTCGGGCAGGACGGCACCGGAGGTGACGACCGCGTCGAACAGCAGGGTGAACCCGACCGGCGTCTTCGCGTGCACCTGCACCGACGCCCCACCCAGGTGGGGGGTCAGCGTGGTGGTGAGGGTGCCGGTGGTCGGCAGCTCGGCGTGCGGGCGCGTCACTGTGACGGCGACATCGGAAAGCACCTGCGCGGCAGCGGCCTTCACCAGGGCGGCGAGGTCGTTGACGGAGGCCGCCTGGACCTCCCAGGCGTGCCGGCCGTCGGGCATCGCGACGTGCGCGCCGGGCACGCGGGTGTTGCCCGAACCCGAGGACATCGTGACCTTCGGCCAGTACTCCTTGCGCACGAACGCGGTACGCGGGATATCGGCGTAATCACCTTCGGGCAGCAGCGAACTCAGGTTCACCGCGTGACCGTGCACGTAGAGCTGAGCGAGCGCGCCGATGACACCGGCCGACTCGTCCTCCTTGCGCTTCAAGGTCGGGATGAGCTGCGCGTCGTGCACACCGGCCGCGAAGGTGGTGCCCAGAACCTGCATCAGCGCAACGGAATTCGGCGCCAGCTCGAGGAACGTGGTGTGTCCGGTGTCGACGGCGGCCTTGATCGCGTTGGTGAAGTACACGCTGTGGCGCATGTTCTTCACCCAGTACGGCTCGTCGTGGATCGGGTCGGTGCCGGGCTTGAAGTACAGGCCTTCGTGCACGGTCGAGTACAGGCCGACCTTCAGCGACGTGGGCTCGATGCCCGCGAGTTCGGCGGCGAGTTCGCCGAGCAACGGATCCATCTGGGAGGTGTGGCCCGCGCCGCGGGTCGGCAGGATGCGGGCGAACTTGCCCATGCCCTCCACCTCGGCGACGATCTGCTCCACCTGATCGCGCGGACCACCGATGACGGTGTTCGTCGGCGCCGCGTACACCGCGCACTCCACGTCGGGGAAGCGCGGCAGCAGCTGCGCCACGTCGTGGGCGCTGAGTTCGACCAGTGCCATATTGCGCACGTCGTCCTCGGTGATCATCTGCTCGCCCTCGCCCATCAGGCGCGAGCGGGCGCAGATCACGCGCACCGCGTCCTCGATCGACAGACCGCCCGCGATGTAGGCGCCCGCGACCTCACCCATCGAATGCCCCACCACCGCGGCGGGTTCCGCGCCGTGTGCGCGCAGCACGGCGGCGAGGCCGAGCTGGATGGTGAAGATACCGACCTGGCAGGTGCCGACGTCGTAGTCCTGCTCGTCGTCGAGGAACATCTCGCGGATCGAGTAACCGGCTTCGTCCTGCACCAGCTCGTCGACCTCGTCGACCTTCTTGCGGAAGTTCGAGTTCTCGGTGTAGAGCTGCTTGGCCATCTTGCGGTGCTGGGAGCCGAAACCGGCCATCACCCACACCGGACCGTTGGACGCGGGCGAGTCGGCGGTGAACACACCGGCGCCCGGCTTGCCCTCGGCGATCGCGCGCAGACCGGCCACGGCCTCTTCGTGCGTCTTGGCGACGACCACACCGCGCGAACGCTGGTGGCTGCGCTTGGCCAGCGACCGGGCCACGTCGGCCAGCGGCACATCCTTGCCCGCGCCCTCGAGCCAGTCGGCGAGCCGGGCGGCGGCGCGCTTGCGGCGCGACGGCAGGTAGGCCGAGACGGCGAGGATCACCGGCAGCGGCTCGGCGCGGTCACCGTCCCACTCGAGCGGGGCGGGTTCGACGGCGGCCTCGGTGATCGCGACGGCCTCGGCCACCACATCGGTGGACTCGGCGCCCTCGCGCTGCTCGGCGACCTGCTCGGACGTCACGTCCTCGACGACCGGCTGCGAGGGCACATACTCCTGCAGCACCACGTGCGCGTTGGTGCCACCGAAACCGAAACCGGAGATACCGACGGTCGCCACGCCGCTGTAGCGGGGGAACTCGGTCGGCTCGTCGACGACCTTGAGGTTGGCCTGCTCGAACGGGATGTACGGGCTCGGGCCCGCGTAGTTGATGTTCGGCGGAATCACGTTGTGCTGGAACGACATCAGCACCTTGGCCAGGGCGGGTACGCCCGCACCGGATTCGAGGTGGCCGAAGTTGGTCTTCACCGAACCGAGCAAGGCGGGCTTGTCGGCCTCGCGGCCACGGCCGATGACGCGGGCCAGCGCGTCGGCCTCGATCGGGTCACCGATGGGGGTGCCGGTGCCGTGCGCCTCGATGTAGTCCACCGAGGAGGGCGCGATGCGCGCGTCGCGGTAGGCCGCGCGCAGCACGTCGACCTGGGCGTCGGGGTTGGGGGCGAACAGGCCGTTGGAGCGGCCGTCGGAGTTCACGGCGGAACCCTTGATCACGCCGAGGATGTTGTCGCCGTCGCGTTCGGCGTCGACGAGGCGCTTGAGCACGACAAGGCCCGCGCCCTCGGAACGGACCATGCCGTCGGCGTCGGCGGAGAACGCCTTGATGTGCCCGTCCTTGGCGACCGCGCCGTTCTGGTCGAAACCGAGCGTGATCACCGGGGCGAGGATCATGTTCACGCCGCCGGCGAGCGCCACGTCGGCCTCGCCGTCACGCAGCGCGCGCACCGCCTGGTGCACGGCGACGATGGTCGAGGAGCACGCGGTGTCGACGGTGATCGACGGGCCACGGAAATCGAAGAAGTACGAGACACGGTTCGCGATCACACCGGTCGACGCGCCGAGCAGGGCATACCCCTCGGCCGACACCGGCAGATCCGGATCACGGTCGCCCAGACCCAGCGAGGCGAGCAGCTGGAAATCGCTGGTCGAGGAGCCGACGAACACGCCGACCTTGCCGCCCTTGAGGTCACTGGCCGGAATACGCGCGTGCTCGAGCGCCTCCCAGGTGAGCTCCATCATCAGCCGCTGCTGCGGGTCGACCCGCTCCACCTCGACCGGCGACATCGCGAAGAACTCCGCGTCGAAGCCCTTCACCACGTCCTGGTCCAGATAGCCGCCCAGGGTGTTGCCCGCCTCGATGGCCGCCGCGACCGACGGATCGGCGCGGAACTCGTCCCAGCGGCCCTCGGGCAGCTCACGGATCGCGTCGCCGCGACCCATGATGAACTCCCAGGTCGACTCGGGGGTGTCGCCCGCACCCGGCAGCCGCGTCGACAGGCCGACCACGGCGATGTCGTGCGCCTCACCGGGGGCGAAGCTCGCGGTGTACTCGTCGGCCGACTCCTCGACCTCCTCCGGCTCACCGTTGACGATGATCTCGGCCAGCGACGCGATGGTCGGGTGCTGGTAGATCACCGTGGGCGCCAGCGAAACGCCGGTGCGGTCCTCGATGTCGCCGCCGAGGGCCAGCGCGTCGCGCGAGGCCAGCCCGAACTCCTCCATCGGCCGGTCGACAGTGATCGCGTCGATCGACTGACCGGTCGCCTCGGCCACCCAGCTACGCAGCCACTCGCGCAGTTCGGCGACCGAGAGCTCGCTCGTCGCGCCGACATCCGGAGTGCGGGGAGTGCCCTCGTTGTCATCGGGGGAGTTCGTCATCGCACCGCCGTCGTCGTGGGAGCCATCGTTGTCAGCCATCAATCCTCAAGCTACCTGTCTGCGTACAGGGCGCGCCGTGGAACCGACGCCCGGCACGCGTGCACCGGGCGTCGTCGGTCGTGTCGCGCCGAATTACTCTTCCGGTGCATCGGGGAAAGCCTGCTGGGTGTAACCACCGCGCAGCGTTCCCTCGAGGTAAGCGGCCTTGCAGGCGCGCCGGGCGATCTTGCCGCTGGACGTACGCGGAATGGAACCCGCCGGCACCAGCAGCACGTCGCGCGCGGTGACGCCGTGGCGCTGCGAGATCGCCGCACGCACCGCGTCGGCGATCGGGCCCGGGTCGGCCTTACCGGCGCCGGGACCGCGTTCGGCCACGATCACCAGCTGCTCGGAGGCGTCGTCGGCGTCGAACTTCAGGCCCGAGTGGCTGTCGGCGGCGAACACCTCGGCGGGCAGCTGGTTGGCGGGCACCGCGAAGGCGGCGACGAAACCGGGACGCAGTGCCGTCGAGGCCTCCTGGGCGGAGTACTCGAGGTCCTGCGGGTAGTGGTTGCGGCCGTCGACGATCACCAGGTCCTTCACGCGACCGGTGATGTACAGCTCGCCCTCGAAGTACACGCCGTAGTCGCCGGTGCGCATCCAGTCGGCGCCGGGCTCGGTGCCCTCGGTGTGCCCACCCGGCTGCGCCTGGGCGATCTTGTTGCGGAACGTCTTGGCCGACTCGTCGGGGCGACCCCAGTAGCCGATGCCCATGTTCTTGCCGTGCAGCCAGATCTCGCCGACCCGGCCGTCGGGCAGCTCACGGCCGCCCTTGGGATCGTCGATCGACTCGGGGTCGATGATCGCGGCCCACTGCGACAACCCGACGTAACCGCAGGAGACCTGCGCGATGGCGTTCGGCGCGGTCGGCTCGACCCGAACCATCCGGCCCGCGTTCAGCTCGTCGCGGTCGACGTAGATGTACTTGGCCTCGTCCTCGGACTTGGTCGCCGAGACGAACAGCGTCGCCTCCGCCATGCCGTAGCAGGGCTTGATGGCGGTCTTGGGCAGACCGAAGGGCGCGAACGCCTCGTTGAACTTCTTCATCGAGGACACCGTCACCGGCTCGGAGCCGTTGATCAGGCCGATCACGTTCGACAGGTCGAGCGACTCGCCGGCCTTCGGCACACCACGCGCGGCGGCGTGCTCGAACGCGAAGTTCGGCGCGGCCGCGAACGTACCGGCACCGTCGGAGACCGCGGCCAGCTCGTTGATCCAGCGCGACGGGCGGCGCACGAACGCGCTCGGCGACATGATGGTGATGAACTTGCCGCCGACGGCGGGCAGGATCACGGTCAGCAGGCCCATGTCGTGGAACAGCGGCAGCCAGGTGACGCCGCGCGAGTTCTCGTTCATGTTCAGCGACTTGATCATCTGCAGCAGGTTCGTCCCGACCGCGCGGTGCGTGATCTCCACACCGGCGGGGGTGCGGGTGGAACCCGAGGTGTACTGCAGGTAGGCGATGTCGTCGATCGCGGTGTCCGGGCGGACCCAGGAGTCACCGAGGGTGTCGGGGATCGCGTCGACGGCGATGATGCGCGGGCGCTGAGCGGCGGGCAGCGAACGGAAGAACTGGCGCACGCCTGCCGCCGAGGAGGTAGCGGTGAGGATCGCCGACGGCTCGCAGTCGCCGAGCACGGCGTGCAGCCGGTCGGTGTGGCCGGGCTCGTCGGGATCGAACAGCGGCACCGAGATGGTGCCCGCGTAGATCGCGGCGAAGAAGGAGATCACGTAGTCCAGGCCCTGCGGCGCGAGGATCGCGACCCGGTCGCCCGGGTTGGTCACCTGTTGCAGGCGAGCGGCCACCGCGCGCAGCCGAACTCCGAACTCCTGCCAGGTCAGCTCGTGCACCTCGCCGTCGCGTTCCCGCGAATAGTCGATGTAGCGGTACGCGAGCGTGTTCGCATCGTTACGGGTGTGCTTCTCGACGTGATCGACCAGGGTCCGACCCTCGGGAATAACGATGTTCCCGGTCTCGTCCAGGTAGTCGTCGAAAGTCTCTTCCATTCCTTCTTCTCCTCCGAGGCCGAGTCACCGGTGAATTCGTCCAACGCATTTCGACGTTGACGCCGGTGCGGCCACGACTCGCTATCGCCACCGGCCCCCGGAGCACGCCGGAGCATGCATCCTGACAACCTGCGGATTTTCGAGCGGTCTGCGCGGTAGACCGCTATCGGCTAGATGTTCTCAAACCAGAGTCATGTTACAGAGAACCCCCGCTCAGTCCTCCCGCAGCAGCGGAATGACAGGCGCGAACGCGTCCATCTGGGTGGGGAAGATGCCGACATACGACATCGACGTGAGTTCGCGCACACGCTTGATCTGTTCGGCGATTTCCTCGAACGTGCCGATCGCGACGTAGGGCGAGTTCAGAATATCTTCCACCGACAGTTCCACGTCGACCTCGAGGTCCGGGTGCAGGCCGCGATCGATCGCGCGTAGCGCCATCTCGGCGGTCTTCTCCCGGTCGTCGGTGATGACGATGGCGGTGATGGCCCAGTTCAGTTCGATGTCGGCGAACCGGTCACCGGCAGCGGCCTTGACGATGTTGACCTTCTCGATCGTCTTCTCGAGCGTGATGCCCGAGAGCAGGCCCTTGCCGTTCTTGGTCGTCTGCGGCACCACCGAGACGATGTCGGCGTGCTTGGCCGCCAGGGCGAGCATCTTCGGTCCGCCACCACCGGTACACAGCGGCGGACGCGGGCCCTGCCTCGGGCGCGGCGTGCCCTTGATGCCGCGCACCTGGTAGTGCTTGCCCTCGAAGTTGCATTCCTGGCCGCGCAGCAGCGTGTCGAGGATCGTCAGCGACTCGTCGAGCTTCTCCAGGCGCACGCCGGGACGCTCGTACGGAATGCCCGCGTTCTCGAACTCTTCCTTGATCCAGCCCGCGCCGACGCCGACTTCCAGCCTGCCCTTGGACAGCACGTCGATGGTCGCCAGGTCCTTGGCGAGCACGACGGGATGGCGGAATCCGTTGGCCAGCACCGAGGTGCCGAGCCGGATCTTGCTCGTGGCCTGCGTGAGTGCGCCCAGCGCGGCGATCGGGCCGATCTGGTCACCCAGGTGATCGGGCACGACGAACGTGTCGTAACCCATCTCCTCGGCTTCCTGTGCCGTCTGGACGAACTTGCGCGCGCCACCCTCCTGCTTGTTGCCCTCGCCCGCCGCGGCGAAACGGAACGGACGCAGCGGCGTACCCAGCGCGGTCAACTCACCGACGGGTGCCCCAGCTTCGGTCATGAACTCTTCGCTCCTGGCTCTCCGGTGTGTTCGGGCGCAATCACCAGCGCACTTTACAGCGTGCGAGCGAACAGTACTGCGGATGTCACAGCGAGGCATGAACCACGCCAAACATGGCGGCCCTGTGACTGTGACAACCTCGTCTTGCGAAACTCAGGAATGCGGTGGATGGGGGGCGTTCTGGATGAGCTCGCTCGCCCAGTTCACCGTCCACTGGGTGGCGGTGGTGCCCTGCCCGTCGACGGTATTCGTGGCGTAGAGGGCGTGTACCGGATTGCCCGCCGACCTGATCAGCGCCGCGAGACTGCCGAGCGCGTTCACCGGATTGAGAGCTTCGCGCGGCGCGTCGCAGATCATGTCGCCGGGTGCGCAGATGGAGAACACCTTCGGTGCCAGCTCACCGAAACCCCCCTCACGCGGGCCGGTCATCGTGATGCCCGGCACGTTCACCCCACGCAACGCGACTTCGGCACCCTCACCCGCGGGTGGCGGGTCGCCGATCTCGGTCGGCTGGCCGGGGCCGGTGTTCGCGGTGCGGCGGCCGTCGGCGATCACGGTGACGCCGAGTACCCGGTCGGCGGGAATCGGGCCATTGCCCGCGCCGATCTGGGCGGCCACGTCACCAGCGATCACCGCGCCCTGGGAGAACCCGGCGATGACATAGGTGGTGAGCGGGCACTGCTGGTGACGCTGGGCCAGGATGTCGGTGGCCCGCGCGGTGCCCTCGGTGCGGCTGTTGTTGTAGGAGGCCTGACCGTCGGGCGGGATGGCGATCGGGTTGGAGAACTGTGCCACGTAGGGCACGGTGTACACCTCGAGCCGGTTGTCCGGGAACTGGGCGCGCAGCGGATTGGTGATGCTGAGCATCAGCGAGATCGGATTGGCCGTGGGGTTGTACGGGTCGTCGTTGCTTGCCGACTCCCAGGTACCGGGAATCGACAGCAACATCACATCGGGACAGTCCGCCGACTGCGACGTCGGTGGCGGGGGCCCGGGCGGCGTCGGCCCCGGCTCACGCAACCGGCCCGCGAGCAGGTACCACAGCAGCACGATGACGATGATCGCCAGGATGAGCAGCGCGAGTACCGTCAGACACCCCGCAGGCCAGAACCTGCGGGTACGTCGCGTCGGTCGGGGATTCATCAGCAGTAGGTGGAGTTCGCGGCCGCGATGTAGATCTCGGCGGCCTTGTTGACGTCCATCTTGGCCGGGTCGAACGCGGCATCGGTGCCCGCCATCGCGGCGACGAAGGTGGCGATGTCGGCGTCACTGGCGCCGGTGCTCTTCGCCGAGCAGATGTAGGTGGCCGCGGTGATCGCGCTGGTCTGGTCGGCCGGGTGGATGCCGTTCTTCGCCAGCTCGTCGAGGAACGCCTTGTCCTTGCCCGCGGCCGGGGTCTGCTCGACGGTCGGCGCGATCTGCGGCTGCTCGGGCGCCGAGGTCTCGGACTCCGGCGCCGCCGAGGTGGTGTCCTCGGCCGCCGAGGTGGCGGGAGCCTGCGTGGTCGCCGACGCGGCGGCGCTCGCACTCGACGACAGGGTCGGTGTCTGCGAGGCGGTCGAGTCGTTGTCGCCGCAGGCGGACAGCAGGGCGACGGCCGCGAGGGCCGCGACCGATCCGGCTACCTTGCCAGGGATCCGATGCATGAAGATGTCTTTCCTCGATCGTTAGTCAGGGGAGCGGTCGCTGCCAAGGCTAGCCGGACACACGGGTGGTCCGGGCGCCCCGGCACGAACCTCAGCGAGTTCTCAGCCCGAGCTCACACACCATGCACTTCTGATCTGCCGTCACGCACCACGATGAACCCGGTCTGAAAGTTCTGCTGCACACCACCCGGAACGGTGAACTCGTCGCTCACCGGGTACCCCAGACGGCCGTTCTCGAAGCCCTGTGCGGCCCAGGCGTCGGCCAGCGGGCCCGGTCGCACGGCGAAGGCACCCGAGAGCGGGCTCCAGTAGATGGTGCCGCCCTCGAACCGGGTGGCCCGGCCGAAGTCCTTCAGCGGCAGCTCACCCGACACCGGGAACCCCAGCGGGCTGTTCTCGAATCCGAGTTGGGCGTACTTGTCGAGGATGAAGCCCTCCACGCGGTGCGCGCCGGTGGCGGCGCTGTGGAACATGGTGCCGTGCTCGAAGGCCTGCACCGCGCCGTCACGGCTGGGCGTGCGCGCCTCGGCGGCCAACGGGTAGCCCGCGGGCCCGCCCTCGAAGCCCTGCCTGCCCCATTCCTCGAGGAAGGCGCCGCGCACCACCTGCGCGCCGGTCTGCGGCGTCCAGTAGATCGAGCCGCCCTCGAAGGTCTGCATGCGGCCGCGCCCGTCGGGCAGGCCGTGCTCGTCGCCGGTCGGCAGCCCCAACGGCGAAGCGGCACCGCCGATTCCGGCATACGTGCCGCCGATCCGGCCGCCGACGGCATGGGTGCCGGTCGCGGCCGAATGGAACACCCGGCCGTTCATGAAGTCCTGCACCACCCCGGCGCCTGCCGCGTACTCCCCCGTGACGCACCCGCCGAGCCAATTCGCCACCTGCACAACCGAACCGATCGCCCCGCCCGCCGCGCACTGCGCCCCGCCGGGCTCCGTGCCGAGCGCGGCCGCGGCTTGCGGCCACGACTGACGCATCTCGAAATCCCAGTACGGCCACGAATGTGTGCCCGCCGGACGGTAATTCGCCTGCACCGGGATCGCCAGCTTCTCCAGCTTGGTCACGAAATTCTGCGTCGACAGGCGCGAGAGGATCTCCAGCCCGGTGCCCGCCCAGTTCTCGCTCAGCAGCGGGATCTCCCCCGCCTGATCGTGGCTGCCCGCCAGCCCGCTGCCACTCGAGACGTACATGCTCACGCCTTTGAGCTTCTCGGCGAGCAGGTAGGGATCGTGGGCCGCCCACTCCGGGCTGCCGGGTGGACCCCACATGGCCGAGGACTCGAACCCGCCCGCGTCGCGCACCGCGAATTCGATCGCCTGTGGCATGCCGAGCGTCGTCGTGGTGAGCAGGCCCGAGTACGAGGCCACGTATTTCATCAGGCCGGGATTGCGGCCCGCCAGGTTCATCGCGGCCGTGCCGCCCATCGAAAGCCCCTGGACGCCACGCACATCCGTCGTACGCCAATCGCGTTCGAGCACCGGCGGAAGTTCCTTGGTGAGGAAGGTCTCCCACTTGTACACATGGCCGTTGTTGGGTTCGAGCCAATCGGAGTAGAAGCTGGACTGACCGCCCACCGGCAGCACCACGTTCACGTTCTTGTCGGCGTAGAAGCCCTCGGCGTCGGCGTCTTTGGTCCAGCCGTTCTCGTCGTCCTGGGCGCGCAGGCCGTCGAGCATCAGCATCATCGGGAACGCGGCGTCGGGGCGGGCGTGCCAGTCGCGGGCCAGCAGCATCTGCACCTGGATGGGGGTGTTCATGGCGGGCGAGAAGACCGTCAGGGCCACCCGTCGGTCCGTCAGCCACTCCACCCGTTGCACCGACGCCACCGCGGCCTGCGCGGGCGTGGGAACGGTGAGTGTGGGGCACAGCAGGGCGGCGGTCATGGCCGCGATTCCGAGGATCCGCCGAATCGGCGCCCGGAGACGATGTTTCTGCAACACGCGCGACCTCCTATCCCCACCCTGGGACACAGCCTCCGTCACGTTGTACCGCAGTACCGGCCGATAACCGGGGAAGACACGCGAAGCGCCCGCACAGCAAAAAGACCGGCCCACCCTGCGGGTGAGCCGGTCTTCTCAGCGTTGCTGCGCGGAAACTACTCAGGCACCGAGCGCGCCGAGGATCTGCGGGCGCGCCTTCCACAGCTGGTCTTCCCAGTACTTCCACGAGTGGGTACCGGTGGCCGGGAAGTCGAAGGTGGCCGGGATGCCGAGGCTGGTCAGACGGCGCTGGAACGCCAGGGTGCTCACGAACGAGATGGCCTCGATGCCCATCGCGTTGGCGGTGTTGTACACCCCGCCCAGACCGGCCGGACGATCGTGCTGACCGGGCAGGCCGTTGGCCGAGGAGATGAACATCGGCAGACCACGCAGCTCCGGCGCGAACACCATCGGGTCCATCCGCAGCCACGCCGGGCTCCACGGAGCGGCCATGGAGTCGACGTTGAAGCGGCCCGCGTCGAGCATCATCACGCGGATGGCCTCACGCATGCCGGGGGCACCCCAGTTCAGCGGGCCCGACAGCGAGGAAGCGTGCTTGAACTGGTCGCGGTGCAGGGCGGCCAGGCGCAGCGCGGCCGGACCCGACATCGACAGGCCGAGCACCGCGTTGTTGTGGCGGGAAACGCCGTAGCCCTCGAGGAAGGCGGGCAGCTCTTCGGTGAGGAAGGTTTCCCACTTGTAGGTGGTCTTCTGACCGTTGGTGTTGGACGCGGCGGTCCAGTCGGCGTACCAGCTGGACTGGCCACCGACCGGCATCACCAGGGTGACGTTGTCGTTGGCGAACTGCTGCATCGCGTTGGTCTCGAAGGACCAGGCGTTGCGGTCGTCGCGGGCGCGCAGACCGTCGAGCAGGTACAGCGCGGCGTTGCCGCCGTTGCGGGCCCACTGGACCTGGACCTTCACCGGACCCATCTTCGACGGGACCATCAGTTCTTCGTAGCCACCCGCGGGCGCACGCAGTGCGACACCCGGAACCGGCGCGGCGAACGCAGTCGGGGCCGCCGCACCCGCGGCGATCGGCAGCACGAGGGCTGCTGCGCCGACAGCTAGAATTCGATTACGCCAACCACGAGGTGCTGTGCCCCGGGAGGTACCCGGCTGGTCACCCTTCGGCGCGACGGCCTTGCCGAAACGCATGTGAATTCCGCTCTCTTTCTGCTGTTATGGCATGCCAGACACGTCGGTGCCGACAACCGGATCCCGACACTCCGGTCGTCAGAAGAGATGAAACAACGATCTGGTCACACTTACGCTCGCTGGAGGATATTCGACCGGCGAATTAACTGCAAGGGCAGGGATATTGGCGGCTGGCGCCGCTGGGGTTTTCGGCCCTGAGGGCCTCGCACCCGAAGGGCGATACTGCGCCTGCGGCGTTACGTCTCGCCCTTCGGGCGCGAGGCGGCCGAAAACCCGCTGTTGTCCGGACACACGAAACCGGCGCCGAAAAGTTCGGCGCCGGTTCATGTTTTGTCAGCCGATATTGTTCGACAGGTCCGGGATCATGCGCAGGGCCTCATCGTTCCAAGTGTTCCAGGCGTGGATGCCGAAGGGCGGGAACGAGTAGGTGACATTGCGCGCGCCGAGGGTGGCCATGCGGACTTCGAAGGCGCGAGTGTTCGCCAGTGCCAGCGCTTCCAGCGCCATTCCGTTGACGGTGTTGATGTTCGGCCCGTCGGAACTGGTCGGCAAGCCTGAGCCCGCCGCTATCCACAGGCGGGTGTTGTTGCGGACCAGGTTGGGCGCGAACACGAACGGGTCCATCCGCAGCCACTGTGGGCCCCACGGCGGGGCCATGGAGTCCACGTTGTAGCCGCCCGCGTCGATCATGCCGAGGCGGATGGCCTCACGCATACCGGGCGCGGAGATGTTCAGGTAACCCGAGTAGGCGCCCGCGAAGGAGAACTGGTCGGGGTGGTAGGCGGCGAGCGTGAGCGCCGCCGAACCGCCCATCGACAGGCCGAACACGCCGTTGCGGGTGCGGCTGAAGCCGAGGCGGTCGCCGAGCGCGTTGGGCAGCTCCCTGGTGAGGAAGGTTTCCCACTGGTACCGGTAGCTCTTACCCGGTCCGCCGGCGAACGCGTCGATCGCGCCGGAACCGGTGGCCGGACCGGTGCCGGGCACACCGAAGAAGCTGCTCGGAGAATTCCAGTCGGCGTAGAAACTCGACATTCCACCGACCGGCATCACCACGTTGATATCGGCCCGCGCGAGCGCGTTGGGGATATCGGTCTCGATTTCCCAACCGTTGAGATGTTCGGGGGCACGCATACCGTCGAGGACATAGACCACTCGATTGGTGTTGCCGTTGGCCGCGCGCAGAATGCGCGTCTTCACCGGGCCCATGCCGGAATCGACCCAGAAGTCGAACGCGGCCGGGTTGAAGCCCGCGGCGGCCGGGGCGGCGGCGCCACCGACGGCCGTGGTGAGCGGGACGAGCAGAGCCATGGATACGCCCGCGGCCCATCGCCGCACCCACGATCCGCGGGTTGCGGTCTTCACGGGTCCACGCTCGCGGCGCAGTGTTCGCATTCGACTAGACCTTTCTCGGCAGACCGATAGCGCAAACCCCGAGCTACGCAGTCGGATTCCTCATCGGGCGCCGAAATGTGATCGAACCAGGGCAAAACGGACGATTCAACCTCGACGCATGCTCACTGAGTATCAAACGCTTCACGAACGCTTACATGTTGCTGGAAAGTGACCCGCAACACAACTCTCGGTGATCTGTCGCACATGATTCGTCACCGTCTTTGTCTCGGATCGTGACGCGAAAGCACAAAACCGCCCGGGTGCGAATGCACCCGGGCGGTTTCGCGTGAAACCAGCCGACTCAGCCGATGTTGGCCGAAAGGTCGGGGATCATTCGGTTGACTTCGGCCTCCCAGTTGCGCCAGTTGTGCACGCCGGTGATCGGGAAGTCGAAGGTGGCGTTGCCGCCGCCGAGGGTGGCCATGCGGACCTGGAAGGCCCGGCTGTTGACCATCGCGAGCAGTTCCAGCGGAACACCCTGCACGATCTCCATCGGGTTGGACACATCGCCCGCACCGGGGATACCGCTGGCGGCCGAGACCCAGATGCGGGTGCCGTTGGCCACCAGTCGCGGCGCGAAGACGAACGGGTCCATGCGCAGCCACTGCGGGCCCCACGGCGGCGCCATCGCGTCGATGTTGAAGGCGCCCGCGGAGATCATGGCGGTGCGCATCGCCTCACGCATACCCGGCGCGGAGATGTTCAGGTAGCCGGAGAACGAACCGGCGTAGCTGAACTGGTCGGGGTGGTAAGCGGCCAGGGTGAGGGCGGCCGAGCCACCCATCGACAGGCCGAAGACGCCGTTGTTGTTCGGGTTGAAACCGAGCCTGCTCGACAGCGCGTTACGCAGGTGGGTGGTCAGGAAGGTTTCCCACTTGTAGGTGTTCTTCTTGCCCGCCACCTGGGCCGGTGCGATCGACGAACCGGTCATCGACGACCCGGTGGCCGCCGAACCGGTGGAGCTACCGCCCGAACCGGCGTCGAGACCGAAGAAGTTGCTCGGCGCGTTCCAGTCCGCGTAGAAGCTGGACTGGCCGCCTACGGGCATCACGACGTTGATGTTGGCCGCGGTCAGCGCGCGGGCGACGTTGGTGTCGATTTCCCAGCCGTTGAGGTCGTCGCGGGCACGCATACCGTCGAGCGCGTAGACCACGCGGCCGGTGTTGCCGTCCGCGGCGCGGAAGATCCGCGACTTGATCGGGCCCATTTCGGAGTCGACCCAGAAATCGAAACCACTGGGATCGAATGCCGCCGTCGCGGTGCCGGTGGGACCTGCCACCGACGCCCCGAGCGGCAGCACGATCGCCAACGAAACCAGCACCGACCGCTTGAGCCAGCCGGCTCCCCTGGTTCTCAGACGTCCGCCACGCATTCTGTGTTGGGCCTTTCCTCGTGCGGTTCGCGCGGAACCGCGGTTGCAATGACCGCCGACTGACATCCGGCACACCAGTGCGCCGACGGAAGATCCTCGTTGACCCTATCGCTACATCGATAGCCTGGCGTTACCAAAAAGTAATTATGTGATCGATTCAGCGCTGTGGCTCGGGGTAGGGGTTGACCAACCCACACCGCTGGATCTCATACTTCGGGACGCGGTCGATGCGGTACTTCGCGAAGGTCATCGCATTGCGGAGGTTGTGCTTGAACCGATCGAAGGTGAGCGGGTCGCGCACGGAGATCATCAGGGCCTGCGTTTCGGGGCACGACATGGCGGTGCGTGCCTGGGTCACCCACTTCTCGTCCATGAACCACGGCATCCACGGATGGATGTCGACCATGCCCGAATCGACGACAACCCAGTCGGGGTACAGGCTCTTGTCGTGGCCGATGCGGCCGTCGACGAGCCGGTCCGAATGCGCGGCCAGCGGGTAGGCCAGGCCCATGGGGTCGATGACGCGCACGCTCAGCGGCACGTTCATGCTGGTCATGCCGAGGTTGAGGAAGTACACGGTGTGCCCGGCGCCGCCCTCGGGGATGGGCTGCGGCGGCGGGTCGAGGTACCAGAAGGTGAACGACGGCGAGTTCAGCAGCAGGCCGCCGTTGGGGTTGTTCGCGATGTCGTCGACCATGGCCCGCATGCGCGGGTAGTCGAGGTAGTCCTCGGCGCGGATCGGGTGGTCGTGACCGGTGTTGAGCACGTAGTACACGCGCTCGTCGACGATGCCCGAGGCGCTGATCTTGGTTCCGGTGGTGATGGCGGTGGTGCTCGCCGCGTACAGCGACCAGCCCGCCGTGCCGAGCAGCGCGACGAGCAGCACCGCGAACGACCAGTCCCTGGCCGCGAACGCCCGCACCGGGATGGGGACGACGGCCACCGGGAGCAGCAGCAGGAACAGCTGGGTGAGCAGCATCCGGCCGTGCATGAAGTCACCGCCCACGCGCACCGCGTACACAGTGAGCAGCACACCGCTCACCAGCACCATCACTACGACCGCGCTCGGCGAACGGAACCACGCGCGAATCGCGGCGATCGACCAGGTGGGCTTCACCCGGAACCCGTGCGCCATGGCGGCGAGCACGCCGGCGACCAGCAGGACGAGCAGCGGGATCCACAGGTAGTAGGGCCCGACCAGATCGGCCAGGTACTTCAGGCCCTGGCCCCACTTGGCACCGCCCGCGTCCTTGGCGACGGCGGTGTTGGGATAGGGCAGGCCGTAATAACCCATGCGCCAGATCTGGTAGGCGACTGGGACCAGCCCGGCGACGAGAACGATCAGCACGCGCAGCGCCACCGGCCCGAACCGGAACTGCGGCATCGGCGCGAGGAAGATCATGCCGAGCGCGAGCACCCCGATCAAGGTGGCCTCGGGCCGGACAAGCGGTGCGAGACCGGCCAGGAACACCAGCCCGAGCAGGCCGGGAACCCGCACGAGGGCGGCTTGGCTCCACCGGATCATCAGCCACCACAGCAGCCCGACCCAGCAGATCACCAGGCCGCTCTCCAGCCCGGAGGTGGCGTAGTCACGGGCGGGCGGCAGCGCGATGTAGACGAGCACACCCGCCGGGATCAGCAGCTGACCGGTGCTTCCGCCCCACAGCCGCGCGGTGCCGAGCATGGCGAACACCATCGCGAGCACCGAGACGACGAGGGCGACACCGAGCACCACGTATTCGAGCCTGGCCTGGGTGACCCAGCTGAAGAACCAGACGATGTAGGTCCAGGCGGTACTGGTATTGGTTTCGACCCGCTCGTCCATGTTGAAGACCGGGCCGTTGCCCGCGAGCAGGTTGCGCACTGTGCGAAGGACGATGAGCCCGTCGTCGGCGATCCAGCGCCGCTGCCAGGCACCGATCGCGAACAGCGCAGCGGTGAGCACGACCCCACCGACGAATGTGGCCCGGGACGCGGCTGCGAAACGCGCGGCCGGGCGCGCCTTTTCGGCGCTGCCCAACCGTTCGTCTTCAGATGTTTCCCGCTCCGCTACCACGATCTCGTCAGGTGAGATAGACAGCGACACCTACCGCTCCGATCCAGGCAATAGCGAGGAACTGCAGGATGCGGTCCCCCAGCGCGATCTCTTCGGGTTCACCGGCCTCGCCACCATCGACGTCGACCGCGTAACGCAGGACTGCGATGGTAAACGGCACCATCGAGATCGCGTACCACTGGGTGTCACGGGCCTCGCCCTGCTGGAACGCCCACAGTCCGTAGAACACCACGAGCGCGGTGGCCGCGAGCGTCCAGACGAAGCGCAGGTAGGTCGGGGTGTAGTACTGCAGCGACTTGCGGATCTTGGCGCCCGTGTCGAGCGCGATCTGCAACTCGGCGTAGCGCTTGCCCGCCGCCATGAACAGCGAACCGAACGCCATGATCAGCAGGAACCATTGCGACAGTTCGATATCCGCGGCCGCGCCACCGGCGATGGCGCGCAGCAGGAAGCCCGAGGAGACGATGCAGATGTCGAGCACGGCCTGGTGCTTGAGCCCGAGGCAGTACGCCAGCTGGATGCCGATGTACACGGCCATCACCACGGCGAGGTGCCACGACGCGAGGAACGAACCGGCGATCGAACCGACCAGCAGCACGGCGGCCAGCGCGTAAGCCAGGTTGACAGGAACGACGCCCGCCGCGATCGGCCGGAACCGCTTGGTCGGGTGGGCGCGGTCGGCCTCGACATCGAGCGAGTCGTTGACCAGGTAGATGCCCGACGCCGCCATGCAGAACACGACGAACGCGATCGCCACATGCGCGAGGATCCCCAGGTCGCTGACGGCTTCGGGGCCCGCGGCGAGCGGCGCGGCGAGCACGAGCACGTTCTTGACCCACTGACGTGGGCGAACGGCCTTGACGAGCCCGCCGGCCAGGGTCTTCGGCGGGCCCTTCACAGCAGCCTCGTCCAGGACGGCGGCGGACGGTTCTTCGCTCATCTCAGCCAGAGTTCTTTCGGTAGCGGTCACGGGCGGCGTCTCTTTTCGGCGGCGAGCACAGCGGCGGCCGACGCGGCCCCCAGTGCGGAACCGGCGAGCACATCGGAAGGGTAATGCACCCCGAGCACGACCCGGGACAACAGCATCGGTGGCACGAGCACCGCAGGCAAGGGTAGCCCCGTGAGCCTGCCGAGCAACACCGCCGCCGCCGTTGTGGAGGTCGCGTGCGAGGACGGGAAGCTCAGCTTGCTCGGCGTCGACACGTTGACCTGCACCGACGGATCGTTCGGGCGCGGGCGGCGGACGATGCGCTTGATGACGATCGAGGCCGCGTGCGCGCCGACGGCGCCGACGGCCACGCCCGCCCACTGACGGCGGCGCGGCTTGTCGACCAGCCAGCCCGCCGCCGCGATGCCGACCCAGCCGAGCGCGTGCTCACCGAAGTGCGACATCGCCCGGGCGGCCGACACGACGGCCGGGTTGGTGCCGATGGTGCCCTGCACGGCGTTGAGGATCGCGACCTCGACGGGCACCTCCACGTACTCGCCACTGCACGCGCAGTCGCCGCCGCAGCCCTCGTCGAGGAGTTCCAGTTCCGGGTTGATCGCGTTCACTTGGCGGTTCCTGTCAGGCCGAAGGTCTTCTCCCACGCCGCCGTGCTGGTCAGCTCGGCGTGCGCGGCCCGGTAGCGCTGCTGCATCTCCGGGAAGCGGGCGGTGAGCTCTTTGCGCAGGCGAAGGGCTTCCTTGAGCAGCTCCGCCGCCTTGCGCGGGTCGCGTTTGCGGTACACCACGCCACGGCCGTCGGCGGTCGTCACGGTCACGCCGTCGACCTGCGAGAGCAGGAACCAGCGCGCGTCCAGCGTCGGCACGTTGAGCTGTGGTGTCTCGTGGGCGGCCGGGTCGGCCTTGCGGAAGTTGTGCACCACGCCCTTGGCCAGGCGCGCCACCTTGGCGATGGGGTTGCCCGGTTCGCCGACGGCGCCGACACCGTGGCGGCTGGCCAGCGGCAGTTCGGTCGACGACGGAACCACGACGGCGTCCGGGTACTCCTTGCGCATCGCGTGGATCTTGCCCAGCGCGCTCGGCAGCAGGTCGAACAGACCTTCCGGCCCGGCGAGGAAGTCGCGGATCGCCTCGTTCTGGATGGCGACCGTGGAGTACTCGAGGCACAGCAGGTGCTTGAGGGTGGCCTTGACCGTGTTCACGATCATCGGCTTGCCGTCGCCCGGCAGGTGCAGCGAGGCGACCACCAGCCGGTTGCGCAGGTGGAAGTAGGCCTGCCAGTCGATGGCGTCGTCCTTGTCGGACCAGGCCATGTGCCAGACGGCGGCACCGGGGAGGGTGACCGTGGAGTACCCCGCCTCGCGTGCGCGCAGACCGTATTCGACGTCGTCCCACTTGAGGAACAGCGGCAGCGGCTGACCGATCTGCTCGGCGACCTTGCGCGGGATCACGCAGGTCCACCAGCCGTTGAAGTCGACGTCGATGCGCCGGTGCAGCAGCTTGGAGTTGTCGCGATCCTTGAGCGGGTATTTCGAGAAGTCGTGGTCGTATTCGACATTCGGCGCCGACGACCACATGAAGATCCCGCGATCGACGACCTCACCCATGCTGTGCAGGTGCGAGCGTTCCTGCAGGTTCAGCATCTGCCCGCCGACCAGCAGCGGCGACTTCGCGAACCGGGAGAACGCGAGGGCACGCAGGATCGAGTCGGGCTCGATCTCGATGTCGTCGTCCATGTAGAAGATGAACTCGGCGTCGGTCTTCAGCGCCTCGTACATCACTCGGCTGTACCCGCCGGAACCGCCGAGGTTGGGCTGGTCGCGGATGGTGAGCCGGTCGCCGAGAACCGCTGCGGCCTCGTCGAACCCGGGTTCGTCGACGACCTTGCGGTTGCCCTGGTCGGCGACGATCACCGCGGCGATATTGTCGAGCACCAGCGAGTCGGAGCCGAGGGCGCCGAGGGTTTTCACCAGGTCGGTGGGGCGGTTGAAGGTGGGCATGCCGACGGCGATGCTGCCGCTGCCCGGCGCCACCTGCGGCGCGTACCAACCGCCCGCGAGCAGGGTGACGGCCGTGTCGGTGGTGATGTCGAACCAGATCCAGCCGCCGTCCTCGAACGGGCCCAGATCGGTCTCGAATTCCACCGACACCGAGTCGGCTCCCTGCGGAACAGCGAACTCCTTGCCCTGCACGTGGATTCGCGATCCGTCGGCCTTGGAGCGGTACACGTCGACGCGACCGTGCCCGGCCAGTTCCAGCCGGAGCACCACCGACTTCAGCACGCTCCACCGACGCCAGTAGCTGGCGGGCAGCGCGTTGAAGTAGGTGCAGAACGACACCTCCGACTCCGCGCCGATCGAGAGCGCGGTGCGGCTGGTGGCGTGCGCGCGGCGGGCGTTGGTGGTGGATTCCTCCAGGTAGAGGGTCCGCACGTCCAACGGCTCGCCCGGGCGCGGCAGGATGACGCGTTGCAGCAGCGACTTGGCGCGGGTCTCGGTGGTCACGTCCTGCAACACCGGCTGCGCGCTCACTGCTCGTCCACCAGGGGCGCACCGGACTCGAGGTGCGGGCGGAGCACGTTCTCGAACATGCTCAGCGCCGAACCGATCGCCATGTGCATGTCCAGGTACTGGTAGGTGCCGAGGCGGCCACCGAAAAGCACCTTGTTCTCGGCGGTTTCGCGCTTGGCGCGCTCGCGGTAGGCGAGCAGTTTGGCGCGATCCTCCGGGGTGTTGATCGGGTAGTACGGTTCGTCGCCGGTCTGCGCGAAGCGGGAGAACTCGCGCATGATGACCGTTTTGTCGGTCGGGTAGTCGCGCTCCGGGTGGAAGTGGCGCGGCTCGATGATGCGGGTGAACGGCGCATCGGCGTCGTTGTAGTTCATCACCGAGGTGCCCTGGAAGTCGCCGATCTCGAGCACTTCGGTCTCGAAGTCGATGGTGCGCCAGCCCAATTCGCCTTCGGCGTAATCGAAGTACTGGTCGACGGGGCCGGTGTAGACGACGGGGGCGTCGGGGTTTGCGGCGCGGACCTCGTCACGCACGTCGAACCAGTCGGTGTCCAGGCGCACATCGATGAGCTCGGAGGCGGCCATGTTCTCCAGCCACTTCGTGTACCCCTCCTTGGGCAAGCCCTCGTAGGTGTCGTTGAAGTAGCGGTTGTCGAAGGTGTAGCGCACCGGCAGGCGGGTGATGTTGCCCGCGGGCAGTTCCTTCGGGTCGGTCTGCCACTGCTTGGCGGTGTAGTCGCGGATGAACGCCTCGTAGAGCGGGCGCCCGATCAGCGAGATCGCCTTCTCCTCGAGGTTCTGCGCGTCGGCAGACTTCACCTCGGCGGCCTGCTCGGCGATCAGCTTGCGGGCCTCTTCCGGCGTGAAGTAGCGGCCGAAGAACTGCGAGATCAAGCCCAAGCCCATAGGCAGCGGATATGCCTGGCCCTTGTGCAGGCCGAACACGCGGTGCTGGTAGCCGGTGAATTCGGTGAACTGGGTGACGTAGTCCCACACCTTCTTGTTCGAGGTGTGGAACAGGTGCGCGCCGTACTTGTGGATCTCGATTCCGGTTTCCGGATCGGGCTCGGAGTAGGCGTTGCCACCCAGGTGGTAGCGGCGGTCGATCACCAGCACCCGCTTACCCAGCACGTTCGCGGCCCGCTCGGCCACGGTCAGGCCGAAGAAGCCGGACCCGACCACGATCAGGTCGTACTGGTTTGCCTGGCTGGCGGAATCTGCGTTGACGGAGTTACCCGGGGACGATGCGGCGGTCACGGGTGCCCAGCGTATCGGAAGACCGCCGATTGTCCCGGCGGAGTCCGTGACCGACTTCTGACCTGCGCTTTTATCAGCCGCTACCAATAGGACCGAATCGACGGCAAGGCGTACGGCGCCGTCGGGAGTGAGTCGCTGTTCCGGGGCGGGATTCGGGTGTCAGTAGTAGGGATATGGGGTCGGGCGGCCGGCGCGGATCCAGCGGCCCGTCGAGGGGGCTGCCGTCAGGATGAGGATGATGAGGGGGAAGAACGAGATCACGAGGGCGCCCGCGATCGCGCCACCGGCCTCCGATGAGGAGGTCTGGCTCAGGGCCATGAGGGCCGAGACCCAGGTGCCTGCCAAGGCGAGGGTCGACAGCAGGATCAGGAGTACGCGGCCCGCGGTCTTGCGGCGGAACAAGAGAATCGAGCCCAGGAGCCACAGCAGGCTGGGGGCGGCGCCGATGGCGAGGCCGATGGTCACCTCGGACCGGCCCGCTTCGTCGGTGGCGCTGGTCGCCTCGGTGCCGAAGATGACGGCCGCGGCGATTCCGAGTCCGCCGAGGGCGATCAGCGACAGCAGCAGCGAGATGACAGCGGCGGTGATCGCCGTTCCCCCGCCGGGGCGTGGCGGGGCGTAGCCCGGCGGGTACGCGCCGTAAGCCGGTGCGCCATAGCCGTATTCGGCATAGGGCTGGGCACCGTAGGGCTGGGCGTAGGGGTCGGGGGCGTAGCCCGGTTGTGCGTAACCCTGTGCCGCGTACGGGTCGTAGCCCTGTGGGCCGTGCGGATACCCCATCGTTCCCCCTCCTGATGGGCTGTGTGCCCAGGTGCTGACCGGCTGAAACTATACGGCCGGTCCGACAAGATCTTTCGGGCGTGCGCGCGTGTAGGCCGCCGTCCACGGCAGGAGCGCCGGGAGCAGCACGATCGCGCCGAGACCGGTCGAGGTGCCCGCGGCGGTCCAGTTGTGATTGACGATCGCCGTCACCGCGCCCGGCACCCCACCGAGACCGACGAAGATCGAACGCAGTACCGATTGGTCGGCGAACCAGTGGATGCCGTACCCCGAGTCGTAGCCGATGAGCGTGGCGAGCAGGGCGAGCAGCCCGAGGCCGAGTTGCGCTGCGGCGGCCACGATCAGCACCCAGCGGCCGCTGTCGTCGCGGCGGGCGAGCAGCAACGCGCCGTAGCCGAAGGCGAACGCGGCGGCCAGCGCGCCGAGAGTGCTGAAGAGGACGAGCGAATCGTCGAGCAGCTCCGGGTCGCTGAAGAAGGTGCGCAGGACGTACGCCGCGCCGAGCAGATTCGCGACGGCGGCGAACGCGCCGAGGGTCACGGCGACGACGGCCGTCACGTCACCGAGAGTCGTTGTCTTCTCCTGCTCGAGCATGGTCCGACCGTATCCCGTCCGCCGCTATCGCGTCGCGGTCCAGCGGCGCGTCGGCTCGATCACGCTGAACACCACGATCACCACATTGAGCCCGAGCCAGCAGTCCAGCGGCCCGAACCGCCAGCCGTGACTCGCCCCGTTCAGCACGACGACAAGCCCCGTCGCCCCCGCCATCACCGCCGCCATCGTGAGCAGCACTCGCCTGCCGAGCATCCGGCGCCGCAGCAACAGCACCGCGCCGAGCAGATACACCACGCCGAGCCCGCCGACGATCCCCGCGCCCACATAGTCGAGATCGAGCTGACGCCCGAGCGTCCGCAGCACCGCGGTGGCCACCCCGACGACGATCCCCGCCACGCCGACCAGCACCCCCAGCCAGCCCGCGATCAGCGCGGTCACCGCGCGCGAAGGCCCCTCCGGCCGCACCTGCTCCACACTGTCCCCGCTACTTGTCGTTGTTCGGAGTCAGTTATACGGCGGAACCGCCGGGCGTGGGCCGCTCGGTGGGGCGAGCTGGGGATTCGGTTGTGTCGTGACCCATCGGTTGGACGAGGGAAGCACCGTGAGCACCAGAATGAGCGCGGAGACCGTCGACATCCCGACGAACATGACTTTCGACGAGACGGATGAATGCGTGGCCAGTGGGCCGAGACAGGCGAAGATCCCCAATCCACTACCGATGGTCACCATGGTGAGCCCCGCCGGTCGCCGCGCGAGCAGCAACACCCCACCCAGTCCGAGCAGCACGGCGAAGCCGGAACCGGTGAACAGCTCGATCTGGTTTTCGAGCTGCATCCGGTCCCAGTCGACATCGACCCTCGGGTCGCGCATGCTATCCACCACTTGCAGCCCTGCATAGCCGCCTTGCGCGAGCGCCAGCCCGGCAAGACCGCCGAAGATCGAGATGATCCCCGCGCTCATGACCGCACCGGGCGGCGACCAATCCAGGCTCCGACGCCGTGGCGTCGGCGGAAATCCCTGCGGTCCTGGCTGATTGTGCATTTCTCCCCCGAAAATCCGTGACAGCGCCAGCGGCAAGCGCCGATCGGGAGCCTACCGGCAGGCTCCACCCGCGCAACGCGATCGACCGCGCCCGGACGGTGATCGTCCGGGCGCGGTCGCTGTCTTCACACCCCGTCGCGCTCCGGCCAATCCCTACGCCGGATGCGCGGCGGCATACGCGCGGAACGCATCCCGGATGTACTCGGCGGTGTTATCGCCGTGCACGTCGTAGTTCTTCCGGAAGCGCGGATCGGCGACATACATCTCGCCGAGACCGACGAGATATTCGTTGGTCACCGGCCGACCCTGCGTACCGTCACCGAGCCAGGCGCGATGCCGTTCGACGATGGCCTGCACCGTGTCGCCTTCCACCGGAAGACCTGCGGCGTGGGCCTTTCCGAAGTCGGCGGCGATGTCGAGCTGGGTCTGCAGGAACTGCTGCTTACCCTCTTCGCTCAGCGAACGCCACCAGCGGTCGCCGCTCTCATAGGCCTCCTTGCCCCAGCGCTGGGTGACTTCTTCCTTGTACTGCGTGTGGTCGAAACCGTCGAAAACCTCTGCGGCCATGAGCGGTTCACCTCTTTCCGTCTTGTGCAATGTGGTCGACACCGACTCGATCTGCCGCGCGATCCGATCCTGTTGCTGGCGAAGCAGTTCCAGGTGCGTGCGTAGCGCGTCGGTGGTGTTCTGTTCACCGGCGAGAACCTCGGCGATCACCGGAAGGCCGAGCCCGAGTTCGCGCAGCAGCAGAATGCGCTGCAGGCGGACCAGGGAGTTCTGGTCGTAGTAGCGGTAGCCGTTGGCGCCGATCCGGCTCGGCTCCAGCAGCCCGAGCTGCCCGTAGTGGCGCAGCGTGCGGCTGGTGGTGCCCGCGGCCTTCGCGAGGTCCTGAATGGACCATTCACCCACCATGACCAGCTCCTTCCTCGTCGATGAGACCAGTCTGCAAGTTGACGCTACGTCAAGGTCAACACCGAAAGTCAGAACCCGATCTCGACCTCGACGGTGTCGCGTTCGGTGTACATCCGCCAGTACTCGGCGCCGAGTTCGGCGTTGCCGATGCGCGGTAGCACCATCCCGTCGGGGATCAGCTCGGGATGGGCGTCGACCTGGTGCTGCACCGCACTGTTCTCGATGAGCGAGCCGATGGCGAGCAGCCCGGCGAACACCCCGGTGCCGTCGAGTTCGGCCGCCAACTGCCGGACATACGCACGCTGGGCGCCGAGGGCAACGCCCATATTCGCGAGGTAGGGCTGCAGATTCACCTCGGACGCACCGGAGGAGAACAGCAGCGCACCCCGGCCGCGCGCGAGCATCCCGGGCAGGAGTTCGCGACCGAGCTGGATCGACGAATACACCTTGAGCGCGAACGGCACCTCGAGCGCGGCCCGGTCGACCTCACGGGTCGACGCACTGCGCACCGATATCCCGGCGGCGGCCGCGTGCACCGCCACCTCGATCGGGCCCAGTTCCTCCTCGACCCGGGCGATCACCCCGGTCAGCTGGGCGGGATCGGTGATGTCGGCCGCGAAGGGCTCGGCATCGATCCCGACAGCGCGCAACCCCGCTACGCGCTCGGCGGCCGCGCCGGGATCTCGTCCGATCGCCGCTATCCGAAAGCCGTTGTGCCCGAAGACCTGTGCTGTTCCCGCGCCGAGCCCTGGTCCGTATCCGAAAATCGCGAGTGTGCGCATCCGGTAAGCCTCTTCAAGTTGAGTGCTGGTTCAAGTTATCGGCAACGTAGCACTAACTTGAACCCTGGCTCAAGATATTTCGGCGGGCCGATTTGTAGGATCGGCGGATGCCCGAGGACAAACCGTTGCGCAGCGACGCCAAGCGCAACCGTGACGCCCTGGTCAGCGCGGCCCGGGAACTCTTCGAGGAACGCGGCCTCGACGCGCCGCTCAAGGAGATCGCCGCACGAGCGGGCGTGGCAATCGGCACCCTGTACAACCGATTCCCCACCCGCGACGAGCTCATCGCCGCCGCCGTCGACGACCGGGTCGGGGCGGGCGCTCGCATCGCCGAGCAGGCACTCGAACTCGACGACCCATGGGAGGCGTTCGTTTTCCTGGTCGAGGGCATCTGCGCGCTGCACGCCGAGGACCGCGTGCTCGGCGAGCTCGCCCTGCGCAACCCACCGAGCCCGGCCCTCGAACGCGCCCGCGTGCACGGTCACGATCTGATGCGCCGAATCGTCACGCGCGCACAGCGGGCCGGGGTGTTGCGCCCGGACTGGACACTCGAGGACATCGCCTTCATCACCTGGTCACACACCAGCGTGCTCGCCGCGACCGCGCACGTCGCCCCCGATCTGTGGCGCCGCAACCTCGCCCTCATCCTGGACGGCCTGCGCACGAAAGCCGCACACCCCCTGCCGGTTCCGGCCCTCACCGAGGACCAGCTGATGCAGGCGATGCGCGGCTGACGGCCCCCTCCGCCGAGGCGGGTACTTCTTCGGGGCCGCAGTCCAACGGCACTCGGTCTCAGCGAGAGGCGACGACCGGCTCTCGTGACACGGTCACGACGCGGGCGGGCTTCGCCGGGATCTGGCCGAGGACCGTGCCCGCGAGGGCGATGACGAGGCCGAGGACCTGGAGCGGGGCCAGTGCCTGGCTCAGTGCGAGCCAGCCGATGACCGCCGCGGTGACGGGGCTGAGCAGGCCGAGGAACGAGACCGAGGTGGCCGAGACGCGGGCGATGCCGCGGAACCACAGCCAGTAGGCCAGGGCGGTGCCGATGATGCCGAGGTAGAGGTAGCCGCCGACGGCTTCGGCGTCGAGGGCGGGTGGGGCGCCTTCTACGAACAGGGCGAGGGGGGTGATGAGGAGGCCCGCCGCGGTGAGCTGCCAGCCGGTGACGGTGAGCGGGCCGACGCCGGTCGGGTGGCCCCATTTCTTGGCGAGCACCGTGCCCGCGCCCAGCGAGGCAGCGGCTGCGAGGCCCGCGAGTACGCCGACGGTGTCGAGTTCGACAGTGCCGCGCAGGACGACGAGGCCGACCCCGAACACCCCGATCAGACCGGCGAGAACCTTACGGCGAGTGGGCGTTTCGGCCAGCAGGGCGGCGGCGAAACCCAGCGCGAACATGGGTGCGATCGCGGCGAGCACGCCCGCCACACCGCCGGGGAGCCGGTAGGCGGCGAGGAACAGCAGCGGGAAGAAGACGCCCATGTTGAGGGTGCCGAGCACGGCGGCGCGGCCGATCCAGATACCGCGCGGCAGGGTGCGGGTGATGGCGAGCAGGACGAGACCCACGGGGAGCGCCCGCATGAGGGCGGTGAACAGCGGCCGGTCGGGCGGGAGGAATTCGGTGGTGACGGCGTAGGTGGAGCCCCAGGCGATGGGGGTGAGGGCGGTGAGGGCGAGGGTGCGCGCGTCGCCGTGGGTTGCGGTCGTCATGGTCGCTCCTGATTGATAATCTCAACGTTGAAATATCTACTCCTGGCGATGCCTCAGCGTCAAGTAGATGAATGTTGAGATATTTAACGGAGAGAGGAAGTCGCATGTCCGATGCCGTGGACTCCATCGTCGAACACTGGAATCGCGAACGCCCCGACGTCGACGTGTCGCCGATGGCGGTGATCGGCCGCATCACGCGCCTCGGCCGCCTCTTCGATCAGGAACTGCGCACGTTCTTCGCACAGCACGACCTGGAACGCTGGGAATTCGACGTGCTCGCCACCCTGCGCCGCTCCGGCGGCACCAAGGGCCTCACCGCGGGCGCCCTCAACCGCGCCGCCATGGTCACCTCCGGCGCGATCACCAATCGCATCGACCGGCTCGCCGCGAAAGACCTGGTCCGCCGCGTCCCCTGCGCCGACGATCGCCGCTCGGTCTTCGTCCAGCTCACCGACAAGGGCACCGAACTGGTCGACCGCCTCCTGCCCCTGCACGTCGCCAACGAGGAACACCTACTCGCCGTCCTCTCCCCCGAAGACCGCGACAACCTCGTCGCCCTGCTGCGCACGTTGTCCATCAGCATGGGTGATACGTCGATCGACTGAAGGCCGTCGAGCACCGCGCTCGGGGCCCTCGGCCGCGTTGCCGAAGGTGCGGATGACGTGTCGCGGTGGGTGGTCCGCTGCCCGGGCGTCGCGCGACTCACGTGTGGCCGCGAACCCGGGTGCCGGACCCGGTCGATCGACGGCTTCTCGGCGCACAACATCGCACGGAGTACATCCGACGGCTCGACCGGGCGCACGGTTCGGGCGCGGCGGAGGATCGCTATTCGGGCGGAGCCGCGTTCGCCTGCACCGGTGGGGGGACGGCACCCGGGTCCGGTTCGAGGATCTGTTCCGGGGCGAGGTTCGGGTCGACGCCGCTGCTCGCCTCCGACTCCGGTGCGCTGCCACCGTTCGGATCGGTGCCACCGCTCGGGTCTGTCACGGTGTTCGGAGCGGCATCGCTCGGCGGCGACGCGACATTCGGATCGGTGACACTCGGCTCGGGAACGGTCGAGCCGGGCTCGGGGGCTGGGCCGACATCGGCGAGGTTCGGGAGTTGGGGCGCGCCTTCGAGCGGCGGATCATTCTGCGGTCCAACTTGTTTCGGGCCGGTGGCGGCTGAGCCGGGAAGCTGGCCGCCCACCTCGGGTACCAACTGCAGCAGGGTGGAGAAGTCGACCACTTGGGCGCCAAGGGTTTTCGTCGCCACGATGACGCCGTTGGTGTACAGGCGGTAGGTGCCCGCGCGTTGGGGCAGCATCATCTCCGGGCCGATGGGGGCGCCGATCGAACTGCCGGGCCCACCGAGGCGGCGGTATTCGGTGTCGATCACCGACTCCCCCGCCAGCGCTTCGATGGTCGGGCCGGGATCGGCGGGGAGCTCGGGAAGCGCTGGGATGGGCAGGGATTCGACGAGGTCGCCGGGGGCTGGGCCGACGGCGAAGGTTTCGATGTCGGCGGGTCGGCCGCCGTCGGGAGCGGCGGAGTACTCCGAGCGCAGGATCAGGCCGTCGCGCAGCAGCACCGTGCCGACGGTGGCGGCGACGGCATCGGTGGTTCGCGCGTCTTCCTTGACCGTGCCCGGGTAGACCTGGCAGTCGGTGGTGTCGCAGGTCTGCGCGTACGGGTAGCGGTCTTCGGCGAGGGCGTAGGAGCGGGCGGCGATGGCCTGGGCGCGCAGCGCTTCGAACGCGCCCTGATCGGCCCAGTTGGCCTGCATTTCGGCGGGCAGAACGCCGGCGAGATAGTCCTCGATATCGACCTGGTTCACAGTCCGGTACGAGCCGTTCTCCAACGCGACGCCGAGCGCGCCGCGATAGGCGGTGCCGCCGCAGAGGGTGAGGTGTTCGTCGGCGGGGCGACCCGGCCCGGCACCGATCGGGTAGACGTAGGGGTCGTCGGTTGCGCTCTGCCACAACACTTCTCCGTCGCAGCCCGCAGTCACCACCACGCTGGCACCACCGTCGGGCATCGGGGTGAGATGGGCGGCTTCGCCGGGTCCGATCATCCGGCCCGCGACCTGTGCGCCCGCGGCGGCATAGGTGTCGAGGGTGGCGTCGTCCTGGGCTTGCAGGCGTACGCCGATGGTGGTTGCTCCGATTTGGCCGAGTTCCGCCCCGGGGTAGTAGTGGCCGAGGATCTGTTCGGCGTTCCAGCCCGCGCGCGCGTTGTCGAAGGCGCCGACCTGGCTCATGCCGCGGCCGTGCCCCGCGCCGACCGTCGGCTCCACGTCCGGCAGCAGCTGCCACAGCCCGAGTGCCCCGGTGAGCACGAGCGCCGTACCGCCGACCAGCACCGGAAGGGGTGGCGTCGCGTGTATCGGAACCGCACGGCGGCGGGTGCCGCGACGGGTCTTGCGGGCGATCGAGGTATCCGCTCTCATCCTGCGCTCCCACGGTTCGGGGGTTCTACCGGCGGAGCTCGCGTCGGCATGTCGTCCGCGCCGAGCGGGTTCCGAGGGCTACATTCGAGCAATCACATAACTCTCGAGTTGAGGTTTAGATGTGTGACGTATGTTAACTAGTGTGGTGTGTGAGGCAAGAGGAAGCAAGCATCACTTGCCGGTGATCTGCCGCTAGGGATGACACTGCTCGACCCTGATTGGAGAGGCACGTGCGATACCGAAAGCCGAAACGTTCCTACGTGCTACCGGTGGTCACGACCCTCGCGGTCGCCGCGCCGATCGGCGCGTTCGCGCTCAGCGATTCGACCGATTACCGCAGCGCGAACAATTCGCAGTTCGCGGCGGTGCAGCCGGAGCTGTCGGAGGTCGCGCTCACGTCGGTCCCCGACATCACGATCCCGCTGCGCGATCTGACCGGCCTTGACCTGCCCGACCTGCACCTGTCCGACCTGCGCATGCTCGGGCTGCCGTCGTCGATCCCGATCCCGCCCGGAATCCCCGCCCCGCCGGGCGTGGCGCTGCCGACGGAGATCCCGCTCCCCCAGATCCCCACCAAGGCTCCGTCGACGCCGACCAAGCAGGCCGCGCCGTCCGCCACCCCCGGCGCGGCGCCCGCGCCCGGACGGCCCCCGGCGCCGACCACGGCAGTCCCGACCGCTCCCCCGGCGGCCGCACCACCAGCTGCTCCCGCACCGGCGCCCGGCGCGCCCGCCCCTGCCGCGCCACCCGCCGCCGCACCGGGCGCATCGGCACCAGGTGCGCCTGCGGCTCCGCAGGGCCAAGCGCCGGCACCAGCCGAAGCAGCTCCGGCGCCGGGCGCGGCCGCTCCGAACGCCCAGACAGCCCCCGCACCGGACGGTGCACCGCAAGACCAGACACCGGCCCAGGCGCCGGGCGCCCCACAAGACCAAGCCGCGCCCGCACCGCAGGCCCAGGTCCCGGCAGCCCGAAAGCTCCCCGCCGGAGCGAAATTCATCGCCGACCCGGAAAACCTGGAACCCGGCACCACCCCCGACACCCCGGCTCTCGCGCCGGGCGCGGTCGATCCGGAACTCGTCGACGAGGTCGGCGCCCAGGTCAAGGAGCTCACCCAGGAGACACCGTTCAGCATGGTCGCGCTCACCGCGCGCGACCTGGTCAACACCACGACCAAGCTGCGCGCCCGCCAGCCTGACGGCAGCTGGGGCCCCTGGTACAACGCCGATCCGATCGACACGCGCGCCACCGATCAGACCCCGGCCGACGCACCGACCGGCACCGAACCGATCTACGTCGGCGAGACGACCGCCGTGCAGATGCTGGTGACCCGCAAGCCCACCGCGTCCCCGGATCACGACCCGGCGCACCTCACCGAGGCCGCGCTCAAGGCGGTGCTCATCAATCCGGGGCGGGCGGCGATCGATGCCGCGCTCAACGATGTGGCGGCGGCCCTGCCAGGCGGCGGCCCCAAGGTCATCACCCGGGCGCAGTGGGGTGCCGACGAGTCGATCCGCTGCCAGGAACCCACCTACGACGACGGCATCGGCGGCGTCACCGTGCATCACACGGCGGGCCGCAACGACTACAGCCGGGCCGAGTCGGCGGGCATCGTCCGCGCGATCTACGCCTATCACGCCGAAACCCTCGGCTGGTGCGACATGGGCTACAACGCCCTGGTCGACCAGTACGGGCAGATCTTCGAGGGCCGCTACGGCGGCCTCGACCGGGACGTGCAAGGCGCACACGCGGGCGGATTCAACGAGAACACCGCCGGTGTGGCGCTGATGGGCAACTACGAGAACGAGCAGCCGAGCAACGAGGCGATCACCGCGATCGGCCGGTTCATCGGCTGGCGCACCGGGATCGCCGGTCTCGATCCCCAGGGCGAGACCGTGATGTATTCCGAGGGCACCGAGTTCACCCCGTACGCCCAGGACGAGGCGGTGGAGTTGCCGGTGGTGTTCGCGCACCGCGACGTGGGCAACACCGACTGCCCCGGCGACGCCGCCTACGCCATGATGGACCGCATTCGCGCCATCGCCGCGGGCAATTCGGTCACCGACGACGCGTCGAGCAACCCGCATCGTCCGCCGAGTAATCAGGCGCGGGCCCCGCAGGGCAATATGGCCGAGCTGGGCGCGCTGGTGGACAAGTTCCTCGGCCTGTCGAGTGAGAATCCGATCGCCAAGCACTGGGTGAGCCGCGGTGGTGCCGACGGTCCGCTCGGCGCGCCGCAGGCGGATCTGCTCGCGGGTGCGGGTGGGCGTCAGTACGCGAAGTTCGCGAACGGGTTCGTGTATTCGGGCGAGAACGGTCAGGTGTTCGAGGTGGTCGGCGCGATTCTCGACCGCTATCTGAGTCTGGGTGCCGACGCGGGCGTGCTCGGCCCGCCGACGGGCAGTTCGTACCTGGTCCCGGACGGTCTCCGCACGGATTTCCAGAACGGTTCGCTGGTGCTCAACGAGCTCACCGGCATCGTCACCACCTTCTGGAAGACCTACAACGACACCTACGAGCAGGAGATGAACGGCAGCAAGCCGGAACAGGCACCGCCGACCACCGCGCCGACCCTCGGCCTGGCGGTCCCGGCCGAACCGGGCGCACCGGAAGCCGCCGCACCGACCGGACCGCAGGCGCCGACCACGGCGCCACCCGCAGGTTCACAGGCGCCAGCCGGTCCGCAGGCGCCGGCTGTGCAGCAGGCCCCTGAGCAGGGGGTTCCGGCACAATCGGCGCCCGCCGAGCCCGCTCCCGCGGGCTGACCTTCCGCGGCGACGACAGAACCGGTGCGCTCCTTCGGGAGGGCACCGGTTCTTCGTTGTCAGCCCGGAACGTCCGCCGGCGCGACGGTGCGCCCTAGGCCCACCAACGCTCGAGCACCATCGCCACGCCGTCGTCCACGTTCGTCCCGGTCACCTCGTCGGCCGCCGCCCGCGCCTCGGGATGCGCGTTCCCCATCGCCACCCCGTGCCCGGCCATCGTCAGCATCGGCACGTCGTTGGGCATGTCGCCGAACGCGACGATCTCGTTCTCACGCACCTGCATCCGCCGCGCCACCTCGGCCAGCCCGGACGCCTTCGTCACCCCGGGCACGGCCAGTTCGATCAGTCCGTGTTCGGTCGAGTAGGTGATCTCGGCCCGGTCACCGATGAGCGGGGCCAGGGCCGCGCGCATCTCGGAACTGCGGGCCGTGCTGAGCCGGATGAGCATCTTGATGGCCGGTGCGTCGATCACCTCGGCATGCGAGACGACGGTGTCGTCGGGATTGAGCCAAGCGTGTTCGTAGGTCGGCGAGCTGACGAACTGCGGCGTCGCGGCGTCGTGCGCGCTCACCCCCACCCGTTCGGCGGCGAGCCCGCACCCGGGTAACGCGCGTTCGGCGATCTCGGCGAGCCAGCCGAGAGTCTCGGTGTCGAGGGTGTGACTGGCGAGCACGCGGTCGGTGGCGCTGTCGTAGACGACGGCACCGTTTCCGCAGATGGCCAGTGGTGCGTAGCCGAGTTCGCTGACCACGGGATCGATCCAGCGGGGCGGTCTGCCGGTGGCGAGCACGAAGGTGGCGCCGTCGGCCAGGACAGCGCCGACGGCGGCCTTGGTGCGGGGCGAAATCCGGTCGGCGTCGTCGATGAGGGTGCCGTCGACGTCGGTGGCGACCAGCTTCGGTTTCGGGTGCGTGCTCGTCATCGTTTCCATCCTGCCGCACGTCGGCACGCGGCGGCGCGGGACTGTCCTTATGATCAGGGCTTGATTACCCGATCCAGAGGGGACTGATGACCGGCTTCTTGGTGCGGCGCGCGCTGAACTACCTCGTGCTCCTGTTGCTGGCTTCGTTTCTGACGTTCAGCCTCGCCTCGCTCACCTTCCGTCCGCTCGACAGTCTCGAGCAGCGCAATCCGCGTCCACCGCAGTCGGTGATCGACGCCAAGGCCGAGCAGCTGCATCTCGACGAGCCGATCCCGCAGCGCTATCTCACCTGGCTCGGTGGTGTGGCGCAAGGCGATTTCGGGACGACGCTGGCCGGGCAGCCGGTGAGCGAGGAACTCGGCAGGCGGGTCGCGGTGAGTCTGCGGCTGTTGATCCTCGGATCGATCATCGGCACGGTCCTCGGTGTGCTGATCGGTGCGGCGGGCGCGATCAGGCAGTACAAATTCAGTGACTATTTCTCGACGGTGCTGTCGCTGCTGGTCTTGTCCACACCGATCTTCCTATTGGCGACCTTGCTGAAATACGGTGCGCTGGAGATCAATACGCTCACCGGCAGCCAGATCTTCCTCTATACGGGCGAAACCTCGGCCACCGAGATCACCGGCCTGTGGAACCAGATCGTCGATCGCGTACAACATCTCGTGCTGCCGACCTTGGCGCTCGCCCTCGGCGGCATGGCCGGGTACAGCCGCTACCAGCGCAACGCCATGCTCGATGTGCTGCAGAGCGATTTCATCCGGACCGCGAGAGCCAAAGGCCTGACCCGTAATCGGGCGCTCTACAAACACGGCCTGCGCACCGCGCTGATCCCGATGGCCACGATTTTCGCCTACAGTCTCGGCGGTCTCATCACCGGCGCCACCTTCACCGAGAAGATCTTCGGCTGGCACGGTGTCGGCGAATGGCTGGTCGACTCGATCAACGCCCAGGACCTGTACGTGGTGGTCACCGTGACCGCGTTCGCCGGGCTCGTCGTGCTGGTTTCGGGCTTGCTGTCCGATATCGTTCTCGCCCTGCTCGATCCGAGGGTGCGTGTGTCATGACCGAGACCGAACTGATCGTCGTCGGCGCGCCGGAGGTGGCGGCGGCCGGTCGCCGCAAGCTGGTGTGGCGGCGTTTCCTGCGCAACAAGCCCGCCGTGGCCGGTGCGGTGATTCTGGTGCTGCTGCTGATCGCCAGTTTCGCGCTGCCGCCGCTGCTGCCGTGGGACTACCAGCAGATGGACTACAAGGCGCTGATGAAGCCGCCGAGCCTCGAGCACCCGTTCGGCACCACCCAGATCGGGCAGGACGTGCTCGCTCAAACCCTGCGCGGCCTGCAGAAATCGCTCATCATCGGCTTCTGTGTCGCGCTGTTCTCCAGCGTGATCGCCGCGGCCGCCGGTGCGGTGGCCGGGCTGCTCGGCGGCTGGACCGACCGGGCCATCATGTGGCTGGTCGACCTGCTGCTCGTGGTGCCCAGCTTCATCATCATCGCGCTGTTCGCCCCGCGCACCAAGGGTTCCGGGTCGATCGTGATCCTGATCGTGCTGCTCAGCGTGTTCGGCTGGATGATCGCCGCACGCATCATCCGCGGTCTCACACTCAGCCTGCGTGATCGCGAATTCGTCCGTGCCGCCCGGTATATGGGCGCACCGACGCGCAAGATCATCGTGAGCCACATCGTGCCGAACATCGCCTCGATCCTCATCATCGACACCACCCTCGCCGTCGGTGCGGCGATCATGGCCGAAACCGGTTTGAGCTTCCTCGGTTTCGGTGTGCAGCCGCCCGATGTGTCGCTGGGTTCGCTGATCGCCGCGGGCACCAAGTCAGCACTCACCTATCCGTGGTTGTTCCTGTTCGCCGGTGGGCTGCTCATCACGATCGTGTTGTGCGCCAACCTCGTCGGTGACGGACTGCGTGACGCGTTCGACCCCGGTGCCCGTGGGGCGCGCAAGTGGCGCAAGGACAGCGCCGAGCGTAAGGACGAGAAGCGATGACCAATTCGACCGCGCCGCTATTGGAAGTCACCGACCTGCGGGTGTCGTTCCCCGGTGAGGAGGGCCGCGTCGAGGCGGTGCGCGGGGTGAACTACACCGTGTCCGACGGTGAGGTCCTCGCGATCGTCGGCGAGTCCGGTTCCGGGAAGTCGGTGTCCTCGCTCGCGGTGATCGGGCTGCTGCCCGAGCAGGCGCGGGTGCAGGGTTCGGTGCGGTTGCGTGGCCGCGAACTGCTCGGCCTCGGCGACAAGCAGATGTCGAAGCTGCGCGGTTCCTCGATCAGCATGGTGTTCCAGGACCCGCTCTCGGCGCTCACGCCGGTGTACCGGGTGGGCGACCAGGTGGCCGAGGCGCTGCTCGCGCACGGCACGATGAGCCGCAAGGAAGCCGGTGAAAAGGCCGTCGAGCTGCTCGAACTCGTCGGCATCCCCGATGCCCGGGCGCGTTCGCGTGCCTTCCCGCACGAGTTCTCCGGCGGTATGCGTCAGCGGGTGGTTATCGCGATGGCCATCGCCAACGACCCGGCCCTCATCATCTGCGACGAGCCGACCACCGCGCTCGACGTCACCGTGCAGGCGCAGATCCTCGACCTCCTGCGCAAGGCGCGCGACATCACCGGTGCCGGCGTCATCATGATCACCCACGACATGGGCATCGCGGCGACGCTCGCCGACCGGGTCGCGGTGATGTACGCGGGCAAAATCGTCGAAACCGCGCCGGTGACAGAGCTTTTCGCTGCACCGCGCATGCCGTACACGGTCGGTCTGCTCGGTTCCATCCCCCGTATGGACGGGCCCCCGCGCACCCCGCTGATCCCGATCGTCGGTGCCCCACCCGCCATGCACGCCCTGCCGCAAGGGTGTTCGTTCGCCCCGCGCTGCCCCGTCTCGATCGACGACTGCACCGCCGCCGAACCCCCGCTCGAGCGGGTGAGCCCCGGCCATTCCGCGGCCTGCATCCGCACCGCCGAACTCGGCACACCGGAACTGTTCGACGCCTACCGCGCCGACATCACGGCCCAGCCGCATCCCGACCGCACCGACGACGACGTGGTCCTTCGGGTCACCGACCTGGTGAAGACCTTCCCGCTCACCTCGGGTGTGCTGTTGCGGCGGCGCACCGGCGAGGTGCGGGCCGTCGACGGGATCAGTTTCAGTGTGCGCGCGGGCCGCACCCTGGCGCTGGTGGGCGAATCAGGTTCGGGCAAGTCCACGACACTCACCCAGATCATGGATCTGCTCCGCCCCCAATCGGGTTCGATCGAGGTGCTCGGTCACGATGTCGCCACCCTGACCAAGGCTCAGATCCGGGAGATCCGGCGCAAGATGCAGATCGTCTTCCAGGACCCGAGCGCCTCGCTCGACCCGCGCCTGCCGATCTTCGACGTGCTCGCCGAACCGTTGCGCATCGACGGCCGCTCCCGCGACGAGGTGAACAAGCGGGTGCCGGAGTTGTTGCGGCAGGTCGGTCTGCGGCCCGAACACGCCGACCGGTACCCGTCGGATTTCTCCGGTGGACAGAAGCAGCGCATCAGCATCGCGCGGGCGCTCGCGCTGGATCCGTCGTTGCTCGTCCTGGACGAACCGGTGTCGTCGTTGGATGTGTCGATTCAGGCCGGTGTGCTGAATCTGCTGCGCGATCTGCAGGCCGAGCGGGGGCTGTCGTATCTGTTCGTGTCGCACGACCTGTCGGTGGTGCGCAATCTGGCCCACGACATCGCGGTGATGTTGCGCGGCAAGATCGTCGAATCCGGTCCGGCGGAGCAGATTTTCGCGAATCCTCAGCACGAGTACACCCGCTCGCTGATCGCGGCCGTGCCCGAACCCGCCGTGAGCGGCTGACCTTGGAGGAGACGCCATGAGAACCCGACGCCTACGCACGCACGGTGCCCGGCTGCGCTGTGCGGCCGTGGTGGTGGCCGCCGGGATGATCGTGGCGGGCTGTGGCGGCGGTGACGACGCGGCCGACGGGTACACCGGCGCGATCGGCAGCTCCATCGACATCAATCCCACCGACGTCGGGGAACTGCGCGAGGGCGGGAACCTGCGCCTTGCCGTCACCTCGTATCCGGCGAACTGGAACACACTGTCCAACGACGGCAACGACGGGGAGATCGGCGAGATCGTGCGCGCCATGCTGCCGCGCGCGTTCGAAGTGGACGCGTCGGGTCAGCTCACGGTCGACACCGACTTCTTCACCGAGGTGGCGCTCACCAGCACCGACCCGATGCGGGTGACCTACACGATCAACCCCGCGGCGGTGTGGTCCGACGGTACGCCTATCACCTGGGAGGACATCGCCGCCCAGGCCAACGCGCTGAGCGGGCGCGACAAGCGGTACCTGATCGCGATCACCAACGGTTTCGAATTCGTGGAGAAGGTGGAGCGCGGCGTCGACGACCGGCAGGCCGTGCTCACCTTCGACACCCCCTACGCCGACTGGCGCGGCCAGTTCGCGGGCAACACCAACCTCTACCCGAAGTCGGTGACCAGCACACCCGAGGCGTTCAACACCAGCCTCGCCGATGCCATGGGCGTGTCGGCCGGGCCGTTCATCGTCACCGGAACCGATCGCGGTCAGGGCCGGATCACCTTGGGCCGCAACCCCCGGTGGTGGGGTGACAAGCCGGTGCTCGACACCATCACCTACTCGGTGCTCGACCATTCGTCGTGGGTGCAGGCCTTGCAGAACAACGAACTCGACCTGGTCCGGCTCACCACCCTCGAAGACGTGCAGACCGTGCGCGGCACCGAAGGACTCGTCGTGCGCCGCGCACCGGGCAACCGCTGGCGCCACATCACCTTCAACGGCGCGCCCGGCTCGATCCTGGCCGATCAAGGTGTGCGCGTGGCCATTTCGAAGGCGATCGACCGCCAGCACATCGTCGACGCCATGCAGACCGGCCTCGTCGAAAAACCGGTGCCGCTGAACAACCACATCTTTCTGCAGGGCCAAAAGGGTTACCAGAACAACAGTCTCGGCTTCGACCCCGACGCCGCCGCCCGCGAACTCGACGCCCTCGGCTGGAAACTCAACGGCGACGTCCGCGAGAAAGACGGCCGCAAACTCGTCATCCGCGACGTGATGTACAACGACCCGACCTGGGTGCAGATCGCCCAGATCATCCAGCAGAACCTGGCCGCGATCGGCGTCGGCCTCACCATCGACACCAAGCCGGGCGCGGGCTATTTCACCGACGTCATCCAGCCCGGCGATTTCGACGCCGCCCAATTCATCTTCCAGGGCGACCCGTTCCCCCTGAGCAGCATCCGCCAGATCTACTACTACGACCCCGACGACCTCCAGGGCAATTACGGCCGCATCGGCTCCCCCGAACTCAACGCCCTCATCGAACGCACCCTCACCGAACTCGACCCGGAAAAGTCCATCGAGCTCGCCAACCAAGTCGACCGCAAAGTCTTCGAAGAAGGCCATTCCCTGCCACTCATGCAAACCGACGGCAGCGTCGGCGCCCGCTCGACGCTGGCCAATATCGGTTCACCGGGCCTGGCCACCTACGACTACACGAAGTTCGGATTCCTGAAATAGCGCAGTCCAGCCGGTTCTTCGCGCAATCATCACCGCGCCGCATTCGTGCAGCGAATCAAAGAAAGGAGCGGACCATGCGGACTCGTTCTCTGACCCGCTTGGCAATGCCGCTGGTCATCGTGAGTTTGATCGCGGCCGGGTGTGGCTCCGGCGACGACACCTCGGCGACTGGTGAGGCCGCGCTCGGGACAACCAATGACATCAATCCCAAGGATGTCAGTGAATTGCGCGACGGCGGCAACCTCAGGCTGGCACTGACCTCGCTTCCGGAGAACTGGAACGGTCTGCATACCGACGGCAACGATGGCGACACCGGCGCCCTGTTGCGCGCGGTGATGCCGCGCGCCTTCCGAACCAACGCGGCCGCGGAGCTCTCGGTGAATACCGACTACTTCACCAGTGTCGAGTTGACCAATACGAATCCGCAACAGGTGACCTATACGATCAACCCCAAGGCGGTGTGGACCGACGGGACACCGATCTCCTGGGAGGACATCAAGTCCCAGGCATATGCGCTCAGTGGCGCGGACAAGTCCTATCTGATCGCCAACAACGGCGGCTTCGACCGTGTCGAGAAAGTCGAGCGCGGAGTCGACGACAAACAGGCCATCATCACCTTCAACAAGCACTATGCCGATTGGCGTGGGCAGTTCGCGGGAAACACGGTGTTGTTTCCGAAGTCGGTGACCTCGAGTCCTGAGGCATTCAACAACAGCCAGCTCAACGGGCTCACCGTGTCGTCCGGTCCTTTCGTCGTCCAGTCGGTGGACCGTGGACAGAACCGGGTGGTACTCGGGCGCAACCCCACGTGGTGGGGCGATACACCGAAGCTGGACACCATCACGTTCAGCGTGCTCGACAGTTCCGCATTCGTGCCGGCCCTACTCAACAACGAGATCGACGCCGTGGGTGTGGCCAGCCGCGACGAGCTGAAGTCGGCGCGCAATACTCCGGGCGTCGCGATCCGCCGGGCACCCGGCAACAGCTGGGGCCACTTCACCTTCAACGGTGCCCCCGGATCCATCCTCGCCGATCGGGGTGTTCGTGTCGCCATCTCGAAGGCCATCGACCGCAAGGGCATCGTCACCGCGATCCAGGACGGGCTCGTCGCGGACCCACAGCCGTTGAACAATCACATCTACCTGCGCGGCCAGGACGGTTACCAGGACAACAGCCTCCCCTTCGACCCGACCGCCGCCGCACAGGAACTCGACGCCCTCGGCTGGAAAATCAACGGCGACGTGCGTGAGAAGGACGGGCGGAAGCTCGAGATCCGCGACGTCATGTACAACGACCCGACCAACATCCAGATCGGGCAGATAATCCAGCAGAACCTCGCGCAAATCGGCGTCAAGCTCAATATCGAGACGAAGCCGAGCTCCGGCCTGTTCTCGGATGTACTCGGCCCCGGCAATTTCGATGTCGGCCAGTGGTTCTGGGCAGGCGACCCATTCCCGCTCAGCAGCCTGACGCAGATCTACGGATACAACCCAGACGACGTCCAGGGCAATTACGGCCGCGTCGGCTCGCCGGAAATCAACGCGTTGATCGAACAGACCGTGTCCGAGCTCGATCCGAAGAAAGCGAAGCAGCTGGCCAACGAGCTCGACCGCAAGATCTTCGAGGAGGGACATTCGCTGCCCCTGTTCCAGTCCGCAGGCAACGTGGCGGTCCGCGCCGATCTCGCGAACTTCGGCGCGGCAGGCCTGGCCTCCCTCGACTACACCAAGATCGGCTTCGTCAAGTGACCTCGGGCCGCTTACGGAAAGGGCGCAATCCCATGCGAATTCGCTCGCTCGGTACCCGATTCGCGGTGCCATGTGTGGCAATCGGACTGATTCTGTCCGGGTGTTCGGCCGACACCGGCGGCTCATCCGGCACCAATCTCATCGGTACCGGCAACGACATCAATGCTCACGATGTGGCCGACCTGCGTGACGGTGGCAATCTGCGGTTGGTGCTGACCGCGCTGCCGGAGACGTTCAACTATTTGCAGGTCGACGGGACCAGCGAGAACACCGGCGATGTGATCGAGCCGCTGCTGCCTTCGCCGTACACCAGCAACGCCGCAGGCGAATTGTCGATCAATCGCGACTATTTCACCGATATCCAGCTCACCGGTACCAACCCGCAACAGGTGACCTACACGATCAATCCGAAGGCCGTGTGGTCCGACGGGACGCCGATCACCTGGGAAGATCTGCGCTCGCAAGCGGCGGCGCTCAGTGGCCGTGACCCGGCGTATCTGATTTCGGCGACCAGCGGATTCGAGCGTGTGGAGAAGGTGGAGCGCGGTGTCGATGATCGGCAGGCCGTCGTCACCTTCTCGCAGCCGTATGCCGAATGGCAGGGCCAGTTCAGTCCGCTGTATCCGAAGGCGAGCACCGAGTCGGCCGCGGCGTTCAACGACCGTGACCGCGATGGTCTCGTGGTGAGCGCGGGTCCGTTCCAGATCAGCTCGATCGACCGCACGCAGAACCGGATCGTTCTGTCACGCAATCCGGCCTGGTGGGGCGCGACGCCCAAACTCGACACGATCACCTTCAGCGTGCTCGACAGTTCCGCTTGGTTGCCCGCCATCCAGAACAACGAACTCGATGTCGCCTACATGTCGGGGATCGAGAATGTCACCGGCGCCAAACAGGCGGCAGGCGTGGTGCTTCGGCGTACGCCGGAACCGAGCTGGTCGCATATCACGTTCAACGGCGCGCCCGGTTCGCTGCTCGAGGACCCGCAGTTGCGGATCGCGCTGTCCAAGGCGATCGACCGGCAGGGGATCGTCAATGCGGCGCAGAACGGTGTTGTCGATGACCCGAAACCGCTGAACAACCACATCTACATGCAGGGCCAGAAGGGTTATCAGGACAATTCGAGTCCCATTTCCTTCGACCCGACCGCCGCGGCGAAGATGCTCGACGACCTCGGTTGGAAGCTCAACGGTGAGGTCCGCGAGAAGGACGGGCGCAAGCTGGAACTGCGCGATGTGATGTACCAGCAGGACGGCTGGGTGCAGACCGCACAGATCGTGCAGCAGAACCTGGCACAGATCGGCGTGAAGCTGAACATCCAGACAGTGCCGGGCGCGGGGCTTTTCAAGGACGTGATCGACCCGGGCAACTTCGAACTCGCCCAGTTCAGCTGGGGCGGTAGCGTGCTGCCGCTCGGTGCGTTGCCGCAGATCTACGCCTACGACCCGAACAATCTGAAGTCCAACAAGGCCCGCATCGGATCGCCGGAACTCAACGCGCTCATCGAGCGGACGATCTCCGAACTCGACCCCGACAAGGCACGCGAACTCGCCAACGAGTGCGACAAGATGATCTTCGCCGAGGGCTATTCGATTCCGCTGCAACAGGCCTCGGGCACGTATGCCGTCCGGGAGAATCTCGCCAACTACGGCGCGTTCGGGCTCGCGTCGCCCGACTACACCAAGGTCGGCTTCCTGAAGTGAGTCCGCGCGCACTCACCTACCCCCTGACCGTCACGTGCGGCACCCTCGTCGTCATCGCGGCGTGGGTGCCGTTCGCGGATCTGGATCAGGTGAGTGCGCTGGCGGTGGTGGCGTTGGGCGTGTTCGGCTACACCGGGTATCAGCTGGCGCTCGCGTTCGGGGTGGTGCCGAGTGGGGTCGCGGATCGGCTGGACAGGTCCAGCGGAAGTGCGGTTGCTCCGCGGCCGGGCGATGGGACCAGGGCCGCGCCGCGGTCCCCGGGTGAGGTTGTGGCGGGGCGTCGGGTTCGGCAACAGCACCGGCTGGTGAGCAGGTCGTTTCTGGAGATGAGTGTGGGTGGGCGCACGGTGTGGCAGCCGGTGTTCTACGACCCGGCGCTGTCCGCCCTCACCCCGACCGAACTCGAAATCTCCCCGCGCGCGATTCTCGCGGGACAGACCCGGTTCTTCCCTTCCGGCCGGGCGCGCACAAGCGAACCGCCGGGCAAACTCGTCGACAACCCGACCCGCCCCACCGAGCCGGCCACCTTCACCCCGACCCGCCGCCTGATCCTCGACGCGCAATCCACGGTCGCCGCCCCCTTCGTCGGCCTCCTCTGGGTCTACGTCATGAACGGCGGCCTGCCTGCCTTCATCGGCGCCACCACCGTCGCCGCAGCCACCGCCACTTGGCTCTCCGCCATCCGCGGCTCCGACCCCACGTGAACAGGTGGTCACCACGCTCTGATGGCGGCAGGCCGACAGGGTCACGCCACCACAGCGTGGTGATCACATGTTCAGGCTGGCGACTCGGTTGACTGCCCCCTGAACTGGCGGCAACGGCTGGGCGCGTGGCACTGGTCTTACCACTTGACCATCTAGCCGAACGCGCGCATGCTTACGGTATGGCGTGGACTCCTGTTGTGAAGCGGTCGGTATCCGGGGATGTGTTCGAGCAGATAGCCGAGCAGGTTCTGGGCGGGGAGCTGGCGGTGGGGAGTTCGTTGCCGAGTGAGCGGCAGCTGGCCGAGGCGCTGGGGGTTTCGCGGCCTGCGGTGCGGGAGGCGTTGCAGCGGTTGGCGGCGGCGGGGTTGGTGTCCGTGCGGCAGGGGGAAGCGACGACCGTGCTGGACTATCGGCGTAGTTCGGGGTTGGAGGTTTTGCCTCGGCTGTTGTTGCGGGGGGACTCGATTGACCCGGCCGTTGCGCGGAGCATTCTCGAGGCGCGAGTGCACAATGGGCCGAAGATCGCCGAGCTCGCTGCGCGCCGGGTGTGCAAAGACAGCAAATCCGCTCCGCGCGGCGGGCTGCGAAACGATCGACTTTCGCAGGTGGGCAGCTCGAGCGCGCCGAAGGCCGGATTACGAACCGGGCGGACTTCGCAGAAAAACAGCTCAGCCGAACCGGCCGATAACAGCCCGCTGGAAGACTCGACAGTCGGCTCGACAGTTGGCGATGAGCTGGCGCTTATGCACGAGTCGGTCGAACGCCTTGTCGCCGAGTCGGATCCACTCATCCAGCAGCGGATCGCGCTCGAATTCTGGGATCACGTGCTCGATCTCGCCGACTCGATCGCGTTCCGGCTGATGTATTCCATGCTGCGCGCCGCCTACGAACCCGCGTTGGCCGCGCTCGCGCCGATCATGTCCGCCGAGGTGGGCAATGGGGGCGCGTATCGAGACCTGGCCGCCGCGATCGACGCGGGCGAGCCGGAACGGGCCGCCGAACGCGCTCGGGCACTGCTCGAGCCGGCGACCACCGCTCTCATCCATGCCCTCGACGGGGCATGATCCACCCGAGGAAGCACTATGACTACTGACCGTCCGACAACGACGTCGCACGAAACCACCACCAGCACAGGCGAGAAGACTCCCGAACGGACCGGCTCAGGCTCCGCCGAACACTCGCATCGCACGAAGCGGAGCGAATCCGCGGGCAGCTCGGGCCGAATTCGCCGCAGCGTGTCCCTGGGCGCGGCGGGGCGAGAATTCCTTCGGCATCCGTCGCCGTGGATGATCGGCGCGGTACTGATCGTCGCCTTGGTCGCACGCGTCCAGGTCGGGAATTGGCAGCTCACCGACGCACTGGTGCCGCTCCTGATCCTCGCGGCATTCCCGCTGATCGAATGGGTCATCCATGTCACCGTCTTGCATTGGCGGCCGAGGCATCTGGGTCCGATCACCCTCGACAGCGAGTTGGCCCGCAAGCACCGCGCCCACCACACCGACCCCCGCGATGTGCCGCTGATCTTCATCCCGCCGAAGTCACTGCTGCTCACCATCGTCGCCCTGGTGGCGATCGCGCTGCTCGCGTTCCCGCGCCTCGGTCTCGGCCTCACTTTCCTGCTCACCATCACCGTCCTCGGCCTGCTCTACGAGTGGACGCACTACCTGATCCACACCGACTACAAGCCGAAACATGCTGCTTACCGGTCGATTTGGCGCAATCATCGCCATCACCACTACAAGAACGAGCACTACTGGTTCACGGTCACCACCACCGGCACGGCAGATCGCCTGCTCGGCACCGCGCCGGACCCGGCCATCACGCCGACCTCACCGACCGCCCGAAACCTGCACGCACACTGACCCTCCGTCTTCGACGCCCGGCCCGCATTTTGCGAGCCGGGCGTTTGCCGTTCGAGCGAATCCACTCTTGACACATTTATACCCTAGGGGGGTAAGGTACCGTCCACGAGACGCACTCCGCTCGAAAGGACGAAAGTCGTGACTACGCAATCGCAATCCACCCGCAGGTGGTGGGCGCTGGCGGTGATCGCCGCCGCGCAATTCATGGTCATCATGGACACCTCGATCATCGGGATCGCGCTGCCCGAGATGCAGGCCGAACTCGGCTTCACCCCCGGAAATCTCACCTGGGTCTTCAACGCCTACGTGATCGCCTTCGGCGGTCTGCTCCTGCTCGGCGGACGGCTGTCGGACCTGTTCGGCGCCCGCCGGGTGTTCGGGGCGGGCTGGCTGGTGCTGGCCGTCGGCTCGGTGATCGCCGGCGCCGCGGGTTCGGTCGGCGTCGAGCTGGCCGGGCGGGCGATCCAAGGAGCCGGTTCGGCACTGATCGCACCGTCGGCGCTCACACTGCTGATGATGTTGTTCGGCGGTACGCCACAGGAACTCACCAAGGCGCTCGCGGTGTACGGCGCGGCTGCGCCGGCAGGCGGTACGGCGGGCGTGTTCCTGGGTGGCGTCATCACCGAATACGTGAGCTGGCCTTGGGTCTTCTACATCAATATCCCGATCGCCGTGCTAGCGCTGACCGCGGTTCCGCTGTTGATGCCCGCCGTGGCCGCCCGCAAGGGATCCATCGACCTCGCCGGATCCGTCACTGTGACAGCCGGTTTGGCCGCCGCCGTGTACGCCATCGTGCAGGCGCCGGAGGTCGGCTGGGCATCCGGGCAGACCTGGGGTGTGCTCGCCGTGGCCGCCGCCTTGCTCGCCGGTTTCGTCGCCATCCAGTCGCGCCGCTCGGAACCGCTGATGCGGCTGAACATCTTCCGCGCGCCGAACCTCGCCGCCGCCAACTTCGCCCAGTTCGCGCTGGCCGCCGCCTGGGTGCCGATGTGGTTCTTCCTCAACCTGTACCTACAGCAGGTCCTCGGCTACAGCGCGTTCCCCTCGGGCGCGGCGCTGCTGCCGATGACGACGCTCATCATGCTCGGCATGGTCGTACTCGCCCCGAAGGCGATGCAGCGGTTCGGTGCCAAGCCGATGATCGTGACCGGCCTGGTGGTGCTCGGTCTCGGCCTGGGCATCATGTCGCTGGTTCGCCCCACCGGCAACTTCTGGGTCGACGTACTGCCGGCCTCGCTGGTGGCCGCGGGCGGTATGTCGCTGGCGTTCATTCCCTCGCTCGGCACCGCCATCTCGGCGGCGCGACCGGAGGAGGGCGGGCTCGCCTCGGGCATCGTCAACGTCAGCTACCAGGTGGGTTCGGCACTCGGCCTGGCCGCGATGACGGCGGTGGCGGCCGCGTTCGGCGCGGGTGAACTGGGCGATCCGACGGCACTCACCGACGGCTACTCCGCCGCCTTCCTCGGCGCGGGCCTGCTGGCCCTGGCGGGCGCGGGCATCGCGGCGGCAACCCTGCGCAGCCCCGCCGAGGACAAGACCCCCGCCCAGGTTTGACAACCTACCCTAGGGGGGTATGGTAACGATGACGACGAAAGAGGAGAACAGCATGAGCACCACCGTGACCGTCACCGGCATGACCTGCGGTTGCTGCACCAACAAGGTGCGCGACAAGGTCGGCGCCCTGCCCGGCGTCACCGGTGTCGAGGTCGACCTGGCCGCAGGCTCGGTGACCATCGAAGGCGCCGCCCCCGACCGCACCGCCCTTGCCGACGCCGTCACCGCGGCCGGCTTCCAGCTCGCAGACTGAACCCGAAACGGAGCATCCCGATGAACGCAACAGGCAAGTTCGCCGGATTCACCCTCGGCCTCGCGGCGGTCTTCGGGATCGCTCTGGGTGTCGGCGCCCTGGTCGGTCCGGAGCCCACCCAGGCTCCGGCCGGGCACGGCGAGCACTCGGCGGCGGCACCGGCCGGTGACCTGCCCGGTGGCCTGCTGGTCACCGACCAGGGCTACACGCTGGCCCTCGACACGACCGTCGTGCAGAGCGCGGCACAGACGCCCGTCTCGTTCCGCATCCTCGACACGACCGGAACACCGCTCACCGAGTACCAGACCAGCCACGACAAAGACCTGCACCTGATCGTGGTCCGCCGCGACATGGCCGCCTTCCAGCACATCCACCCGGTGCTCGACGCCGCGGGCACCTGGTCGGTACCGCTGAACCTGAGCCGGGCGGGCGACTACCGGGTGTTCGCCGACTTCACCCCGGCGGGCAGGTCGAACCTGACCCTCGGCGCCGACCTGCGCGTGGCAGGCAACTACGACGTGCGGGCACTGCCCGCACCGGCGGCCACCGCCGAGGTCGGCGAGTACACCGTCGCCCTGAACGGAACCGTGGTTCCGGGCCAGTCCTCGAAGGTCACGCTGTCGGTGAGCCGCAACGGCACGCCTGTCACCGACCTGCAGCCCTACCTCGGCGCCTACGGCCATCTCGTCGCCCTGCGCGCCGCCGACCTCGCCTACCTGCACGTTCACCCCGAAGGCACGCCCGGCGACGGCGTGACCCCGGCCGGTCCCGGCATCGACTTCGTGGTGAACGCACCGAGCGCGGGCGACTACCGCCTGTTCCTCGACTTCCAGCACCAGGGCGTGGTCCGCACCGCCGAGTTCACCCTGCGCGTCGACCGGTCGGGTGCGAGCACCCCCGCCCCGACCAGCGCACCGGCCGACCACGGCACCCCTGGCCACGGCCACTGAGCACCACCCGCGAACCTTCAGCAAGAATCGATATCAGGAAACGATCGGAGCACCCCATGACCGCCGTGACATACCCACCGGGCACCGGCCAGGTAGAACTGGTGATCGGTGGCATGACCTGCGCTTCCTGCGCGAACCGCATCGAGAAGAAGCTCAACAAGCTCGATGGCGTCACCGCGACCGTCAACTACGCCACCGAGAAGGCGCGCGTGGATGTCACCGGTGACGTGTCCCCCGAGGAGTTGATCGCCACCGTCGAGCAGGCCGGCTACACCGCGGCACTGCCCGCCCCGAAACAGCCCGAGACCACCGACGCGCCCGCCGAGGACGACCCGACCGCCTCGCTGCGCACCCGCCTGCTGGTGTCGCTGGTCCTGACCGTCCCGGTGATCGCCATGGCGATGATCCCCGCTCTGCAGTTCACCAACTGGCAGTGGCTCTCGCTCACTCTGGCCGCACCGGTCGTGATCTGGGGCGCGCTGCCGTTCCACAAGGCGGCCTGGACCAACCTGAAGCACGGCACCGCGACCATGGACACCCTGGTGTCGATGGGCACGCTCGCCGCGTTCGGGTGGTCGCTGTACGCGCTGTTCTGGGGTACCGCGGGCACACCGGGCATGACGCACCCGTTCGAATTCACCATCGCCCGGATGGACGGCACCGGCAGCATCTACCTCGAGGCCGCCGCGGGCGTCACCACGTTCATCCTGGCCGGACGCTACTTCGAGGCCAGGTCCAAGCGCCGCGCCGGTGCCGCGCTGAAGGCGCTGCTCGAGCTGGGTGCCAAGGACGTGGCGGTGGTGCGGGGCGGCGTGGAGACACGAATCCCGGTGGAGCAGTTGGCCGTCGGTGACGTGTTCGTCGTCCGTCCCGGCGAGAAGATCGCCACCGACGGTGTGGTGACCGAGGGTTCCTCGGCCGTCGACGCTTCGATGCTCACCGGCGAATCGGTGCCGGTGGAGGTCGGCGTGGACGACACCGTCACCGGTGCCACCGTGAACGTCGGTGGACGGCTCCTGGTGCGCGCCACCAGAATCGGCTCCGACACCCAGCTCGCCCAGATGGCGCAGATGGTCGAGGACGCCCAGACCGGCAAGGCGCAGGCCCAGCGGCTGGCCGACAAGATCTCGGGCATTTTCGTCCCCATCGTCATCGCGCTGGCCGTGGCGACGCTCGGGTTCTGGCTGGGCACCGGCGGTTCCATCGCCGCCGCCTTCACCGCCGGGGTCGCGGTCCTCATCATCGCCTGCCCGTGCGCCCTCGGCCTGGCCACCCCGACCGCGCTGATGGTCGGCACCGGACGCGGCGCGCAGCTCGGCATCCTCATCAAGGGCCCCGAGATGCTGGAATCGACCCGCAAGGTCGACACCATCGTGCTGGACAAGACCGGCACCGTCACCACCGGCAAGATGACCCTGCTCGACGTGATCCCCGCCGAGGGTGAGGACAAGGCCCGCGTGCTGGAACTGGCCGGCGCGCTGGAGGATTCCTCGGAGCACCCGATCGCCCAGGCGATCGCCAAGGCCGCACGTGATGCCGCAACGTTGCCCGAGGTGGCGGGTTTCGCCAATATCGAGGGTCTCGGCGTGCAGGGTGTCGTCGACGGTCACGCCGTGATCGTGGGCCGGGCCCGGCTGCTGGCCGACTGGTCACAGCCCCTCGGTGACGACCTCGCCGCCGCCATGGCCGACGCCGAATCGACGGGCAAAACCGCCGTGGCGATCGGCTGGGACGGTAAGGCGCGCGGCGTGCTCGTGGTCGCCGACGCGGTGAAACCGACCTCCGCACAGGCCATCTCGCAGTTCCGCGAACTCGGCCTCACCCCGATCCTGCTCACCGGTGACAATGCCCGCGCGGCGAACGCCATCGCCGCCGAGGTCGGTATCGAGCAGGTGATCGCCGAGGTGCTGCCGCAGGACAAGGTGGAAACGGTCAAGCGGTTGCAGGCCGAGGGCAAGGTCGTCGCCATGGTCGGTGACGGTGTGAACGACGCACCCGCCCTGGCCCAGGCCGATCTCGGCCTGTCGATGGGCACCGGAACCGACGTGGCCATCGAGGCCGCCGACCTCACCCTGGTGCGTGGTGACCTGCGGGCCGCGGCCGACGCGATCCGCCTCTCGCGCCGCACCCTGGCCACGATCAAGGGCAACCTGTTCTGGGCTTTCGCCTACAACGTTGCCGCGATCCCGCTGGCCATGGCGGGGCTGCTCAATCCGATGCTCGCCGGTGCCGCGATGGCGTTCAGCTCGGTTTTCGTGGTGAGCAACAGCCTGCGGCTGCGACGGTTCAAGTCCACTGCGCAGTAGCGCGCGGAAAGAGCGGGGCGGCAGATACCTTGCCGCCCCGCTTTTTCGGTGATCCAGATCACTCTTGCGGTTGACCCAAGGTCAGGGTGGAGCCTTGGTCGCAGCGGCGGGAAAGCCGATCACGCGAACAGGAGCGATCACCATGTCGAACACCAACACCCTTGCCACTCAGGAGCGTCCGGAACTCCAGGAACTCATCGAGCGCATTGTCGACAACGGTTTCGTCGGTGCGTCACTGCGGGTGAACGACGAGCGCGGCGAGTGGGCGGGCAGCGCGGGAGTAAGCGAGCTCGGTGCCGCCACAGCGCCACCCATCGACGGTCACGTCCGAATCGGCAGCAACACCAAGACTTTCACCGCCGCCATCGTGCTGCGGCTGGTCGCCGAGGGCCTGATCGAGCTGGACGCCCCGGCGATCCGCTACCTGCCCGACTACGCACTCGACGAACGGGTCACCGTCCGAATGCTGTTGCAGCACACCAGCGGGATCTTCAACATCACCGGCGAGCTGTACGAGGACGGCACCATCGTGCCCGGCGTGCCCTCCACCATCGCGGGCAAGGAGTGGGTCGACAAGCGGTTCGAGACCTACCGACCGCAGGACCTGGCGAACCTCGCCCTCTCGAAGCCGGCGCGATTCGAGCCGGGGACCGGCTGGAGCTATTCGAACACCAACTACATCATCGCCCGGTTGCTGGTCGAGCAGGTCACCGGCCGCTCGCTCGCCGAGGAGGCGCAGCGCCTGATCTTCGGCCCGCTCGGCATGACCGACACCGTGCTGCCCGGCGCCTCGAAGGATCTGCCCGAACCGCACCCGCACGCCTACTACCGCTACAGCGACGGCGGCGAGCAGCACACCGTCGACGTCACCCGGCACAACCCGTCCTGGGTCTGCACCGGCGGCGACATGATCTCGACCACCGCCGACCTGCGCACCTTCATCCGCGCCCTGCTCGACGGCACACTGCTGCCCGAACCGCTGCTGGCCGAGATGCTGCGCACCCACGACACCGGGATCCCCGGCATGCCCTACGGGCTCGGGGTGTTCGTGCAGGAAACCGCGGGCGGCGCCACCTTGATCACCCACAACGGCGGGATCGCCGGTTACGCGACACTGATGTACAGCACCCCCGACGCGAGCGTGACCATGACCGCGTACCTCACTTTCGTCGACGACGCGGAGATGACACTGGCGCCCGTCTTCCAGGTCACGCAGAAGACGCTGGTCGACGCGGTGTTCGGCGGAGAATCGGGAAACACTCTGGCGGACAAGGCAAGCTGAGCGCATGCGGAACGGGGTGACGATCGGGCAGGCGGCGGCGTTCGTCGGTGTCACGGTGAAGACGGTGCGGCACTATCACAAGCTCGGCCTGGTCACCGAGCCCGAACGGGACAGCGCCGGGTACCGGCGGTACGGCTCGGCCGAACTGTTGCGGCTGGTCCAGGTGCGGACGCTGGCCGCCGCCGGGGTGCCGCTGGCCGACATCGAACCCCTGCTCGACGCCGACGCCGACCAGTTCGCCACCGCCCTGGCCGAGGTCGGACGTCAGCTCACCGAGCGCATCGAGGAGCTGACCGCTCGGCGCGACACCTTGCACCGGCTCAGCGACGGCAATCGTGCCCTGCTGCCCGACCGCGCGGTCGCGATGCTGGAACGGATGCCGAGCCTCGGTTTTCCCGAGGCCGAGGTCGCGGCGACCAGGGAGGGCTGGGTGCTGGCGCGAGCCCTGGTCCCTGACGGGTTCGACGACTACCTCACCGACGTCGAGAACGCCATCGAGGACCCGGCTTTCCTCGACCTGCTGCGGCGTGGTGTCGAGGCCGCGGCCTGGGCACCCGACGATCCCCGTATCGAGGAACTCGCCACCGAGATGATCGAGCACTACCTCGCAAACCCTGCGCACCTGAGAATCGTGACCGGCATGCAGGCCCGCACCGAGGCCGCGACCCGCTACCAGCTCATCGCCCACCACGGACACGAGCCCACCTCCACCGCGGGCGTGCTCGGCACCCTCGTCGAGACGAAGCTGCGCGCGGCGGGCATCCACATTCCGAGATAGCGCTACGGCATCGCCACACGGCAGCACAAGCTCCGCGGTGTGGCGGCGCCGTTCACGCTTCAGAAGGTGTGCTGGTCGTCGGCCGAGATCGCGAATCCGTGACCGCCCGAGACGCAGCGGACACCCTGCGAGGAAGAGCTGCACGTGTAACCGTTGACGGTCAACGATTCGGCGTAGTTCAGGACCGCGCCGCCGGCCGGTGAACCGTCCTGCGGAATTCCGACGAAGATGCCCTGGCTGGTGCACAGGAGTTCCGACTTGCCCTGATAGAGGTGCGCGGCGACCTTGCGGTCGGGGGCGTCGGTGCAGTTCGGCAGTTTCGGCGAAATGTGGTTCGTCGAGGCCAACTGACAGCCGACACCATAGGGGGCCTGGGTGAGGATGCCACAGAAGATGTTCCCGGAAGGCGACCGGAAGTAGTGGCCGCCGTCGAGCTGGAACTTGCTCGCGTCGACGGGGGTGAATCCGTCCTTGCTCGGCGTCGGGACGATCGTCGGCTTCGGGGTATCCGGCGCCTCGGTGCCGGGGCTACCCGCCCCCGGCGATCCCGCGCCGGGGGAACCCGCATCCGGTGAACCCGCGCCAGGCGAGTCGGCGCCAGGTGCGCTGGACGGCTGGGCAGTGCTCGGTGCGGGCGACGCATAGGTGGCCGAGTGCTGAGTGGTAGTGCTCGGCATGCTCGAACCCGACTCGGCACCGCAAGCGGTAAGCCCTCCGGTCAATGCCGCAACAGCTGCCAGCATGAGGACTGTGCGCATGAAAACATCTCCGCTCGTTGGCTTTCCCGACCGAATAGTCATTCGGTGAAGATGGGGTTGGTCGTTACAGCCGAGCGGTCACGAATCCGTGCCGACGCCGACCTTCGGGGTTCGACATCCGTGATCACGGTGTCGTCGCGGCTATTTCGGTACGGATCGACATGTGGACGGCCCCACGCTTTCTCGATGGACGGTCGCTACGCGAGTGCCCAGCTGCGATATTCTGACCAATCGTTCTAGATTTTTACGGCCTTCGGTTTTCCCGGTCTCGCAGGGACAATCGAGGGGGTGGATCAACCCGTTTCTTCGGTGTCCCGAATCGAGACCAACCAGGAATGAGCCTGTGACGCAACACATCTGGTACGCGGCATACGGCTCCAACATGTGCACCGCCCGCTTCGACTACTACCGGCTCGGTGGAACGCCACCCGGCACGGACCACCTCTACGCGGGATTTCGTGACCCCACCCCGCCCGCGAAGAAAACCGCGCTCACCGTGCCCGGCACCGTGTATTTCGCCTGGCAGAGTCCGGTATGGACCGGTGGAGTCGCCTTCTACACCGACCAGCCCGCACCGGGGTGGCCGACCGAGGCCGTGGCCAGGGGATATCTGCTCACCCTCGACCAGTTCGCCGACCTGCTCGATCAGGAGATGTACCGCACGCCCGGCCGCGGCTTCGACTTGTCACGGGTCGTCGAACAAGGACGGGTGCGGCTCGGACCCGGCCGCTACGAAACCGTCGTCCACCTCGGTGACGAAGACGGCGTGCCGATCCTGACCTTCACGGCGCCCTGGTTGCCGGAAGCCGTTGCGTTACAGCCGCCGTCGGCCCGATATCTCACCATGATCGCGACCGGGCTGCGCGAGGGTCAGGGCTGGGATACCGACCGGATCGTCGAATACCTGCGGGTGCGGCCCGGTGTCGCCGGACAATGGGACGAGCGCGACCTGCGCGCCGCCCTGTTAACGACACACGACACCGGGTAGTCCCCCGGAGGGCAGAGGACCAGGAGCGAGCGCATGGAGTGGTTCGCGGCACCGGAATACTGGTACGGCAGGCTGATCTTCCAGCGTGGCCTGGCGGTGATCTACGCCGTCGCCTTCCTCACTGCGGCATTGCAGTTTCGGGCGTTGCTCGGTGAACGCGGCATGCTGCCGATTCCGCGCTTCCTCCAGCGGTCCTCGTTCCGGCAGTCACCGAGCCTGTTCCATTGGCGCTATTCGGATCGGTTGTTCGCCGCCGTCGCGTGGACCGGGGTGGCACTGGCGGTCGCGGTGGCGGCGGGTCTGGCCGACGCGGTTCCGCTGTGGGCGGCCATGCTGCTGTGGCTCGCGCTGTGGGTGCTGTATCTGTCGATCGTCAACGTGGGTCAACTGTGGTACGGCTTCGGCTGGGAGTCGCTGCTGCTCGAGGCCGGTTTCCTCGCGATATTCCTCGGCAACGACACCATCGCCCCGCCGCTGCTCGTGCTGCTGGCCGCGCGGTGGCTGTTGTTCCGGGTGGAGTTCGGGGCCGGACTCATCAAGCTGCGCGGCGATCCGTGCTGGCGTGACCTGACCTGCCTGTACTACCACCACGAAACCCAGCCGATGCCCGGTCCGCTGAGCTGGTTCTTCCATCACCTGCCCAAACCGCTGCACAAGGTGGAGGTGGCGGCCAATCACTTCGCCCAGCTCATCGTGCCGTTCGGGCTGTTCGCGCCGCAGCCGGTGGCGAGTATCGCGGCGGCGATCGTCATCGTCACCCAGCTGTGGCTTGTGCTGTCGGGAAATTTCGCCTGGCTGAACTGGGTGACGTTGCTGCTGGCCGCCACCGCGCTGTCGCTGCCCGGCGGGCAGTCCGCGCCCGCTGCGCCGGGTTGGTTCGTCGGCGTCTGCATCGCCTACGTGGCCCTCGTGGTGGTGGCGAGCTACCGGCCGGTGCGCAATATGCTCTCGTCGAATCAGCAGATGAACGCCTCCTTCGACCCGTTGCACCTGGTCAACACCTATGGCGCCTTCGGGTCCATCGGCCGGACCCGCTACGAGATCGTGCTGGAGTGCACCGACGACACCCACCTCACCGACGACACCGTGTGGCGCGAATACGCGTTCAAAGGCAAACCGGGCGACCCGCGTCGCCTGCCACGCCAGTTCGCGCCCTATCATCTGCGCCTGGACTGGCTGATGTGGTTCGCCGCGATCTCGCCCGCCTACGCCCGCTCGTGGGCGCTGCCGCTGGCCGCGCGGCTGCTGCGCAACGACCCCGACACCCTGCGCCTGCTCGGTCCCAATCCGTTCCCCGACACCCCGCCGCACTATGTGCGGGCCAACCTCTACGAATACGAGTTCAGCACCCCGGCCGAACTGTTCGGGCAGCGAATCTGGTGGCGTCGCACACTGATCGGCGAGTTCTTGCCGCCACTCACGCGTGACCGCCTGAACCGGTACTGACAGCAGAAAAGCCCGGCATCCAGGCCGGGCTTTCGTTGAGCGGATGACGAGATTCGAACTCGCGACCCTCACCTTGGCAAGGTGATGCGCTACCAGCTGCGCTACATCCGCGTGCACGTCCTCGGCCCGATCCGGGCCTCGTGGTGCGAGAAGGAACTTTAGCGTGTCCGCCGCCGAAACACGAAATCCGCCCCCCTTGACCGCCGCTCGGACGGACCGCCGCCGCTGCGTTCGGGCACACCGTTAAGCCCGCGATAAGAATGCGGAAGACGTTGCGCGGGAGGCTTATTCGCAGGTAGGCAACCATTGCCGCCACTCAGGGGAGGTAAGGGATTGAAGACTCTCGGACTGCTCACCGCCGCCGTGGCTGTGACCACCGTCATGGTCGCGGGCCCCGCGAACGCCGACATCACCGATGCCGTCGGCTTCGTCGACACCACCGACAACGGTGGCGAGGAGGGTTTCAGCGACTACGCCATCGACATCAACCACCCCGGTTCCTGCCTGGTGGTGCAGAACCACACCGGCGGCCGGGTCCGCATGCGATTGGACTACCCGACCAGCCGGGGCTCCTGGCTGTTCGACCACGACGACGTCAAGATCGTCACCCGCGAGGGCAACGCCGTGAAGTCGCCGTCGGGCCGGTGGCATGTGCGGGTGAACCCGCCGATCAACCCCGTCTGGACCTACGACGCCAAACGCAACACCAGCTGGGGCTGCAACGGTTCGTGGGTACTGAGCATGAACTGACCGGGGGGTGTCGCGTCTCAGCTCTCGGGGTTCGCTCGCTGAGCGGCCTTGCGCGCCAAACGTTGCGCGGCCTCGGCGTTGTCGAGAGCGGTGGCCTCCTCCAGCGAGGGAGCACTGCCGCCGAGGCGCTTGGGCACCCAGTAGGCGCCGGGCTCGTGCTCGTAGTCCTTCTGGAGGTCGGCGAGCATGGCCTGCATGGTTCCGCGCAGCTCGGCGGTCAGGTCGCCGACGGGTTCGTAGGGCTTGATCGGCTTGCCGACGGCGATGGAGATCGGGGTGTTGGTGCGGCCAAGGCGCTTCGGGAAACCCTTGGTCCACACGCGCTGGGCGCCCCAGATCACGATCGGGATGATCGGCACGTCGGCTTCCAGGGCCATCCGGGCCGCGCCGGACTTGAATTCCTTGATCTCGAAGCTGCGGCTGATGGTCGCCTCGGGGTACACGCCGACGAGTTCGCCGTCACGCAGGTACTTCACCGCCGCCTTGTAGGAGTCGGCGCCCGCGGTGCGGTCGACCGGAATGTGTTTCAGGGCGCGCATGATCGGGCCGGAGATCTTGTTGTCGAACACCTCCGCCTTCGCCATGAACCTGATGTAGCGCTTGGGAGTGCGCGCGGGCAGGCCGGCGTAGGTGAAGTCCATGTAGCCGGTGTGGTTGATCGCCACCACGGCACCACCTGTCGCGGGGATGTTTTCGGCCCCCTTGACGGTGAACTTCAGACCTTCGAGGAAGAAGACGGTTCGGGCCAGGCCGATGATCGACCGGTAGACGGGTTCCACAATTCAGCTAGCGTAGTCGCAGATCGCCGCTTCCGGCACCCGGCCAAGGAATGAGGAACGTCGAAGTGCAACGCGCTCAGCTGCCCCCGTTTGCTCCGACCCGCCGTGCCAGCGCACTGGCCGCGGGACTGACCGCCGCCGCGCTGATCGCCGGCTGCGACTCGGTATCGGGCATTCCGGGCGACGAACCGGTGGCCGCGCCTACCACCAGCACCTCGGCAGCCGCCGCGACTTCGACCGCCACCGAGGCCGCGACCACCCCGGTACCGACCACCGAGCCGCTGCCCGCCGACGCACCGCAGGTCGGCGCGGTGACGGGGAACCCGGATGCCGTGACCGCCGTGCGCCGCTGGGCCGCCGACCTGCGCTCGGCGACCGTCACCGAGCTACAGGACAAGTGCTGGACCATCCCGCCGCGCACCGTCGCCGACATGTACGTCGACCCGCAGTCGATCCTCACCGCGCTGAGCAGGCCGGGCACCGCCACCGCCGACACCGTCACCTGGCGCAACGCGACGACGACGATCACCGTGGAGCAGCGCGACATCGCCACCGGCTATGCCTGCGGCCGGGTGTTCGCCGCCGGTGTCGAGCCGGGTTACGACGAGGCAGACGCGCGTCACACCGTCCGCCGTTACCTCGCCCGCGCAACGGGCAAACCTCTCAACCCGGACGACACCGAACAGATCCACCCGCTGACCTGCGCGGCGAGTCGGGCCACCTGGGACCCGCAGGGCACCGGCAACCCCACAGCACCCCCGCTGGCCACCGACTCGGGCAAAGTAGGCAATGTCACCTCCTTCGCCGACCAAGAGCTATCATCCGAACGAGTTCAGGGGGATTACCTGGCGGTTCAGGTCCCGGTGACCACCTCCCCCGGGGGCACCAGGACGCGCACATTCACCGTCGTCTCGACCCCCGAGGGCTACTGCATCGGTGATGTAACGGTTTAGCCACTACCCTTGTTGGCTGGTGCCGCCGCAGTGGTCAGAGCTCGGCGGCGGCTCGCGTCACCAGGTCGAGCCCGGTGCGTCGGCGAATCAGATCCTGGTAGGAGGACATAGCTCGTGCAGATCACCAGTGTCGGACATGCTGGCTTCCACATCCGAACCGAGGCCGGGACCATCCTGTGCGACCCGTGGGTGAACCCCGCTTACTTCGCGTCGTGGTTCCCGTTCCCGGACAACACCGGCCTGGACTGGGCGGCGCTCGGCGACGTCGACTACCTCTATGTCTCGCACCTGCACCGCGACCACTTCGACGCCGCACTGCTGCGCGAGCACGTCAACAAGGACGCGACGGTCCTGCTGCCCGACTACCCCGTGCCGGATCTGCGCCGCGAACTCGAGGCGCTCGGCTTCACCAAGTTCTTCGAGACCGAGGACTCGGTCAAGCACACCGTCACCGGGCCCAAGGGCTCGCTCGACATCATGATCGTGGCGCTGCGCGCACCCGCCGACGGCCCCATCGGCGACTCGGGCATCCTCGTCTCCGACGGCGAGACCGTCTGCTTCAACATGAACGACGCCCGCCCCGTCGACATGGACGTGATCCACGACGCGTTCGGGCACATCGACATTCACCTGTTGCAGTACTCGGGCGCCATCTGGTACCCGGCCGTCTACGACATCCCGGCGCGCACCAAGGCCAACTTCGGCAAGCAGAAGCGTCAGCGCGGCATGGACCGGGCCCGCTCCTACATCGAGCAGGTCGGCGCCACCTGGGTGGTGCCCTCGGCCGGTCCGCCGGTGTTCCTCGACGACGAACTGCGCTACCTCAACGACGACCGCGGCGACGAGGGCAACATCTTCCCCGACCAGATCGTGTTTCTCGAGCAGATGGAGATCCACGGCAACTCCGGCGGGATCCTGATGATCCCCGGTTCCGTCGCCGACGTGCGCGGTGCCGAACTCGACCTCACCCACCCCTTCGACCCGCAGCGCATCTACGGCGACAAGGCCGCCTACATCGCCGACATGGCCGAACGCTTCGCGCCCGTGCTCGCCGCCGAGAAGGCCACCTGGGAGCACGGCGAGGGTTCGCTGCTCGAGCCGCTGCGCGAGCTGTTCGAGCCGATCATGAAGCAGAGCGCGCTCATCAGCGACGGCATCGGCTACCCCGTGGGCCTGGTGCTCGGCGAGGAAACCATCGTCCTGGACTTCCCGCAGCGCACTGTGCGCGAGCCCATCGAAGGCGAGGGCCGCTACCGCTACGGCTTCCGCATCGCCCCCGAACTGGTGCGCACCGTGCTGCGCGACGACGAGCCGGACTGGGTGAACACGATCTTCCTGTCCACCCGCTTCCAGGCGTGGCGCATCGGCGGCTACAACGAATTCCTCTACACCTTCTTCAAGTGCCTCACCGACGAGCGCATCGCCTACGCCGACGGCTGGTTCGCCGAGGCGCACGACGACTCGGCCACCATCGAACTCGACGGCTGGGAAGTGCAGCGCCGCTGCCCGCACCTCAAGGCCGACCTGTCGAAATTCGGTGTGGTGGAAGGCAACAACCTCACCTGCAACCTGCACGGGTGGCAGTGGGACCTGGAGTCGGGGCGCTGCAAGACGTCCAAGGGGCACGAACTGCGTTCCGCCAAGCTCTGATTCGGGCGGCGACCACCCGACACAGCCCCCGCCGCAGAACGGCCGTCGGCTTGCCGGACGGGCAGGGGTTCGGGTGGGATCAGTCGTCCTCGGGTGGGGTGGCGACGTGGCGGGCGTATTCGAGGATGCGCAGGGTTTCCACGGCGTCGCGTGGGTCCACCGGGACCGGGGCGTCGTCGAGTAGGGCGGCGGCCATCTGGGCGTAGAAGGCCGGGTAGTCACCGGGGAGGGTGGGGATCGTCTTCAGGTCCGCGCCTGCGCCGAAGGTGCCCCATTTGTCGGGAGTGACTGTGCCCCAGGGTTTTCCGTCGTCAGGGCGGCGGCCCGCTCGCAGCTCGTCTTCCTGCGGGTCGAGTCCCGAGACCGTGTAGCCGTTGGTGGAACCGAGCACGCGCATGCGCGGACCAAGTTGGGGCGCGACGGCACTCATCCACAGGTGCGAACGGACACCGGCGGCGTGGGTGAGAGCGATGAAGGCGTCGTCGTCGGCCTGCACGTCCGGGCGGCGCTGGTCGAGTTCGGCGTACACCTCGGTGACCGGGCCGAACAGGGTGAGTGCCTGATCCACCAGGTGACTGCCGAGATCGAACAGGATCCCCGCCCCGTCCTCGGCGGAGCCGACCTCACGCCAGCCGCCTTTCGACACCGGCCGCCACCGCTCGAACCGCGACTCGAACCGGCGCACCTCACCGAACTCACCGGCGTCCATCAGTGCCTGCACGGTCAGGAAGTCGTTGTCCCAGCGGCGATTCTGGAAAACACTCAGCGGCAGCCCGGCCCGCTCCGCCACCGAGACCACCTCTTCGGCATCGGCCGACTTCACCGCGAACGGTTTGTCGACCACCACCGGCAACCCCGCGACCAACGCCTTCACCGCCAGCTCCGCATGCGTCCGATTCGGTGTCGCGATCACCGCCAGATCCACATCGTCGGCCTCGGCGAACATCTCCTCCGCGCTCTCCCACACCCGCACCCCCGGATGCTGCGCCCGCGCCTGCGCGGCCCGCTCCGCCGACGACGTCACCACCGCGGCCACTCGCATCCTCGGCTCCGCCGCGATCAACGGCGCATGAAACACCGCCCCCGCCAACCCGAACCCGACAACCGCAACCCCGAGCTGATCCATCCCGACCCTTCCGTCGACGATCCCCGCCCGAGTATCCCCTCCTCGTTCACCGCTTCGGTAGTTTCTCCACGGCCCGGCGCAGGAATGTGGTGGCGATCGAGCAGGATTGCTCGGTCGCACCGGGCATGCCCTCGACGGTGACCTGCATGGTTTCCGCATCCGCGTTGGGCACGAGGTAGGCACGGGTGCATCCGAGGGTGCTGTCCTTGCCCCGGTAGATCTCCATGCCGTCGACGCGCAGGACCTGTGGATTCTTGCCCGTGGTCACGTCGCTGGTGCGCAGGATTTGCAGGGTCAGCCGGACGCGCGCGTCCCACTGGCAGGTGTGCGCGTCAGCGATGGTCGGCTGCGGCGGGAGGGGGCCGATGCTCTCGGTTACGGCGTCGCGGGCGAGGAGGGTGCAGGGGTCGAGCAGGGCGAGGGGGGACGGCTGCTCGGCCTGCGGGGCGGTGGTCAGCGACCGGGCCAGGGCGGCGGCCACCTGGTCGACGCCCGCGCAGTCCTTGACCGAGGGTGGGGTGAGCAGCGTGAGGACGATGCCCGCTTCGCGTTCGTCGCCCGGGCTCGCGATGGCGCGCACGCACCCGGAGGGACTGCCGTGGGAGATCGGAACACCATCGACCACAGTCTGATTCAGGGTGAGGTACTCGTCTTCCTTACCGAGCTCCAGATTGAGAATGTACTTGCCCGAGTCGAGGGAACATCCCCAGGGACCGGTCGGTCGCGTTTTCCAGGAATCGGCAGGGAGCGGGTTCGGTGCCACGGGGACCTCTGTGCCGATCGCGGACGTCAGCCATGCGCAGGCATCGGTGCGGCGCAACTCGGCCAGGGTCAGGCCGGTCACCGGACCAGGTTCACTTTCCGGACGGGTGACGAAGTAGGTGAGCCCGACCAGCGCGAGCAACACCACGACCAGCCCGCCCGCGATACCGGTGCGCGCTCGAGCACTGGCGCCCATCCACCGCTCACTGCCGTATTCCGTGGCGCTCCTCGCTGCTTGCCGGAGCGAGGTCCACTTGGCGCCGACGATGTCGGCGAACGACTTCGCCTGCGCCGGTTCCGGTGAGGTGAGGACGGGAGCGGCGGCACGCAGCGCCGAGATCTCCTGCTGTACCCGTCCGATGTCGTCGAGAACCGGTGCGGGCCAGGGCGGCGGGCCACTCGGTGGGCCACCGAGATACTGGAGGATCTGTGTGGGCGTGGGCCTGGCCACCGGGTCTTTGCGCAGGCATGCGGCCAGCATCTCGTAGAGCGGTTCGGGCACCCGGCTCAGATCGGGTTCGCGATTGGCGATATTGAACAGGGTGTACGGCACCGACGGCGCCGCGAACGGTGCCACTCCCGACGCTGCGTAGGCCAGCACCGAGCCGAGCGCGAAAACATCGGCGGCGGGGGTGAGTTCCAGACCGAGTGCCTGTTCGGGCGCCAAGAAGTCGGGCGTGCCGATGGTGGTCGCTGTTCCGGTGGTGGACAGACCTGCCGCAGCAGTGACGCCGATCTCACCCAAGCGCCCACCGTCTTTCGCCAGCAGGACGGTGTCGGCGCGCAATCGCTGATGCACCAACCCGGCGGCGTGCACGGCGCCGAGAGCGGATGCCAGTGCGGCGGCCAAGGCACGCACAGCGGAGACCGGCAGCGGGCCGTGCTCGGCCACAGCCGCATCGAGCCGCACACCGGGTACGAAAAGCGATGCCAACCAAGGCTTGTCGGCATCGGCATCAACATCGATCACCGTGGTGTTGGACGGCCCGGCGACACGCATGGCGGCAACGGCACTGTGCCGCAGCCGCACCCGGAATTCGGGTTCTGCGAGGAGCTCGGGATGCACCTGCCGCACGACCACGAGCGCGTCGTCGGGGCCGGTAGCGAGCACACTGTGATCACCTGCCGACGGGTCGAGCGCGCCGATCACCCGGTAGCGGCCGATGGTCTGCGGATCGTCCGGGCCCGGTGGATGAATCGTCATGACGGAGGCAACTTCTGGAGGACGGATTCGAGCACGGGGGTGACGAGGGCGCAGGGGCCGGTGGGGGGTGAAGACGCGGCGTGGTATGTCACGGATATCTGCTCGGCCAGGTCGTCGCGGCTCGGCCGCGTCATGACCAGAAGATCACACACGGTGGCGTCGTCACGGCCGACGTAGACCGTGCGACCGCCCATCGTCCTGGTCGTCGGGTGGGCGTTGCCGGTCCGAACACTGTCAGGTCGGGTCTTTTCGGTGAGGTCGAGATAGAGGGAGCCGTCGGTGCCCCAGAAGTTGCAGCTGTGCGGCGCGCGGGACCGCTCGGAATCACCTACCGCGGCACGGACAGCCGCCATATCGACGAGGGCACACGGGTCGAGGGCGAGGATCGAGTTGTCAGGGTAGTCGCGCAGCGGAGGATCGACCGACAGGCGCCGGACGATGGCAGCGAGAGCCCGCTCGGCCACCGGACACCCGTCACCGCCCGGCGCGCTCGCGGTGACCGAGAACACCGTCTGCCTGCCGCTCTGCTCCTTGACCGAACGACGGCAGAAGGAGGACTCCCGCTCGGCGCCGAGCACCGGCATCCAGTTGATGGTCTGCCCGAGCGGCGGGTCGTTGGCGTAATCGGGCCGGGTTGTGTCGAGCGCGAGGTTGATCTCGCGACCGGCGGGATCGCGATACGTGGACCGGCAATCGGAGGGGCTGTACCCTTCCACCCCGCTGACGGAGGTGCCGAGTTCGCCGATCACCTGCGGTGTCAGGAGCGCGCAGATGTCGAGGCGCCGGGTCTCCTCGTCGGTCAGCGCCAGCGGCGGGTCGTCCATCGCGATCGCGGTGCCGTCCCGTCCGATACCGACCAGTGCGATACAGCCGAGGACCAATACCGACACCACTGCCGCCGCCGCTGCCAGGCGCGGCAGCTTCCGATCGGGTCGCGACTCCTCGACGGCCGCCGCCGACGCGGTTCCGTTGGCCCACGCCGCCGCCTCCGCCTGGTGATCGGCGATACGGCGACGAATACGCACCGGCCACACGGGTTCGGCGTCGATGCGGGCCGCGGCGTCGAGCAACTGCTCGGGAGTGGGTCGCGCGGCCGGATCCTTGGCGAGACACGCGTCGACCAGCGAACGGATCGGTCCGGGGATCGCGGTGGTGTCCGGCGTGCTGTAGAGGACGTTGTAGAGGACCTGCGGTGTGGACGCCGCCGCGAAGGGGCTCGTGCCGGTTGCCGCCATGGCCAGGATCGCGCCGACGGCGAAGACATCCGAAGCCGCTGTGAGCGTTCGGCATTCGGCCTGCTCGGGCGACATATAGGCGGGCGAGCCGATCACGGCGCCCGTGGCGGTGAGGGTGACGTCGTCCTCGACGGCGCGGGCGATACCGAAGTCGATCACCCGTGGGCCGTCATTGGTGAGCAGGACATTGCTCGGCGTCAGATCCCGGTGCACCAGACCGGTGCGGTGGATCTCCAGCAAAGCCATCGCCAGCCCCGTGGCCAACAGTTTCAAACCGCTCACGGTCAGGGCGCCGAACTCCGCGACCATGTCCTGCAGTGCCGGTCCCGCGATGTACTCCGAAGCGAGCCAGGGTGTTTCGGACTCCGCGTCGTGGTCGATCACGCCCGCGGTGTACGCACCGGTGACCTGCTGGGACGCGAGCACCTCCCGCCGGAACCGGGCACGGAACTCCGGGTTACCGGTGAACTGCTGATGGATCTGCTTCACCGCCACCAATCGGCCGTCCGGCGCCTGCCCGAGCAGGACCTGACCCATGCCGCCCCGGCCGAGCACGGCCAGCAGCCGGTAGCGGCCGAGCTGCTCGGGGTCACGCGGACCCAACGATGTCATGCGCGCGTCACTCACCACGAACCGCCGAGCAATGCGTATTGGGCCACGGCTTGGCGCCGGGTCTCGATTTCCTGATTGCCGTTGATGCGTACGACGAATTCGCCGTGCCGCACCAGGCACGCGAACCGACGTGCGGGGATCGACTCGGGGTCCGGTCGAAGCGCGCTGTAGCAGGAGATACCCGGCAGACCCGCCACCCCCGAGGTTTCGCGGTATCGGGTGAGCATCTGCTGTTTCTCGACCTCGGCGTAGCCTTCGGCGGATGCGCTGTCCGCGGAGCGATACAGGAACTTGTTGTGCGCCACCGCGATCGTGTCGACCTTGTTGGCCTCGAATTCGCGCAGGCGAGCGCCGGGACGGTCGGTCCGCAGGGCGAACGCACGGGGGCCGGACACGAGGAAATTCCAGCGGTCTGGCCAGTAGTCGTCGGTTTTCACTACCCGGGGAAGCAGTTCGCTCGGGTCGAGTTCGAGGTTCGGCACATCGGTTGCCGCTGTGGGCGTGAAGGTTTCGAGTTCGGAAAGCTGGGCGCGATAGGTGCGGGTGAGCAGGTCTGCCAGGTGCTCGGGATTCGGGTCGACGATCTTCGCGTAGAGCCGGATGACCAAGTTCCTCCACACCAGCCAGCTACCAACTGTCGGCACACCGGGGCGCCAGTGCGACAGCGCCGCCGGGTATTCCGGGAGGACGATGGGCGCGTTCTCGGGGGTCGCGCCGAAATCGGCTGCGGCCATCGCCTGGGCGGCCGCGACGGCCTGGGCTTCGTCCGGCAGCGACAGCAGAGTGATGGAGAGGAATTTGTTCTTCAGTTCGTTGTCGTTGAAGCCGTTGCCACCGATCACGCCGAACCCGGCGAGCACATCGAACGGGTCGAGGGCGGTGCGCTGCACACCCGAGAGCAGATCGTCGACGCCGCGCACACCGACCAGCGGGCCGCCGCCGTTGCCCGCGGTCAGCTCGGGGTCGATGCGGTCGGCGAAGATCACCCGCTCGCCGAGGCGCAGCGATTCGACCAGGGCGCCACGCATCCGGCTCGGGCCGTCGTCATAGTCGCCCGGTTGCGCGACCAGCGCGTATTCGCCGTGGTCGGGTGTCTGTTCACCGCATGCGGCGGTGAACAGACACACCGACAACAGCGCCGCACCCCAGCGATAGCGCACGCCCATCCCCCTTCGAAACTCTGCCGTGAAGCTATCACCCCCGCGTTTGCCGCCGCTACCGCGAAGGCAACCTGCCGACCGCCTGCTTCACCAGCGGATCTGCCACCGCGCACAGCTCGTCACCGCTCTCGGCGGGATTGCTGACCAGCACTTCGACGTCCTCGCGGTAGGTCTCGCCGATCTTGCGGAACAGATACACCCGCTGACAGCGGTGCTCGCCGATCGCGCTGACGCTGTCTTCCTCGACGATCACTCCGTCACCCAGGTCGACTGTCTTGCCTGTCAGTACTCGCTGCCGCGGTTGCGACGTCGTGATCCGGATGGTGTTGTTGTCTCGCGACCATTCACATACGTGCGCGGATTTGGCGGTCGCCCGGCCGAGCGTCGGATCGTCCAGCAGCGCACAGGGGTCCACCGACGACAGCGACTGTGCTGCGGCCGGGTCGGCGGACATGGCACCGATCGCTGCGGCGAGCCGGTCGACGGCGTGGTCGGCGAGGGCGCAGTCGGTGCGGGTGAAGGTGTCGACCACGATGCCCCAGCGTTGTCCGTCGGCGCCGCCTTCGATGCCGAAGGCGCAATCCTCGCCGCGTTGTGCGACCCCGTAACCGTCGGCGACCTTACTGGTTGTGCCGAAACCGTCCAGCGCTGCGCCGATTTCTACGGTCAGGCGTGCGCCGCCCGAGTTGCCGTCGCAACCCCAGCTCGCGGTCGGGAGCCAACGCCAGTCGGCGACCGTTGCCGCTGCCTTGTCGGCGGCTTCTTCCGGGAGTGACGCGCCGAGAGCCTGGATCACCCACGCGCAGGTGTCTACGCCACGTAGATCATCGAGGGCTGACAGGGATTTCGTCGGAGCGGCGACCGTGGTAGGTGTCGGCGCGGGTTCGCCGCCGGGGCGGAGGACGACAAAGGTGATGGCCGCGATCAGAACAGCAGCCGCTACGGCTATCCCGCCGAGTAGGACCGGGCGGCGTTTTCGAGTGGGCGCTCGAGGTGGCGCGACGATCGGCGTGTGGGCCGGGATGATCTGTGTTGCCTCGGGGTCCGAGGTGAGAGCGACGAGATTTCGCGTCTGTTCGGCGATCTGTGCGTGGACCGGGGCGGGCCACGGCTGCGCCTGGACCGGAAGGACGCCGAGGTAGTCCAGGATCTGGGCGGGGGTCGGCCGGGTCTTCGGGTCCTTGCGCAGGCAGCCGGCGATCAGTTCACGAAGCTCGACCGGCACATTCTCGAGTTGCGGTTCGCTGTGCACGATATTGAACAGGGTGTACGGCGCCGAGTTGGCCGCGAAAGGGCTCTTGCCGGTGGCGGCCATGCACAGCATCGAGCCGAGGGAGAAGACGTCGCTTGCCGACGTCACCGGTTCGCTCATCGCCTGCTCCGGCGACATATAGGCGGGTGAGCCGACCACCGCGCCGACCTCGGTGAGCGGCGCGCCTGTTCCGGTGGCCTGGGCGATTCCGAAGTCGATCACGCGCGGTCCATCGGTAGCGAGAATGACGTTGGCGGGCTTGAGGTCCCGGTGCACCAGACCGGTGCTGTGGATGGAGTGCAGTGCCGAGGCCAAGCCGGAGGCGAGGGTGCGCATCGCCGGAACCGGCAGTGGTCCGAGTTCGCGGACGGCCTTGTCCAATGGCACACCGGGGATGAACAGCGAAGCGAGCCAAGGTGGTTCAGCCGTGGTGTCGAAGTCGACCACCGCGGCGGTGAACGCCCCCGACACCCGGGCCGAGATGGCGACCTCGCGCTCGAAGCGGGCACGGAACTCGCGGTCGTCGAGCAGGTGGGCGTGGATCTGTTTGATGGCGACGAACCGCCCGTCCGGGCCGGTCGCCAGGACTACCCGACCCATCCCGCCCGACCCGAGCACACCCTGCACCCGGTAACGACCGATCACCGGTGATTCGGTCGGCGACAACGGCTCGATCACTGCACTCCCCCAGCTCGGACCCGCCGACGCGGGTGAGCACGCCATCGTCCATCGGCGCGCTCGCTCGCCAGCAACCTAACATTTCGCCGATGTGTCAGCGACGTGCTCGCCAGGCCAGGAATGCTGGTCAGCTGCGCGGATTCTCCGACGGTGAAGAGGCGGCTCGGCTCGCTATGATCACCGCGATCAGGACGATTGTGCAGCTCAGGACTGCGATCGGCGCCAGGCGGCCGTCGGCGGTATCGAGGATCAGGGCGGTGACGAGTTGGCCTGCTACCGAGGTGAGGCCGAGGAGGAGCACGCCGATCATGCTGACGGTGATCGCGGCCAGGGCGATGAAGGCTACGCCGATCAGGCCGCCGAGGTAGAGCCAGGGGGTGGTGGGGAATCGGGTGGGGAGGCCCTTGGTGAGGAGGGTGTAGGTGTCGAAGAGGCACAGGGCGATCAGGCCGACGGTGAAGTTGACGAGGGTGGCGGGGAAGGGGCCGCCGACTGCGCCGACGCGGCCGTTGACCGCCTGCTGCCAGGCCAGGCCGATGCCCGCGAGGGCGGGTAGGGCGATGAGCAGGTAGTCGGGGACACCGGTGTCGGCGGCGGTGGGGGCATCGCGGCCGCTCGCCGCGAGGACGACACCGATGATGCCGAGGCCGGCGGCCAGCACCCGCCACCAGGTGATCGGGGTCCGGCCGTTCGGTGCGAGACCTACCCGGTCGACCACGAGGCTGCTGAGGAGCTGGCCGGCGACGACGGCGACGGTGAAGGCCGTGACGCCGATGGCGGCGATGGTGAGGCCCTGGCTCGCGACGAAGAACGCACCGCACACACCGCCCAGGAGGTACCAGGGGCGCAAGCTGCCGTCGGTTGTGGCGACACGAACCGAGCCGAGGCCCGATCGCAGGGTCGGGCTGACCGCGAAGGCGACCAGCAGGGCCACCAGGCCGATTCCGAAACTGATCGTGGCGGCTGCGACACCGTCGCCGAGTTCCGCTCCGAGTGCCCCGTTGATCCGCCCCTGCACAGCCACACCACCGCCGATGCAGAACCCGAAAATCGCCCCGAGACCGTTGCGCCCGACCACTCCACCCTTTCCGCCGCCGTAGCTTTCGACATTAGACTCAGGAACGCGCCGTCAACGGTTCGGTCGGTCAGGGGAGCAAATTGTCGACGTCCATCGTGCTACCGTCCCACCCGATGATCGACAGCGTGCTCGATCGTTACCGCGCCGAACTCGGGCGTGACGAACTCACCTACCGTAATCACGTGTACCGCTGCGCGAACTATCAGCGTGCCCTGCTCGGTGCCGACCTTCCCGCTGCCGCTGTACTCGCCTGGGTGGTGCACGATCTCGGGATCTGGACGGCGGGCACATTCGACTATCTGGCGCCGTCAGCCGAGCTGGGCGAGCGACTGGCTACCGAATTCGGAATTATGGACACCGCGCTGGTGCGGACGCTCGTGCTGGACCATCACGGCCTGCGAGCACGCACCGACCCGCTCGTCGAGACATTCCGGTTGGCCGACCGCGTCGATGTCAGTCACGGATTGTTGCGCGGGCACCTCGACCGTGGATTTGTGGCCCAGGTGGTCGATCGCTTCCCCTACCTCGGGTTCCACAGGTTCCTGACCACTTCCTTTGTGCGGCAGGCTATTCGACACCCGTTGCGGCCGCTGCCCATGCTTCGATGGTGATCGGGCCGGAGACGAGATCGAGCCGCCCGCCCTACTTCCGTCCCGGCAACCAACTCGGGGCGACCAGTCCGGCCGCCAACAACACCACTCCCAAGCCCGCGATCGCCACAGACATCGAAACCCACTGTGTAGCAGCGGCGACAACGCCGAAGACTGCCAGCGCCACCACCTCCGACAGCAGGCCGACCACCGAGGTGACCGTTGCGCGGGCGCCTCCTTCGATCGCATCCTGCAGGCGCGCGCCCGCGACGACCTCGGCATTGAAATCGATGCCGTATGCCACGGCGATCCCGAGAAATCCGAACCACAGCAGTCCGGCGCCGACAGCCGACGCACCGGCGATGAACAGGATCCCCGCGACGAACAGTGCGACTCCGACCAGCCGTGCGGGCGCGGACTCGGTGCGTCCTGCCAACAGCGAACCGGCCAGCGAGCCCGCGACGGTGACACCGACGAGTAACGCGGAGGTGGCGGGCGAGGCGCCCCCGGAAACCGCAAGCAGACCGAAGTATTCGTCGAAGGCGGTGACGCCGTAGAGAAGTGCCCCGAGCAATACGCCCCGACGCACTCGCCGCACATGCATCGATTCGGCGATTCCGGTCCGCAGCATCGCCACATAGCGTGCGCGCCCAGGCTGATCGGCCTCGACGTTGCCGACTCCCGGCGGCCCGGCGATCGCGGGTTGCGGTGGTGCGTCGTCATCGAGCGTCTCGACCTCGGTGGCCGAAATGGCGACGGGCGCACGAGGCAGAGCCAGGGCGGTGACGGCGTGGGCAACCGCCACACCGACACTGACCCAACCGACCAGCCCATACCCACCCCAGGCGAAAAGCGGTGCGGCGGCGACGATCGCGACGAGAACGGTCGTCTCCTGCGCGGCCCGAGCCAACCCCATGATGCGCGCGTACTGAGCGGTTTCCCCTCGCGCCACCAGGTCGTCGTAGATCAACGCCTCGAACGTGCCCGATTCCAGCGCACCGGCGATCCCCCACACGACGAACCCCACCGCGAACCCGGCGAACGAGGGAGCGACCATCCAGATCGTGAACCCGGCTGCCTGCAGCACCGCGCTGAACACGAGCAGACCGCGCCGCGACACCGTGTCCGCCCACGCCCCAGAAGGCACCTCGAGCAGGAACGCCGTCACCGACCACAACGCGAGCAGCAACGAGATCTGCGCGGTTCCGAGCCCGTGATCAGCGAAAAGCACACCGTAGAGCGCGTAGATGGGCAGCAGATCTCGCGAGCCCTTGAACAGCACCGCGCGAACCCCGAGCCCACGCACGCTGCCGGGCGCACGACTCACCGCCGCCGCCAAGCGCCTACACAGCGAGAAAGGTCAACAGCCGTAGATAAGCATCCGCATGCGTACATCGTTCGCCACCGCCCGCCGCCCGTCAACCGACTTTTCGTCATGCGGCCGCTCCTGTGCGGCCGCAGCCCGGGCACAGCTTCGAAGCCGGCTCAGCCGAGGGGGATCCAGCCGTTGGCGGCGAGGGAATCGTCGTCGTCGGAGTGCGGGGTGTTGAGGTCGTTGATGAGGTCGGAGACCGGGTGGGAGTCGCTGTAGTGGTAGCCCTGGGCCAGGGCGAAGCCGAGTTCGGTGAGGACGGCGGCCTGGTATTCGGTTTCCACGCCCTCGGCGATGACCTGCAGGTCGAGGGACTTGCTGAGGGCGGCGATGACGCCGAGCAGGGGTGGGGCGGGGGAATCGGAGCGGATGGCGGCGACGAAGGACTGGTCGACCTTCAAGATGTCGCTGGGGATGGTCGCCAGGCGGCTCAGTGAGGAGTAGCCGGTGCCGAAGTCGTCGATGGCGATGCGGACACCACGGTCGCGCAGGGTGTGCAGGTTGGTGATGGCCGTTTGGGATTCGGCGGCCAGTTCGCTTTCGGTCACCTCGAGCACGAGCTGGTCGGCGGGCCAACCGGTGTCGTTCAGGATGGTGGCGACCCGTTCGGCGTAGTCGGTTTCGGCCAGTTCCAGGCCGGAGACGTTCACGTTCAGGGTGAGGTTCAGCGAGGCGAAGCTCTCCTGCAGGCGGGCGGCGTCGGCGCAGGCGCGGCGCAAAACCAGTTCGTCCAGGTCGGAGATGAGGTCGTATTCCTCGGCGACCCGGATAAGGCCCTCGGTGGTGACCTCGGGCTGCGCGTTGGACGACCAGCGCAGCAACGCTTCGACGCCGACGGCCTGACCGCCGTCCTCGGTGAGGCTGACGATCGGCTGGTAGTGCACGTCGAGGGCACCGCTGTCGATGGCCTCGCGCAGCTCCACCGCGAGCGGCAGCTGCCGCGACGATTCGAGCACCGTGCGGTTGCGTCCGGCCTGCTTGGCCCGGTACAGACCCACATCGGCACGGCTGATCAGCAATGAACCGGACTCACCGGGCTGCCACGACGTGACACCGGCCGAACAACCCATGGTCACCGCCGCCCGTAACTGTTCGGTGAGCAGGATCGCGGCCTGCTCGGTGGTGCCGGGCAGCAGCAGCGCGAACACGTCGCCGCCGAACCGGGCCAGCACCTGGTCGGGGGCCAGCAGGTCGAGCCAGGCATCGGCCACGCGCTGCAGGACGGCGTCGCCCGCGCGGTGACCGAGGTGGTCGTTGATCTTCTGGAAGCGGTCGAGGTCGACGAGCACCAGCGACAGACCTTGACCACCGCGTCCGGCCGCGTCGATCGCCGGGTTGAGCTGCTTTTCGAAGCCACGGCGATTGAGCAGGCCGGTGAGTACATCGATATCGGCGTCCGACGCCATTCGGGTGAGGATGCCGACCACCACCCCGGCCCCGAAGGTGACTCCGGCCGGAATCAGGCCCGACCACCACGGCAGCCCGCGCTCGGGCAGCACCCACAGGCACAGCACCATCGCGAGACCGATGTGCGCGGCGGCCTGCGGCCAAGCGAAGAACAGTGCCGCGTCGCAGGCGATGAAGACGTAGAACGACGCGAGCGTGATCCCGCCGACGAGGTTCGGGAACGAGTGCACCGCGATGGTGACCAGCACGGTCGCGGTCGCCAGGTAGAGGTGGTGCAGCGCGTGCGGCATGCGCGGGCCCCAGGCCAGCAGTGTCAGACCGAGCAGCAGCGCGACCGCGGCGGCGGTGCCGACCAGCAGTCTGTTGCCGTCGTTACCCGGTGCGACGGCAGTGATGGTCAGACCGAGGACACCGCCGAGAACGTAGAACGCCCCCGTTGTCCTGGCCATGACTTTTGCCGTCGCCAACGCCGATGCCGCCCGCACCCGGGTTCGGGTATCGCCGCGCGCCCCGATTCCTCGCACGAGCACCAGCCTAGATGTTGTTCGGTTCCGATGTTTGCCACATCACGCAAATGCCTGACCAGCAAACAGCGGAAAGCTCTACGGTGTCAAAACGTCGGTGCCGACGAACGGCACCAGCGCCTCGGGCACCCGGACCGAACCGTCGGCCTGCTGGTGGTTCTCCAGGATCGCCACGATCCAACGGGTGGTCGCGAGCGTGCCGTTCAAGGTCGCCGCGATCTGGGCTTTGCCGTTCTCGTCGCGGTAGCGGACCGAGAGCCTGCGCGCCTGGAAGGTCGTGCAGTTGGAGGTGGAGGTGAGCTCGCGGTAGGTCTGCTGGGTTGGCACCCACGCCTCGCAGTCGAACTTGCGCGCCGCCGAGCTGCCGAGGTCGCCCGCGGCCACGTCGATCACCCGGTAGGGCACGTCGATCGCGGCGAGCATCTCGCGTTCCCAGGCGAGCAGGCGCTGATGCTCGGCCGAGGCCTGCTCGGGGGTGGTGTAGACGAACATCTCCACCTTGTCGAACTGGTGCACCCGGATGATGCCCCTGGTGTCCTTGCCGTAGCTGCCCGCCTCGCGGCGGAAGCACGACGACCAGCCCGCGTACCGCTTCGGGCCCGCGCTCAGGTCGAGGATCTCGTCGGCGTGGAAGCCCGCCAGCGGCACCTCCGAGGTGCCGACCAGATACAGGTCGTCGTCGGCGAGGTGATAGACCTCGTCCGAGTGCTGACCGAGGAAACCGGTACCGGCCATGATCTCCGGCCGGACGAGCACCGGCGGGATCATCATCGTGAAACCGTTGGCCACCGCCCGCTGCGCGGCCAGCTGCAGCAGACCCAGCTGCAGCAGCGCGCCGTGCCCGGTGAGGAAGTAGAACCGCGAACCCGACACCTTGGCGCCGCGCTCCATGTCCAGCAGCCCGAGCGACTCACCCAGCTCGAGGTGGTCCTTCGGCTCGAAGTCGAATTTTGGTGGAGTGCCGACGGTTTCGAGCACGACATAGTCGTCCTCGCCGCCCGCGGGCGCGCCTTCCTGCACGACATTGGAGATGGCGCGATGCGCGGCGTCGAGATCGGCGTCAGCCGCGCTCTGCGCGTGCTCGGCCTCCTTGACCTTGGCCGACATGTCGGTGGCGGCGGCCAGCAGCGCGGGACGCTCTTCCTTGCTCGCCTTGCCGATCACCTTGCCCATGGCCTTGTGCTCGGCACGCAGGGAGTCGGCGGTGGCCACGGCGGCGCGGCGGGCGGCGTCGGCTTCGAGCAGGGCGTCGACGAGCGCGGGATCCTCACCGCGGGCCCGCTGCGAGGCACGGACGGCTTCCGGGTTCTCGCGCAGGAATCGGAGGTCGATCATGAGAAAACAGCCTAGTTGTTTATGCGATCCTCAGAATTTCGGCCTATGCCAACGTGCCCGGACGGGGGCATAGTTGCGGGGTGAGTACCACTTTCGACACCGCCGTCATCGATACCGCGCTCGACGATCTCACCGAGGGGGCGAAAACCTGGGCCGCGACCGATCTGCGCCGCCGCCGCGAGCTGCTCGACGAGCTGCACGCGCTCACCGCCCGCGACGCGGAGTCGTGGGTGGCCGCGGCCCGGACCATCAAGAAGCTCGACGCCGACAGCCCCCTGCTGGGCGAAGAGTGGATGTCGGGTCCGATGACGCTGCTGGCGGGCGCCAAGGCGCTGAGCGAATCGATGGCGGCGCTCGAGCGTGGCGCGAGCCCGATCGACGGTGTGGACCTAGGTACCGGGCCCGGCGGCCGGGTGAGCGTGCCCGTGCTGCCCCACGGCCTCTACGACTGGCTGCTCCTCAACGGGTTCAGCGCCGAGGTGTGGTTGCGTCCCGGTGTCGACGCGGCCACCGCGCGGCGCAAAGCCGGTCTGGCCCAGCGCGATCCGAAGCGGACCAACGGTGTCGGCGCGGTACTCGGCGCGGGCAACATCATGTCCATCGCGCCGCTGGACACCCTCTACGAGCTCTACGCCAACAACCGGGTGGTCGCGCTCAAGCTCAACCCGATCACCGATCCGCTGCTGCCGGTGTTCCAGGCGGTGTTCGCCCCGTTCATCGAACTCGGCGTGGTGCGCATCCTCACCGGCGGCGCGCCCGAGGGCGGTTACCTGGTGAACCACCCGAAGGTCGACCACGTGCACATGACCGGCGGCGCGCCGACACACGACGCGATCGTCTGGGGTGTCGGCGAGGAGGCACAGCGCCGCAAGCAGGCCGGCGAGCCCGCGCTGGCCAAGCCGATCACCAGCGAACTCGGCGGTGTCGCGCCGTGCATCATCGTGCCCGGCAAGTGGAGCGAGGCCGACCTGAAGTTCCAGGCCGAGCACGTGGCGACCATGCGCCTGCACAACGGCGGCTACAACTGTGTGGCCGCGCAAACGGTCGTGCTCAGCGCCGATTGGGACCAGAAGGACCAGTTCCTCACCGAACTTCGCGCCGCCATCGACAATGCCCCCGTCCGCACCGCCTACTACCCCGGCAGCGACACCCGCGTCGAGGGCGCGCTGACCAGCTACCCCGACGCCGGGCGCGCCAACGGCCGCGTCCTCGTCGAGAACCTGCCGATGACCGGCACGCCACTGCTGCGCACCGAGTACTTCTCCCCCGTCCTCGGCGTGGTCGAACTGCCCGGCACGGGCGCGCAATTCCTCGACAAGGCGGTCGATTTCGCCAACGACGAGCTGATGGGCACCCTCGGCGCCAATCTGCTCGCCCACCCGGCGACCATCACCGAACTCGGCGACGCCTTCGACACGGCCGTGGCGAACCTGCGCTACGGCACCGTCGCGATCAACTCGTGGACCGGTCTGGCGTTCCTGACACCACGCGCGAGCTGGGGTGCCTTCCCCGGGCACACCATCGACGACATCCAGAGCGGCATCGGCGTCGTCCACAACGCCTTCCTGCTCGACGATGTGGAGCGCACGGTGGTGCGCGGACCGTTCCGCCCGGCACCCCGATCGCTGTTCGCGGGCGAATTCGCCACCACCCCGAAACCGCCGTGGTTCGTCGCCAACAAGACCGCCGCGGCCACCGGTCGCAAGCTCACCGGCTTCTACGGTGACGGCAAGCTGCGCAGACTGCCCGGCATCTTCGTCTCGGCTCTGCGCGGCTGAGCCCGCGCGCCGCGCCGATCGGCTCCCATACAATCGCCGTCGTGTCCGATCATCAGAGCGACCCGGCCGAGAAAACCGCTGAACGCGGCGCCGGTCCGCTGCATCTGTCGGCGACGAAACTGCGGTGGGGACTGCTGATCGGCGCGCTCGGCGCGGTGCTCGCGGCGCTGGTCACGATGACGGTGACCGGTTTCGAATCCGACAAGGTGGAGGCACACCAGCCCGGCGCCGCGCCCGTGGTCAGGGACAAGGAGTTCAGCAGCGCCAACGAGGGCGACTGCCTGACCTGGGGCAAGCCCGACCGCAGCGATCTGCTGAAGGTGAACTGCGCCGACCAGCACCTGTTCGAGGTGGCCGGTGTCGTCGACCTGAAGGCCTACCCGGGCCGCGAGTTCGGCGACGGCACCCGGCACCCGGACTCGCTGCGGATGACCGAGCTGCGCGACGAGCACTGCGTGCCCGCGGTGCAGCGCTACCTCGGTGGGCGGTTCGATCCGCGCGGCAAGTTCATGGTGAACGTGATGTCGCCGAGCCCGGCGGGCTGGCAGCACGGTGACCGCACGCTGCGGTGCGGTCTGCAGGTGGCCGCCACATCGACCAGTCCGGCCTCGACCGGCTCGGCGACCCAGGGCGACCAGTCGAAGGTGCACGCCGTCGGCACCTGCCTCGGCATCAACCAGAACCTCCCGACCGATCCGGTGGACTGCGCCCAACCGCACGCCGTCGAGATCGTCGGCAACGTCGACCTGGGGAAGAACTTCACCGGTGGACCGCCCTCGGAGGCCGATCAGGACAAGTTCGTCGAGGCCGAATGCAATCGGTTGTCCACCGAGTACCTCGGCAGCCCCGACGCGATCCGCAACAAGACGCTCACGCTGTTCTTCGATTATCTGGAACCGACCAGTTGGCTCGCGGGGAGCCGGCAGCTCGACTGCTGGCTCGGAAAGGGCGCCGACCGTGAGGGTTTCGCGCCGATCGTCGGTTCGGCGCGCGGGGAGATCCTGATCGACGGACAGGCTCCGGTTCCGCCGCCCAACACCGGCCGCTCCACACCGGCCCCGCTGCCGGGCGCCGCACCGCTGCCGCCGCAGCCACAACCGCGATGACCGAACGGATGTCGCCCGACCGGTTCGAGGAGCTGGTCGGCGACGCGCTCGACCTCATCCCACCCGAGCTCGCCGGGGCGATCGACAACGTCGTTGTGCTGGTGGAGGCACGAAACGACGAGGAGCCCTCGCTGCTCGGTCTCTACCACGGCGTCGCCCTCACCGAACGCGACAGCTACTACGCGGGTTCGCTTCCCGATACCGTAACCATCTATCGGGAGGCTATTCTCGACATCTGTAGCAGTGACGACGAGGTGGTCGAGGAGGTCGCGATCACCGTGATCCACGAAATAGCACACTATTTCGGGATTGACGACGACCGGCTACATGAGCTGGGATGGGGCTAGCGAAGTTGGGTGGGGAAATCGATGGAACCGAACGACCCGCTCTCGCGTCCTATCACTCGTAGGGGGAATTCTCGTGGTTCCCGTTAGTCGCCACTAGAAGGAGTCGGGTCATGGTTGGACACGTTCTCATCGCACCGGAAATCGTTCTCGCCGCCGCCGCCGAGCTGGATCTGCTGGCCGAGCGGCTCGCTGCGGCGGCCGCTCTGGCCGGGCCGACCACTCACGTGCTGCCCTCGGGCGCCGAAGAGGTCTCGCTGCTGGCGGCCAGTCACTTCAACCGGGCCGCGGGCACGCACGACGGTGCTATCGCACAGGGCATTCTCGAGCTGCATCACGCGGCCGCGACCCTGCGCTCGCAGCTGGTGACCAACATCGGCGAGGACATCGCCCAGGGGGCGGCGATCAGCGCCGTCCAGGTGTAGCCCGAACCCGCCGACGATCTTTCATTCAGGGGAGAAAAAAGTATGACCGCAGGGATCACCGGGGTCTTCTGGCTGCCGCGCATGGCCGAAGTCAACTCGACCACACTCAACGCGGGCGCCCACGCCGTCCCGATCTCGGCCGCCGCCACCTCGTGGGGCACCCTCGCCGCCGCGTGGGGCGACGCCGCCTTCACTGTCACCCGGGTGATCGCCGAGGTGGGCGTCGGTCTGCAAGGTGTCAACGGTCTGGCCGTGCTCGGCCGGCTCGCGCCGTTCCTGCACTGGACCGGGCAGCAGAGCGTGATGGCCGCGACCATGAGCGCCAAGGCCGCCGCCAATGCCACCGCCTACACGGTCGCCTCGATCGCAATGCCGAGCCTGCCCGAGATCGCCGCGACCAACGCGGCGGTCGCGGCTTCGGCCAACCCGCCCGGCGTCGTGTCGGGTGCGTTCGAGGTGGCCGAGGTCGCCCGGCACGCGATGGATATCCGCGCCGCGCTGGTGATGGAGACCTACGAGGCCGCCACCACCGCAACCGTCACCACGCCCGGTGAGTTCGCCATGCCGCCCGCCATCGCCAGCGGTGCCGGTTCGGCCGCTCAGGGTGACTTCGGCGGCGGCGACCCGCTGCAGACCGCCGTGGCCGCCGCGCAGGCGTTCGTATCCAACCCCGGCGTGGTCAGCGCGGCCACCCAGGCCGCGAACGTGGCGGGCAGCGTCGTGTCCGGTGGTGTCGGCACGGTCGGCAATATCGGTGCGACCGCGCTGTCGGCAGCCACCTCGACCGTTCCCGCCGCCGCCGGTGTCGCGCCCGCGATGGCTGCCGGTGCCGGAGCCGGAGCCGCCGCGATGGGTGGCATGTCCACCGCGTCGGCGAGCCTCGGTGGGGTGTCGCTCGGCGGCAGCGGGCTGAAGTTGCCCGAAGGCTGGGGTGCACCGTCGGCGAGCGCTCCCGCGGCCGCGCCGGTGGGTGAGACCGTTGTCGCCCGCTCGGAGAACGCGCCCGCGCGCACCGCCGCGCCGGCCGCCAACCCGCTGCTCGGCAACCGCGCCAAGGGTGAGGACGACGAGGAACACGACGCGAACGACTACGGACGCTCCGACGAGGCGTTCACCGACGGCCGCTATGTCGCCGAGGGAGTGATCGGCGCCGATCTCACCGGATCGGCCAAGTGACGGTGCTCGGCGGGGGCGGCGGCGGATCGCTGCTCGAGGCGGTGGTGCTCTCGCTCGACGAGATGCAGTTCCTGCTCGAGAAGCTGCAGTTCGACGAGATGCCCGTGGTGCTCGACGCCATGGGCCGCTACGACCATGTCTCGGCGCACGACGCGGCCATGGAGGCAGCCGAAAAACTGCTCACCGAACGGGAATTGCTGTTCGGTGACGTGGTGGTACCCGAACTCGCCGAGCGCTTGCGGGTGCTCTACCGGCCGCAGTGGATCATCGCGTTGCGGTGGGTGGTCGCCGGCCAGGTGAACCGGTTCTGTCTGGCGCAGGGCGACGACCGCGCGGTCGTCGCCCTGCGCGGGCCCGACTCCTATGTCATCGACGACGCGGGTCTCGACCTGCCCGGCGCGGTGCTGCAGGCCCTCGGCACCACCGAGGCGCTCGAGCTGTACGGCATGAACGCGCCGACCGAGCAGCTCGCCCCGATCTTCGGCGACACCGGCGATGCCGCCGCCACCGCCGCGCGGCTCAGCGAGGTGGGCAAGCCGGCCACCGACGCGAAAACTCTCGCCTCGGCGCTGGTCGAAATCCACTCCTACGCCGAGATCGTCGGCGTGGCCTACGGCGACGGTACCCGCGATGTGCAGGACAACCACATCGCCGTGTTCAACACGCGCGCAGGACGTTTCATCATCACCGCCAGCGTCGCCGACGACGGCGTGAAGTGGTCGTCCATCGCCACCGGAACCAACGCCCGCCTCCGCACAGCGGTAGCCGACCTCATCGAATCCCTCCCCATCCGAGAAGAATTCAAGACCACCGTCCCCGGCTCCTGACCCCACCGCGCAGAGCCGGGTACGCCCCCGCAACCAACCTCCCCAGTCGCGCCCTCTCCAAGCACCGACGCCCCCACAACTCAGCCGTGAACCGGAGGCGCCAGCCGGAGCGTTCAACCCATCGGGTCGTCCGGGGTGGGGTCGGCCTTCACGGTGAACGGTGGGGTGAATCGGCCCCAGCGCAGGCATTCCCAGCCGCCGTCCTCGGTGGGCAGCAGCTCGATCGTCTCGGTGTTGTCGAGGTGGTTGTTGGTGGTGAACGGCGGCGCGACGCCTGCCAGTTCCTTGCCTACCAAACGCATTGCGGCGCCGTGGTTCACGACCACCACGTCGCCGTCCTCGTCGCCCTCCAGGTACTGCGCGCGGAGCTGGGCGAGGACCGGGAGGATACGGTCGAGTACCTCACGGCCGGATTCGCCGCCGGGGGTTCGCGTGTCGAGTTCGCCGTGGTGCCAGCCACGGTAGATCCGCTGGAACAGTTCGTGGGAGTCGCGGTCGGAGCGGCCGTGGAGTTCGCCGACCTGCACTTCGTAGAGGTCGGGCAGGACCTGGGTGGTGGTGCCGGTGGCGGCCTCGATGTAGCCCGCGGTCTGGCGGGCGCGCAGGGCCTCCGAGGCCACCAGCACCCGGGGCGGGCGAATCAGCGTGTCGCCGAATGCTTTCGCCTGGGCCACACCGCGTTCGGTGAGTGGCAGGCCGGGGACCCGAGTGTCGAGGATGCGGGCCACATTGCCCTCGGTCTCGCCGTGGCGGACCAGGATCAGCTTCGCGCGGTTTGTCATAGGTCCGCGACCCCCTTTCGCAGTTGCGTCAACCATTCCGCGGCGGGTTCGTCCGACGGCGGCGGGGTACCGACCGCCGAACAGGCGGGCCATGAACCGAGGAAACGGATCCGGGCGGTGCGATGCAGCGCCTTCAGGGTCTCGGCGACGGCCGGGTCGTCGATATGGCCGACGCAGTCGAGGTAGAACCGGTAGGTGCCCATGCCCGTGCGAGTGGGTCGCGATTCGATGCGGGTGAGATCGACACCGCGCGTGGCGAATTCGGCGAACGCCCGCATGAGCGAGCCCGGTTCGTTGGGCAGTTCGAGGACGACGGAGGTGCGGTCGGCACCGGTCGCCTGCGGAGCGACGCCGGGCCGGCGCACCAGCACGAAACGGGTGATGGCCTGCTCGTGGTCGGCCACACCGCGCGCGAGGGCGACGAGGCCGAGCCGTTCACCGGCGAGGGCGGTGGAGACGGCCGCGTCGGCGGTGCCCGCGACCACGTCCTCGGCGGCGGCGGCGTTGGAGGCCGAGATGAACGGCGTCGCCTCGGGCATATTCCTGGCCACCCACTCGCGCACCTGTGCGGCCGCCACCGGGTAGGCCGCGAGGGTTCGCACGTCGGCGAGGGTGGTGCCGGGCCGGGCGAGGATCGTGAAGGTGACCTCGAGTTCGGTCTCGGCGACGATCTGCAGGCGCGGACCGACGGCCAGCGAGTCGAGCGTGGCGGGGATGGAGCCTTCGACCGAGCTCTCGATCGGGACGACGGCGCCAGTCACCTCACCGGAGCGGATCAGGTCGAGTGCCGCACCCTGACTGGGCGCGGCGATGCGCTCGACGGGTTCGTCGAACGCCCCCGATTTCTCGAACTGCACCAGCGCCATCTCGGTGAAGGTTCCGGATGGCCCGAAATACGCGATACGCGGCACACAGAAAGATTAGCTGGACCGGCGGTCCGCGCGCCCCGCGTCAGGATTCGAGGACCGAGACCGCCGCCCGAACCGACTGCTCATCGCCGGTTTCGATGGCGAGCAGCACGGTTCGGGTTGCCTCGATAGCGGCGGGTTTCAGCGCGGTGAGGAACGCGAGATCGGGTGCGGCGAGTGCGGTGGGGATGTCCTCGCCGCAGAGCGCGGCGACCGTGCCCGCGATGACGGCGAGCGCGCGGGGGCCGCTCTCGGTGCGGGCGACGAAGCCGCTGTCGGCGTGGGCCGCCTCGACCAGGGCGGCGGCCAGTCGCGGGTCGGGAATGTCGACGTCGACGACGCGTGTGCCGTCGGGTGTGCTGCCGAGCGGGCGGATCAAGCCCGCGACGAGGCTGCGGCGAGGGGCCGACAGGCTGACCAGCACGGGTTCGCCGGGAGAGGTGGTGTCGTCGTGCGCCATTCGACCACGGTAGAGGCACGCTTTCGGCGTGTCGGTGGCGGACCTCTTGCGCGAACCCGCCGCGTAACTTAGCTTAGGGTTACCTTATTCACCGTCGCGGAGGTTGACATGTCGAGCCCCACCACGATTCTCGCGCCCACCACTGCCGAGCGCGTGCGCAGTGCGTGTCTGCGCGCGGAGACCGCGGTGCTCGCACTGCCCGGCATCGACCCCGTGCCGACCACCCTGCATCACCTACGCCGCTGCGGTGACGCGGTGATCGCCGTACCCGCCGACTCGCTCGCCGCCGCCCTCGCCGCCACCGCCAACGAGACCTCCGCGGTGCTCGAGCTCACCGACCACGCACCCCTGCCGCTGCGCGAACCGGTGCGCGCGCTGGTGTGGTTGCGCGGCTGGGTGCGTCAGGTGCCGCCGCACGCCCAGCGCGCGCTCGCCGTCGAAATCGCCAAGGACTTCCCGCATCCCGGCCTGCTCGACGTGGGCCACGGCGCGACACTGCTTCGGGTGGTGGTGAACTCGGCGGTGCTCGCCGACACCTCCGGCGCCGAATCCGTCGACCACGCCGACCTGCGGGCGGCCACCGCCGACCCGTTCTGCGAGATGGAAGGCGCCTGGCTGGCCCACATGGCCGAAGACCACGCCGACCTCATCGCCCAACTCGCGCGCCACCTGCCGGCCCGCCTGCAAGGCGGCCGGGTCCACCCGCTGTCGATCGACCGCTACGGCATGACCCTGCGCGTGGAGAGCATCGACGCCGATCACGATGTGCGCCTGCCCTTCTCGGCCCCCGCCGACGACGTCGAGTCGCTCAGCAAGGCCGTCCGCCTCCTGGCCGGCTGCCCCTTCCTGAACGGCCTGCGCCGCAGATAATCACCCAGACATCAAGGCTGAACGGCAGCAGGACGACCTTCCCTGCCTACACTGCGCGGCATGCGCGTGGAACCTCCCGAGACCCAGCCGAGCGAGCGCGAGCGGTTCGGGATCCGGGTCGAGATCGGCGTCGTACTGCTGGTGACGTTCGGGCTCAGTGGGATCAGTGCGGGGCTTTCACTGCTCGATTCCGCGTTTTCACCGGGCGGTGTCGGCGGGCGGACGGTCGCGCTGAACGCGTCGCGCTCGAACAATTCGGTCATCGATCTGTTGTTCCAGCTCGTCGGCATCACGCGCCTGCTGGCTTGGGCCGCGCTCGGCCTTTACCTGTTGTGGCGCAGCGGAATCGGGCCCCGCCTGGTCGGGTTGGCGCGGTTCGGTCGCACCGACGCGGTCGCGGGCGTGGTGCTCGCGGCGGTGATCGGGATACCGGGGCTCGGCGTGTATCTGCTCGCCCATGCGCTCGGAGTGAGTGTGACCATCGTGCCGAACTCGATCGACGAACACTGGTGGCGGTTGCCGGTGCTCATCGCGTCGGCCTGTGCGAATTCGGTCGCCGAGGAGGTGATCGTTGTCGCCTACCTCATCAGCAGGCTGCGCAAACTCGGCTGGTCGGAGAACGGTTCGCTGCTCGCTTCGGCGCTGCTGCGTGGTAGTTACCACCTGTATCAGGGCCTCGGTGGTGGGCTGGGCAATATCGTGATGGGTCTCGTCTTCGGCCGATACTGGCAGCGGACGAACCGGTTGTGGCCGCTGATCCTGGCGCACGCCCTCATCGATGCCGTCGCCTATCTCGGCTACAACATGTTGCGCGGACGCGTCGGTTGGCTACCGTGACGGCGTGTCACCGCGCGGCGCGCTAACGGTCGGGCCGACCATGGGTATGCAGTAGTGACCGCGCACGCAAACCCAGCCCGCGCCCCCCACGATCAGTAGAGTTCGACAGTGATGAACGGCGACAACCCACGCGATGATCCACGCAGGCGCCGGGTGCCGCCGCCGACCGGCCGCCCCGGCCCGCCGCCCGATGCCCGGCGACCTCCGCCGGTCCCGGGCCGACCCGCGCCCGACGCCCGGCGACCACCGCCCGTTCCCGGCCGCCCCGGCCCCGCACCCGACGCGCGGCGTCCGGTGCCGCCCCCGCCCGGGGCTGGCCGACCCGGCTACCCGGCACCCGACGGCCCGACCGTCCGCCACACCCCGCACGACCGCCGCCCCGCCTCCCACATCGAACCCACCCAGGTCCTGCATCGCGACGGCCGCGACAACCAACCCCTGGCGTACTCACAGGCTTCTCAGCCCGCACAGGCACCCCCGGCTCCGCGCGAGCCGAAACCGCGCAGACGCGAACCGGTGCAGCACGCCCCGACGCAACGGCCGGTTCCCCATCACGACGCGGTGCCGCCACGCAGACGCACCCCACCGCCCGTGGTCGGGGGCCGCGCGCCACGTCCACCGCGTCCCCGTCGCAGGCGCCACCCGTTCCGCTGGTTCACGGTGGTGGTCGTCGCGCTGATCGTGGGCATGATCGCCGGTGTCGTCTACCTGGACAACTCGCTGACCCGCATCCCCGCGCTCGCCTCCTACAGCGACCGGGTGGGCGACACCCCCGGCACGAACTGGCTGCTCGTCGGTTCCGACGGGCGCGGCGACCTGTCCGAGGATCAGGAAGCCGAACTGGCCACCGGCGGTGACACCGGGCCCGAACGCACCGACACGATCATGCTGGTGCACATCCCGTCGTCGGGCCCGACCACCATGGTCAGCCTGCCGCGCGACTCGTATGTGAGCATCCCCGGCCACGGCAAGGACAAGCTCAACGCCTCCTTCGCCCTCGGCGGCGCACCGCTGCTCGTACAGACCGTCGAGGTGGCCACCGGCGTGCGCATCGACCACTACGCCCAGATCGGTTTCGGTGGGTTCGCCAGTGTGGTCGACGCGCTCGGCGGTATCGAGATGTGTTTGGACCAGCCGATCGTCGACCCGCTGGCCGGTCTCGACCTGCCCGCGGGCTGTCAGGAACTCAGCGGCCCGCAGGCACTGGGTTTCGTGCGCACCCGCGCGACCCCGAACGCCGATGTGGACCGGATGAATCATCAGCGCATGTTCATGTCGGCGCTGCTGAAGAAGGCGACGAGCATGGGCACGCTCGCCAATCCGTTCGCGCTGTGGCCGATGGCGACGGGTGTCGCGGGCTCGCTGAAGGTCGACGACGGCGACCACATCTGGAACCTCGGTGCGCTCGGCTGGGCGATGCGCGGTGACACGGTGACGACCAGCGTGCCGATCGGCGGCTTCACCGATACCGATGTGGGCAATGTGCTGCTCTGGGACAAGGCCAAGGCGCCCGGCTTCTTCGACGCGCTCGCCAAGGATCAGCAGATTCCGGAGGATCTGCTCACCCGGTAACGTCGAATCATGGCCGACTTCACCGAACTCCTGCGTGACCAGATCCGGCACGGACTCACCGCGGCCCAGCAGTACCTGGCCGCGGCCGTCTACTTCGACGCGCAGCGATTGCCGCAGCTCGCCGACCAGACCTATGCCCATGCGGCGCGACATCGAGGCCACGCGCTGCGCATGGTGCAGTACCTGCTCGACCGCGACGTGGCGGTGCGGGTCGGCGGGCTCGACGAGGTCCGCCCCGATTTCGATGCCCCGCGCGAGGCGATCGCGTTCCTGCTCGCGCGCGAGGAGACGATCACCACCCAGATCAGCGCGCTCGCGGCGACTGCTCGCGCGGCCGGTGACTATCTCGGCGAGCAGTTCACGCAGTGGTTCCTGCGGGAACAGGTCGACGAGGTCGCCGCGCTCACCACGTTGCTCGCGGTGCTCGATCGCGACGGCAATTTGTTCGATGTGGAAGAATTCGTTCGGCGGGAACTGCCGGGAACTGCGAAAACGGATGCGACGGCCCCGAAAATGGCGGGCGAAGGCCGGGCTTAGTTAGGAAATACTTCCTTAGGAAATACTGTCCTCAATAAGGCTGCACTTGGATGACAAGCCTTCTGACCAGCGCTAATGTGGCCGACATGTCGATTCATCCGGAACCCCCCCGCAGCAAATTCCACAGCCTGCTCCAAGACCAGATCCGGCATGAGTTCAACGCCGAACATCAGTACATCGCCATTGCGGTGTGGTTCGACAACAACGACTTGCCGCAGCTGGCCAAGCGGTTCTACGCGCAGTCGGTCGAAGAACGCAATCACGCGATGATGATCGTGCAGTATTTCCTCGACCGCGATATCAGCATCGAGATCGCGGGCATCGACGCGGCGAAGTCGAGCTTCGAGAACGCCCGCGAGCCGATCGAGCTGGCGTTGGCCCAGGAGAAGACGGTCACCGATCAGATCGTGCGGTTGGCGAGTACCGCCCGCGAAGAGGGCGATTACCTCGGCGAGCAGTTCATGCAGTGGTTCCTGAAGGAACAGGTCGAAGAGGTCGCCGCCATGACGACGCTGCTCAATATCGCCGAGCGCGCCGGGTCGAACCTGTTCGATCTGGAAGCCTTCATGTGGCGTGAGCTGAGCACCCCGAAGGACGCCTCGGGCGCGCCGTCGGTCGCCGGCGGCAGCGTCTGACCCGCGACTGCTGAAGGGATCGACCCGGGCGTACCGGGCCGATCCCTTCGTCGTCTCACCAGCCGGAGCCGGAACCGCCCGAGCCGGTGTTGGCGAGGATGGTGCCGATCACCATCTGTGCGAGACCGGCAACAGAGCCGAGAAATTCCATGATGTCCTCCGACTTTCACTGGCGCCGAGCGTCGGCGTTGGGGTCAACCTAACCGACCGAACAGTGTGAAAGTGGAATGTTTCGTAAATTTCATCCGCACGGAAATGTTCAGCGCAGGGTGACCTGACGCGAACGCAGACCGTCGCGCGAACGCCGCTCCTCGCTCGTCATCGGGGCGTCCGAGGCCAGCGCCTCGGCCAGGCGCGCGCCGAATTCGCGTGCGGGCGCCTCCCATTCGGTGGGGTGGCGCTCCGGATCGAGATCGAAAACCGGAACGAGCACACCGTGGGTGCGGAAGGAACCGGCGAACCGCGAACCCTCGCCCATGTGCAGGCCGCCGCCCGCGTGCACCCGCGCCAGCGCGAGCATCAGGGCGTCCTCGTCTTCCGGACGCACCCAGCGCACGTGTGCCTTCTCGCCCGCGTCGACCCACCACGCCGCGCCGACACCGTCGGCACCCAGATCCAGGCGCGCCGAGGGCATGATCGCCTGTTTGGCCTGCTCGATGGTCGCCGCCACCTGCGGGTCGGGGGTGACACCCTCGGGCACCCACCAGTCGAAGTCCTGGTGCACGGTCAGCTCGAGATCAGCACCGGGATCGATGACGTCGGCCAGGCGCGGCCCGCCCTCGACGGCCTCCGGGGCCGTGAGCGACTCGCCCGGTTCGGCCGACTGCGTCCACAGGATCGCGGCGGCGATATCGGCCGACGGGTCGGCGCCCCGGAACTGCATCTGCGTGCCGACGAAGCCGACCGGCTCGTCACCGGCGCGCACCAGCGCGGCGACCGCGCCGGGCAGCACCGTCGCCAGGGTGACCTCGCGCTGCGCGGCCATGCCGGGCGCCAGCTTCAAGGTCGCGGTCGCCGACGGCACGAACTCACGCAGCGCCACCAGATCACATTCGGCAGCAAGACCTTCGAACGGTCGCGTCACGACCGCCGATGCCTGCTCCTGCGCCGCACGCCGCTCGGCGAGACGCTGAGCCCGATTACTGTCGGGCTTAGGACTGTTCCGCTTGCTTTTACCCACGGCACGGAGTTTATGGCCGCCCACCGCATCCCGACCCCGCGCCCCCGTTCTCGGCGCGACTCCGCCTCTGGACTGACCGGAGGGTGCGACGAAGGAGTGCCCGCGGCCCCGGCCGCAAATGTCACAGCGTGGCGAGCAGCGCTTTGGTGCGGCCCGGGTGGTTGGTCGCCACCCAGCTGACGCCGAGGTCGGCGCACAGCTGCACATCCTCGGGATCGTCGACGGTCCAGCAGTAGGTGGCCCGGCCCGCCGCGGCGGCCTTGTCGACGAGTTCCGGGTGCTCACGAAGGGTTTTCACCGACGGACCGACCGCCGTCGCACCGACCGTCGTCGCCGCGCCGCCGCCGAGGAAGCGCGAGGATTCGCCGAGCAGCACCGTCGGCAGCAGCGGTGCCGCGCGCCGGATGCGCCAGACGGCGGTGGCGGCGAACGACATCACCACCGCGCGCGAATGATCCGCCGAGGCGGGGGTGGCGATGCCGAAGCGCTGGAGTTCGGCGAGCACCTTGTTCTCCACCAGGGCGCCGTAGCGCACGGGGTGTTTGGTCTCGATGAAGAGTTTGGTCGGGCGGCTGCGCCAATCGAGGACCAGGCCGATGAGATCGCTCAGGGCGAGCACGCCCGCCGGTGCGTCCTCGGTGCCGAAGTTCATGTCGCGCAACTCGTCCAGGGTCAGCTCGCTGACCAGGCCCGTCGCGTCGGCGGTGCGGTCGACGGTGCGGTCGTGCACGCACACGAGGTGGCCGTCGCGGGTGAGCCGGACATCGCATTCCACCCCGTCGGCACCCTCGGTCAGGGCGAGTTCGTAGGCGGCGAGAGTGTGCTCGGGAAGCGCCCCCGACGCACCACGGTGCGCGACGACGAACGGCGCGCGATTGCCCTGACTCACTTGGCCACAACCTCCTTGTGCGGATTCTCGCCCGGCTCGGCGGATTCCGAACGTTCTGTCTCCTCGGCCGTGCTCGCACCGCCCGGCTCCACCGGCGCGATGACCTCCTGGGCCGGGTCGGCGGCGATCAGCAGGCGGTGCGCCGAACGGGGATTCCCACGCAGGTCACGTCCCTCGAGCAGGCGGACCGTCCACAGCGTGAGCACCGCGAACCCGGCCGCGCACAGGTCGGTGAACCCGGTGAACGAGACGCCGTCGGCCTCGGCTTGCAGGGTAGAGGCATTGCGCCACAGCGTCGCGGCGAGGAACAGCACCCCGCTCGTCGCCCAGGCGGCCCACCAGATCCGCACCGCGCGCAGTGCGCGTGGATCGGGATGTGCCGCGGCGAGTTCGGTGAGGTAGACACCGGGCCAGACGAGGTTCACACCCGGGATCACGCAACCGGCGATCAGCGTCCACGATCGGCGCGGGTCGCGGCTGCCGTGCGCCGCGTAGGCGGCACGGCGGGCCTCGATCAGCCACGACACCAGCGACAGCGCCGTCAGCAGCGCGAGGATCGGCGCGAGCGTCCCGAACAGCCACACGGTGGCGTCGGAGATCCAGAGCAGCCAGCTCGGGATCAGACGGGTGCGGTTCTGCAGCAGGATCAGGTAGCGGCCGTATTCGGCGAGGCCGGCGAGCACGAACGCAGCCGTGGTCATGACGAGCAGTCGGTCACGCCGGTCGGCGATGCCGCGCAACGGCCTGCGCGGTGCGCGCGGCCGGGCGGGCGGCGGATCGAGCAGACCCCAGCGCGGCACCTCGGTGTAGCGGGGAGTCGGGCCGGGGTCGGCGCGCACGGTGCGGGCGCTGACCCGACGGTCACGATGATCGGGCCTGCGGGCGACCCAGCGGTAGTTGCGTTTCTCCGGCGGCGCGTCGACCTTGCCCGGCGACAGCAGCACACCACGACAGCGCGGGCACCAGTGCATCGGCGCGCCCTGCACGGCCCACCGCGCGCCACAGCGTGCACATGGTTGCACCACCGAACTCACCCGCGCACCCCGTTCCGGACTAGTAGATCTTGGCTTCGTGGTCGCCGTCGGCGACCACCGGACGGCCCGTCTGCTGCCAGGCGACCATGCCGCCGGCCACATGACAGGCCTCGTACCCGATGTGGGTCAGGTACTTGACCACCTCGATCGAGCGCCCGCCCTGCCTGCACACCACGTAGACCTCGGCGTCGATATCGATGTCGTCGAGGCGGGCGGGGACATCGACCATCGGGATATGGATGGCGCCCGGTGCGTGCCCGAGCTCCCATTCGTCGGGTTCGCGCACGTCGAGCAGCTGGGCGCCGGGGACCGGTTCCGCGCGGTCGAACCCGGCCGGTACCTCGCCCACCGGCACCGTAGGGACATCGGAGCTCGTCACGCCTCGATCCTGCCATGCCCGAAGCGGTGCCGGGCGCCGTGTGCGTGGTCTGTGGACGGATCTCGGTTATCCACAGAATCCACAGCTCGATCCACAACCCTCAGCAATCGATCAGCACACGATCGGGCGAGCCCGCCCGCCGAGCGGGGTTCGAGCTGGTTCGCGCGGCATGGGAACGACCGATCCGGGACTCCCCTCCTGACATCCCGGAGCGGTCGTTCGCCGCTGACGTCGGGATTTCGCGTCCGCACTGATCCCGACATCTACTTGGACGCACGCCGGACCGTTTCGGTTCCATAAAAACGACATCACTAGTGAAAATCCCATTTCGTGGGATCTGGGCGGGCGGATCGGTAGCCTGAGCGCATGAACCAGAGCAGGGGGCTACTCGACAGTTTCGACCGCAACGGCCTGAATACCGCTTTGTCCGAATCGACCTGTCTCGGTGTGGAGGTGGACGCCGACGCGGGCAAGCTGCAGCTGTGCCTGGCGGTGCTCACCCAGCCCGCCGACGGCGCCGAACCCGGTGAGCGCAAAGTGCTGCTCACCTTCACCGGTGTCACCCGCGTCGCCGCGTCGCTGCGCATCCAGCGCTGGGACGACATCGACGCCCGCGTCCTTCCCCTCACCCTCGACCAGCTCGACGAGGCCATCGAGAGCTTCGGCGGCGGCGGCCTGCACGGCTGGGAGTTCATCGACGTCGACGACAGCGGCTGGACGCTGTGGAGCGAGCTGCTCAGCTTCGACACGGTGCTCGACCAGCGCATCGCCGCGCATGTCATCGAGTTCTCCCAGGAGGAGGGCATCGATCCGCGCGAACTCGACGTCCGAGTATGGTTCGACAAGATCACAATTACCGACCTGGACGGCCGCGAGATCCCGATGGCCGAGTTCGTCGAGGGCGGTCGCCGCTGGTGGGCCGCCCACGACTCGGGCGACGCCCGCGCAAGCAAGGCAGACGTCGCGCCCCCGCTGTAATCGGCTGGGCCATCAGAAATACAGCCCGCGCGTCGTCGGTTGCACGAATCGGGTGTACGAATGATGGTTGGTGTGCTCGATCGGATGGGCGCACACAGCCCGACACAGGAAAGGGACAACGTGGCCGAGTACACGCTGCCGGATCTGGATTACGACTACAGCGCACTGGAGCCCCACATCTCGGGGCAGATCAACGAGATCCACCACTCCAAGCACCATGCCGCCTACGTCGCCGGCGCGAACACCGCGCTGGAGAAGCTGGAAGCCGCGCGCGAAGCGGGCGATCACAGCGCCATCTTCCTGCACGAGAAGAACCTGGCCTTCCACCTGGGTGGTCACGCCAACCACTCGATCTGGTGGAAGAACCTCTCCCCCAACGGTGGTGACAAGCCGGAAGGCGACCTGGCCGCGGCCATCGACGACCAGTTCGGTTCGTTCGACAAGTTCCGCGCGCAGTTCACCGCGGCCGCCAACGGCCTGCAGGGTTCGGGCTGGGCCGTCCTGGGTTACGACACCCTCGGCCAGAAGCTGCTGACCTTCCAGCTGTACGACCAGCAGGCGAACGTGCCGCTCGGCATCATCCCGCTGCTGCAGGTCGACATGTGGGAGCACGCCTTCTACCTGCAGTACAAGAACGTCAAGGCCGACTACGTGACCGCGTTCTGGAACGTCGTCAACTGGGCCGACGTGCAGGACCGCTTCGCCCGCGCCGTCAACCAGGGCAAGGGCCTCATCTTTGGGTGAGTAGCACTTCCGTGAAGGGCCTCCCGGCGTTCGCCCGGGGGGCCTTTTGCGTGGAATGACCAGTTCCTGGCACTCAGTGGTACTTGTGTGCCAATAGGGTTGGAGGCTATTCCTGACTTATCCGTAAGTCGGGAGGTCGTCATGACTGTTCAGGGGCCGATCGGGTTCACGCCGTTTCAGGCGGATGGTCGTTTGCGGGGATTCGTGGTGTCGGGGCGGTGGCCGGATACCACCAAGGAGTGGGCGCAGGTGCTCGTGCTCGCCGTGCGGGTGGCGTCGCTGCCGGGGCTGTTGCTCACCAGCACCGTGTTCGGGGTGCGTGAGGAGTTGCCCGACGATCCGGAACCCGACACTGTCGGTCTCGTCCTCGCGGAGGGCCCGGTGGTCGGTGACGAGGCGATCGAGCCCGGGCGTTTCGCCGAGCACGTGCCGCCCGCCCTGCTGATGCTGCATCCGCCGTCGCAGACCCGGCCGTCGCTGCCCGAGTGCGTGGGCGCCGCATCCGGGTGCGTACTGCTGCCCGGCGTGCCGCATCTGGGTCTGGAGCACCGGGCCGCCTGGGCCGAGGCCGAACTCGACGGCACCGTCACCTCCCTGGTGAGCCGGGTCGGCATGGATCTGATCAGCGACCCGGACACCGCCGTGCTGGCAATGCTGTTGGCTGCCTGAACCTTTCGCGGGCCGGTCTGGCGAACCACCGGCAACAGGGTTTCCCGATCCGAAATTCAGGGGAACCGAACTATCCGGGCCGCTCAGCCAAACTTATTGTGTCCGTTGCCCTTTCGGTGACGCGATGTTGGCATCCCGGGAGCAACCACGCTATGGTGGAAGACAGCGAAGGGGAGTAGCCCGCAATCGCCCAGTCGACATACTGATCGCCGCCACCACCGGCGCGGTCCGGCTGCGCGAACCGGTAGTCACCGGTGGGCGAGACCTTCGGCCACGAAACCGATCATTCGACCGGTGTGGCTGAAGGCATCCCGTCTCAGCCGCAGGCCGGAAGTTGTTACCTGGGAGCTGAATTCATTGATCGCCACGATCCTGCTGAGCTTCGGCGTGATCTTCCTGGCCGAGCTGGGCGACAAATCGCAGCTGATGGCGCTGACCTTCTCGCTGCGCTACCGCTGGTGGGTCGTCCTGGCCGGAATCAGCGTCGCCAGTGTCGCCGTGAACCTCATCGCCGCGGGTGTGGGCCACTTTCTCGGCACGGCGTTGCCCGCTGGTGCCATTGCGGTGGTGACCGCGCTCACCCTGTTGGCCGTCGGCGTGTGGACCTTGCGCGACGCGCTCGCCTCGGCCGACGACACCGAGACCGCCCCCGAACCACCCAGCACCCGCAATGCGTTCCTCGTGGTGATCTCCGCCTTCATGCTCGCCGAACTCGGCGACCGGACCATGTTCGCCGCGGCCGCGCTCGCCTCGAACAACAGCTGGCTCGCGGTGTGGATCGGCTCGGTGGCGGGCATGGTCGCCGCGGGCGGGCTGGCGATTCTGGTCGGTAAGTTCGCGGGTAAGCACCTCCCCGAGCGCGGGATCGCCATCGCCTCGGGTCTGCTGTTCTTGTTCTTCGCCGGGAAAACCCTGCTCGACGCCTTCGTCCCCGGCGTCGGCGGCGTCGCCTCCCTCGCGCTCGCCCTGCTTGCCCCCGCCCTCACCGGCGCCGGGGTGCTGGTCTGGCGGTTCTCCCGGCGTGAGCGCGAGCCGGTGGATCAGCCGGCGAAGGCGTTGCCGTAAACCGTGCCCGAGCGCTGCGCCAACGCGATGAGCTGATCCTTCAGCTCCCAGAGGCTGTCCAGGTCTCCCCCGGCGATCTTGCCGGTGACCATCGCCCCGATCGCCGCCGCCAGCGTCGCGCAGGCGAAGCGCTGCTCGTCGGTTTCGGCGCCGAGCATCGCCGCGACCACCGTGACGAACCGGTGCTGTAGGTCCATCCGGGCCGCGATCGCCGCCGGTCCCGCGGCGTACACCTCGACGAGGAACAGCCGCGCGGAGGCGGGATCGTCGATCAGGTGCTGGAAGTAGGCGGTGAGGATGCGGTCCATCCGGGTCGGCGCGTCGGCGTCGGCGAGTTCGGCGATGGTGTCCTGCAGGCGGTCCGAGAGCAGCTTGGAGGCGCGGTCGAAGGCGGCGCGGAAACAGTCCTCCTTGGAACGGAACTGCTCGTAGAACGTCTCGCGTGACACCCCGGCGCGTTTGAGTACCGCCGCGACCGGCGTGCCGACATAGCCGCTCTCGCACATCGCCTCCCCCATCGCGACGAGGATGCGTTCGCGCTGGGACGCGACCACTTCCTCGCGCGAGAGGCGGTGGCGCCCGCGCGGCAGCTGACGCAGGGTCGATCCGGGTTCCTCACTCATTGCCGTTCCATTCTGCGCGGCCGGGCCGGTTGGTCGGTGGTGAACGGTGCGTCCTCGTCGCGGGCGATCTCGACGGCGCGCGCCACCCTGTTGCCGTGTAGCCGTTGCACGACCAGCTGGGCGAAGGGGCGAAGCGGCCGGGCCATCGCGACCCACCACGGCGCGTACACCGTTGCCTTGCGACGGGCCACAGCCCGTTCCATGGCGTCGACCGCCGGGCCGATCGGCGAGATCCCCGCCAGGCTCGTACCGCCGAGGATGGTGTGCGCGGCGGCGGTGTCGAAGCCGCGCACGGTCATGTCGGTGTCGATCCCCGCGAAGTAGGTGACGCCCACTTTGGCGCCCGTGGACGACAATTCGAAGCGCAGCGTTTCCGCGAGCGCGGCCACCGCGGCCGCCGACGCACTGTAGGCGCCGCCGAGCGGCAGCTGCACGGCACTCGAGATGGACGACATCATCAGGACGTACCCATCCGCGTGCGCGATATACGGGCCCGCCGCCTGCACCGCGTACGCCACACCGAGCACGTTCACCGCCAACGTCTCCTCGAGCACCGAAGGGTCGCCACCGACCATCGCCATCTGTTTGGCGATCCCCGCGTTGGCCACCAGCACATCCAGCCCGCCGAGTTCGGCGACCAGCACCGGAATCACCCGCCCCACCTGGGCCGGGTCGGCCACATCGCAGTAGCGCCACGGCACATCACCACATTCGGCGGCCACCTCGGCGAGCAGTTCCGGTTCGATCCCGAGCAGCGCGACCCGCGCCCCCTTCGCCGCCAGCCGCCGCGCCAGCGCAGCACCGATCCCGCGCGCGGCACCCGTGATGAGGACCCTGCGCCCGGCCACGCTCGGACCGGCGAACGATCTCATGACGGCACGCTACCACCGGCAAACACCGCTGTTCGCGACGATTTCGGCTACACCGAAGTAGGGGTGCGCCACACCACACCCCCGAACGCTATGGTGCATTATTGGCAGAAGGCCGATAAGGCCGCAAAACCACCAAGTTCGCGGCGGGGTTCAGCGCCGCGAACCGCGGCGCCAGCCGCCGATAACACAGGAGATTTCGTGGAGATTTCTGGTTCCGCCGCAATCGTCACCGGAGGCGCGTCCGGTCTCGGTGCCGCTACCGCCAAGCGCTTGGCCGAGGCGGGTGCCACCGTGTTCGGTCTCGACATCCCGCAGTCCATCGAACGCGCGGGCGACAGCGTGCCCGACGGTGTCACCCTGATCGCCGCCGACGTGACGAGCAACGACGAGGTCGCCGCCGCCGTCGCCCAGGTGGCCGAGGGCCCGGCGCCGCTGCGCATCGTGGTGAACTGTGCCGGTGTCGGCTGGGCGGGTCGCATCCTGTCCAAGAACGGCCCGCACGATCTCGAGCTGTTCCGCACCGTCATCACCGTGAACCTGCTCGGCACCTTCAATGTGATGCGGCTGGCGGCCGACGCCATCGCCAAGACCGAACCGGTGGACGAGTACGGTCAGCGCGGCGTGGTCGTGAACACCGCGTCGGTGGCGGCGTTCGAGGGCCAGATCGGTCAGATCGCGTACTCGGCGTCCAAGGGTGGCGTGCACGGTATGACCGTGCCCGCCGCGCGTGACCTGGCCCAGTTCGGTATCCGGGTGAACACCATCGCCCCCGGCATCATCGATACCCCGATGCTGGCCGGCGTCACCGAGGACTACCGCAAGAACCTCGAGGCGGGCGTCCCGTTCCCGTCGCGGCTCGGCCGCCCCGACGAGTACGCCCAGCTGGTGGAGTACATCGCCCGCCACGACTACCTCAACGGCGAGACCATCCGCATGGACGGCGCCCTGCGCATGGCGCCAAGGTAAGCAGTCGAATACCGAACGGCGCCTTCCCTTTCGGGAGGCGCCGTTCGGCGTTTCTACAGGACGCGCTCGAAGGTGATGAGGGCGCGGCCCGGTCCGTTGTAGTTCGCGACCGGTCCGGTCACCGTGAAGCCGAGGCTGCGGTGGAAGTCGATCGAGGTGTAGTTCGACGGTGAGGTGATGGCCGACACCAGCTTTCGGCCCTCGGCGCGCACGATCGTGAAGAACTCGTCGTAGAGGGTGCGGCCGAGGCCGGATTTGCGGGCGTCGGGACGCACGGCGACGAAGTGGATGTAGGCGGCGTCGGCGTCGGCGGGCGAGCCGAAACCGATGAGGAATCCGGAGATTCCGGCGTCGTCGGTGGCGATCAGGCTGGTGCGATGGAAGTGGTCGAGGAACATGCGCGGCAGGTTGTGCGTCACGGCCCGCCCCCACCAGTCGTCGACCACCCCGATCAGTTCGTCGTAGTCCTCGGGACGTGCTCGCCGAATCTCGTGCCCACCCATATGTCCATGGTGACCCGAAATCGCTTATTCGGCACGGTGTTCGGTCGGGTTCACGCGCCGACGGCCGACCGGTCCACCGGTTCGATGGGCAGCCGCAGGGCCGCGGGGGCACCGGCGGGCACAACGGGAGCACGCGGTGGGACGGGCGCGATCCGGCGGTAAGGCTCCCCCATCGGCGGTCGCGGATCGGCCTCGCCCCGGTTCGGCCACAGCGCGGCCGCCCGTTCGGCCTGCGCGGCGATGGTGAGTGACGGGTTGACGCCCAGGTTCGCCGAAATGGCCGAACCGTCGACGATGGTCAGTCCCGGATAGCCGTGCACCCGGTGGTAGGGGTCGATCACGCCGGTGGTCGAGTCTGCACCGATGGCGCATCCGCCGATGAAGTGTGCCGTCATCGGAACACCGAAGACATCGGGCCAGGTGCTGCCCGCGGTGGCGCCGAATTTCTCGGCGACCCTTCGGGTCACCTCGTGTCCGGCCGGAATCCAGGACGGATTGGGGTGGCCGTACCCCTGCTTGCTGGTGTAGCGGCGGCCGAACAGCCCACGCTTGGTGTAGGTGGTGATGGAGTTGTCCAGGCTCTGCATCACCAGCAGGATCAGGGTCCGCTCGCTCCAGCGGGTGGTGCGCAGCAGGCGCACGGTGCGGATCGGGTGACGGCCCGCGATGCCGAGCACGCGCAGCCAGCGCGGTGTGCGCTGGTCGCCGTCGACGAGGTAGGTGTTCAGCAGGCCCATCGCGTTGGACCCCCGGCCGTAGCGCACCGGTTCCACGTGGGTGTCGGGCGTCGGGTGGAACGAGGAGGTGATCGCCACCCCCGTGGTGACCTCGATGTCGGGGTTCACGGTGGTGCGACCGGCGCCGAGAATGGCTTCGGAGTTGGTGCGGGTGAGCACACCCAGGCGCGGCGACAGTGCGGGCAGGACGGCGCGGTCCCGCATGCGGAACAGCAGTCGCTGAGTGCCCCAGGTGCCCGCGGCGAGCACCACCCGATCGGCGGAGAACGTGGTGCGCTGCTTGCGGATCCAGCTGCCGGTGCGCTCGGTGTCGACGAGCCAGGTGCCGTCGGTTCGCGGACGCAGGGCCGTCACGGTGGTCATCGGCAGCACGGACGCCCCGGCCTGCTCGGCCAGCCCGAGATAGTTCTTGACCAGTGTGTTCTTGGCGCCGTGCCGACAGCCGGTCATGCATTCGCCGCACTTCACGCAGCCGGTGCGGGCGGGGCCGACACCGCCGAAGTACGGGTCGGCGTCGGTGCGGCCCGGCTCGCCGAAGTACACCGCGACGGGAGTCGGCACGAAGGTGTGCCCGACGCCCATCTCCTCGGCCACCGACTTGATGACGGTGTCGGCCGGGGTGTGCAGCGGATTTCGGACCACCCCGAGCATGCGGGTGGCCTGCTCGTAATGCGGGGACAGTTCGGCTTCCCAGTCGGTGATGCCCGCCCACTGCTTGTCACCGAAGAACGCCTTCCCCGGCTTGTACAGCGTGTTGGCGTAGTTCAGCGACCCGCCGCCGACACCGGCTCCGGCCAGGATGAAACAGTCGCGCAGGCGATGGACGCGCTGAATGCCGTAGCAGCCGAGTCGTGGCGCCCACAGGTAACGGCGCAGGTCCCAGTTGGTCGCGGCGAAATCGGCGTCGGCGAACCGGCGGCCCGCCTCGAGCACGCCGACCCGGTATCCCTTCTCCACCAGCCGCAGCGCCGTGACGCTGCCGCCGAAACCCGATCCGACGATCAGCACGTCGTAATGGGTGTTCACGTCCACCATTGTCGCGAGCCTAGGAGCAGTGCCCCGCTCCCGAACCGGGCTCGTGCGTCGTTGCCACAGGACACAGGGCCGCGCCCCCTGGGCTGGTAACCGTCACAACACCGTCGCGCGGCCGATCGGCACAGCCGAACCGCGAACTCCCACAGCACCGCTCCCGGCGAGACCCGTTGTGTCACAGCACAACGGTCCCGCCGAGGCGGCGTCGTGTCACACCGTGCGGGTCAGGCGCTCGGTGAGCAGGTGGGCGAAGCGGGCCGGATCCTTCAGTTCCCCGCCCTCGGCGAGAACCGCCGTGCCGTACAGCAATTCGGCGGTCTCGGTGAGCTCGGGGACCTTGCCCTCGTCGGCGTCGGACTTGCGCGCGTCGTAGGCGTCGCGCAGGCCGGTGACCAGCGGGTGGGTCGGGTTGAGCTCGAGGATGCGCTTGGACTCGGGCAGCGCCTGGCCCGAGGCGCGGTACATGCGCTCGAGCATCGGGGTGAAGTCGAAGACGTCGCCGACCAGGCAGGCCGGTGAGGTGGTGAGCCGGTTGGTCAGGCGCACCTCCTTGGCGACATCGGACAGCGTCGTGCCGAGCCAGGTGAGCAGGTCGGCGAAGTCCTTGTCCTGCTGCTCGCGCAGGGCCTCGGTTTCCTTCTTCTCCTCCTCGGTCTCCAGGTCGACCTCGCCCTTGGCGATGGACTGGAACTTCTTGCCGTCGAACTCCGGCACCGAACCGACCCACATCTCGTCGACCGGGTCGGTGAGCACCAGCACCTCGAGCCCCTTGGCCTTGAAGGCCTCCAGGTGCGGCGAATTCTCCACCTGCGCACGGCTTTCGCCGGTCATGTAGTAGATCGCGTCCTGGCCGTCCTTCATCCGCTCCACGTACTGCGCGAGCGTAGTGAGCTCGGACTCGGAGGCGGTGGAGGCGAAAGAGGAGACGGTGAGCAGGGTTTCGCGGTTGTCGGTGTCGGAAAGCAAGCCCTCCTTGAGAACCCGGCCGAACTGGGTCCAGAAGGTCTGGTACTTGGTCTGATCCTCGGCCGACTGCAGATCCTTGACCGTCGAGAGCACCTTCTTCACCAGGCGCTTGCGGATCATCTGGATCTGACGGTCCTGCTGCAGGATCTCGCGCGACACGTTGAGCGAGAGGTCTTGCGCGTCGACCACACCCTTGACGAAGCGCAGGTACTCCGGCATCAGCTCTTCGCAGTTGTCCATGATGAACACCCGGCGCACGTAGAGCTGCACACCGCGCTTGTGCTCACGGGTGAACAGGTCGAACGGCGCGGTCGAGGGCAGGAACAGCAGCGCCTGGTACTCGAAGGTGCCCTCCGCCTTCATCGGGATGATCTCGAGCGGATCGTCCCAGGCGTGGCTGACGTGGTGGTAGAACTCCTTGTACTCCTCGTCGGTGACCTCGCTGCGCGGGCGCGTCCACAGCGCCTTCTGCGAGTTCAGCGTCTGGTCCTCGACAACGGTCTTCTCGACCTTGTCCTCGCCCTCGCCCTCCATCACGGTCCGCTCGACCCGCATGCGGATCGGCCAGGCGATGAAGTCGGAGTACTTGCGGACGATCTCGCGCAGCTTCCATTCCTGCGTGTAATCGAAGAGGTGATCGTCCTCGTCGGGCTTCTTGAGCGCCAGCGTCACCGAGGTGCCCTGCGGTGCGTCGGTGACGGTGTCGATCGTGTAGGTGGAGCTGCCCGCAGCGGCTTCCCAGCGGGTGCCCTCGGTCTCGCCCGCTTTGCGGGTGGTGAGGGTGACCTTGTCGGCGACCATGAACGTGGAGTAGAAGCCGATACCGAACTGGCCGATCAGCTCCTCGGCCGCGGCGTCGGACTTGGCTTCGGTGAGTTTGCGGCGCAGCTCGGCGGTGCCGGACTTGGCGAGGGTGCCGATCAGATCGATCACCTCGGCACGGGACATGCCGATGCCGTTGTCGCGCACGGTCAGGACGCGCTCGTCGGAGTCGACCTCCAGCTCGATGTGCAGATCGGCGGTGTCGGCGACGAGGTCCTTGTCCTGGAACGTGGCCAGCTTGAGCTTGTCCAGTGCGTCGGAAGCGTTCGAGATCAGCTCCCGCAGGAACGTGTCTTTGTTGGAGTACACCGAGTGGATCATCAGCTCGAGGAGCTGGTGGGTCTCGGCCTGGAACTCGAGTGTTTCGACTGCTTCTGTCACGCCCTAGATGTTATTACCGGGCGAAGTCCTTGAGCGAGGGAACCTCAACTACAGCTCTAGTGGTCATCCATTCGCGCAGGACCTGGGTGGCGCGCACGTCGTCTTCGTTGTACTCGAGCAGCCGGGTGCGCTGGGACATGTCGCTGTCGGCGTCGTAACCGACCGCGCGGCGGTACCAGCCCATCGACGCCTCACCACCGGCTTCGGGATCACGCCAGCCGAACCCGGCCACCGGGGCGATCTTTTTGAGTCCCTTGCCGTTCGGGCAGATGAACTGGTCGGTGACGGCCTGGAACATGTCGACCCACTCGGGTGAGTCGACGAAGGCGCGCACCTGCTCGTGGGTGGGGATACCGGGCCTGCCCGCGAAGCGTCGGGCCGACTCGTAGAGCCACTTGTCCTCGGCGGTGCGCGAATAGCAGTAGGCGGCAAAGGTTTTGCCCGCCGCGTGGGCGTCGGCGCGCCGGGCCATCAGCCAGGTCCAGAACTCGCCGAAGGAGCGGCCCTCGTCGTCGGTGGGCAGCGGGTCCCAGGTGACGAACGGGCGGTACACGTCGTCGAGCAGGGTGCCCCAGAGGTAGGCGCCGTCTTCCTGGTAACTCTCCAGGTCGACGTCGATCTCCACGTCGGCCCGGCGCACGCTGACGGTGTCGAAGCGCCGGACCAGCGGCGCACCGGCGATCCAGGCGCGCGCGGTGACGACGGTCTCGGTGAACGGGCCGTGCTGCCAGTCGTCGGGTTCCTCGCCGATCCAGGCGGCCAGTTCGTCGATGGTCTGCACGCCGTGCACGCGCAACACCTCCGCCCGCGAGCCGGGCGCGACCAAACTCACATCCCGCATCGCCGCCAACGCGCCCTCGCACCCGGGCTCGTCCGAATCGGGGCCGCGCACCCACCAGGGGCACTGCCTGCACTCGGGCACCTTCGACGGCTGGGTCGGCAGTTCGCCGCGCACCACCGCGATGCGGTCGGCGTAGCGCAGGTCGTAGTCGGCGAGCACACCGGTGAGGTCGTGCACGAGGATGCGGTCGAACGCGAGACCGATGGCGCCGCCGACCAGCGCGGGACTGGCCAGGCCGTGGCGCTGCAACATCCGGTAGAGGTGGGCCAGGCGCTGCTGGTCGCGCGGCTGGGGGCGCAGCTTCACGTGCTTGTCGCGGCGCGGCTCCCAGCGGAACAGGTCCGAGGTGAGCGGGTGGAAATCGGCCGGGTCGGGGCGGCGCGGGTCGGTGACCTTGTGGTTGACGACGATGATCGGGATATATCCGCCGCGATCGGCGTCGCGCAGCAGGAACTCGGCGCCACCACGGCGGCCGGTATCGGGTTCCTGGGGCAGCAGGCCACCCCAGATACGCGACGCGCCGGCCCGCATCGCGGCCATGGTCGCGTCGGCGCGCGCCCCGGCGCGCAGCGCCGGATCGATCACGACCCAGTCGTCCGGGGCAGCGCCGACCAGTTCGTCGCGGACTTTGGTGCGATACGCGGTGGCGGCCTCGCGCCGCTGCTGCACGCCCGGGTCTTCCCTGACCTCGGCGAGCATGCCGGGGTTGGCGGCGTCCAGGCGCAGCCGGTGACGGCAGCCGATGAGCGAGCGCGCGTCGAGGAAGGCCGCCGGGGAGCCGCCGCGAGCGGCCGAAGTGGCCGTTGTGGGCTCGGTTTCGAGCGCAGCGGAAGCCGGGGCCGGGATCGTCACCGGCCCGCTGTCGAAGTTCTCCTCGGCTGCACGCACACCAGCAGTATGGTCCTTACCCCCGACACATTGCCCAATCGCTACCCTGATCCCACTACGCTACGAAGTACGGCAGGCCGGTCCGGACGGCGCTGCCTCGTGACTTGGCGAGCATGACGGAGGGCCTGATCTCATGGGGTTGTTCAGCAAGCGTAAGCGGCGGCCCAGTCGTCGCGCGGAGGCGAAGGCGCTCAAGCACAAAGCCGCCGTCGAGGCGAAACTCAGCGCCAAGAACGAGCGCAAGGCGGCCAAGGCGGGCGAGCGGACCACCCGCCGCGCGCTGAAGGCGCAGGCCCGCACCGAGGCCAAGGTGGCCAAGGCGCAGATCGCCGCGCTGCAGGCCGAGGAGAAGGCGGCACAGAAGCTGGCCGCCAAGGCCGATCGGGAACTGTTCAGCGCGGCCCAGATCCGCAAGTACATCGGGGTGGCGCGGGTGCTGATCCCGGTGCTCGCGCCGCTGGCCTACCGTGGCGCCACCCTGGTGCGCGGGCAGCTCGACGCGCGCAAGGCACAGCAGCTGGGCATCGGCCTCGACCAGCTCGGCGAGTTCAGCGGCCACGGCGCCCGCCTGCAGGCCCGCATCACCAACACCGAGAACGCGCTGGACAAGATCGCGGCCGACTCCCCCGACGGCGAAACCAAGAAGTTCGTCGAGGCGGCCCGTTCGCGGCTGACCGACCTCACCGTCGCCGTGCGCACCGCCGAGCAGATGCCCGCGGCGCGCCGCAAGGCCGTGCACACCTCCATCTCCACCGAACTGTCGGTCCTGGAGAACGACGCGTTGGCCCGCCTCGGCGTCCGCTGAACCTGTGACGACGCCGCAGCTCACCTCCCGCCTGCGCGGTGGTGGCTGCGGCGTACTCGTCGGCGCGTTGGCCGTCGCCGCGCACGGTATGGCCGGTGGTGGGGTGCCGCGCTCGGCGGAAATCGCGCTGTTGCTGCTGGTTTCGCTCGCGACGGGCGCGTTCGCCGGGGGCCGGGCTCTCCCCACCTTCGCGCGTCGTGCCGATGCCGGGTGGGTGCGGGCAGCGGGAGCACTCATCGGCGGTCAATGGGCCGGGCACTACGCGCTGACCGGGACGCTCGATCATCACGGCGGCGTTCTCGATGTGCTGCACCTGCCGAGTGCGCCGATGGTCGTGGCGCACCTGCTGGCCGCGGTCGTCTGTGCCGCACTGATTCTCGTCGCCGAACGGCTGTATCTCGTTGCGTCGGGCGTGATCCGGGCGGTCCTCACCGTTGCGCGAATCGACATCACGCACCGTGCCGCGCGCTGGACGGAAAACGTCGACATCGTCCTCGGCACCCGTCGGGAAGGTGTGCGATGTCCGCGCGCACCGCCGCTGTCCGCCTGATCTCACTCGACATCAGAACTCTTCGGACAGAAGGCATTCCATGCACAACTTCATCACCCGTGGGACGGCAACGGCCGGTCTCGCGGCCGCACTCGTGCTCGCCGCCTGCGGTTCGGCGGCGGCGCACGTCACCGTCGACGCGCCCGGCGCCGCCAAAGGCAAGTACACCGTCGCCACCTTCAAGGTGCCCAACGAATCCGACACCGCCTCGACCACCTCGGTGAGCGTCACCGTGCCGAACCTGAAAAGCGTTCGCACCGAACCGATGCCGGGCTGGTCCTCCCGCATCGAACGCAACGACAAGGGCGAGGCAGTGGCCGTCGCCTGGACCGCCGAGCCGGGCAACCCCGGTGTCGGACCGGGTCAGTTCCAGCGTTTCGTGCTCTCGCTCGGACCGCTGCCCACCCAGGACGAGGTGACCTTCCCCGCGCGGCAGACCTACAGCGACGGCAAGGTCGTCGCCTGGGATCAGCCGAGCACCGGCGGCGCTGAGCCCGAATACCCCGCGCCCACACTGGCACTCAGCGAATCCGGTGGTTCCGACGGCGGTGACCACCACGTCGCCACCGACGAGCCCGCCGAAGCGGAGTCCGACTCGGTGGCTCGCTGGACCGGCGGTATCGGCCTGGCACTCGGCCTGTTCGCCGCCGCGCTCGGTCTCGGGCTCGTCGCGCGGTCGAGGAAGTCGTGATGGAACGCTGTCAGACCCCTGCGGTGTCCGGGCGCTCGCGACAGACCTCGACGCAGGTCGTCGTGCCGAACGAGGTTGTGGCCGAGATCAATCGGTCGGCGCGGCGTCGCCTGGCACGGCGGTTCGCCATCACCCTGGTCGCCGGCCTGTTCGCCCTGATCTTCGGCGCGACCGGGATCGCGAACGCGCACTCCGGTGCCGTGAGCAGCGTTCCCGAGGACGGTTCGTCGATCGAGGTAGGCCCGGCGCGCGCGAGCATCACCTTCAACGAGGAACTGCAGCAGACGTTTCCGTCGCTGACGGTGGTCGGTCCGGACGGGCGGCTGTGGTCCAAGGGCAAGCCGGTGGTCGAGGGCCGCACGGTGAGTGTGGAAGTGGGTGAACTCGGGCCGGTCGGCGAATACACCATGGCGTTCCGGGTGACCTCCGCCGACGGTCATCCCGTCAGCGGGACGCGGACCTTCACCCTCACCAAGGAAGGCACCGGGACACCGGGCGCCAAGCCCGGCGAGGACGAGGGCTCCGACGGCGAGGAGTCCGGTGGCGTGCCCGTGTGGGTGTTCGTCGCCGGTGGTGTCGTGCTGTTCGGCGTCGGTCTCGCGGTGGCGCTGCTCGGCACCGGCCGCAAGAAGTAGGCGCCGATGACGACCGGAGGCCGGTGGCGCGTGCTGGTTCCGGTCGTCGTCGCCGCCCTCGCCGGAGTGGTACTCGCCTGGATACTGCGCCGGACCGGTGGTTTTCCGGCCGCGGCGTGGGCGCGCGTGATCGCCGACGGCGCGGGCGCGACGGTGCTCGGGCTGGCCGCGCTGCCCCGCCTCGACCACCGGCTCGCGGTGGCGTGGCGGCCGGTCGCGGTGCTGGCCACGATCTGGCTGGGCGCCGAGTTCACCCTGCTGGTGTGCGAGGCGGCGGGCATCGTGGGCGTGCCGGTGCACGAACTCGCCGCGGGCGAATTCGGCACGTTCCTCGGCAGGCTCAGCGGCGGGCAGATCGGGATCGCCATCCTGTTCTGCACCGCCGCCGTCGCCTGCTACGCCGCGTGGGCGTTCCGCAGGCCCGACGACGCCTCGGCCGACCTGGTCCTGGTGTTCGCGGCGGTCGCACTCGCCCTGCGACCCATCACCGGGCACATGTCGCAGCAGGTGCTCGGATCGGTGCTCGTCGCGGTCCACGCCCTGGCCGCGGCGGCGTGGTTCGGGCTGCTGCTCGCGCTGGCACTGGTCGTGCGCACGCGCGGCGGTTGGGCGAGCGCGCTGCCCCGCTACTCGACCGCCGCCGCGCCGCTGGTCGCGATGATCGCGGTGACCGGGCTCATCGACGGCCTCGTCCGCCTCGGCTCGGTGCCCGCCCTGGTGACCACCGGCTACGGACGGATCATGCTTGCCAAGGTGATTGTGCTCGCGATGCTCGCCGGGCTCGGCTGGTGGTGGCGGCGCACCTGGGTGGGCCGGGCCGCCGAGCACCGCGTCACCGCGGACGTGTCGGTCCGCAACGCGGCGATCGAGGTGACGCTCATGGCGGTGGCGCTCGGCTTGGCCGCCACACTGGCCGTGACCGCTTAGACGCCATACAAACGCATTACAGTTGCCGGTATGAGCGACGTGAGGATTGTCGAAGACTGCGCAGCGCCCGCCGAAACGGCATTCGCCTTTGTCAACGACTATCGCAACCTGCCGAAATTCTGGTACGGCATCGAGTCCTTCACCCCCGTCACCGAACAGACCGAAGGTGTGGGCGCGAAGTTCGACGGGAAGATGAAGCTCGGCCCCGCCTCGCTCACCTCCCGCATCGAAGTGGTGCGCTGGGAGGAAGGCTCGGTGATCGGCACCAAGTCGATCAAGGGTTTCGAGATCCTCTCGACGTTCGTCTTCACGCCAAAGGGCGCCGACACCAGCACCATCGACGCGCACATCCAGTACTTCGTGCCCGGCGGTATCGCGGGCAAGATGCTCGGCAAGACCATCGAACCGTTCATCAAGATCGCCGTGAAACACACCACCGAGGCGCTCATCAGCGAGATCGAGAAGGCCCACCGCCCGACCACCTGACACAATCGGCGTCATGACCGAATCAGCGAATGTAGTGGCAACCGCCGATCTGGCCGATGAGATCGGCCCCGAGATCCGCAGCTGCGATACCCAGTTCATCCAGTTCGGTGGCCGTCAAGCGTTCGCCGGGCGGATCACCACGATCCGTTGCTTCCAGGACAACCTGCTGGTCAAGCAGACCCTCGGCGAACCGGGCGAGGGCAAGGTGCTGGTCGTCGACGGCGGGGCGAGCGTGCACACCGCGCTGGTCGGCGACATCATCGCGGGCCGCGGCGTGGACAACGGCTGGGCGGGCGTCGTCGTCAACGGCGCCGTGCGCGACTCGGCCATCCTGCGCACCCTCGACATCGGGGTGAAGGCGCTCGGCACCAACCCGCGCAAGAGCACCCAGACCGGCAGCGGCGAACGCGACGTGCCGGTGGAGTTCGGCGGCATCACCTTCGTCCCCGGCGAGATGCTCTACAGCGACCACGACGGCGTCGTAGTCCGCGCGGTGTCATAGGAGCGCTGGCGCGCTCGAGTCGGCGGCCCCACAGGTCCCGACGATCAGGCACCGTTGCTTGCTCCTTCGTCGCCTACGCAACGGCACCTGAGCGTCGGGACGGCCGCCGACCGCCGACTTCGTCGGCGATCCCTCCTCGAGGTCGGGAGGTGCGTGGAGACCGTGGTTTCAGGCTCCGCTGACCCGCACCTTGTGACCGGCGAGAACAACGACGTCGCCGACCTGTAGCTGCCTGCCGCGGCGCAGTTCCACTTCGTCGTTGACCCGGACCAGACCCTGGGCGATCACCGACTTGGCCTCCGAACCGGAATCGATCAGGTTGGCCAGTTTGAGGAATTGCCCGAGCCGGATGACCTCGTCATCGATCGGCACGTCCACTGGTTCCGACATGCGCTAATACTTACCCCGTCGGGAAATCCGGTCGTCCACCGGGCCCACGGTGACGAACACGCCGTCGGCGACCCCCTGCGGTTCGCACCCGTGGGCACGCACACTGGATCGGTGACTTCCACGCGGGCCGAGCAACACCCCAGCAGCTCTGTCGACCGGGTGCCCCATCGCGCGCACGGCAGGTTCTCCGAGGTACCGCACATCACCGGGCTGGCGCTCGGTGTGTTCGCGGTGCTGTGCGCGCTCTGGAGCCTGTCACCGGGGTTGCGGCAGCTCACCGAGGTGCCGCGCGATTATGTGGACACCCACTATTTCGACGCGCCCGACACGAGTCTGGTGTGGGCGCTGGTCGTCGGGTTACTGGCCGGTGCGGCGGCGAGCCGCAAACGGGTGGCGTGGTGGTTGCTCGTCATCTATCTGACGCTGTACGCGATCACCAACATCGTCGACTACGCGAGCACGCGGGAGCTGGATCCGCTGGTGGCGTTCCTCGTGCACGGTGTGGTGCTGGCGATCCTGATCGCCGCCCGCGCGGAGTTCTACACCCGGGTGCGGCCGGGTGCGGTGCGCAAGGCGCTCGCGGTGCTGGTCGGCGGCTGTGCGTTCGGGTGCCTGCTGGGCTGGGGTCTGGTCGAGCTGTTCCCGGGTTCGCTGCCGCGCGGTGCGCAGCGACCGCTGTGGGCGGTGTCGCGGGTGACCGCGGCCGTCCTGGTCGACAACGAACACTTCGACGGGCACCCGCCGGGCTGGGTGGATTTCGTGCTCGGTCTGCTCGGCGCCCTCGCGCTGATCGCCGCCGTGATCGTGCTGCTGCGGTCGCAACGGGCAGGCAACGCCATGACCGCGCTCGACGAGTCAGCGCTGCGCGGCCTGCTCGCCAGCGGCGATGTGGACGACTCGCTCGGCTACTTCGCCACCCGCCGCGACCGCGCGGTCGTCTTCGCCCCGAACGGCAAGGCGGCCATCACCTATCGCGTTGAGCTCGGCGTCTGCCTGGCGGCCGGTGATCCGATCGGGCCGAAACAGGGCTGGCCGCAAGCTGTCCGGGCCTGGCTCGAGCAGGCCGACCGATTCGGCTGGGCACCGGCGGTGATGGGCGCCAGCGAGCAGGGCGCGCTGACGTATCAGCAGGCGGGTCTGTCGGCGCTGCGCCTCGGCGACGAAGCCGTGCTCGACACCCGCACATTTTCGCTGGCAGGCCCCGCCATGAAGCCCGTGCGCCAAGCCGCGAACAGGTTGCGCAAGAACGGCTTCGGGATCAGGGTGCGCCGGGCGAGTGAGATATCGTCTGCCGAATTCGCCGAGGTGATCGCGCGCGCCGACACCTGGCGCGACACCGAGACCGAACGCGGCTTCTCGATGGCGCTCGGCCGCCTCGGCGACCCACTCGACGGCGACTGCCTGCTGGTCGAGGCGATCGACCACGACGAACGGGTCCACGCGATGCTCTCGTTCGTGCCGTGGGGACGCACGGGGGTGTCGCTGGAACTGATGCGCCGCGATCCCGCGAGCCCCAACGGCGTGATGGAGCTGATGATCTCGCAGCTCGCCCTCGATGCCGATCAGTACGGCATCACCAGGATCTCGTTGAACTTCGCGGTGTTCCGCTCGGTGTTCGCCGAGGGTGGCCGCATCGGTGCCGGACCGGTGCTGCGTGCCTGGCGCGGTGTGCTGCTGTTCTTCTCGCGCTGGTGGCAGCTCGAGGCGCTGTACCGCTCGAACGTGAAGTACCACCCGCGCTGGGTGCCACGGTTCTTCCTGTACGAGGACCGCAGGCAACTGCCGCGGGTCGCGATGGCGAGCGGACTGGCCGAGGGGTTCCTGCCGCGCCTGGGCCCACAACCCGACCCGGCTGTCCACACCGGGACCACGCCCGCCGTTCCGGCGACGGTCACCGGCCTGCACGCCGACGGCAGCGCCCCCGACGGCATCGACGCCGACGAGGAGTCCGGCCCCCGCCGCCCCGAACAGGTCCGCGTGCGGATGACCACCCTCGACCGCCTCACCGCGCGCGGCGTGGACCCCTACCCCGCCGCCTATCCGCCCACCCACACCATCGCCGACGCACGCCGTTGCCCGCACGGAACAACCGTGCGCGTGGCCGGTCGGATCACCCGCATCCGCGACTACGGCGGGGTGATCTTCGCGGTGGTCCGCGACTGGACCGGTGATCTCCAGCTGCTCATCGACCGCGAACGGGTCGGCGCCCGGGCGGGCGAATTCAGCACCGACTTCGACCTCGGTGACCTCATCGAGGTGAGCGGCCGGATCGGCACGAGCAGACGCGGCGAGCTGTCGCTGCTGGCCCAGGACTGGCGGATGAACGGCAAGTGCCTGCACCCGCTCCCCGACAAATGGCGTGGCCTCACCGATCCGGAGGCCAAGGTCCGGCGCCGCTACGTCGACATGGCGATCAACGCCGACAGCCGCGAACTGCTCGCCAAACGCAGCGCCGTTCTGCATTCGCTGCGCGAGTCACTGCACGACTGGGGTTTCCTCGAGGTGGAGACACCGATCCTGCAGCAGGTCCACGGCGGCGCCAACGCCACCCCGTTCCGCACCCACATCAACGCCTACGACCTCGACCTGTACCTGCGCATCGCGCCTGAGCTGTACCTCAAACGGCTGTGTGTCGGCGGGATCGAGAAGGTGTTCGAGATCGGGCGGACCTTCCGCAACGAAGGCGTGGACTACAGCCACAACCCGGAATTCACCATGCTCGAGGCGTACGAGGCGCACAGCGACTATCTGCGGATGCTGCAGCTGTGCCGCCGTCTGATCCAGGACGCGGCGGTCGCGGCCAACGGCGCCGAGGTGGTGCTACGCCCCGACGGCACCGAGGTCGACATCTCCGGCGAATGGCGGGTACGCACGGTGCACGGCGCGCTGTCGGAGGCCCTCGGCACCGAGGTGACCGCCGCGACCGACCTCACCCGCTTGCGCGAGCTGTGCGACACGGCCGGTGTCACCTATCAGCGCGGATGGGACGCCGGCCAGGTAGTGCTCGAGATGTACGAGCACCTGGTGGAGGCGAAGACCACCGAGCCGACGTTCTACCTGGACTTTCCCACTTCGGTCTCCCCCCTGACCCGGTCCCACCGCAGCACCGAGGGCGTGACCGAACGCTGGGATCTGGTGGCCTGGGGGGTCGAACTCGGCACCGCCTACAGCGAGCTCACCGACCCCGTCGAACAGCGGCGTCGCCTCACCGAACAGTCCATGCTCGCCGCCGGTGGCGACCCCGAGGCGATGGAGCTCGACGAGGATTTCCTGCAGGCGCTCGAGCACGCCATGCCGCCGACCGGCGGTCTCGGTATCGGGGTCGACCGGGTGGTCATGTTCATCACCGGACGCGGCATCCGCGAGACTCTGCCGTTTCCGTTGGTGAAACCGCGCTGAAAACGGGTACACGGACCCTGGCTGTAAACGATCTTGCGCGACACAGCGATGAACCACTGCGTCCTGCGGTTTTCCTGACGAAACCCGCAGCGACAGCAGTACTCTCGGATGTTCCGGCACCGGGAGGATGCCGGGACAACACACCATCGGATGGGGAAGAATATGTACCTTGACCTGCTGACATCGGCCGCACTGGTCGACCCACAGGTGCTCGCGAGCAGCATCGACACGTTCGTCGGCTCGGATCTGGTCACCGAACTGGCCGCGAAGAAGAAGGGGAAGAAGAGCAGCAAGGGTCTCATCATCGGCGGCGTGTGCTGCCTGCTGGTCGTCCTCGCCGTCGTCGGCCTCGTCTTCATGCTCAAGAACAAGAAGAAGAACAACCAGCCGCCGAACCAGCCGCCCTACGGCGGCGGCCCGGGACAGGGTGGTCAGCCGCCTTACGGCCAGCCGCCGTACGGCCAGCCATGATCTGATTTCGCCGGGCTCGCGGCAGCGCGCACGCGCGCCGCGAGCCCGCACCTGTACCGCCCCTGGACGACAAGTCACCCCCTCATGGGGCACAGTGGGTGACGTGCAGCTGATTCTCGTGCGTCATGCCCAGCCCGACAAGGTCGTGGCAAGTACCACCGCCGCCGATCCAGGTCTCACCGACATCGGCCGCAGTCAGGCCGAGCGGGTCCCCGCCGCGCTGGCCGCCCACGAGATCACCCGCATCGTGTCGAGCCCCCAGCGACGTGCCCGCGATACCGCCGCACCGACCGCGCTCGCCCGCGACCTGCCCGTCGACATCATCGACGACCTCGCCGAATACGACCGCGATTTGCCCGCCTACATCCCCATCGAAGACGCCAAGACCGAATTCGCCGACGCCTACACCCGGATCAAGGCCGGTCTGCTGCCCGAGCAGATAGACGGACCCGCCTTCACCCGTCGCGTGCTGAGCGCCGTGGAACAACTCGTGGCCGCCACCCCGCACACCGAGACGGTCGTCGCCTTCGCCCACGGCGGGGTCGTCAATGTGCTGCTCGCCGACATCCTCGGCCTGGCCCGCCCGCTCACCTTCCCCGTCGACTACTGCTCGATCACCCGGATCCTCTACTCGCGCAGCGGCACCCGAACGGCGGCGACGATCAACGAGTCCGGTCACGTGTGGGATCTGCTGCCACGCAACCTCGCCCGAACCACATAGAAAAGCCGGGTGCGGGAAATCCCGCACCCGGCTTCACCTGCGAAAACTCAGGCGTGCGAGGCGATCCAGTCGCGCATCCAGGTGATGGCGGTGTGTCCGCCACCCACCGAGTAGCTGCCGTACAGGTGGTGCGCCTGCGACTTGTAGAACTGCTCGAGATCCTTGGCCCGCTTCTGGTTCGCCGCGTCCGAGAGCTGCGCCTGCAGCACCGGCACACCGCCGTGGGCCATCAGATCCTGCATGATCGCGCCCGCCTCGATCTGGTAGCGCCACAGGTTCGCCGGGTTGGCGTCCGAGCTCTGCGCCAGGAAGCCCGCGAACCGGGTGACGAAATCGTCGGTCGCGGTGGCGCAGTACAGGTCGTCGACCGCGCAGATGGTGCGGGTGCGGTCGCTGAGCCAGCCGAAGCCGCCCGGCCGCGCGCCACCGGCACCCGCGCCCTGTGCGTGCGGGCCGACCTGCACGTCCCCGGGTGCGCGGCGCGGATCGGAGATCAGGCCGACCGCGGCCACTCGATCGGCCGGAATGGTGCTGAGCCCGGTGCCGATCTCGGCCGCGAGATCACCCGCGGCGTCGGCGCCCTGGCTGTAGCCGACAAGGGCGGCCTTGGTGTCACCGCACTGTGCGAGCTTGGCCGAGATGAGGCCGCGCGCCGAATTCACCGCTTGTTTCTTGGAATTGCCGTAGACATCGCCCTCCCACGGGAAGGCGGTCGCCGCGTAGGTCACGTAGTCGACGTCGACATTGCGCGGCAGCCCGTTGGTGACGCCGGACAGCATGCCGGGCCCCGGCGGCTTGTCGATGCCGGTCTCCCATGTGCCGGGAATGGCGACGACGTAGAGACTCGGGCAGGCAGGCGCCGCACTGGCACTCCCGCTGCCGACAACGATTCCGGACAACATCGCCGCGGACGCACCGAGCGCCGCGACAATCTTCTTCACCTGCATACCGCTCCAGTTCCACCTTGCTCGCCGCTGGAGAGCAAACCCCGTTTACGTGTGGCTCCCAGACCTCGCCGCGAATCACAATAGAGGTACTACCGCGCCTGTGCCACATGAGTATGACGAGCTTGTCCGATCGTTGTCACAGAATTCATTTCGGCCGAGTGAGCCCGCGACTCACCCGGCCCGCGCCGGCCTAGACCTCGAGCTCCTCCTCGATGCCCTTGAGCCGGTGGCGGGCCAGGGCGAGGTTGGCGCGGGTGCGGTCCAGCGCCAGGTAGAGGAAAAGCCCCTTGGACTTGCGTCCGGTCATCGGCCGGATCACGTGGTACTGACCCGAGAGGGTGATGAGCATGTCCTCGATCTCCTCGTTGAGACCGAGCTGCTCGATGGTCCGCAGCTTCGCGCGCACCACCTCGGTGTTGCCCGCCGCCGCGACCTGCAGGTCCAACGACTTGCTGCTGCTGAGCATTCCGAGGGCCATGCCGCTGCTGTAGTCGACGACCGCGGCGCCGATCGCGCCGTCGATCACCATCATGTCCTTGAGCGCCAGATCCATATTCGACATGTCGTACCTTTCAATCGTGCGCCGCCGCCAGATGAGCGGCGATGGCGCGAGCTACCGGACGCGACTCCAGGTGGAGCCGGCCGACGTTCACATCCGGGCCCGCGAGCACGGTGAGCGCGGTGTACCCGGCGGCGTAGATCACCACCTGCCCGTCGCTGCCGTGCACGACGACCTCGTTGAAACCACCGCCGTGCGCGGTGCTCGCCAACCGGTACGACAGCGACAGCTGCGCGGCGGCCAGCGCCGCCATCCCGGCCGGTTCGATATGGGCGGGTAGGTCGTGTTCGATGAGCAGGCCGTCGCTGGAGGCGACGACCGTGCCGGTGAGGTGGGGGACGCGCTCGCGCAGGCCGGTGAGCTCGGCCTGGACGGCCGGATAGCTCTGCGGCAGCGGTCGCGTGGTCTGGTCCTGGCCGTACGGGGTCGGTCCGGTGAGCTCGGAACCGGTCGGCTTACGTTCGGGCAGCGGCATTTTGGTCAACTTTTCCCTCCACTCGCCGAGCAGGTTCCTGCGCCCGGTCATGCCAGCTCCGCCAACGCCGTCCTGATGCGGATCAGGAGCGCGCGATCCACCTGCTGCCAGGGTTGGTCCACCGGGGGTGTCCGGGAGTAGGTTTCCGTGCTCTGGGAGTTCTGGTCCGCGGTCCGGGAGGTGGTGCTCGCGACAGGCGTTGTCGCATCCGGGGTCCGGGCGGTCGTGTCAGAGGTACGAGTTGTCGCGTCGGGGGTCCGGGCGGCCGCGCTCGCTTCCTCGACGAGCGCGTGCCTGCCCGGAGTCGGTGGGGCTACCGGTGATGGGACGCGGCGCGGGAGCGGTGGGGCCGGATTCGCCGCCGATACCACCCGAGCAGACGCGATCAGCGCCGAGCCACTGATCGAATTCTCCTGCGCTGCGGCGTAACCCGTGCCCGATGGCGCTGCATGACGACCGTGCTCAGGCAGGGGCGCCGGGCGGGCGTGACGCTCGGGCTCGACGGGTTCCGGCGCCTCGATCAGCCCGGCTCTGGTCAGGTCGCGGACGGCGACGAGGCAGCCGTAGGTGGTCCGGCCGAGCTCGCGGGCGATGTCGGCGATGGTGCGATGGTTGTCGGCGGCGGCGAGTACTTCGGCCTGGCCGACGGTGAGGACCGTGCGTTTGCGTGGCCGATGCGCGGGCGAGACGGGGACCGTCGACACCATGTCGGCGGTCCACGGACCGGCCTCGGGGCGTCGGCGCCGCGCGCATTCGCTCACCAGTGCGTGCGGCGCGATCCGGCACACCGGAGCGAGCCAGTGCTCCTCCGTCGGAACGAACTCCGCTTCGGCTTCGGTTTCGAGCAGAAAGTAGGCCGCGTCGTAGGCCGAGAGCCGCGCGAGAGTCTCCAGGCGTGGGCGGCGCAGCAGCGCGCCCGGCTCGCCCGCGCGGGCGCGGCGCAGATCCTCGTCGGTCGCGACACCGGCTTCGACGGCCAGCCGGTCGAGACCGATGGTGCGCCGGCAACCGACGGAGGCGATAGCGCCACGGGCCAAATGGAATTCGCCGTCGCCGGCCCGCAATATGCCGGTGGAGCCCTGTTCTTCGAGCCGCTGGAGTTCTTCGGCGAGGGCCGCGCTCATCGGCGGGCCATTTCTTCCAGCGCGGCCTTGAGCTGATAGCGCGCCATTCCCAGATTGGCGCCGGCGCCGTCAAATACCGCGTGGACGAAAAGTCTTCCCTCGAAATCGCCGTCGAGCAGGTGCAGCAGGTGAAAGCCTCTGTCACGGCAGACGATCAGTTCGCGGACGTCGTCGTCGGTGGCGGTGCTCGAGAGCGCGGTGCACGCGAGGACCGTCCGCATGACGTCGGTGGTTCCCGCGGCGTCCTCGTGCTCGTCGACGATGTCGTGCGCACCGACGGCGGCCACCGCCAGGCCGCTGGCACCGTCGACCAGCGTCACGCCGCACGCACCGGGAATGTCCATGATGCGTTTCAGGCAGCCGTCGAGAGAATTCACCCGCACCCCCGGTCTGTCCTCGAAAATGTTCGACAGCACGAGACGCTATACCCGCCCGCAAATTTCCGCATCCCGAACGCGGGAAAATTACTGCGCCCCCGAAGTTTGCTGGTGGTTGCTGGAAAACCGCTCGGTATCAATACTTTTCGGTAACCGACGGACTGGTTCGCCGACATCCATCGAAGCCCGTGGTCAATCCCGGTTTCCATCATTCAGCGACCCGGTGGCGAACTTCCGTTTTAATAGTCTTCGCAGAACTCGCCATAGTGCGAATGCACGTCAGCGCCACTCAGCGGGTGCCCCCACTTCGGTGGTGGCCGATGACAGGGCAGAACCGAGTCGAGGAGTCGTGTTCGAGGCGGACCGGATCAGCCGGCCGCGCGGCGATACCAGGATTCGGCTTCCCGGTGCGCCCCTTCGGATTCGAGGACAGCCGCGAGATTGGCCATCGCCTTCGGATGACCGAGATCGGCGGCGCGCCGGAAGCAGCGCCGGGCCGCCGTGATCGCGCCCCGCCGACGCAGCAGCAGACCGAGATTGTTGATCGAGTCGATGTCGCCCGCCGCGGCCGCCTCGTCGTACCACGCTTCGGCGTCGTCGAGCCGGTTGTCGTCCTCGAGCAACCGCGCGAGGTTGTACATGGCGTCCACGTGCCCCGCGAGTGCCGCGTGGTGGTACCAGGTTTCGGCTTCGGCGATGTCGCCGCTCTGATACAGCATGGTGGCCAGGTTGTACATGGCGTTGCCGTTGCCGCCCGCCGCCGCCCGCCGATACCAGATCTCGGCCTCGGCCAGCTCCCCGAACTGATCGAGCAACACCGCGAGATTGTTCATCGAGCGCGTATGCCCCGCCGCCGCCGCCCGCCGGAACCAGTACTCCGCACCCTCGTAATCGCTGTGATCATGGTAGAAGTGGGCAAGGTTGTGCATAGCGGTACCGTCACCGCGCTCTGCTGCGCGGCGCAGATACGCCAACGTTCCCGGCGGCAACGGCACAGCTCCCCCTCGGATCTCCCGTACACCTCGTCACGGAAAGTCTATGTGCTGCAAGGAAGATCGGCCACGTCCATTATCGGCACCCCTAAGTCTTTGAGCGCCTTAGGGATTCATACCCGACGCATATCCCTGGCAAACTCCGGCGCCACCTGCGGTGTGACGACGAAGGCGCCCACGGACTGGCGAGTCCGTGGGCGCCTTCGGTCGAACTGATTACCGCTGGGCGACAGCGGTCGGGGGGATCGGCGCGGGGAGCGCGGTTTCGCCCTCGAGGTACTTGTCGACGGCGGCCGCGGCGGCGCGGCCTTCGGCGATGGCCCAGACGATGAGCGACTGGCCGCGGCCCATGTCGCCTGCGACGAAGACGCCGGGGATGTTCGTGGCCCAGTTCTTGTCGCGCTGGACGTTGCCACGGCCGTCGTAACCGACGCCGAGGTCGGTCAGCAGGCCCGGCTTCTGCGGGCCGACGAAGCCCATGGCCAGCAGGACCAGGTCGGCTTCGAGGGTGAAGTCGGTGCCTTCGACCTTCTCGAAACGGCCGTTGACCATCTTGACCTCATGGGCCTCGAGGCCGGTGACCTTGCCGTCCTTGCCGACGAAACGCTCGGTGTTCACGGAGAACACGCGCTCGCCGCCCTCCTCGTGCGCCGAGGAGACCCGGTACATGAGGGGGTAGGTCGGCCACGGGGTGGAGCCTGCGCGCTCCTCCGGCGGACGGGGCATGATCTCGAACTGGTGCACCGACTCGGCACCGTGGCGGTGCGAGGTGCCGAGGCAGTCGGCGCCGGTGTCGCCGCCACCGATGATGACGACTTTCTTGCCCTTGGCGTGGATGGGCGGCAGGCCTTCTTCGTCGGTGATGTCGTCGCCGAGCTGCACACGGTTGGCCAGCGGCAGGAACTCCATGGCCTGGTGGATGCCGTCGAGCTCGCGGCCCGGGATCGGCAGGTCGCGGGCGATGGTGGCGCCACCGGCGAGCACGATCGCGTCGAACCGCTCACGCAGCTGCTCGGCGGTGATGTCGACACCCACGTTCACGCCGGTCTTGAAGATGGTGCCTTCGGCCTCCATCTGCGCCAGACGCCGGTCGATGACCGACTTCTCCATCTTGAATTCCGGGATGCCGTAGCGCATCAGGCCACCGATGCGGTCGTCGCGCTCGAACACGGTGACGGTGTGACCGGCACGCGTGAGCTGCTGCGCGGCGGCCAGACCGGCCGGGCCCGAACCGACGACGGCGATCTTCTTGCCGGTCAGGCGGGTCGGGTACACCGGGGTGACCCAGCCCTCGTCGAAGGCGTTCTCGATGAGTTCGACCTCGACCTGCTTGATGGTCACCGGCTGCTGGTTGATGCCGAGCACGCACGACGCCTCACACGGCGCCGGGCACAGGCGCCCGGTGAACTCCGGGAAGTTGTTGGTGGCGTGCAGCCGGTCGATGCCCTCGCGCCACGAGTCCTTGTACACCAGGTCGTTCCACTCGGGGATCAGGTTCCCGAGCGGACAACCGTTGTGACAGAAGGGGATACCGCAGTCCATACAGCGGCTGGCCTGCTTCTGCAGGGTCTCGTGGGAGAACTTGTCCTCGTAGACCTCTTTCCAGTCGAGCAGACGCAGCTCGACCGGTCGACGCGCCGGGAGTTCCCGCGAGGTGTGCTTCAGAAATCCTTGTGGGTCAGCCACGAGCCGCCTCCATAATCGCCTCGTCAACGTCCTTGCCGCTCTTCTCGGCTTCGGAGATGGCGAGCAGAACCTTCTTGTATTCGCGGGGCATGACCTTCACGAAGTGGTTCACCTGCTGGGACCAGTCGCTCAGGATGCGTTCGGCCACAGCCGAACCCGTCTCGTCGCGGTGGGTGCTGATGATGTCGCGCAGCCAGGTGAAGTCGTCACCGGAGAGCTGCTCGATCGCATCGGCCTGATCCGGGTTGACGCGCTCGGCGAGCGTGCCCTCCGGGTCGTAGACGAACGCCACACCACCGGACATACCGGCACCGAGATTGCGGCCGGTACCACCGAGGATGACCACGCGGCCACCGGTCATGTACTCGAGCGCGTGGTCGCCCACACCCTCGACGACCGCGGTGGCGCCGGAGTTACGCACGCCGAACCGCTCGCCCGCGACACCGTTGATCAGGATGCGGCCGCTGGTGGCGCCGAACATGATCACGTTGCCCGCGATGATGTTGTCCTCGGCGACGAAGCCGGCGGGTGCGTCCAGCGACGGGCGGACCACGATGTGGCCACCCGAAAGGCCCTTGCCGACATAGTCGTTGGCGTCACCCTGCACACGCAGCGTGATACCGGCCGGGACGAACGCGCCGAAGCTGTTGCCCGCCGAACCGTTGAAGGTGATGTCGATGGTGTCGTCGGGCAGGCCCGCGCCACCGTAGAGCTTGGTCACCTCGTGGCCGAGCATGGTGCCGACCGTGCGGTTCACGTTGGTGATCTTGGTTTCGATCTTCACGGCCTTGCCACGCTCGAGCGCGGGCGCGGCCTGGGCGATCAGCTCGTTGTCCAGCGCCTTGTCCAGACCGTGGTCCTGGGTGCCGGTGCAGCGGGTGTCCTGGTTCATGAACGCCGTCTCCGGCATGTCGAGAATCGGGGACAGGTCGAGCTTGGCGGCCTTGAAGTGCTCCTTGGCCTTGGCGGTGTCGAGCAGGTCGACCCGGCCGATGGCCTCGTCGAGCGTGCGGAAGCCCAGCTCGGCGAGCAGCTCACGCACTTCCTCGGCGATGAACAGCATGAAGTTCTCGACGAACTCGGGCTTGCCCGAGAAGCGCTCGCGCAGCACCGGGTTCTGGGTGGCGATACCCACCGGGCAGGTGTCGAGGTGGCACACGCGCATCATGATGCAGCCCGAGACGACCAGCGGAGCGGTCGCGAAACCGAACTCCTCGGCGCCGAGCAGGGCGGCGATCATCACGTCGCGGCCGGTCTTCATCTGACCGTCGACCTGGACGACGATGCGGTCGCGCAGGCCGTTGAGCAGCAGCGTCTGCTGGGTCTCGGCCAGGCCGAGCTCCCAGGGACCACCCGCGTGCTTGAGCGAGGTGAGCGGCGAAGCACCGGTACCACCGTCGTGGCCCGAGATGAGCACGACGTCGGCGTGTGCCTTGGACACACCGGTGGCGACGGTGCCGACACCCGGCTCCGCGACAAGTTTCACGTGAATCCGAGCCTGCGGGTTCGCGTTCTTCAGGTCGTGGATCAGCTGCGCCAGATCCTCGATCGAGTAGATGTCGTGGTGCGGCGGCGGCGAGATGAGACCGACGCCCGGCGTGGAGTGACGCACCTCGGCGACCCACGGGTACACCTTGTGCGCGGGCAGCTGACCGCCCTCACCCGGCTTGGCACCCTGGGCCATCTTGATCTGGATGTCGGTGGCGTTGGTCAGGTAGTGCGCGGTGACGCCGAAGCGACCCGACGCGACCTGCTTGATCGCCGACCGGCGCCAGTCGCCGTTCTCCTCCACCTCGAAGCGAGCGGGGCTCTCGCCGCCCTCACCGGAGTTGGAGCGGGCACCGAGCCGGTTCATCGCGATAGCGAGGGTCTCGTGCGACTCGGCCGAGATGGAGCCGTAGCTCATCGCGCCGGTCGAGAACCGCTTCACGATCTCCGAGGCGGGCTCGACCTCGTCGATGGAGATCGGCGCGCGCAGGCCCTTCTTGAACTTGAACAGACCACGCAGCGCGGCGAGACGCTCGGACTGGTCGTCGACCAGCTTGGTGTACTCCTTGAAGATCGAGTACTGGCCGGTGCGGGTGGCGTGCTGCAGCTTGAACACCGTGTCCGGGTTGAACAGGTGGTACTCGCCCTCGCGACGCCACTGGTACTCACCGCCGACCTCGAGCTCGCGGTGCGCGCGCTCGTTGCGGTTCTCCAGGAACGCGGTGCGGTGGCGGATGGCCACCTCTTCGGCGATCTCGTCGAGACCGATACCGCCCAGCGGCGAACGCAGGCCGGTGAAGTACTCGTCGACCAGGTCCTGGGCCAGGCCGATGACCTGGAACAGCTGGGCGCCGTTGTAGGAGGCGAGGGTGGAGATGCCCATCTTCGACATCACCTTGAGCACGCCGTTGCTGGCCGCGGTGCAGTAGTTCGCGACGGCCTTGCGGTAGTCGGCGGCCAGGTCGCCGGTGCTGGCGGGCAGCGACAGCGAACCGCGCTCGAGCATGTCCTCGATGGACTCGAAGGCCATGTACGGGTTGATCGCGGCGGCGCCGAAGCCGACGAGGGCGGCCATGTGGTGCACCTCGCGGGCGTCACCGGCCTCCACGACCAGACCGACCATGGTACGGGTGCGTTCGCGCACCAGGTGGTGATGCACCGAGGAGGTGAGCAGCAGCGACGGGATCGGCGCCAGCTTCTCGTTGGACTCGCGGTCGGACAGCACGATGATGCGCGCGCCACCGTCGATCGCGGCCGAGACCTGGGTGTTGATGGCTGCCAGGGCCTTGCGCAGGCCCTCGCCACCCTCGGCGACCGGGTACAGACCACGGACCACGACCGACCGCAGCTCGGGGTGGCTGCCGTCGTCGTTGATGTGGACCAGCTTGGCCAGCTCGTCGTTGTCGAGGATCGGCTGCTCGAGCGCGATCTGCTTACACGACTCCGGGCCGGGGTGCAGCAGGTCGGCCTCGGGGCCGATATTGCGCTTGAGGCTGGTGACGACCTTCTCGCGGATGGCGTCCAACGGCGGGTTGGTGACCTGCGCGAACAGCTGCGAGAAGTAGTCGAACAGCAGGCGCGACCGGTTCGACAGCACCGCGATCGGGGTATCGGTGCCCATCGAGCCGAGCGCCTCACCGCCGGTCTTGGCCATCGGGGTGATGAGCAGGCTCAGGTCCTCGGTGGTGTAACCGAAGATCTGCTGACGGATCAGCACGCGGTCGTGCGACATGTGCACGTGCGGGCGGTCCGGCAGGTCGGCCAGGCGGCTCACGCCCGCGTCGAGCCATTCCTGGTACGGCTCGGCGGCGGCCAGTTCCGACTTGATCTCGGCGTCGGTGACGATGCGGCCCTGCTCGGTGTCGACCAGGAACATCTTGCCCGGCTGCAGGCGGATCTTCTGCACGACAGTCGACGGGTCGATGTCGAGCACGCCGACCTCGGACGCCAGCACGACCAGGCCGTCCTCGGTGACCCAGATGCGGCCCGGGCGCAGACCGTTGCGGTCGAGCACGGCGCCGATCTTCTTGCCGTCGGAGAAGCAGACCGAGGCGGGGCCGTCCCACGGCTCCATCAGCATCGAGTGGTACTCGTAGAACGCCCGCAGCGCGGGGTCCATGTTCTCGTTGCGCTCCCACGCCTCGGGGATCATCATCATGATCGCGTGGTGCAGGTCGCGCCCGCCCAGGTGCAGCAGTTCGAGCACCTCGTCGAAGCGGGCGGTGTCGCTCGCGCCGGGGGTACAGACGGGGAAGATCTTGTTCAGGCGGTTGTTGCCTGCCTCGTCCTTGCCGAACACGTCCGAACGCAGCAGCGCCTCACGCGCGCGCATCCAGTTCTCGTTACCGGTGACGGTGTTGATCTCACCGTTGTGGGCGACCCGGCGGAACGGGTGCGCCAGCGGCCACGAGGGGAAGGTGTTGGTGGAGAAGCGCGAGTGCACGATGCCGATGGCCGACTCGACGCGCTCGTCCTGTAAGTCCAGGTAGAACGCGCGTAGCTGCGGCGTGGTGAACATGCCCTTGTAGATGAAGGTCTCGCCGGACAGGCTCGGGAAGTACACCGACTCCTTGCCGACCGCACCCTCGCCGGGGCCCGCGTTGCCGAGCTCGTGCTCGATGCGCTTGCGGATCACGTAGGCGCGACGTTCCAGGTCCATGCCCGAGAGCTGCTCGGCCGAGTTCTTGGGCGAGCCGATGAACAGCTGACGGAAGGTCGGCATGGCATCGCGGGCCAGCGCGCCGAGCGAGGATTCGTCGATCGGCACCGCACGCCAGCCGAGTACGGCCATGCCCTCTTCGGCGACGATCTTCTCGACGCCGTAGGCGGCGCGCGCGGCTTCGCGGCGAGCCTGCGGGAGGAAGGCGATGCCGGTGGCGTAGGAACCAGCTTCAGGCAACTCGAAGTCGACGACCGCGCGGAAGAACTTGTCCGGGAGCTGGATCAGGATGCCCGCGCCGTCGCCGGAGTTGGGCTCCGCGCCGGCGGCACCTCGGTGCTCCAGGTTCAGCAGTGCCGTGATGGCCTTGTCGACGATGTCTCGACTGCGTCGTCCGTGCATGTCGGCGACGAATGCGACGCCGCAGGCGTCGTGCTCGTATGCCGGATCGTAGAGCCCGGTGGCACCGGGTGACCTGTGGCCAGGAAGTTGCGTCATGCCTCTGCCTTCAAGAAAGTCGGCTGTCGATGATCGGCCACCCAGCAAGCTGAGCGTGGACCCTTCGTCGTTTCGCCTCCGTCAAGACTGCGTCCGTACGATCCGAAACCAGCGGCGATGATGGTTTGCGGCGTGCAGTCACGTCTCCAGTTGTCCACCCGCTTCGTTGACGTAGTGGGGGTGCTCAGAGGTAACGGGACGCTTACCTGTCCCTTACCTCCGCGCGGGGTTTCACCCGCTACTCTTGGCCCGGTTTCACCGGACCCCGAACAGGTGGTTGTGCCGAACAAGGGTGCGTTCGGCGTAAGAGCAAACGATAAGTCAGACCGCAGACCCAACCAACTAAGGTTGGGCTTAGTAACCCTGTCTAGCTGGGGTTTGTAACGCAGCCCGTATCGTCACGCGCGTCGTCCAGTGTAAAGCAGGGCGGGAGCCGGATCGATCCCGCAGAACCGGCGCCGACCTGCGCGAACATCGTCGACGGGCGAGCCGGAACCGGCCGGAGGCGTGTGACCTTCGACCGAACTCACCTGCATCGCAGCAGGATTCCCCAGCAAAGTGCAGGTCAAACCTATGGTTTCCCGCTAACCGGGGCCACCGGCGGTGAGATATTCCCGACAGCGCCCCGACATGCCCTGGTAGCCAGCCGACCGTACGGTCTGCGAGTGAGACGCTCTTCACAGCACATATCCAGCTAACTCGCGGCAGTGTCGTTCGCCACACGAGGCCCCCGGAACGGGCGCCGATGCGGCTCGCCGGGGCCGACACGCCGAGGTCGGCGGCCCACGGCGAGTGCCGGCGCGATGCCGGGAGTTCAGATCTGTGAGGCTGACCACAAATACCGCTTCGCCGCTCGGTGTGGCGGCGCCGGGCCTGTCACGCTGACACCACGAATCCATGACAGTTTCGCCACGCGAAAGAACCGGGGAGAAGGTATGACCGGCACACTCGCCTGGCTCGGCGGCGGCCTCGTCACGCCTTCGCGCGGAAACGACGGGCCCGACCACGCCGGATACGTCGTCACCGGCGCCGCGGTGGCGCTGTTCGCCGTGGTCGCGGGGCTGGTCACCGCCGTCGCGCTCGCCGCCGCCGACGGGATCGGGTTCTTCTTCGTCGTCGTGCTCGCGCTGCTCGCCGCCGTGGCGGCGGGCGCGATCGGGCGGGCGCTTGCCACCAGGAACACGACCGACGACCGGCGCGGCACCGCCGCGCGCCTCGGAGTCGGCGTGCTGGCCGGAGTGTTCGTGGCCGAGCTGGCCACCACCGTGCTGCTCGGCGGGACCGTCGACCGCGAGCTGGACGTGCGCGCCCACGCCGATGCCGAACAGGCGCCCGCCGTGGTCACCGCGCGCGCCGAGTACGACCTCGCCGTCGCCGACCGCGCCGCGCTCGACGCGTCCATCGCGACCGCGCAGGCCGACATCGACCGCAACCTCGTCATCGCGCGCTGCGAGTTCAATCCGACCCCGGAGTGCCCACAGACCCGCATCACCGGGGTTCCCGGTCGCGGACCCGAGGCCCAGACCGCCAACGAGATGCTCGACGACGCCCGCAAGCAGCTCGCCGCCGCCCAGGCCCGCACCGACGGCCTCGACCAGCGCGTGCGCGCCGAAACGGCCGAGCTGGCCGCGGCCCGCGCCGACGCCTTCGCCGAGGGCGATCGCGGGATCGGTGCCCGCTGGCTGGCCATGAACGGCTACACCGCCGATCACCTCGGCGGCGCCGCGCTTCGCCTGCTGATGCTGGTCACCGCAATCGCACTGGCACTGTCGCCGCTGCTGCTGCGCTGGTGGCGTGGGGAGACCGCGCTGGACCGCAAGGTCGCCGCCGACGAGATCGCCGACCGGGCCGAACGCGCCGCCGACGCCGCCATCGCGGTGAAACAGGCCGAGGTGCGCACCGAGACGGCCGTGCTGCGGGCCGAGCAGGAACTCGACTCGCAACGGCTGGCCATCGAGGCCGACGGCGTGATCGATCGAGAACGTCAGCGAACCAGGATCATCGCCGCGATCGGCGGTTTCGAGCTCGGGTACACCGAGCCGCATCGAAAGGACGAGTCCGTGGCTCTGGAGCCGACTTCGCAGCAGCAGCTGCCCGCCGGATACCTCCCGCACGCCCTGCCGCACGGCCAGACCGGTGCGCTGGTACCCGCCGCGCAGGCACCGCCGCAGGCGCCGACCGGTGGCGGGCTGGAGCTGCCGATCATCGGGACCGTGCCGTTCACCGACACCGCCGCGCGCTGGATCCGGCCGCTCGTGCCGTCGTTCGTCGCCAATGCCATCGACTCGGCCACGCATCCGCTGCGGACGGCGCGGCAGGCGTTCGAAGAGGTCGAGGAGGTGACCTTCACGCTGCGCCGCAGCCGGAAGGTGACCGTCGATACCCAGGACTCGCAGCAGCAGTTCCAGCAGGCGCCGCAGCAGCCGTACCAGCTGGCGCCCGGACAGCAGGGTTACCTGCCCGCGGGTTATCCACAACCGCAGTACAACCCGTACGCGCAGCAGATCGCGTCGAACGTGGTGGACGCGCCCGGCCGGAACTACCACCCGGATCCGCGTCAGTACCCTGGGCAACCGAGCTACACCGCGGTGCCAGCAGGACAGGGCACGGCGCTGCCCGCCGCCGGGCAGGGTGAGCTGGCCGGGTCGGATGCGCAGGAGCTGCCGGGTGGTCAGCAGCGTCAACTGCCGCCTGCTAGATAACTCAGTGGACATCTGTTCACTGAGTGGCAGCGGTGATCGAGCGCACCGACATACTCCGGTTGTGAACGACAAAACGCGCGGTACTCAGTTGTTATACATACCTGATTCGCCAGTGACCTAGCTAACAGGTTGGCCAGTTCGGGTTGATTCGGTTTACAGTTCGAAGGTGATCAGCGACGTACGCTCCGGGACGTCTTCGCCCTGGGGTTCGCCCCTGCTCGGACCCGCCGAGGAGAAGGCGACCATCCGCCGGGTGCGGGTGCAGTTGCTGCTCACCGCTCCCCTGCTCATCGCCAACCTCATCGGCATCGCGATGACGATCGTGCTCGCGGGGTTCGTGCTACCGGGGCCGAGCATGTTCACCGGGCGACTGCTGCTGGTGAACGCCGTGTTCACGCCGCTGTGCGCGGTGGCCGCGCTCGCGATCGGCACGGTGTGGGGGACCGTCGCCGGGCTGCGAACCATGCGCTGGGCCACCGACCCCGAGCACGTGCCGACACCGGCCGAACAGCGCGTCACCGTCTCGGCGCCGCGCTGGATGGTGCTGCAGCAGGCGATGCTGTGGACTTTAGCGCTCATCGTGCTCACCGTTGTGTACGGCGTGATCGAGCCGGGACTCATTCCCAAACTCATCCTCGCCATCGGGTCGGCCGCGATCGTGGTGTGCGCCAACAGCTATCTGATCGTCGAATTCGCGCTGCGGCCCGTCACCGCGCGGGTGCTGCAAGCCGATCCGCAACGCCGTCGCGGCATCGGCGTGTTCGGCCGCACCATGTTGTCGTGGCTGGTCGGGGTCGGTGTGCCGGTGGCGCTGGCGATGGTCGTCGCCATCTGGGCGCTGGCCGATCCCCAGGTGAGCAAGGCGCGCCTGGCCGTGTGCGTGCTCAGTCTCGGCGGGTCGGCGCTGCTGTTCGGCATGGTGCTCATGGCGCAGGTGGTCGCCGCGACGGTCGCGCCGATCCGTGGCGTGCGCCAGGCGTTGCGCCGCGTGGAGAACGGCGACCTCGACGCCGAGATCGCGCTCTACGACGGCACCGAACTCGGTGAGCTGCAGAGCGGCTTCAACCACATGGTGCACGGCCTGCGCGAACGCGCCATGATCGAGGACCTGTTCGGCAAACACGTCGGCCACGACGTCGCCATGGCCGCCATCGCCTCGCGCCCCGTCCTCGGCGGGACCGAAACCGAGGCCGCCGCCCTGTTCATCGACATCATCGGCTCGACGACCATGGCCGCCACCCTCCCCGCACCCGAGATCGTCGGCATCCTCAACCGCTTCTTCGACATCGTCGTCGACGAGGTGGAACGCCACGGTGGTCTGCTCAACAAGTTCGAAGGCGACGCGGCCCTTGCCATCTTCGGCACTCCCGCGCCGCTGGACGACGCGGCGGGCGAAGCTCTTTCATGTGCCCGCGCCATCCAGCGCCGCCTGCGTGACACCTCCGACCTGGACGCGGGCATCGGTGTCGCCGCCGGGCGCGTGGTCGCGGGCAATGTGGGCACCCACAACCGCTACGAGTTCACCGTCATCGGCGACGCGGTCAACGAGGCGGCCCGCCTGTGCGAACTGTCCAAGCAGTACGAGCAACGCCTGCTCACCTCCGCGACCACCCTCACCAAGTCCGCGCCGACCGAAGCGAACCACTGGACCCTGGGCGAGCAAGTCACGCTGCGTGGCCGCCTGCAACCCACCCACCTCGCCCTGCCGCACACTCCGTGAACCCACTCCCCCGGCCCGGCCCCGCTAGACTCGGGCCGTGCGCCCCGTCGTGACCACGGTCGGCGCCGTCGGGGCGGGCATCGATCCGGCACAAACGCCGACGGTCCCGATCCGCCCCCTGCGATTTCGTGAACTGCTCGACGAGCCGTTCGCCCTGATCCAAGCCCATATCCGGCCGCTGGCCGCGCTCGCGGGGGCAACGCTCACCCTCGCCGTACTCGGTGTTCTCGGCATCACCGGCCTGGTCTCGCATCTCACCGACGGCTCCGACGCGGGTACCGCGTGGGCGGCGGTGCTGGCAACGGCCGCGTTCGTGTGGTTGTCGCGGTTGATGCTGCGGGGCACGACCGTCGCCCTGGCACTGGCCGACTTCTCCGGCGCGCGCATCGGCCTGCGGGCGGGCATCCGGACCGCCGCACACCACGGCGGGCCGCTCGTGCTCGCCCAGATCATGTTCTCGCTCATCGGCATCGGCGTGCTGGCGGTCGGCAGCCTGCTGGTCATCACCTATCCGCTCGCCCTGATCTGGCTGTCGAATCTGCGGGCGCGCCGGTTCGTCACCGAACCCGCGATCATCGCCGAGAACGCCGGCTACCGCCAGGCCGTTGCCCGCTCGAAAGACCTGGTGGCGGGCGCGAACTGGAGCATCGGTGGTCTCTGGCTCACCCAGCGGGTGCTGTTCGCCGTGCTGGCGGTGCCCGCCTTCGGTATCCCCTTCTTTCTGTCGGACTTCTCCGGCACCCACCGATGGGCCTTCATCACACTGGTGGTCGGTGGTCTGCTGCTGGTGGTGACGGTCGCCGAGATCGTCGAATCCACCAGCCGGGTGCTCTGCTACATCGACCGCCGTTGTGTCCGCGAAGGGCTCGACATCCGCATTCCGGGTGCGAACCGATGAACGACAACCAGTTCGGTCCCCCGCCACCGCCCCGGCTCGGCCCGGCCGCCGACCACCGCGCCGAAGCCGAGAACGCCGCGGGCCGCCGCGATTTCGACCGTGCCGTACGGGAACGCTTCCGCGCCGTCCTGCGCGGACTGGAGCAGAACGGCAGCCTGCCGGTACGCCGCTCACGCACCGCGCGGGAAACCGCCGACGACGCGACCCTCGCCCTCCCACCCGAACAGTCCACCGAATTACATCCGGCGGCAAGAACTTTCGACGAGGTCGTGTACGGCGGCCGGCGCGCTACCGAGGACGAATACCGTCACCTCGAATACGCCGACCGCTACTCCCAGCACGCGCCACCACCAGCCGCCGAGCCGGTCGACATCGAGATCGTCGACACCGAACCCGCACCGCGGCGACAACTTCCGCCGCTTCCGGCGATCCTGCGTAACCCACGGTTCTGGGCCGTCCTCGCGGGCATCCTGTTCCTCGGCCTGCTCCTGTACGCGGGCCTGCAATCCTGCGGCGCGCCCAACGCACCCACCCCGCCCGACCCGCCACCGGACATCGACAGCCCACCGGACCGGCCCGACGACCTCCCCGACCCCACGGGCAGCGACTCGATCTTCAGCACCCTGCCCGGCTGGCTGGCCTACGGCGGCCTGCAGCTGCTCATCGCCTTCGCCGTCGTGGTGTGGTGGCGGGCCCGCAGACGCGGCGCACTGGTCGGCGAACCACGCCCGGTGGAAGTGGCCGCCAACGAACTGCTCGCGGGCCAAGCCGGGCTGTACCGCCGCTCGGGCGACGTGGCGTACGTCGCCCACATCCTGCGCTCGGCAACGCTGCGCCGAATCCGGCCACGCCTCGGCGCCCGAACCGACGACCAACTCGTCGCGACCATCGCCACCCGCCTCGGCACCCCGGCCCCCCGAATCGGCACCGTACTGTTCGGCCCGGTGCCCGACGAACCAACCCTCTACCACGTTGCCGCACACCTCGAATGGATCGAGACGGAGCTCGGATGACCGACAACACTGTCCTGCAGAAGACGCCGACCGCGGCCGAGGCCGGGGCGGCGTTGGCCGCCTTGCGTACCGAGATCGGTAAGGCGGTGGTCGGGAACGATCAGGCCGTGCTGTACCTGGTGCTCGCGCTGCTGTGCCGGGGGCACGTGCTGCTGGAAGGTGTGCCGGGCGTGGCGAAGACGCTGCTGGTGCGCGCGCTGGCCACCTCGCTCGACCTCGAGCACGCCCGGGTGCAGTTCACCCCCGACCTGATGCCGGGCGATGTCACCGGGTCGCAGATCTACGACCCGCATTCGGCCGAGTTCACCTTCCGGCAGGGGCCCGTGTTCACCAACCTGCTGCTGGCCGACGAAATCAACCGCACCCCACCGAAAACCCAGTCCTCGCTGCTGGAATCGATGGAGGAGCGCCAGGTTTCGGTGGACGGACAACCCCGGCCGCTGCCCGACCCGTTCGTGGTGATCGCCACCCAGAACCCGATCGAGCAGGAGGGCACCTACCCACTGCCCGAAGCGCAGCTCGACCGGTTCCTGTTCAAGGTCGACATCCGACTGCCCGAACGCGACGACGAGTTCCGCATCCTGCAGCGCCACGCCAACGGCTTCGACCCACGCGATCTCGGTGCGGCCGGGTTGCGGCCGGTCGCGGGCCCCGAGCACATCGCGGCCGCGCGCGCCGCGGTGGGCCAGGTGACGGTGAGTCCCGAGGTGCTCGCCTACATCGTCGACCTGTGCCGGGCCACCCGGTCCTCGCCCGCCGTCGCGCACGGTGCCTCGACCCGTGGCGCCACCGCGCTGCTCGCCGCGGCCCGCGCCTTCGCCTGGCTGAACGGGCGCGGGTACGTGACCCCCGACGATGTGAAAACCGTTGCGGTTCCGGTGCTTCGGCACCGTCTGCAGTTGCGTCCGGAGGCCGAGCTGGACGGGGTGAGCGCCGAGGGTGTGCTCGCGTCGTTGCTCGGCTCGGTGCCGGTTCCGGTGTAGCGGTGGTCGTCACAGGCCGGTTCGCGCTGCTCGCCGCGATGGCGGGTGCGCTGGTGATGTTCGCCGTTCCGTCGTTCGGTGGTGTGCTCGGCGCGAGTTCGCTGCTGCTCGTCGTCCTGCTGATCGATGGGGCGCTTGCCGCCCGCCCGAACACGCTGACCGTGACGCGCGAACCGTTGACCGTCGTCCGGCTGGGCCGGGAGACGGAAGTGGAACTGGCCGTGACCAATACGGGCACCACCACGGTTCGCGGGCTGCTCTGGGATGCGTGGCCCGAGAGTGCGCGCGCCGAATACCGCACGCGGCGCCTGGCTTTGGCACCGAACACCCGGATCCGGCTCCGCACCAGGTTGACTCCGGTGTATCGGGGTGACCGGGTGGCGGGTCCGGTGACAGTGCGCCTGCTCGGACCACTCGGCATGGCCGGACGGCAGACCCGCGTCGACGCACCCGCCCGCGTTCGCGCGCTGCCAGCCTTCCGCAGTGAGCGCCTGCTGCGGTCGAAGGTGAAGCGACTGCACCACCTGGAGGGCCGCAATGTCGCCAATACCCGTGGTCAGGGCACCGAATTCGATTCGTTCCGGGAGTACGTGGCAGGCGACGACGTGCGCAGCATCGACTGGCGGGCCACCGCGCGCGCCACCGATGTGCTCGTGCGCACCTGGCGGCCCGAACGCAACCGGCACATGCTGATGGTGCTCGACACGGGCCGGGTGAGCGCGGGCCGGGTGGGCGACGGCACCAGGCTCGACTGCGCGATCGAGGCCGCCCTGCTGCTCGGCGGACTGGCCGGCGCGGCGGGCGACACCGTCGACCTGCTGGCCTACGACCGCACGGTGCGGGCGGAGGTGAGCGGCGCCGGTGGTGTGGGCCTGCCGATGAAACTTATGCACACCCTTGCCGGGGTCACGCCGCAGCTTGTGGATACCGACACCGACGGCCTGGTTCGCACCGTGCTCGCCCGGGTGCGCAGGCGCGCGCTGATCGTGTGGTTCACCAGTCTCGACGGTCCGACGGTCACCGAACATCTGCTGCCCGCGCTGCCGACGCTCACCCGACGGCACCGGGTGCTCATCGTCTCGGTGACCGACCCCGACATCGCCGCCGCCGCTCGCGACCGGGAAACCGCCGATGCCGTCTACACCTCGGCCGCCGCCGAGACCGTGCTGGCCGAGCGCGCGGTGGTGCGGGAATCCCTGCGCAGGCGCGGGGTCGCGGTGGTCACCGCGGCGCCGGATCAACTGCCGGAGGCGCTCGCCGACGAGTATCTGGAGCTCAAGCGGTCCGGTTCGCTCTGAGTTGTGGACAGCCGGAGTTTCCACCGGCGCTCACAGTTCATGCACCGATTCACCAACAGGTTGTCCACAGGGTGAGCCTGTGCACAACTTCTCAGCGCAGCGAAAGCTGCTGGCGCCGAGACAGAATCGCGCCGATCACGTGATACGGGGGATAGCCCGCGGGCACCTGCGCGCGGACCGCCGCACACATCGACTCGGCCAGCTTCGTCCCCAGGTGGTGCTGGGCGGCCGGGGTGAGGGTGCGCAGCCTGGTGAGGTACTGCCGTGCGGCCGTCGCGAGGTCGTCGGACAGGCCGGTCGGGTCGAGCTGCGCCGCCCAGCCGGTGAGCCACGGTGGTGCGGCCGCCAGCGCGGGCCGGGGAAGCTGCTGACGGGTGTGCACAACCACCGTGCCCGCGAGTACGTCACCCACGCGCCTGCCCTCGCGTGAGCACAGCGAGGTGATCACCGCGACCGCGCCGAAGCCACCGAGCATCCAGAAGTCGACGATCGCCCCCGCCAGCCCACGGGTGAGCGCATGCCGGAAATCCGTCGGGCCCGCATCGGCGCGCACGACCCGCAGCCCGAACGCCATCTTCCCGAGGGAACGTCCACGCGTCAGGGTTTCGCTGCACACCGGGTAGCCGACCAGCACGGTCACGATGGTGACCACCCCGAGCACCGAGATCCACGCCTCGTCGGCGGCGCTCCACAACAGCATCAGCATCCCGGCGTAGAACAGGCAGAAGGCCAGCGTCAGCTGCAGCATCAGGTCGATCAGGAAAGCGCCCGCACGGCTGGGGATACGCGCGATGGGAAGTTCGAGCGCCACCGCTTCGCCGGTGGTGAATTCGGCCATGTGGCTAGCATTCCCGATATGGACACCGATGCCTACAGCTGGGCGCGTCAACGGTCGTGGTATCGGCTGGATCAGCTGGTCCGTCAGCGCAGGCTCACCGGGGCCGAGGCCGACGAACTGATCGCCCTGTACCGCTCGGCGTCCCAGCAGCTGGCCAAGCTGCAGAGTCATCGCGCTGATCCCGAGGTGCTCGCCGGGCTCAGCGCACTGCTCGCCCGCGCGCGTGGGCGCGTGCTCGCGGCGCGCTCCCAGCCGTGGCGCGAGATGGGCAGATTCTTCACCAGGGGCTTTCCGGCGGCTGTGTACAGAGCGTGGCCGTGGTGGTTGGGGACAACCGCGATCTTCCTGCTCGTCAGCACGGTGATCGCGGTGCTTGTGGACAACTCTGCAGGTGCCCGCGAAGCCCTGGGGATACCCGAAGGCGATCACTCGATCATCACCGGACCTGGGGGTTCGTTCGAGACCTACTATTCCGAACACCCCAACGACGCCTTCGCCGCCAAGGTGTGGACCCACAATTCCTGGGTCTCGGCCATCGCCTTGTTCACCGGCGTGCTGATTCTCCCGGCTGTGTATGCCCTGTTCATGAATGCGCTGAATCTGGGGATAACCGGTGGATTGATGGCCGACGCCGACCGGCTCGACTCGTTCTTCGGTTTCATCCTTCCGCACGGAACGCTCGAGCTCACGGCGCTGTTCGTGGCGGGCGGTGTCGGCCTGAAGCTCGGCTGGACGCTGGTCGATCCCGGTCGGTCGAGCCGGGCCGCCGCGATGGCCCGGCAAGGCAGGGCGACTGCCACCGTGGCGCTCGGTCTGGTCGCGGTGCTGCTGGTGTGTGGATTGCTCGAGGGCTTCGTGACGCCGAGCGGCCTGCCGGCGCCCGTGCGCATCGCGCTGGGCTTCCTGGCCGAGGGACTGTTCCTCGCCTACGTGTTCGTGGTGGGTCGCCGGGTCGCCGAAGAACAGGACGCCGCTTCCGCGCTGCCCGAGGCCATGCCCGATCCGGCCCTGCGATGGCTGCCGAAGGTTGCCGCTCGGGTGTGATCACGCATCTGCACGTGCATTTGTGCGGCAGGCAACTCCGAGCACACCTCGGCTGTGAGCCCACTGGGCAATCGACAGCTACGTAAGGTTACGAGTTGGTGAACTCCCCCGATTTGAGTTCCGCTGGCCGCAGCGAGTCGAGCTCGAGCTGCGGCCAGCGTTGCCGTTAACTGTACACAATCGTTATGCCCATGCAACCCCCAACGCGCAGGTTAGGCGTATCTAGTGCGGGTCCGCGAAGGCATGTGAAGCGCATGCTCTCCACAACTGCAGCTAACTCCTGGCGCTTCGTCGGGGCGGCAATTACACACACCGGGAATTCACCTTCGGCAAACCTGGGACCACCGGTCCCATGCGTTCGATCGCGCGGTCCAGGGAATATTGCTGCCCATTGCCCACACCTCCGTTCTCACCGCGCGCATAGCCGATAACCTGCGACAACGGCAACAGGATTTCGGTTTGCGCGATACTCGGAGCCTTAAAAGAAACCTCAAGTTTGTTTACAAGGCTGCAAACATGATCAACAACTAGCAATCAGGTCGAATCACCTGCCATACAGCTACTTACTGCGCGGCTGACAAGTTGCGCAGAGCCTCCCGAACGGCGCGAGACGGGCAGTGAAACAGCTGGAAGACGGCCGGATTGCCGCGCTGTGATCTTCGCCTCACCGCCCCGGAACGGCGAAGCCCTACGATGACGAGATGACCGGGGTCAAGGACCGTTTGCTCACCATCGTTGCCGGCCAGCTCGGTAATCCGCACGGACCACTCGGCAAGGTGGTGGCCTTACTCCTCAACCGGGGGAACAAACGCGCCATCGCGGGTGCCGTCGACGGCGCCGCCCCCGCCGCGGGCGCGGATGTGGCCGATATCGGTTTCGGCGGCGGCGCGGGCCTGGCGATGCTGCTGGAGCGAGTGGGCCCGGACGGCGTGGTGCACGGCATCGAACCCTCGCCCGACATGCTCGCCCGCGCCCGTGGCACCTACGCCATGGAGGTAGCCGAGGACCGGCTCGTGCTCGCCGAGGGCACCCTCGCCGCCCTGCCGCTGCCCGACGCGAGCCTGGACGCGGCGATCACGGTGAACACCATCTACTTCCTCGACGACCTGCCCGCCGCGTGTGCCGAACTCGCCCGCGTGCTCCGACCCGGCGGCACGGCCGTGATCGGCATCGGCGATCCGGACGGTATGGCCCGGATGCCTTTCACCCCTTATGGATTCACGCTGCGTCCGGTGGTCGAGGTGACGGGCGCGCTCACCGGGGCCGGCTTCACGATCGAACAGCGCACCCTGCCCGGCCCGCCGTTCCCCTTCCACCTACTTGTCGCCCGCAAGGAGTGAACGTCACCGGAAACGACAAAAGGCCCGATCCCGTGGGATCGAGCCTTTTGCTCTCTGTGGGCGAAGGGGGACTTGAACCCCCACGTCCTTACGGACACTGGCACCTGAAGCCAGCGCGTCTGCCATTCCGCCACTCGCCCGAGCGACTCGAAAAATCTAACATGCCCTCCGGCTGAAAATAAAATCGGGCCCCTGACCTGCGGCGATACGGACGCGTTCGGCTCGGGAACCGGGGCGCCGCGCCGGGAGTTACCTGGTAGGAGGATCGTGGATATCATGCAAGGAACGTGGTCGGGTTCGGACACGCCGTAAAGGGCACTCCGACAGGACGGACACGCGCACCGAAGGGAGGGCTGTGATGGGCATCGTGTCGAGATTCGAACGTCGCTTACAGAGCGCCGTCGGTGACGTGTTCGCGAGGGTGTTCGGCGGCAGCGTCGTTCCCCAGGAGGTAGAGGCCGCGCTGCAGCGCGAAGCCGCAGATCGGATCCAGGATCTGGAGGGCGGGCATCAGCTCGCACCCAACAGTTATGTGATCACGATCAACGAATCAGATTTCGGGAAACTCGACGCAGATCACGACCTGACAACCAAGGCGTTCGCCAAACATCTGCAGGATTACATCCGCGAGCAGGGCTGGCAGACCTACGGCGAAGTGCACGTGGCGTTCGAGGCATCACCTACGCTGCACACCGGAATGTTCAGAGCGAGCGGCCGCGTCGACCCCGACGCCGGTCGCGGGACCGTCCCACCTCGCCCCGGACCGCCACAACGACCCGCACACCCGCAACCAGGAGCTGGCCCCATGACGCACAACTCAGGCTACGAGCCAAGCCGAGAGCCCGCGGAGTCCGATCCACGCAACCGCGGGTACGCACCGCCGCCCGCCGCGCCTGGGGCTCCCTATCCGCCTGCCGACGACTACGGCCGCGGTGGCTACGGCGCGCCCGAGGGCCAGCCCGGCTACGACCCCGCCTACGGCCAGCAGGGCGGCGAGTACCACAACGGGTACGACCAGGCCCCGCAGCCGGGTTACGGTCAGCCCGGGTACGGCCAGCAGGGCTATGCCGACCCCGGTTACGACCAGCAGGGCGGGTACGGCCAGCAGGCCTACAGCCAACAGGGTGGTTACGGCCAGCCCGGTTACGCCGAGCCCGGTTACGACCAGCAGGGTGGTTACGGCCAGCAGGGTTACGCCGATCCGCAGCAGGCCTACGGCCAGCAGCCCGGCTACGGGCAGCAGGGTTACGCCGAGCCCGGTTACGACCAGCAGGGCGGCTACGGCCAGAACGGTTACGCCGAGCCCGGCTACGGTCAGTCCTCCGGTTACGGCGCCCAGGCGGCCGGTTACGCCGAGCCCGCTTACGAGGAGCCGGCCGGTTACGGCCAGCAGGGTGGTTACGCCCAGCCGCAAGCCGGTTACGGCCAGCCCGCGGGTGGTTACGGTGCCCCGGCCCAGTCCAGCTACTCGGCCACGCTGCAGCTCGACGACGGCAGCGGCCGCACCTACCAGCTGCGTGAGGGTTCCAACATCATCGGCCGCGGCCAGGACGCGCACTTCCGACTGCCCGACACCGGTGTGTCGCGCCGCCACATCGAGGTCCGCTGGGACGGCCAGACCGCCATGCTCTCCGACCTGGGTTCCACCAACGGCACGCTGGTCAACGGCTCGCCGGTACAGGACTGGCAGCTCGCCGACGGTGACGTCATCCGGGCCGGACATTCCGAGATCCTGATCAGGATCGTCTGATCCCGTAAGCTGCGCGGTGCAGGTCACGTGTCGACGCCGTCGGCCCTATGATGCTGCCATCACACGCACGGCCCCGACCTCGGGGCCCGCAAGCCAGCACGCTGGTGGGGGTCACTTCGTCCCCTGCCGTACCGACGTACCCGGGCGAACAGGAGGTGGAACGCCGTGCAGGGATTGATCCTGCAATTGACCCGCGCGGGGTTCCTGCTGCTGCTCTGGTTGTTCGTCTGGGCCGTTCTGCGGACCTTGCGCAGCGATATCTACGCGGCATCCGGCATCCGGATACAGCCGAGGGCCGCACGCGGAGCGCGTGGTTCCATCGGTCTGCCATCCCTGAGCCGAGGCCAGAAGGGCGCCAAGTATCTAGTGGTGACTCATGGTTCACTAGCCGGCACTCGGATCACACTCGGCACGCAGCCGGTTCTCATCGGCCGCGCCGACGATTCGACGCTGGTACTCACCGACGACTACGCCTCGACCAGGCACGCGCGACTCTCTCAGCGTGGTGACGACTGGTACGTGGAAGACCTCGGTTCCACCAACGGCACGTATCTCGACCGCGCGAAAGTCACCACCGCCGTCCGTGTTCCGCTCGGCACTCCTGTCCGGGTCGGCAAAACAGTGATCGAGCTGCGATCGTGACACTTGTTCTGCGCTACACCGCGCGAAGCGACCGCGGACTCGTCCGGGGCAACAACGAGGATTCGGTCTACGCGGGCGCTCGCCTGCTGGCCCTCGCCGACGGTATGGGTGGACACGCCGCCGGTGAAGTCGCCTCCCAGTTGATGATCGCCGCGCTGGCGCATCTCGACGACGACGAACCCGGCGAGGACATTCTCGGCAAGCTCGACCGCGCCACCCGCTCCGGCAACGCCGCCATCGCCGATCACGTCGAGGCCGAACCCGAACTCGACGGCATGGGCACCACGCTCACCGCCATCCTTTTCGCGGGCCGCAAACTCGGCATGGTGCACATCGGCGACTCGCGCGCCTACATGCTGCGCGACGGCGAACTCACCCAGATCACCCGCGACGACACCTTCGTGCAGTCGCTGGTCGACGAGGGCCGCATCACGCCCGAGCAGGCGCACACCCACCCGCAGCGTTCGCTGATCATGCGTGCCCTCACCGGCAACGAGATCGAGCCGACGCTCATCATGCGCGAAGCCCGCGCCGGTGACCGCTATCTGCTGTGCTCCGACGGACTCTCCGACGTGGTGAGCGACGAGACCATCGGCAACACCATGCGCGAGGGCAATACCGACGAGTGCGCCGACCGGCTCATCGAATTGGCTTTGCGCTCAGGCGGTCCCGACAACGTCACCGTTGTCGTCGCCGATGTGATCGACCTCGACTACGGGCAGAGTCATCCGATCGTCGCCGGTGCCGCCTCCACCGAGGAGGAGGAAGACGCGCCGCCGCCGAACACCGCGGCAGGCCGCGCCGCCGCCATGCGTCCGCCGCGCGCCCAGCCGCGCCGGGCCGCCGCCGCTCCCCCGCCGCCGGAGACCAAGTCGCACAAGCTGCGCTGGCTGCTGCTGTCGGTGGCCTTGATCGTGGCCGTCGCGGTGGGACTCGTGGTGGGCTACAAGATGATTCGCAGCAACTACTACGTGGGCGCCGACAACGATCAGGTGGTCGTGATGCGCGGCCTGCCCGGTTCGATCCTCGGCTACGCCATCCACGATGTGGAGCTCACCGCCTGCGTGAACAGCAAGAACGAGATCACGCTCCTCGAGGTCGGCGCCACCGCCCCCAACGGCTGCAAGAAGCTGATGGTGAGCGATCTCAAGCAGACCGGCCGCGACCAGGTGGAGCGCAGCCTGCCGCCGGATTCGCTGGCCCAGGCGCGCGAGAGCATGCGTCGGCTGACCGGCGAGGTGCTCGACCCGTGCCCCAAGAAGGAATCGGTGCCGCAGCCGGGTGTGCTGCCCACCGAGGTTCCCCCTGCCACCCCGGCACCCGCGCCCGGCCCCGGTGATCAGCCGGCCACGGCGACCCCGACGCCCGCACCGACCACTACGCCCACCCCGACACCTTCCCCGCAGATCTCAGGGGAGAACTGCCGGGTGACGGACTGATGTCCGCACCGGCACCACCGTCGGCGGGGGCTTTCCCGAGTCCCCCAGGCGGATTCGCGCCCGCACCGCCGCCCTCGACGCGGCGGAATCAGGAGCTGTTGCTGCTGGCGGGCGCGGCGGGTATCACGACGGTGTCGTTGTTCATCGTCGAGGCGAGCCAGGAACAGTCGATCACCTGGGACATCGCCAAGTACGGCGTGGCCTTCCTCGCGCTGTTCGGGGTGGCGCACCTGGCGGTTCGCCGGTTCGCGCCGTTCGCCGACCCACTACTGCTACCGATCGTGGCGCTGCTCAACGGTCTCGGTCTCGTCCTGATTCACCGCCTCGACCTCGCCGACGCGCAGCAAGCGGCATACGACTCGAGCCCCATCCCGTCCCCGGACGCCAACCAGCAGATCATGTGGACCGGCCTCGGCATCGTGGTGTTCATCAGCCTGCTCATCGTGTTGCGTGACTACCGCACGCTGGCGCGCTACACCTACACACTAGGCCTGGTCGGACTGATCGCGTTGGCGATTCCGGCACTGTTGCCGAGCCGGTTCTCCGAAGTCAACGGCGCCAAGATCTGGATCAAACTCCCCGGATTCAGTGTGCAGCCGGGCGAATTCGCCAAGATCCTGCTCATCATCTTCTTCGCGGGTGTGCTCGTCGCCCAGCGTGACCTGTTCACCGCCGCGGGCAAGCATTTCCTCGGCATGGAGTTCCCGCGTCCGCGCGACCTCGGTCCGGTGCTGATCGTCTGGGTCGTGTGCATCGGTGTGCTCGTGCTCGAAAAGGACCTCGGCACCTCGCTGCTGATCTTCGGCACGGTGCTGGTGATGCTCTACATCGCGACCGAACGGGTGGGCTGGTTGCTCATCGGCGGCGGCCTGCTCGCGCTCGGCTTCGTGTTCGCCTACCAGCTTTTCGGGCATGTGCGAGTGCGCGTGGACACCTGGCTGCACCCGTTCGACGACTACCACAACACCGGCTACCAGATCTCGCAGTCGCTGTTCGGTTTCGCCACCGGCGGCCTGGCGGGCACGGGCCTCGGCAGTGGGCGTCCACAGCAGGTGCCGTTCGCCAAGACCGACTTCATCGTCACCACCATCGGTGAGGAACTCGGCCTGATCGGCCTGGCCGCCGTGCTGATGCTGTTCCTGATCTTCATCGTGCGTGGGCTGCGCACCGCGCTCGCCGTGCGCGACAGTTTCGGCAAGCTGCTCGCGGCCGGCCTGTCGTTCACCATCGCCATCCAGATCTTCGTGGTGGTCGGCGGCGTCACCAAGCTGATCCCGCTCACGGGTCTGACCACACCGTTCATCTCCTACGGTGGCTCCTCGCTGCTGGCCAACTACGCGCTGCTCGGGTTGCTGATCAAGATCTCCGACGCCGCCCGCGCGCCCGCGCCGACCCGCAAACGCGCACCGGCGCCGATCGCCGAGGCGTCGACCGAGTTGTTGCGCAGGTCGGAAGGCAGGGCGAGCGCATGAACACTCCACTACGCCGGGTCGCCGTCGCCGTGATGGTGATGGTCGTCGCGCTCCTGGTGAACGCCACCTATCTGCAGGTGGTCAAGGCCGACGACCTGCGCGCCGATCCGCGCAACGTGCGCGTGCTGCTCGACGAGTACTCGCGCCAGCGCGGCCAGATCTCGGCGGGCGGTACCGTACTCGCCGGTTCGGTCGCCACCGACGACCGGTACAAGTACCTGCGCCAATACCCGAGCAGCCCACCGGCTTACGCACCCGTCACCGGGTTCTACTCGATGCAGTACGGCAAGACCGGGATCGAGCTGGCCGAGGACCCGCTGCTCTCGGGCAACGACTCGAGCCTGTTCGGGCGCAGGCTCGTCGACATGTTCTCCGGTCGCGACCCGCGCGGCGCCAATGTGATCACCACCTTGAATCCGGTGATGCAGCAGGTGGCCTACGACGAGATGACGGCCAAGGGCTACACCGGTTCGGTGGTGGCGATCGAGCCGAGCACCGGCAAGATCCTGACGATGGTCTCCACGCCGAGCTACGACCCCAACGAACTGTCGGGTCACGACGGTGCGGCCGGCCGGGCGGCGTGGGACCGGCTCAAGAACGACCCGTCCCAGCCGATGCTCAATCGCGCGGTCTCGCAGACCTATCCGCCCGGTTCCACCTTCAAGGCCGTGGTCACCGCCGCCGCGCTGGCCAACGGTGTGAGTGTGGACGACCAGTTCACCGCCGCCCCCAACATCACCCTGCCCGGCACCAGGACCACGCTGGAGAACTACAACGGCGCCACCTGTGGTGACCAGCCGACCGCCTCGCTCACCGAGGCCTTCCGGCGGTCCTGCAACACCGGGTTCGTCGAGCTGGGGATGAAGGTCGGCGCCGCCGAACTCAAGGACCAGGCCGCCGCCTTCGGGATCGGCCCGCACCGCGGCGTCCCGATCCCGGTCGCCGAGTCGACGGTCGGGCCGATCCCCGACAACGCGGCTCTCGGCCAGAGCAGCATCGGTCAGCGCGATGTCGCGGTGACCCCGCTCGACGTCGCCGTGATCGCCGCGACCATCGCCAACGGCGGCTCCCGGATGCAGCCGTACCTGGTGGACCAGACGCAGGCTCCCGACCTGTCGGAGCTGAGTGTGACCGAGCCCTTCTCGGTGGGCCAAGCCGTGAGTCCACAGGTAGCGTCGAGCCTGGTGAACCTGATGATCGCCTCCGAAGCCAACACCGCGGGCGGCGGCCGGTCGCCGTACCAGATCGCGTCCAAGACCGGCACGGCCGAACACGGCAGCAATCCCCGTAACACCCCGCCGCATGCCTGGTATATGGCCTTCGCGCCCGCGCAGAACCCGAAGATCGCCATCGCGGTGATCGTCGAGAACGGCGGCGACCGGGCGCTGGCGGCGACCGGCGGCTCGGTGGCCGCACCGATCGCCAGGTCGGTACTGGACGCAGGCCTGGCAGGGGGCTGAACGAAATGAGTGTGCGAGTGACAACACGGGGGCCCCGATGCTGAACAACGGCGCCATGATCGCCGACCGCTACCGCCTGCAGCGGCTCATCGCCACCGGCGGTATGGGTCAGGTGTGGGAAGCGATGGACACCCGGCTCGACCGCCGGGTGGCGGTCAAGGTCCTCAAGACCGAGTTCTCCGCCGACCCGACGTTCCGTCAGCGGTTCCGGGTCGAAGCACGCACCACCGCGCAGCTCAACGCGCCGGGGATCGCGGGCATCTACGACTACGGCGAGACCACCGACCCGTCCGGCGGCGAAACCGCCTACCTGGTGATGGAGCTGGTGCAGGGCGAACCGCTCAACGCCGTGCTCAACCGCATGGGCAGGCTCTCGGTGATCCAGGGCCTCGACATGCTCGAGCAGACCGGACGCGCGCTCGAGGTGGCCCACGCCGCAGGTGTGGTGCACCGCGACGTGAAGCCGGGCAACATCCTGGTGACGCCGACCGGTCAGGTGAAGATCACCGACTTCGGCATCGCCAAGGCCGTCGACGCCTCCCCGGTGACCAAGACCGGCATGGTGATGGGCACCGCCCAGTACATCGCGCCCGAACAGGCCGTCGGCGAGGACGCCACCGCCGCCTCAGACGTGTACTCCCTCGGTGTGGTCGGGTACGAGGCGCTGGCAGGCGTCCGCCCGTTCACCGGTGAGGGCGCGATCACCGTCGCCATGAAGCACGTGCGCGACGCGCCGCCGCCGCTGCCCGCCGATCTGCCTGCCAATGTGCACGAACTGATCGCGATCACCATGGCCAAGGACCCGGCACAGCGATACCGCAGCGGTGGCGAGTTCGCCGACGCCGTCGCCGCCGTGCGCGCCGGGCACATGCCGCCCGTGCCCGGTGGTGCCGCCGCGTCGATGACCGGGGCGACCCGCGTACTGCCACCCGGCCCCACCACCGTGATTCCGGCCGCCGACTACGACGGCGCGACCATGCGTTTCGGCAATCAACCGCCGACCGGCGGATACGCGGGCCCGGCCACGCAGGCCGCCGCACCCGCCGCTGTCGCCGCGACCAAAGATTCCAGGAACAACCAGAAATGGCTGATCGCGCTCGGTGTCGGCGCGCTGCTGCTCGGCGGTGGTGTGATCTGGCTGCTGTTCGGCGGCGAACCCAATCGCGACACCGGCCCGAACACCACCACCGTGCAGACCACCGCCCCGGTGGCCCCGCCGGTGACGACCACCCGTCCGCTGCCGCCGCCGGTCACCTCCGAGGAACCCGCGCCGACGCAACCCGATCGCCCGACGACGACCACGCCGGAACCGACGACGACCACGGAACCGCCGACCACCACGCCGGAACCGACGACGACCAAACCGGAACCGACGACCACCGTCCCCAAGACGACCAAACCCGCGCCGACCACCACGAAACCGGCGGCGGCGACCACCACCCGGGACAAGCCGCGCATCCCCACCCTCGATCTACCATTTCCGAATGAGGACAACAACGCCGTAGGCCCGAACATAGGACAGCAATGACCACCCCGAAGAATCTCTCCTCGCGGTACGAGCTGGGCGAGATCATCGGGTTCGGCGGCATGTCGGAGGTGCACAAGGCCCGCGACGTGCGCCTTTCGCGCGACGTCGCGATCAAGGTGCTGCGCGCCGACCTGGCCCGCGACCCAACGTTCTACCTGCGCTTCAAGCGTGAGGCGCAGAACGCGGCCGCGCTGAACCACCCGGCCATCGTCGCGGTCTACGACACCGGCGAGGCCACCGTCGACGACGGGCCGCTGCCCTACATCGTCATGGAATACGTCGAGGGCGACACCCTACGCGACATCGTGCGCGGCAAGGGTCCGCTGGCACCGCGCAAGGCGATGGAGATCGTCGCCGATGTCTGCGCCGCACTCGACTTCAGCCACAAGGCGGGCATCGTCCACCGGGACATGAAGCCCGCCAACATCATGATCAACCGTGCGGGCGCGGTGAAGGTGATGGACTTCGGCATCGCGCGGGCGATCGCCGACAGCTCCAACCCGATGACCCAGACCGCCGCCGTGATCGGTACGGCGCAATACCTTTCCCCCGAGCAGGCGCGCGGCGAGACCGTCGACGCGCGCTCGGACGTGTACTCGGTCGGCTGTGTGCTGTTCGAAATCCTCACCGGCCAGCCACCTTTCACCGGTGATTCGCCGGTCGCGGTCGCCTATCAGCATGTGAAGGAAGACCCGCCGCTGCCGTCGTCGGTGAATCCGGCGGTGCCGCGCGAGCTCGATTCGGTGATCCTCAAGGCGATGGCCAAGAACCCGGCCAACCGCTATCAGACCGCCGCGGAGATGCGCGCCGATCTGATCCGCGTGCTCGGCGGGCAGAAGCCCAGTGCGCCGATGGTGATGAACGACGAGGACTACGCCGGCTACGACGAGCCCGCGCCGCGCCGGTTCCACGACCGCGACGACACCTCCGAACACCCCGCCGTCGGCCCGCCCGCCGAGCAGGGCAATCGCACCGGTTTGATCGCGCTCGGCGTCGCCGCGGCGCTCGCCGTCGCGTTCGGCATGTTCTGGGTGCTGATCGGTCCGGGCAGCAAGCCCGACCAGGTCGCGGTGCCGGATCTGTCCGGCAAGACCGCGCAGCAGGCCGAATCCGAGCTCGTCAAGGCCGGTTTCAGCGTGGCCGTGCAGCAGAAACCGGACGGCAAGGTCGCGCCGGGCAACGTGATCGCCACCCAGCCGCTCGGCGGGTCGCGCATCGACGAGGGCAGCACCGTCACCCTGCAGGTGTCGACCGGACCCGCGCAGGTCGCGGTGCCGCGCATCCTCGGGATGACCCAGGCCGAGGCCGAGCAGGCGCTGAATTCGACCGGGCTGCAGATGGATCCGAACGTGCAGCGGCGCGCCTCCAGCGTCGCCGACACCGACCGGGTGATCGGGCAGGAACCGACCGCGGGCGTGCGCATCGACATCGCGCAGCCGATCGTCATCGTCATCGGCAGTGGGCCCGAACAGGTCCGGGTACCCGACGTGGTCGGCCAGGACATCTCCGTCGCCGAACCGAACCTCACCGTGAGCGCCGGATTCAAGGTGGAGGTCAAAGAGGTGCTCTCGCCTCAGCCGAAGGGCCAGGTGCTCTCCACGAGCCCGGCGGGCGGCAGCAACGCGGAGAAGGGCTCGACCATCACCGTGCAGGTGTCCCTCGGCGACCGCATCACCGTTCCCGACCTGACCGGGCTCACCCCCACCCAGGCCCAGGAGAAGCTGCGCGCGCAGGGCTGGACCGGTCAGCTCAGCCAGACGACGGTCATCACCCTCGACGGCAGCGCCTCGGGCAAGGTCGTGGGGCAGAACCCGCCGGCGGGCACGTCGGTGACGATGAGCGGAAACGTGATCCTGCAGGTAGGCGCCTCACCCATTCCACGGTGAGGCCCACGGGCCTAGACTTGGGCTAGCTCCATCCCACCCAGCACTGCTGAACGAGGAGGTAGCCCATGACCACAGCCAGGGACATCATGAAGCCCGGCGCTCAGTGGATCACCCGCGACGACACCGTGGCCACGGCCGCGTCGGCGATGGCCGATCTCGGTGTCGGCTCGCTCGTCGTCGCCGACGACAACGAACGCATGTGCGGCATCATCACCGACCGCGACATCGTCGTGAAGTGCATCGCGCGCGGCCTGTCGCCGGAACTGACGACCGCGGCCGAACTGTGCGAGGCCACGCCCCGCTGGATCAGCGCGGACGCCGATGTGGAAGACGTGCTCGACCAGATGGAAGACCATCGGGTCAAGCGGATGCCGGTGATCGAGAACAAGCGGCTGGTCGGCATGATCAGCGAGGCCGATCTGGCCCGCCACCTGGACGACAATCAGCTCGGCGAGTTCGTCACCGCCATCTACGGGCGGCCCTGACTCCGCCGTCAGCTCAGGTCGAGGTGATCGTTCATCGACCTGGCCGCCTCGGCCAGGTCGGTGAGTTCGACGACCTCCACACCGTTGGTGCTGAGTTTGTCCACACCCTCGCAGGCCGCGACGAACAGGCTCGGTTCGCGCCAGGCGATGACCACCCTGGGGATACCCGCCGCCAGGATGCGGTCGGTGCAGGGCAGCCGGGTCGCGGTGGCGCGCGTCGAGCAGGGTTCGAGCGTGCTGTAGATCGTCGCGCGGGCCAGGCGGGGGTCGTCGGCGTCGAGTTTGTTCAGCGCCGATTCCTCGGCGTGCACCTTGGCGTCGGTCTCGCGTGAGTAGCCGGTGGAGATCTCCACACCGTCGACGACGATGACCGCGCCCACCGAGTAGGCCGTCGAACTGGGCGGACACTGCCGGGCCAGCTCGATGGCCCTGTGCATGAAGCGGTGATCGAGGCTGTCTGTGTGCACGATTTCCCCTGGGTTCGGAAGTTGTCCACAGCCTGTGGCAGTTGTGGAGTCGGTCATGTTCAGGTTGTGCAATACACCGGTGATGAACTGTGAACAGCGGTATTTTCCCAGGTCGACAGCGGGAATCCGATCACAGAGCCGGTGGACGAACCAGGTCTGTCGGCGGGCCGACCAGGTAGTTCACCACAGCGACATCCCCAAGTTGTTCCACACCTGTCAAGTGGAGTCGACGCTGCGGCCCCCCGGGGAACAGGGCCGGGCCGACGAAGCGGGGCGCGGCCGCGTCACCGACCAGGATCGGAGCGATCGCCAAGCGGATCTCGTCGACCAGGTCGGCGGCGAGGAAACCCGTGTGCATCCCGGTGCCGCCTTCGACCATCAGCCTGTGGATACCGCGTGCGGTGAGGTCGTCGAGCAGGGCGGCCAAATCGAGCCGGTCGCCCAGGCACACGACCTCGGCGCTGTCGGCGAGCCGGTCACCGAGCCGGACCGCACCCGCCGTGGTGGTGTAGACGATCTTCGCGCCTCCGGTGTGCCAGAAGCGCAGCGCCGGATCCAGCTCACCCGATGCGGTGACGGTGATCTTCACGGGATACTCCGGCCGTCCCGACGCGACGCGCGTTGCCCGCCGTTCAGCGCTGTTGACCAGCAGCCGTGGATTGTCGATCCGTAAGGTCCCCGCACCGATCAGGATCGCGTCGGACTCGGCGCGCAAACGATCGACCTCGTCGAAGTCGGCGCTGTTGGACAGCAGTAGCCGCTGCGCGCTCGCGTCATCGATGTAGCCGTCGAGACTGGTCGCCACGGACAACAGCACTCGCGGGCGTCTCGGCGCGGCGGCACTCCCGTCGCCACCGCCGGATGTCGCGGGCGCCTCGCTCACGGGGTCACCAGCGCGGCGACCTCCGCCTCGAGCGCCGACACCAGCGCCTCGGCCGGGCGTTCGCCACAGACCTCGAGCCAGTTGGCCAGCATTCGGTGCCCGCCCTGGGTGAGTACCGACTCCGGGTGGAACTGCACGCCGTGGATCGGCAGGCTGCGGTGCCGCATGGCCATCACGATGCCGCTCTCGGTGTGGCCGACCACTTCCAGCTCCACGGGCATGGTCTCCGGGAGCACGGTGAGCGAGTGGTAGCGGGTGGCGGTGAAGGGGTCGGGCAGACCGGCCAACACGCCCGAGCCGAGGTGGTACACCGAACTGGTCTTGCCGTGCAGCAGTTCCGGTGCCCGGTCGACGGTGCCGCCGAACGCCTCGCCGATCGCCTGGTGTCCGAGACAGACGCCGAGCAGCGGCTTCTCGTACTTGGCGGCGGCATGCACCAGCGGAATGCTCGCACCCGCCCGGTCGGGGCTGCCCGGTCCGGGGCTCACCAGAACGCCGTCGAAAGCGCCGCCTTCGTCGCCACGGGTGAGCAGGGTGTCGAGGTCGGCCAGGCGCGGGTCGTCGTTTCGCCACACGACGGCGTCGGCACCCAGCTGGCCGAGGTATTGCACCAGGTTGAACACGAAGCTGTCGTAGTTGTCGACGACCAGAACACGCATGCAACGAGGGTACGTGCCCGGCCGGTAGGTCGTCGCATCCATTACCTGGTGGGATAGCCTAGGAGACGACCAGTACCGGAGAATTCGAGGACGTCATGCCCAAGTCCAAGGTCCGTAAGAAGGCCGATTACACCCCGAGCCCTGTCAGCCGTACCCCGGTGAAGGTCAAAGCGGGTCCGTCGCCTGTCTGGTACGTCGCGATCATGCTCGGCTTCATGCTGGCCGGCCTGCTCTGGCTGCTCGTGTACTACCTGGCCGCCGAGAAGATCAGCTGGATGAACGACCTGAACGCCTGGAACTTCCTGATCGGTTTCGGCCTGATGGTCATCGGGCTCATCATGACCATGCGGTGGCGCTGAACTACACCGTTGTCATTCATGCACACCTGTGGATGAAGCTGTGGACAACTCGAGGATCAATGGGGGAACAAGCCGCGTGAACGCAGGTCGACCCGCCGCCAGCTTGTCCTGGACCACGCCGACCGCCGCCCTGATCGCGGTGACCGGCGGTGGCCTCCTGCTGACCGTAGCGGCCGTTCTGGCCCAGGACGGTCCCTCGCGGCTCTTCCTCGGTGTCGCCGCCGTCGCGGTGCTGGCCATGGCCGTGCTCGCCCTGCGGCAGCGGCCACGGCTCACCATGGTTCCCGGTTCCCCGCCGCGCCTCATCGTCGGCACTCTCACCGGCCGCGACGAATACCCCCTCGACCACATCGACCGGATCCGCGTGACCTCCTACCGGCGCATCGGCCGTAAGAACACCATGCTCGAGGTCGACGTCCGCCACAACGACACCGAGCGCCTGCTGATCTTCGGCCGCTGGGACCTGGGCGCCAACCCCGCCGACGTCTTCGACGCCCTCGTCGTCAACGGGTTCGCGAAGGTCGCCACCGACTGACGTTGTTTCACGTGAAGCAAAGAACTCCCCGCCGCGACGATCGCGGCGGGGAGTTCTTTTAGGTGCGCGGGTATCAGTCGATCGTGATGGACGAGATGACGACTTCCTCGGCCGGACGATCGTTGCGGTCGGTCTTCACCGCCGCGATCGCGTCGACCACCTTGCGCGAATCCGGGTCGACCACCTCGCCGAAAATCGTGTGCTTGCGGTTCAGGTGGGGTTGCGGTCCCACGGTGATGAAGAACTGCGATCCGTTGGTACCCGGGCCCGCATTGGCCATGGCCAGCAGGTATCCGCGATCGAAACGCAGTTCGGGATGGAACTCGTCGCCGAATTCGTAGCCCGGACCGCCGCGGCCGGTACCGGTCGGGTCACCGCCCTGGATCATGAATCCCCGCATCACCCGGTGGAAGACGGCGCCGTCGTAGAACGGGCCAGCTTCCGTGCCACCCGCGTTCGGGGTGGTGTACGGGGCGCTGCCGTCGGCGAGGCCGACGAAATTGCGCACCGTCTTGGGCGCGTGGTTACCGAAAAGCGCGATCTTGATATCGCCGTGGTTGGTGTGCAGCGTCGCCACGGCCGTCTGATGGGGTGAGGTCACGCAGCAATGGTGCCACGCGGTCACCGCGCTGCCGGGCACCTGGTGGAGCGTGGTTTTCGTGTTTGTGCCGTCGGCGGCGTTCTATGCCACAGTGGTCGCATGAAGCTTCGTAACCCGCTCATCGCCTCCCTCGCGATCGCCGGTGCGGGCGCGCTGGCCTGGATCGCCCGCAGCAAGCGCCCCCAGCTGCCCGAACCCGCCGCCGAACCGCCGCGTCTCGGCTACTCCCGCAACGGCTCCGCGCCGGCCCCCGTCGCGGAGACCGGCGCGAGCTGAACCGCTCAGCGGCTCACGGACTTCTTGTACTGCACCTGAGCCAGCGGCACGAAGATCAGCAGGATCAGCACGATCCAGATCAGCGACGTGGCCACCGGGTGCTGCATCGACCACGCCTCCGAGGTGGGGGCCAACGGGCTGGTGTTGCCGAACAGCTGACGCACCGACTCGGTGACCGCCGACATCGGATTCCACTCGGCGAACACGCGCAGCGGGCCGGGTAGGTCGTTGATCGGCACGAAGGCGTTGGACAGGAACGTCAGCGGGAAGATCACCATGAAGCTGGCGTTGTTGAACACCTCAGGCGCCCGCACGAGCAACCCGACAACGGCCATCATCCACGACAGCGCGTAGGCGAAGAGCAGCATCAGCAGGTACGCGAGCACCGCGTCGAGAATCGACCCACGGATACGCCAGCCGACGATCAACCCGGTCAGCGACATCACGACGAGGCTGACCAGGTTGATCACCACATCGCTGATCGTGCGCCCGAACAGCACCGCCGAGGGCGCCATCGGCAGCGACCGGAACCGATCGATGATGCCCTTCTGCATGTCCTCGGCCAGGCCGGCGCCGGTGAACGAGGCACCGAACACCACGGTCTGGACGAAGATGCCCGCGATCAGGAATTCGCGGTAGCCGCCTTCGAGACCCGGCACCTTGATGGCCGAGCCGAACACGTAGGCGAACATCAGCACGAACATGATCGGTGACATGGTGGTGAAGATCAGCACGTCGGGCACGCGCTTGATCTTGATGACATTGCGCTTGGCGATCGTGAGGCTGTCACTGACCACCATCGACAACCGCTGCACCAGATCGGGCTCGGTCACCGGCGTCTTGTCCATCGTGACGCTCATCGGCTCTGTCCTTCCTTGACGCCTGCCTTCTCGGCATCCCCGGCGACGAGTTCTTCGGCCTCGTGCCCGGTGAGGGTGAGGAATACGTCATCCAGCGAGGGCCTGCGCAGGGCGACGTCGTTGATCTTCACCTTGTGCTCGGTGAGCCTGCCGATGGCGGTGACCAGGTCCTGCGAGCCGTCGGCCACGGGCACGGTGATCTTGCGCAGACCCGGTTCGATGTGGATTTCGCCGTCGGCCAGGCCGCTGAGCACCTGTTTGGCGTCGGTGAGCTGGTCGGCGGTGGCGACGGTGAGTTCGATGCGGTCGCCGCCGACGAGCGCCTTGAGTTCGTCGGCGGTGCCGCGGGCGATCACGGTGCCACGGTCGATCACCGCGATGGAGTCGGCAAGGCGGTCGGCCTCCTCCATGTACTGGGTGGTGAGCAGCAGGGTGGTGCCGCCGGAGACGAGTTCCTCGATCACGTCCCACAGATCCAGGCGCGCGCGTGGGTCGAGGCCGGTGGTCGGCTCGTCGAGGAACAGCACCGGCGGGTTGGCGACCAGCGCGCCCGCGAGGTCCAGGCGCCTGCGCATGCCGCCGGAGTAGCCCTTCACCGGGCGGTCGGCGGCGTCGGTGAGCCGGAAGCGTTCGAGCAGCTCGCGGGCCCGTTCCTTACTGCGCTGCGTGCCGAGGTGATAGAGCCTGCCGACCATTTCGAGGTTCTCGAAGCCGGTCAGATACTCGTCGACGGCGGCGTACTGGCCCGACGCGCCGATGCGCGAGCGCAGGGCCTGCGGATTGTTGATGACATCGACCCCGGCGACGGTGGCGCGGCCTTCGTCGGGAACGAGCAGAGTGGTGAGTACACGGACAGTCGTGGTCTTTCCCGCGCCGTTCGGGCCGAGAAGTGCGGTGACGGTGCCTTCGGGGACGGACAGATCCAGCCCGTCCAGTGCGGTGAGCTGTCCGTACCGTTTGACCAGACCCTCGGCGACGATTGCGTCGGGCATGATTCTCCTGATGTCGTAGTTCGCGAACCCTTGGTGGCCTCAGTATTGCCCCACCCACCGACAAGTCGCATCCTCATTTCGGGTGGTTCACGATGTCAGATGTACAAATCTGTTCGACATGCCGATTGCATGCGACACGCGGCGAATCGGACTGATTTTTCGGCGATGCGGCTGCGGTCCGGCCCGGATTCCGGGTGGCCGCGCATCGACACCGGCGAGAACATGTTCAGCTCACACGAGCCGTAAAACCTTGCGTACCAGCGACTTCGGGTGTTCGTAAGAGGTTTGTGATGTCTCACAACACGGTGGCGGCCGCGCCGCGCCTGCGGCCGACGGCCCCATGACGGGCCGCGACACGAAAAATTCTCGGAAACTGATCCGTTGCGCGTACACGATTTCCGCGCGGATCGCGTAGGATCGTTCACGTCGGCCCCTCCCCCCCGGGCCGACCCTACGCGGGCCTCGGCTAACTCCCCCCCTTCGCCGAGGCCCGCTCCCCATTTTCCGGCAAGGTGCAGTTCCATCGCCCGACGGCCGGGTTCAGGCCAGGCGACGCGGCCACGAGAACAGCTAGTGATTCTCGTGGCCCGCAGGCGCTCCAGCCCCCTGTTCGGCCACTGTGCGCCAGGCGGTAGCCAGCCGGGCCGCACGAACCTTCCCGGCGACCCCGAGTAGCGGTGCGTCCCGCTTCCAGCGCTGCCTGATCTCCTGATCCACCCGGTCCCAGTGCGGTTCGAGTTCGGTGAGCAGCGCGGTACAGCGATCGAAGACGCCGGCGAGCGCGATATGCACGCCCGCCGAGGCGGCGGGTTCGGTGCTGAGGCCACGCACGGCCGCAAACAGCGCCAGCAGGGCCGTGAGCGCGTCGGCGGGCCATTGTGCTTGTCGGCCTACCCGCACGAGCTGACCGAGCACAGCGGCGAGCACGTGCAGGTCTTCGACGGTGCGAAACGGCTTCAGGTAATCGGCGTAGCCGTCGCCGGGCAGCGTTTCTCCCGGCGCGTCCGCGAAAGTGACGGTGGCGTGCGGAATCTCCGGTGCGAACGGCAACGGCGGCAGCGGGGCCACCGTCGCCTGCGGTCCGGCCGCGACGAGCACGGCACGCAGCCGCGGCTTGCCGTCGGAATGTGTGCCCGCACGGGCGATCACGAGAAACCGGCTGGCGAAGGTGCCGAGGGTGGCGAACGATTTGGTGCCGGTCACCATCCCGTCGCCGGCGACGGTCGTCGTCATGGCCGAGGGTCGTGCTCCGGTGGCCTCGGTCGCGCACATCGAACTCAGCTCGTCGGGGGCGAGGACGGGAACCAGCGCGTGCAGCGCTTCCTGGTATCCACCGAGGAACGCGGAACCCAATGCGACACCGTCGAATCCGGCGACAGCGGCGCGGTCGACAGAATTGGTGAGATCCGCGCAGCGAGCGCGGTGACGTGCCCAGTCCGCCGCGAAATCCGCCGAATCGGCGGCACCGGGGGCAGCGGTGAGCAGGAAATCGAAAACCGAGGAATTCACAGAAGTGGAGCCTAGGGGAATCGAACCCCTAACCCCTGCCTTGCAAAGGCAGTGCTCTGCCAATTGAGCTAAGGCCCCTTACCGGTGGTGTACCGGCTGGCAACCCGAATCAGCGGGTGGTGACCTCACGCCAGAGATCGGCTTCGTCGCGCTTGCGGAATTTGGTGATACCGATGAGAACCGCGATCACAACACCGACCGTGAGGACAATCTTCATGATTCCCACCCTACTGTGATGTTCGGGAGTGGGCCTAGGAGGACTTGAACCTCCGACCTCTTCGTTATCAGCGAAGCGCTCTAACCGCCTGAGCTATAGGCCCGAACTCGATTCCGATCCCCTGCCGGAGCAGTGAACCGCAACGAGACACGAGGTTACCTTACCCTCCCGCCGATAACCAAAACGGCCGGTCAGAGCCAGTTTCCTGGTCCGACCGGCCGTGCCGGAAAACGCGTTCCCCTAGTCCGGATCGGCCAGGGTCACCTGGATGCCACCGACCAGATCGCAGCACTGGTTGTAGATGAACACACCGACCGTCGCCAGCGCGGTGAACAGCACCACGTTGATGAGCCCGATGACGCCCGCGTACCCGAAGATCGTGCCCGCGTCGATCAGGCCGCCCGAGCTGCCCTCCTGGTTGAACATCTCGCCCAGCGAGTTGTCCAGGTTGTCCCACACACCCATACCGGCGAGCACGATGTAGAGCAGGCCGACGGCGACCATCCACACGAAGAACAGCGCGACGCTGATGACCAGCGTGATCTTCAGCGTCGACCACGGATCGATGCGGCGGATCTGCACCGTCGCGCGCAGCGGTTCACCCGACGCGGCGGCCGCGATGGCCACCGGAACGGCGGGCGACACCGGGCCCGAGGCGGCCGCGGCCCGCGCCGACGGTCCGCTCTGCGGCTGCTGAGGAGCCATCGGCAGCCCGGTGTTGGCCATCGGCAGGTCCGACCCCGGATGACGCACATCCGATAGATCGGGCATGTCCTTGACCAGCTCGGGGCGCGCGATGCTTCGGGTCGGCCCGTCGATACCGACGGACTTCACCATCGCGGCTTCCTTGCGCGCCGCCTTGGCCGCCAGGTCGGCGGTGGTGCGCGCGTTGGACGGACCGCTGCCCTTGAGGCCACCGCCACCCTGACCACCCGAGGACGGGCGGCCCTGGCTCGGCGCCTCACCCGGGCGGTACAGGTTGGACTGCGGTTCCCGCTGCGGCAACTGCGCCCAGCCGTCCTGGTAGGGCGATTTACCCTTGCCGTTGCCCGAGCCGTTGGCAGGCCCGTTCGGCTCGGTACCCATCCGCACGGTGGCCTGGTCGAACGATTCGTCCCCGGCGCCACCGGATTCCGGTGCCTTGGCGCCTTCGGCCGCACCCTGACGTGGGATCGGCCGCGGCTGGATCGGAGACGAGGCGACCCGCTCGGTGACGCCGTTGGTCTGGTTCCGATCGTCGTTCGACTGATTCGGTGTGGTCAATGGAATCCTCAGATCCGTTCGTTGCCGCCGCTGGTTGGGTTATTGCTCCGAGGCCGCGTCGCCGATGAGCTGATCGGGATCGGGCTCGTCGGCGTTGCGCGCGATCGCTAGCAAGGTATCGCCATCCGCGAGGTTCATCAATCGCACGCCCTTGGTCTGGCGTCCGGCTTTGCGGACCTGCTTGGCCGCGGTGCGGATGACGCCACCACTGGAAGTGATCGCGTACAACTCGTCCTCGTCGTCGACGATGAGCGCACCCACCAGGCTGCCACGCTTCGGATCGTATTGGATTGTCAATACGCCTTTTCCGCCGCGACCCTGCGCGGTGTACTCCTCGATCGCCGTACGCTTGGCATACCCACCGGCGGTCGCGACCAACAAATAGGTGTCCGGGCGGACCACATTGAGCGAGAGCAATTCGTCGTCGGTGTTGAACCGCATGCCCTGCACACCGGAGGTGGCGCGACCCATCGGACGCAGCGCCTCGTCGGTCGCCGCGAAGCGGATCGACTGGCCGTGCGCCGAGACGAGCAGCAGGTCGTCGTCGGCCGAGCACAGCACCGCACCGACCAGTTCGTCGTCGTCGCGCAGGTTCACCGCGACGATGCCACCGGACCGGTTGGAGTCGAAATCGGTGAGCTTGGACTTCTTCACCAGGCCCGCGCGGGTCGCCAGCACCAGGTACGGGGCGTCCTCGTAGGTCTTGAGCTGGATGATCTGGGCGATCTTCTCGTCCGGCTGGAACGCCAGCAGGTTGGCCACGTGCTGGCCACGCGCGGTGCGGTTGGCCTCGGGCAGCTCGTAGGCCTTGGCCCGGTACACCCGGCCCTTGTTCGTGAAGAACAGCAGCCAGTCGTGGGTGGAGGAGATGAAGAAGTGCTTGACGATGTCGTCCTGCTTGAGGCCGGCACCCATCACGCCCTTGCCGCCGCGCTTCTGCGAGCGGTACAGGTCGGTCTTGGTCCGCTTGGCGTAGCCGGTCTCGGTGATCGTGACGACCACGTCCTCGCGGGCGATCAGGTCCTCGTCGGCCACGTCACCGTCGGCGGCGATGATCCTGGTGCGGCGGTCGTCGCCGTACTTCTCGACGATCTCGGCCAGCTCGTCACGCACGATCGCGCGCTGGCGTTCCGGCTTCTCGAGAATGTCCTTGTAGTCGGCGATCTCGAGCTCGATCTTGGCCAGATCGTCGATGATCTTCTGCCGCTCCAGCGCCGAGAGGCGACGCAGCTGCATGTCCAGGATCGCGGTCGACTGGATCTCGTCGATGTCGAGCAGCTGCATCAGGCCGGTGCGCGCGGTGTCGGTGTTGGCCGACCCACGGATCAGCGCGATGACCTCGTCGAGCAGGTCGAGCGCCTTGACCAGGCCGCGCAGGATGTGGGCCCGCTCCTCGGCCTTACGCAGCAGGTAGCGGGTGCGCCGGACGATGACCTCGAGCTGGTGGTTCACGTAGTGCCGGATCATCTGATCCAGGCGCAGCGTGCGCGGCACACCGTCGACGATCGAGAGCATGTTCGCGCCGAAGCTGGTCTGCAGCTGGGTGTGCTTGTAGAGGTTGTTCAGCACGACCTTGGCCACGGCGTCGCGCTTGACCGTCACCACGATGCGCATGCCGACCCGATCGGAGGACTCGTCGTGGATATCGGAGATACCCGCGATCTTGCCGTCCTTGACCTGCTCGGCGATCGAGTTGACGAAGTTGTCGGTGTTCACCTGGTACGGCAGCTCGGTGATGACGATCGTGGTGCGGCCACGCGCGTCTTCCTCGATCTCGACGACACCGCGCATGCGGATGGAACCGCGACCGGTGGTGTAGGCGTCGTGGATGCCCTGGCTGCCGACGATCAGACCGTGCGTCGGGAAGTCGGGTCCCTTGACGCGCTCCATGCACGCGGCGAGGGTGGATTCCTCGTCGGCGTCGTAGTTCTCCAGCGACCAGTAGATGGCCTCGGCCAGCTCGTTCAGGTTGTGCGGCGGGATGTTGGTCGCCATGCCGACGGCGATACCGTTGCTGCCGTTCATCAGCAGTGCGGGCACGCGCGCGGGCAGCACGGTCGGCTCCTGCGAGCGGCCGTCGTAGTTGGGCACGAAATCGACGGTCTCGCTGTCGATATCGCGCAGCATCTCCATCGCCAGCGGCGTGAGACGGCACTCGGTGTAACGCATGGCGGCCGCGCCGTCGTTGCCGCGGGAACCGAAGTTGCCCTGGCCGTCGACGAGCGGGTACCGCAGCGACCACGGCTGGGCCATGCGCACGAGGGTGTCGTAGATCGACGAGTCGCCGTGCGGATGGTAGTTACCCATGGTCTCGGCGACCGGACGCGCCGACTTCACGTAACCGCGATCGGGGCGGTAGCCGTTGTCGTACATGGCGTAGAGCACGCGCCGGTGCACCGGCTTGAGGCCGTCGCGCACATCGGGCAGCGCGCGGCCCACGATCACGCTCATCGCGTAATCGATGTAGCTGCTCTGCATTTCGTTCTGGATGTCGACCGGTTCGATCCGGTCGCCCGCACCGCCGGACGGTGGCAGCGTGGTCTCAGTCATCGAATCTCCTTAGAGGGCTGATGTGTTCGCGGGCGCGCCGAGGCGCAGCACCGACCTACACATCGAGGAAGCGAACGTCCTTGGCGTTACGGGTGATGAAGCTGCGACGTGCCTCCACGTCCTCGCCCATCAGCACGGAGAACAGCTCGTCGGCCGCGGCGGCATCGTCGAGCGTCACCTGACGAAGCACCCGCACCGACGGATCCATGGTGGTTTCCCACAGCTCCTTGGCGTTCATCTCACCCAGACCCTTGTAGCGCTGGATGCCGTCGTCCTTGTTGATCTTCTTGCCCGCGGCCAGACCGGCCTCGACCAGCGCGTCGCGCTCGCGGTCGGAGTAGGCGAACTCCGGCTCCGAACGCATCCACTTGAGCTTGTACAGCGGCGGCTGGGCCAGGAACACGTGACCCTGCTCCACCAGCGGACGCATGAAGCGGAACAGCAGCGTGAGCAGCAGCGTGGCGATGTGCTGGCCGTCGACGTCGGCGTCGGCCATCAGGATGATCTTGTTGTAGCGCAGCTTGGCGATATCGAACTCGTCGTGGATACCGGTGCCGAACGCGGTGATGATCGACTGGACCTCGTTGTTCTTGAGGACGCGGTCGATGCGGGCCTTCTCGACATTGATGATCTTGCCGCGCAGCGGAAGAATCGCCTGGTACATCGAGTCGCGGCCGGACTTGGCCGAGCCACCGGCGGAGTCACCCTCGACGATGTAGATCTCGCACTTGCCCGGATCCTTGGAGCGGCAGTCGGCCAGCTTGCCGGGCAACCCGCCCAGATCGGTCGCCGACTTGCGACGCACCAGCTCACGGGCCTTACGAGCGGCCATCCGGGCCTGCGCCGACGACACGGCCTTCTGCACGATGGTCTTCGCGTCGGCCGGGTTGGCCTCGAACCAGTGCGTGAGGTGCTCGTTGCAGGCGCGCTGCACGAACGACTTCACCTCGGTGTTGCCGAGCTTGGTCTTGGTCTGGCCCTCGAACTGCGGCTCGCCGACCTTCACGCTCACGATGGCGGCCAGGCCCTCGCGGATGTCGTCGCCGGTGAGGTTGCCGTCCTTCTCCTTGAGGAGCTTCTTCTCCTTGGCGTACTTGTTGACCACCGTGGTGAGCGCCGCGCGGAAACCCTCTTCGTGGGTACCACCCTCATGGGTGTTGATCGTGTTGGCGAAGGTGTGCACGGACTCGGAGTAGCCCGAGTTCCACTGCATCGCGACCTCGAGCTCGTGCCCGGTGCCCTTGCCGGTGAAGCCGACGACCGAGTTGTGGATGGCCGACTTGGTGCGGTTGATGTGGCGGACGAAATCCACCAGACCGCCCGGGTAGTGGTAGGTGCGGGTCTTCACCTTGTGCTCGACCGCCTGAGCGGCGACCTCGTCGGCGTGCTTGGGCGCCTCGGCCGTCTCACTGACCACCTCGTCGGTGACCTCGGAATCGCTCACCCGCTCGTCGGTGAGGGTGATGGTCAGGCCCTTGTTGAGGAACGCCATCTCCTGCAGACGGCGCGCGACCGTCTCGAAGTTGTAGGTGGTGGTCTCGAAGATCTCCGGATCGGCCCAGAACCGGATCGTCGTACCGGTGCGCGTGGTCGGCTCGCCCTGGACCAGCTTGCCGGGCTTGGAATCCTTGTAGACCTGGGTCCAGTGGTAGCCGTCGTTGTCGATCTCGGCTTCCAGCTTGCTCGACAGGGCGTTCACCACCGAGATACCGACACCGTGCAGACCACCGGACACCGCGTAGGCGTCGGAGTCGAACTTGCCGCCGGCGTGCAGCTGGGTCATGACGACCTCGACGGTCGGAATGCCCTGCGCGTGCATGGCGGTGGGGATACCTCGGCCGTCGTCGACGACCTCGACACCACCGTCGGCCAGCAGCGTCACGTCGACCCTGGTCGCGTGGCCCGCCATCGCCTCGTCGACCGAGTTGTCCACAACCTCCCAGATCAGGTGGTGCAGACCGCGTTCACCGGTGGAACCGATGTACATGCCAGGGCGCTTGCGCACCGCCTCGAGGCCTTCGAGGACCGTGATGGACGAGGCACCGTAGCCCGAATTGTTGCCCGATGCGTTGGAGTCGTTGGCAGCCACTTGTCGGTAGCTCTCCTTACTTGCTGATCCCTGGCGCGGACAGCTCGCAAGCGGCTGCACAACACGCGCGTCGAGGGTTCGCCGCTGGTTACGTCACCATCCTACTGGTAAGGCCAACTTACAGTGCACCTACGACACCCCTGGCGTCGCCGTGAATGCAAGAACTCGGGCTGGCCCGCCTCCCCGCGTATCTTGGCCAGATTCGGAAGCGTGGAGACGCGATAACGCGGCAAGCTTCGGGAAGTGGGCAAGTTGGCCCGTGCCCGGTGAGTTACCCATGTTCTCGCGAGTGCGGTCATCGCCTTTTCGAAAGTTATCCACAGGCTTTGTCCACAGGTCGCGAATCTGGGGATCGAAGCGGCGGTGCCGCAACGGAACTCGCACCGGTGACCGCCCGGCTACCCGTAGGTGTCGCGCGGGCCCCGGCCCTTGATGTGGCGTTCGCCCTTGCGCCAGCTCGGCGCCGCCGGACCGGTGATCCGCAGGGAGGTGACCACGCCCTGCCCGACCGCCGCGTTGATCTTGGCGAGGATCTGGCTCTGCAACATCCGCAGCTGGGTGGCCCAGGCCGTGGACTCGGCGGCGATCTTGAGCACGCCGTTCTCGAGGGTCACGGGGGTGGCGTGTGCGGCGATGTCCTCACCGACCACGCTCGGCCAGCGGCCGAAGACCATTCCCTCGGCAACCTTGCCTGACCAGCCACGATTCTTCGCGATCGAGCCCGCGAGCGCGGACAACAGCTGGGGATCGCGGGCGTCGGGGCCCGCACCGGACCAGCCGCTGCGGCGGCGTCCACCCGCGCGCAGCTTGCGCACCGGCGACGCCCGGCCCTGGCCCACCGACTTACCGCTGGCCTTGGCCGCCGCCCGTGCTTCCTCGAGGGCGCGGCGGGCCAGATCGATCCCGCGCAGTTCCGCTTCCGGCTCGTCCTGCACGCGGTCCCACCTTCCGGTCTCGAGGCTCATCGGTCGGTTCGGGAGTCTACGCCGGGTGCCCGACAGAGCAGTCGCGCACCGATGCGGCATATGTCCAGCATGTCCACGGTTTTCCACAGGGCCTGTTGATAACTATGGCCGGCTGTGCATATCTTCGGCCACGATCCGTGAGGTGCGCCGGTCCGCGTCGCCCTCGGTCTGCACCCGCAGCGGCGCGGCGGCCAGTTCGGCGGGTACGTCCTCGGCGACCGCGGCGGTGATGAGGACCTGTTCGGCACCGGCCGCCACTTCCGCGAGGGCGGTCCGGCGGCGCCGGTCCAGTTCGGCGAACACGTCGTCGAGCAGCAGCACCGGTTCGGCGCCGGTGTTGCGCAACAACTCGAACGAGGCCAGCCGCAGCGCCAGCGCGAACGACCACGACTCGCCGTGACTGGCGAACCCCTTCGCCGGCGCGCTGCCGAGCAGCAGGTCCAGATCGTCACGATGTGGGCCGACCAGGCACACACCGCGGTCGAGTTCGCGGCCGCGCGCGGCGGCCAGTTCGCGCAGCACGATCTCGCGCACCTGGTCCACGTCGTCGGGTTCGGGTGCCCGCGCGGGATCGAGCAGGTCCGGCGGAAGATACCCGGAACGGTAAGCGATTGCGGCCGGGCGTGATTCGGGTGCGATAGACCGATACGCCTGTGCGAGATAGGGATACAGATCGTGCACCAGGCGCAGCCGCTGGGTGAGCAACACCGAGGCGTGCTCGGCCAGATGACCGTCCCACACGTCGAGGGTGCTCAGGTCCGAACGCGAACGTACCTGGCGCCCAGCGGTTTTCAGCAGCGCCGACCGCTGGCGCAACACCTTGTCGTAGTCGGCGCGCACACCCGCCAGCCTGGGCAGGCGGGCTGTGCACAACTCGTCGAGGAACCGGCGCCGCTCCCCCGGGTCGCCACGGACCAGCGCCAGATCCTCCGGCGCGAACAACACGGTCTGCAGGATGCCGAGGATCTCGCGCGACCGGCGCACCGGCGAACGGTTGATCTGTGCGCGGTTGGCGGCACCCTGCTTGAGCTCCACATCCACGCGCAGCTCGCGGCCGGCGTTCACCACGGTCGCCCCGATCGCGGCCTGGGTGGCGCCCATCCGGATCAGCGGCGCGTCGGCGGAGACCCGGTGCGAGCCGAGCGTCGCCAGATAGCCGACCGCCTCGAGCAGATTGGTCTTCCCGTTGCCGTTAGCCCCCAGCAGGACGGTGCGCCCTGGGGACAACTCCAGTTCGGCGTGTTCCCACGAGCGGAAATCACGAACCGACAGCGCACGGATGAACATGTGCGGTGCGGCCCCGCTCAGCCGGGCAGCCGGACCGGCATCAACAGGTAGATGTACTGGCTCTCCAGCGCCGCGAACGCACCGGACTCGAGCACCTTGGGCTCCTCGTCGGAGGCGGGCAGCAGCACGGCGGGGCGGCTCGGCGTGGTGAAGCCGAAGGTGACCCGATCGGCGTGCAGCGCCGACAGACCCTCGGTGAGGTATCCGGGGTTGAACGCGATGGTCAGCGGCTCACCACGGAAATCGGCCTCGAGCCATTCCTCGGCGCGGCCCGCGTCGTCCCCACCGGCCGATAGCAACACACCGTCTGTGGAGAACTCGAGGCGCACCTGGGCGCCGCGCTCGGCCACCAGCGCCACACGCTTGATCGCCTCCGACAGCGCCGACACCGGCAGCGTGGCGATGGAGGTGTGCTCCTTGGGGAGCAACTGGCGGAACTTGGGGAATTCCGCGTCGAGCAGGCGGGTGGTGGTCCGCCTGCCCGCGTTGACGATGCCGAGCAGGCCGTCGGCGCCGTTGCCGTTGCCGAGCGAGAGCTGCACGGGCGCCGAGGCGGTACCGAGCGTCTTGGCGGCCTCGGACAGCGTGCGCGCGGGGATGAGCACCGCGGTCTCGATGTCGGGGCGCGTTGGCTGCCACTGCAGGTGGCGCACGGCGAGGCGGAAGCGGTCGGTGGCGGCGAGCACCACGTCGTTGCCCTCGATCTCCACCCGGATACCGGTGAGCATGGGCAGCGTGTCGTCACGGCCCGCGGCGACGGCGACCTGACCGACGGCCTCGGCGAACACGTCGACGGTGAGTTCACCGGTCTGCTGGGGCACCTCGGGCAGCTGGGGATAATCCTCGACCGGCATGGTCGGCAGGGAGAACTTGGCGCTGCCACAGGCGATGAGGACACGGGTGCCGTCGACCGACACGTCGACCGGCTTGTTCGACAGTGCCTTCGTGATGTCGGCCAGCAGACGACCCGAGACCAGGACCTGCCCCGGACCGGCGACCTCGGCCGCCACACGCATCTGCGCGGAGACCTCGTAGTCGAATCCGGAGACAGTCAGGCCGTTCTCGTCGGCCACCAGCAGGACGCCACCGAGAACCGGCACAGGAGGCCGGGACGGGAGGCTACGGGCCACCCAGGCCACCGACTCGGCGAAATCCTCTCGGGCGACCCGAAACTTCATGCTCGCAAGCTCCATCGCCCGATTTGTCCTCTCCGAGTTTCGAATCCGTATGCGGGTGTGTTCAGCGGAGTTGAGGTGCTGCGTCGGCCGCGCACTGAGTCTCGCACAACCTGCCGACAACCAAACGGTACCCGGACAACGCGCGATCTCCGCATCGACCCTCTAGGAGTTCCGCGCTTCCTGAACCCGCCCCTGCTGTCCTTGCCTGCCTGTGAGTGAACCACCGACCGAGCCGAGCCTCCCCGACCGAGTTTCCACACACCCTGTTTTAAAGAGATCTCTCTATGAATGAGAACTGAAGTAGTAGTAGGCACTGTGGAATCTGTGGACTTCCCCCGTTTCCGCAGCTCAGAGGGCTTGGTGGCATGGGGATGGCCGTGGAGTGACTCGAGGATGAATCGGCGGTGTCTGTGGACACCCGAAGTTGTCCCAGATCCATCCTCGAGTAGTCCTCGAGTTGTTCCACCGATTTCACCCACTTGTTCACACCCTGACCAAGGGTGGTGACGAACCGGTGGATTCCTCGAGGAGTCCACAAGAAGTCCTCGAGGAATCCACAGGCCGGACTCGGCGCCGCCGCAGGTCAGTGGCACTCACAGGCTGTTGGCGGAGGAACCTGTGGACGATGTGCACAACTGCCTGTGGGTAGATGCTCCCCAGATCCCTCCCCAGGCCTGTGTGTGAACCGGTGCACAACCGGTGGATTCCTCGAGGACTCCACAGGGATTCCACAGGGCAAAAAAGAACACCGCCCCAGCTCAGGGCGGTGTTCGGGGTTGGGGATGAAATCAGCGGGAGCGCTGTTTGATTCGGGCTGTGAGTTCTTGGACCTGGTCGTACACGCGACGCCGTTCGGTCATCTCCTTGCGCACCTTCTTCTCCGCGTACATGACCGTCGTGTGGTCGCGGCCGAACGCCTGCCCGATCTTGGGCAGCGACAGATCGGTCAGCTCACGGCACAGGTACATGGCGATCTGCCGCGCCTGCGCCAGCGGACGTGCCTTACCCGGCCCGGTGAGCTCCTCCAACGTCGTGTTGAAGTACTCGGCGGTGACCGCCATGATCGTGGCCGCGTTGATCTCGAGCGCGGCGGTGTCGGGCATCAGGTCCCGCAGCACCACCTCGGCCAGCGACAGGTCCAGCGGCTGCCCGTTGAGCGAGGCGAAGGCCGTCACCCGGATCAGCGCGCCCTCGAGCTCGCGGATATTGCGTTCCACCCGGCTCGCGATGAGTTCGAGCACGTCGTGGGGCACGTCGAGCCGATCCATCCTGGCCTTCTTGCGCAGGATCGCGATGCGGGTCTCGAGCTCCGGCGGCTGCACATCGGTGATCAGGCCCCACTCGAACCTGGTCCGCAGCCGCTCCTCGAGGGTGGCCAGCTGCTTGGGCGGACGATCCGAGGACACCACGATCTGCTTGTTCGCGTTGTGCAGAGTGTTGAAGGTGTGGAAGAACTCCTCCTGGATACCTTCCTTACCCTCGATGAACTGGATGTCGTCGACCAGCAGGATGTCGGTCTCGCGGTAGCGGCGCTTGAAGGCCACCTTGCGGTCGTCGCGGAGGCTGTTGATGAAGTCGTTGGTGAATTCCTCGGTCGACACGTACTTCACCCGCATGCCGGGGAACAGTCGCTGCGCGTAGTGACCGGCCGCGTGCAACAGGTGCGTCTTGCCCAAACCCGAAGCGCCCCAGACGAACAGCGGGTTGTAGGCCCGGGCAGGCGCCTCCGCGATGGCCACCGCGGCGGCATGGGCGAACCGGTTCGACGCGCCGATCACGAACGTCTCGAAGGTGTACTTGGCGTTCAGGCTGGCCGAGGACGACGACTGCGGCGGCGCCTCGGGCGACTTGCTGAAATACGTCGGCCAGTTGTTGCGCGCGTCGACCACCGGCTCGTCGTCGACGGGCTGGGCACCCGGCGTTCCCGGGCGCGGCGGCTCGGGCGCGGTATCGGCCGGTGTCTCCTCGACGCGCGCGGCGGCCGGCTCCTCCTGCGGTTGCGGCCGTCGCGGCGCACGGGCGGGCGGATCGGTGCCGAACAGGGTTTCCTGCCCGGAATGATCGCGCCGCGACGAACCCTGCTCGCGCCTGCCATGGGTCGGTTCGGGGGCGCGCTGTTCGGGGCGGGCACCACGGAAGTCCGGGCGGCCGGCGAACTCGCCGGTGAAATCGGAAACGGGGTAGACAGCCGTCGGCTCGAAATCGGCGCCGGGAAATTCCTCACCGGTGTACTCGGCGGCCTTGTACTCCTGGGGCTTGGCGTACTCGGGAGCCTGCTGGTACTCCGATTGCTGCTGGTAGTCGACCTGCGGCTGGTACTCCGGCTCGGCCGGGTACTCACGCGGCCCGGAGTATTCGGCGCGCTCGCCGTACTCACCGGCCTGCGCCGGGAACTCGCGGCCGCCGAAGCTGCTGCCGTACTCGCCGTCGCGCTGGTAATCGGGGGCCTGCTGATATTCGGCAGCCTGCTGGTAGTCGTTGCCGTACTCGCCGGAGTTGCCGTTGTAGTCCTCGGCGCCGTAGCGCGGCCTGCCGTAGTCACCGCGCTGGGGATAATCCGGCACGCTGAAATCGGGACCAGGGTAGCCGGCGGGCGGGCGAACCTGCTCACGCGGACGCTCCGGACGGCTCGTCATCCTGGCGTGCCGGGGCGAACTGCCCGTGCGCTCCCCCGCAGCCGGGCTCGGCGCGGCGATGCGCACACCGAGTCCTTCCACCTGCGGCCCGAGTCTGCGGCCGAGCGAACGCAGGATCGGCTCGCGCAGATCACGCTCGATCGCCTCCTGTGCCAGCGACGACGGAACGGACAGCAACGCGAAGCCCTGGGCGACGGTGAGCGGTTTCACCAGCTTCAACCACGCCTGCTGGGCTCGGCTCACCGCGGGAATGGCGCCGTCGGCCGAGCCGGTGGTGAGTTCGGCGACCACCTCCGGCCACACTGTGGCCAGCACGTTCTGCTCGTCGTCCATGCAGCGTCCTCCCCGGACCGGTTTGTTGGGCCAACGGCCGCCGAGCACGCCAACGCAGCACCTGTGACCAGGTGCGATCGGCGTGATCGAAGCGAACAACCGAAGCCGGTTCGAACGCCGTGCGGTCCCGGGATCGGACTTGGCGAGGGCACCGTCGGCCCTACGAATATGCCACTCCGGCCGTCTTTCCATACAATTATCCACAGATGTGGACAAACCTGGGGATAGAGGAATTCTGCCAGCGTGTGGCAGTGAAAGGTGCTGGACCTGCGGTTCTTCAGCAATCCCCCGGCTACAGAGGCTAGCCGCAAGGCGCCCGCGGCGCCAGAGGTGTGGAGGAACTCACGAAAAGTTGCTGTCCGCGTCAGTGACGCCCGGGCGTGTCGCCGCAGGTCGGCTCGCCGACGGCCGGACACGGCCGACAGGTAATCTGGACCTCGGTACTCGTCCCGACCATTTCCGGGCCGGACGTTCGCCGACCGTTTCGCCCCATGTGGGCCGAATTTGACCCTGTATGGGGCGATCAGTACCCTCATACAGTCACCCCTTGGCGCGGTGGCGGCTGTGCGCTGCACGCTGATCGCCAAGGCACTCTGTGCGTAGACCGCGGTCCGCAGCGCAGAATCCGAATCACCGAAAACTTCGGGCACCTCACCGGTGCCCACCAACTCGAGGAGTGTTGACCGTGGCCAAGGGCAAGCGGACGTTCCAGCCGAACAACCGTCGTCGGGCGCGCGTGCACGGCTTCCGCCTCCGGATGCGGACCCGTGCGGGCCGCGCCATCGTTTCGGCGCGTCGCCGTAAGGGCCGCTCCGAACTGACTGCCTGATCGCGCGTAGTCGGACGCTCGGGTGTTGCCTGAGCCGTATCGGTTGCACCACCGTGCTGATTTCTCCCGCACGGTGCGCCGCGGTCAGCGAATCGGGAGGCGAGATCTCGTCGTACACGCGTTCACGCACACGTACGACGATGTCGCCGACGGCGATTCCCTGGTCCGCGTAGGCGGTCCTCGGTTCGGGCTGATTGTCAGCAAGGCGGTGGGTAACGCGGTGGTTCGCCACCGGGTGGCCCGCCGCCTGCGTCATATGTGCGCCCAGGTGATCGATGAACTGCCCGCCGATACCGATGTCGTGATCCGGGCCCTCCCCGGTGCGGCCACCGCCGACTCCGCCGAGTTGCTGCGCCAGCTGCGCGCCGGACTCCGCAAGCTCGGCTTGCACCGGGTCCCGGCGGCCGCGCTCGGTCGCACCCCGGCCGGTGAACGGTGATGCGCACGCTCGCTCGGTTACCCGCGAACGCGCTGATCTTCCTGATCGAGCTCTACCGCACTTATGTCTCCCCCACCCGGATGCCGATCTGCCGCTTCACCCCCACCTGCAGCGAGTACGCGGTGACCGCCCTGCGGACCCGCGGGCTGGTCGTCGGATCGGTATTGACGGTCGTTCGCCTGGCCAAATGCGCGCCCTGGCACCCTGGGGGGTGGGATCCCGTGCCGGAGCGCGGGTCGAATGCTTTCACCAAGTCATCGCCCGCGCTGATCGGCGATACGAACGACGGGAGTACCTAGAGCCGTGCTCGACATCATCTACTGGCCGGTATCCGCCATCCTATGGTTCTGGCACAAAGCCTTCGGCTTCGTGTTCGGCCCCGACAGCGGGCTCACCTGGAGCCTCGCCGTGGTGTTCCTGGTCTTCACCCTGCGGCTGGTGCTGTACAAGCCGTTCGTGAAGCAGGTCCGCACCACGCGGCAGATGCAGGAGCTGCAGCCCCAGATCAAGGAGCTGCAGAAGAAGTACAAGAACGACCGCGAGACCATGGCGCGGGAGATGCAGAAGCTGCAGAAGGAACACGGCTTCAACCCGCTCATGGGCTGCCTGCCGGTGCTGGTCCAGGTGCCGGTCTTCCTCGGTCTGTTCCATGTGCTCCGCTCGTTCAACCGGACCGGTCACGGCTGGGGTCAGCTGGGTCTCACCCCGGAGCAGAACGCGAGTATCGGCAACTACATCTTCAGCGCCACCGACGTCCAGTCGTTCCTGAGCGCCCGCATCTTCGGCGCCCCGATCGCCGCGTTCATCACCGCGCCGGTGAGTGAGCTGCAGGCGTTCGCGGACTGGGGTGGCACCCCCACCCGGATGAGCATCGCCCTCGTCGCGATCCCGCTGATGGTGATCGCCGGTGTGGCGACCCACTTCAACGCCCGCGCTTCGGTCGCCCGCCAGACCCCCGAGGCCGCGGCCAACCCGCAGGCCGCCATCATGAACAAGCTGTCGCTGTGGGTCTTCCCGCTCGGCGTGATGGTCGGTGGCCCCTTCCTGATGATCGGCATCCTGCTCTACTGGGTGGCCAACAACATCTGGACCTACGGACAGCAGCACCTGGTGTTCGGCCGGATGGAGAAGGAAGAAGAGGCCAAGAAGCAGAAGAAGCTCGAGCTGCGGGCGCAGAACGCGCCCAAGCCCGGTGCCAAGCCGGTCGACGTCCGCAAGAAGCAGGACGCACCTGCCGACGGCGCGCCCTCGGCGAACGGCACTGCGGCGAGCAACGGCGCTGCGGCCAATCAGGGCGCCAAGCAGTCGGCCAAGCAGGGCGGCAAGCGTAAGCCCGGCGGGCAGCAGCGGCCGGGTAACCGTGGCCGCGCGAACCAGAAGCGTAAGCGCTGAGACGCGACCGGATAGAGGGAAATCCAATGACTGTTGAGACCCAGACCGACGGAGGGGACGCCACCGTGTCGACGACTGTGGACGTCGTGAACGACGCCGAGGAGGCGTTGATCGAAGAGGGCGAGATCGCGGGCGACTATCTCGAGCAGCTGCTGGACGTGCTCGACTTCGACGGCGACATCGACCTCGACGTGGAGGGCGACCGCGCGGTCGTGAGCATCGACGGCGGCCGCGACCTGACCAAGCTCGTCGGCCGCAATGGTGAAGTTCTCGACGCGCTCCAAGAACTCACCCGCCTGGCCGTGCAGCAGGCGACCGGCGTGCGCAGCCGCCTGATGCTCGACGTGGCCGGCTGGCGCGCCCAGCGCCGTGCCGATCTGAGCGAGCTGGGTGTGGCCGCCGCCAAGCGAGTGCTCGAGTCGGGCAAGCCCGAGGCGCTGTCGGCGATGACGCCGTTCGAACGCAAGATCGTGCACGACGCCGTCGCCGACATCGACGGCGTGGCGAGCGAGAGCGAAGGTGTCGAGCCGAATCGTCATGTGGTGGTTGTGCCGGAGTAGGCTCACACCGCCGCGACCACGTAGGAAGTAATAAGGCCTCCGGTCCCGGACCGGGGGCCTTATTCATGCCCCGATCACCACCACTGGAGAAGGATGTTTCACGTGGAACGAGAACTGGGTGCGCTGTCCGCCGAACTGGAACCGCCCGCTGCCGCCGCCCGGCTGTTCGGTGACCGCCTGGACCTCGCCCGCCGCTACTGCGCGGCGCTCGCCACCGCAGGCGTGGAGCGCGGGCTCATCGGTCCGCGCGAAGTGCCCCGACTGTGGGAGCGGCACATCCTCAACTGCGCGGTGGTCGGTGAACTGATCGACGAAGGCGCGTCCGTGGTCGATATCGGCAGCGGTGCCGGATTGCCGGGCATCCCGTTGGCCATCGCACGGCCGGACCTCCGCATCACGCTCGTGGAGCCGCTGCTTCGTCGGACGGTGTTCCTGAGCGAGTTCATCGAGGAGGCCGGACTCGATGTCACCGTCGTGCGCGGGCGCGCCGAACAGTCGGGCGTCATCAAGGAAGCGGGTGGCGCGGATGTCGTCACCTCTCGCGCCGTCGCGCCGCTCGCCAAGCTGGCGCACTGGTCGCTCCCCCTCCTCCGCGACCACGGGCGCATGCTCGCGCTCAAAGGAACCAGCGCCGCCGAGGAACTCGAACGCGACGGCGCCGAGCTGATCCGGGACGGCGCGACCGATCTTCGCGTCGTCGGCTGCGGTGCGGGCATCGTCGAAATCCCGACGCTCGTCATCAGCGCCGAACTCCTCCCCCGCGCCGAACGCCCGAACCGTCGCGGCGGGCGTAAAGCCGCTGGCGCGGAAAAGAAGACGAGAAAGCGCAACAACTCCTGATTCACCGGCCTCGCGTATTGGCGCACCGCTCAACGAGTTTCGTACCGTGACGAAATGAGCCGGGGGTAGTTGTATACCCTTCCTTTCAGTGAAATCCGTTGTCGCGGATGGGGTGGCAAGAGATGAGCGCCAGGGTTGCTCGTAGTGGTGTTTCACGTGGAACATGATCTCGTCAGTACATGGGTAACTCCCCAGCCACTTCGAAGCTGTGCGCGCGTGAGGTGAGTCCGAGAACCAACTCGCGAATTGCCGGACGACACGCCGAGTTTGCGGGGAGGCGGACCAGCGTGCCGCGATTCAGCTTTCCTAACCGTCCCGGTGCTGGCAAGCTATTGAGGGTCGGCGCGAGTGAGTCCATCTCCTCGAATTTCGAGTTCTCCACCGACGCAGTTTGTTTGTGATGACACGGCGCCGACGTTCGTCGGGGATACGTGATCTGAAGTTCTCGGGTTAGGAGCAATCTATGTCGAGCGGTCCGGCGAATGTTTCACGGGAAACAACGTCGCGGGTCCCGGGGATGCTGGACTCCAGCAGCTTCGACGCGGAGACGTTCGGGAATACTCCTTTCGGGCACATCTCCCCCGCCGAGACCCCGATCGCGGCGGAAGCGCAACGCGCCAGCCAGATTCTGCATCCAGGAAAGGTCACTGTGCCGAAACCCCGCGAGCAACGGATCATCACCATCGCCAACCAGAAGGGTGGCGTAGGCAAAACGACAACGACGGTGAATCTTGCCGCCGCATTGGCGCATCAGGGGATGACCGTCCTCGTCGTCGATCTAGACCCGCAGGGCAATGCGAGTACAGCGCTGGGCGTCGCCCACCACTCCGGAGTGCCGTCCAGTTACGAGCTGCTGATCGGTGAGGTGTCGGTGACCGACGCCATCCAGCAGAGCCCGCACAGCGAACGTCTGTTGTGCGTGCCCGCCACGATCGACCTCGCCGGCGCGGAGATCGAGTTGGTCTCGATGGTCGCGCGCGAGGGGCGGTTGAAGACCGCGATTCGCGATGCCGCCGTCGCCGGATACGACATCGACTACGTGTTGATCGACTGCCCGCCCTCGCTCGGTCTGCTCACCGTCAACGCGCTCGTCGCGGCCAAAGAGGTGTTGATCCCGATCCAGTGCGAGTACTACGCGCTGGAGGGCGTCGGCCAGTTGCTGCGCAATATCGGGCTGGTGCAGTCGCACCTCAACCCGGAACTGCACGTGTCGACGGTGCTGCTCACCATGTACGACGGCCGCACGAAGCTGGCCGACCAGGTCGCCGAGGAAGTGCGCAATCACTTCGGCGACGTGGTGCTCAAGTCGATGATCCCGCGCAGCGTGAAGGTCTCGGAGGCGCCGGGCTACGGGATGACCGTGCTCGATTATGATCCAGGCTCCCGTGGCGCGATGAGCTACATGGACGCCGGGCGTGAGCTCGCCGGGCGCGCCCAGGTTGTCCAGGGCGCGTCGTAGTGCTGGTGTGTTGGAACGAGGAAGGGATCGGTAGCCGATGAGTCAGGCGAAAAAGGGCGGTCTCGGTCGCGGGTTGGCGGCGTTGATCCCGACGGGGCCCGCCGTGGCGCCCGGGCTCAGCAGTTCCGCGGCGAGCGTGATCGGTATCAACCCGATCGGCCCGCAACCGGCCGAGGCGTTCCTGCACCGCGTTCCCGATGCCGAGCCCGCGGAGCCGGAGGAGGATCTGGTCTCCCCCGGCGACGCGGTGTACCGCGAGATCCCCGCGGATCAGATCGAACCGAATCCGAAGCAGCCGCGCTCGGTGTTCGAGGAAGAGGCACTGGCCGAGCTGGTGCACTCGATCCGCGAATTCGGGTTGATGCAGCCGATCGTGGTGCGGCGGCTCGAGCCGGGTGTCGACAAGTTCCAGTTGGTCATGGGCGAGCGCCGGTGGCGCGCGTGCCAAGAAGCGGGCCTGGCAACTATCCCGGCCATCATTCGCGATACCGCCGACAGCTCGATGCTGCGCGACGCACTGCTGGAGAACATCCATCGCGTGCAGCTGAACCCGCTCGAAGAAGCGGCGGCATATCAGCAACTGCTCGAAGAGTTCGACGTCACCCACGAGGAACTCGCCTCGCGTATCGGCCGCTCGCGTCCGGTGGTGACGAACATGATCCGGCTGCTGAAGCTTCCGATTCCGGTGCAGCGCCGAGTGGCCGCCGGTGTCTTGTCGGCCGGCCATGCCCGCGCGCTGCTCGGTTTGGACGCGGGCGCCGAGGCGCAGGAGGCGCTGGCGGAACGGATTGTCGCCGAAGGTTTGTCGGTGCGCTCCACCGAGGAAGCGGTGACGCTGGCCAACCGCAATCCGTCGGAGGTCGCTCCCCCGGCGCCGAAGCGCAAGCCGATCCACATGCCGGGTCTACAGGAAGTCGCCGAACGCCTATCGGGTTCCTACGACACCCGGGTGACGGTGAGCCTCGGCAAGCGCAAGGGCAAGATCGTTGTCGAGTTCGGTTCCGTCGAAGATCTCGAGCGCATTGTGGCGCTGATGGAGCAAGCCAGCCCTGAAACGTCACTGTGACGGGGAATTCCCAGCCTTTCTACATCTCGGAAAGAGGCGGCATTACTGTGGATAGTGATGTGGCGTGAGCGTGGACGAATCGGACAGCTGGAGGCTGAACAGAGCAGTGTCGACCAGCGTCACAGCATTGACCCTCGACGGACTCGATCGACTTCCGGCGCATACCCGGCGGTGTGTTTTCTGGGAGCTGGATCCGGCCGTGGCCGCCGACTCCCAGTCATTCAGCGATCCGGTCTTCGAGAAGGAGGCATGGCTCTCGACGGTCATGCTCGAATGGGGATCGTGCGGGCAGGTGGCACAGGTCGACAACAACATCGCCGGCTGCGCGCTGTATTCGCCGCCGAGTTCGGTGCCGCGCTCGACCCTGTTCCCCACCTCCCCGGTGAGCCCGGATGCCATCCTGCTGACCACGCTGCAGGCCGAATTCCCCTATGACGAATCCGATGTAGCCCACCGGCTGGTGCAGGCCGTGGTGGCCGATCTGGTGCGTCGCGGTGTGCGGGCGCTCGAGGCGTTCGGTATCCGCAACGGGCCGCCGTCCAGTTCGGTGGCCGATCGCGGACTCGGCTCGTCGATGCGGCTGATGGAACGGATCGCCGCTCCCCTGCGCGACCCGGCCTCGGCCACCCAGTGCACCCCGGAAACCTGCATGATCGACGCGGATTTCCTCGAGGACGTCGGCTTCGAAGTGGTGGCCCAGCATCACCGCTTCCCACGCCTGCGTCTCCAACTCGACTCCGATCACGGCTGGAAGGAAGACGTCGAGCGCGCTCTCGATCAGCTTCTGGCCGCCGCGGAAATGGCGCCCCCGGCCCGCATCGGCGTGCGCTGACGACAGCGACGAAAGCGGCCCCGCAGATAATCCGCGGGGCCGCTTCCGTCTCGATGATCAGACCAAGCCGGAGTTCTCCGGCAGCCGATCCTGGGCCGCCAGTTCCTCGGCGAGCAGCTCGGCGAAGGTGTAGGTGCCGGTGGGCTGGTCGTCCTGGCCGAGCAGGTACAGCCGCTTCACCGAGATGAGGATCGCCTCGGCGATCACGTCCCGCATGCGCGGATTGGTGAGAACGGAGGCGTCGTATTCGTTGGTGAGGTAGCCCAGGTCCACCTGGACCGTCGGCATCTTGGTGAGGCGCAGCAGATCCCAGGTGCGCTGATGGGTGCGGCAGTCCTGCAGGGACGTGCGGGCAACCACTTCGCGCTGGATGAACCCGGCGAGCACCTGGCCGATCATCGACACCGAACCGTGCGAGTTGCCGAAGTAGAACCCGGCCACGCCCTGTGCCGATGGATTGTCACTCATCGCACAGCGCAAGGAGATCATCAGATCGGCGTCGAAAGCGTTGGAGGTCTCGGCGCGTTCGGCATCGGTCGGGTTGGCGCCCCACGGCCGCGACAGGAACGTCTCCATGCCGGTGGCGGCCATCCGGCCTTCGAGCCGCGAGGCCAGGTCCCACAGGATCTCCGACTCGTACACGTCACCGAACTCCGTCGGCACGGCGAAACCCTTGTCGGGGCCGCCGAATCCGGGGTCGATGACGATGCGCTTGCCGGTGAGCTGCGGTCCCGCCCGGTGCACCACCTCTTCCTCGGCGATGCGATGCGGATTGCCGCCGGTGACGCGCGCGCCGAGCAGATCGAGCGAGCGCAGTGTGTCGGGACCACAGATGCCGTCGGCCGAGAGACCGATCTCGCGCTGGAAGGCGCTGAGTCCCTCGTGGGTGTGCGGACCGAAGTAGCCGTCGACCCGGTGCACGTAGAAGCCGAGGTCCTGCAGCTTGCGCTGCAGGGTGGCCACGTCGTCGCCGTACAGCGGGGCGGACAGCTGGTAGATCAGTGTGCGGGCACCCAGGCGGTAGGAGGCTTCCTTCAGCGCGCGATATGTGGCCGGGCCGACGATCCCGTCGACGAGCAGACCACGCTGCTGCTGGAACGCGCGAACCGCCGAGTCGAGCGAGCGGTCGAAGACCACATCGGTGTCCTGCCAATCGTGCTGACGATGCAGGAAACCGAGGCTTGCGAGGGTGCTCCGAACCTCTGCGACGGCCGGTCCTGAATCGCCGTGACGAAGTCGGTGCATGCGTAAGAGCCCTTTCCTTCGGCCGGAGCGTCCGTCGATTGTCTCAGACCCGGGCGGTATTACGGGAATCCCGGGTCCAGGCATCCTACGGCGCGTCGGCCGGTGGGAGGTGTCTTTGTCGGATCGATCGCGGCTCAGATGAGCCCGTCGAGCTCGCGCAGCAGCGCCGCCTTGCCCTTGGCGCCGACGATCTGCTTCACCGGCTTGCCGCCCTGGAACAGGATCATGGTCGGCAGCGACAGGATCTGGTAGTCGCGGGCTGCGCCGGGGTTGGCCTCGGTGTCGAGCTTGGCGATGGTGAGCTTGTCGGCATGGGTGCCCGCGATCTCCTCCAGCACGGGGGCGACCATCTTGCACGGGCCGCACCAGTCGGCCCAGAAGTCGACGAGCACGGGCTTCTCGCTGAGCAGCACGTCGTCGGCGAAGGACTGGTCGGTCACGGTGATGGTGTTGGCACTGTCGGCCATGGGTGTTCTCCTCGCTGGGTGGAACGCGAAATCAGTTGGCGGACACCGCGGCCGGGCCGTCGGCGTTTTCGAGTGTGTTGGCGGTGATGTCGCCCTGCTCGGCGAGCCAGCGCTCGGCATCGATGGCGGCGCGGCAACCGGTACCCGCGGCGGTGATCGCCTGGCGGTAGGTGTGGTCGACGAGGTCGCCTGCGGCGAACACGCCCGCCACATCGGTGGCGGTGCCCGGATCGGTCACCTGCACATAGCCTTCGCCGTCGAGCGCGACCTGGCCCTTGACCAGTTCGCTGCGCGGGTCGTGGCCGATGGCGACGAACAGGCCGGTGGCGGCAAGCTCGGATTCCTCGCCGGTCCTGGTGTCACGGAGGGTGAGGCTGGTGACGCTCTTGTCGCCGTTGACCTTCACGACCTCGGCATTGAGCCGGAAGTTGATCTTCTCGTTGGCCTTGGCGCGCTCGAGCATGATGCGTGAGGCACGGAACTCCTCGCGGCGGTGCACGATGGTGACGCTCGCGGCGAACTTGGTGAGGAAGGTCGCTTCCTCCATCGCCGAGTCGCCGCCGCCGACGACCACGATGTCCTGGCCCTTGAAGAAGAAGCCGTCGCAGGTGGCGCACGCGCTCACGCCGCGGCCGAGCAGTTCCTGCTCACCGGGGACGTGCAGGTAGCGGGCGGCCGAACCCATGGCGAGGATGACGGCGTAGGCCTCGAAGGTCTCGTCACCGACAGTGACCTTCTTCACCGGGCCGGACAGGTCGATCGCGTCGACGTCCTCGGTGCGCAGGTCGGCGCCGAAACGCTTGGCCTGCTCGCGCATCTGCTCCATCAGGTCGGGGCCCATGATGCCCTCGCGGAAGCCGGGGAAGTTCTCCACCTCGGTGGTGGTCATCAGGGCACCACCGAACTGGGTGCCCTCGAAAACCAAGGGCGCCAACTCGGCGCGGGCGGCATAGACGGCCGCCGTGTAGCCGGCGGGTCCTGAGCCGACGATGATCAGGTCGCGAACTGGCGTGCTCATGGGGCCCTTCCGAAAAGCAATGCTGGGACGTGTCAGTCAACAACAGCCTAAACGGTGTTGTTCCCGTGTTTGTTTTGAGTGTGGCCTGGAAGGGCAGGTCAGCCGATGTCGCGGACGGCTAATCGGTTCGGGGCGCCCGTGGTGCATCCGGTGCCGACGACCAACGCGGTGATGGTCGGGGTTTGAGGGCCTTTGACGAGGACCAGGACGGCGTCGTCGCCGCGGAAGGTGATGCTCGACGCACCTAGGACGGCACGGTCGATGCCGTTGGCCTGCACGCACCGGGTGAGGGCGGCCTCGTCGGCGAGTGGGCCGTGCACGTCGCGTTTGCCGAGGGCGGTGAGGGCGGCGGCCGCGGTGAGGTCGTCGCCCGGGGAGACCGGTTCGGTGGGTGGGGCGGCCGTCGGTGTGCCGTCGGTGTTGTCGAGGGTGCCGACGACGGCACCCGCACCCGCGAGGAGCGCGATCGCGGCCGCTGCCGCCACCAAGAAACCCATCCGGCGCCGGGACTTGTACTGCGCCAACGAGATCGGCGTGGACTGCGCCGCAGCGGGGGTGGCGATGGTCGGGACAGACGTGATTCGTTCGGTCGGTCCTTCGTTCGCGTCGAGTTCGGCGACGAATCGGAACATGCGGTCGGCCACGTCGTCGGGCATGCGGTGCATGACCAGGTCTTCGTCGGCCAGCGTGCGGAGGCGGGTGTTCACCTCGTCGAGATCGTTCAGGTAGCGCAGCGCGTCCGGGTCGGTGCGGACCTTGGGCCACAGTTGCTCGCGGAGTTCCGGTGCGAGATTGTCGGCGTGCAGATCGGCCAGCAGTTCCGACGGGAACGGAGGCTGCGGCACGGATCGAGCCACCTCGCACCTCCCCTGTTCTGTCGATTTTCGGATCGCAGCATGTACATCGCTGACTTGTTCGTCACTGTTAATGACGCATCCGGGCTAGCTCCGGTTCCCTGGATCCCGGAAAAATTCCAAACGTTCTTGCAAACGTACGCGCGCTCGGGCGCATCTGCTCTTGATCGTGCCTTCCGCCACGCCGAGTGCCAAGGCGGTTTCGGCCACACTGCGCCCCTCCATCTCGGTCATCACCAGGGCGAGGCGCTGTTCGTCAGGGAGGGTGAACAGCGCCTCGCTCACCACGAGGTTCAGCTCGTAGTCGGCGTAGGCATCGCGCGGCTCGACCGCCTCGGGCATGGTGTCGGGGGTGACGGAGATGGCGCGGCGGGTCTTGTTGCGCCGGATCCGGTCGAGGCAGGCGTTCACGACGATGGCGTGCAACCAGCTGCGCACCTCGGACTCGGCGCGGAACGTCTCGGCGGTGCGATGAGCGGAGAACAAGGCGTCCTGCAGGCAGTCGGCGGCGTCCTCACGGCTGTAGGACGTGCGGAGCGCGGTCTGCCAGAGGTGATCCTTGTGCCTGCGCAGCAGTTCGGAGAAGGCGTGCGGTTCGCCGCGAACGTGCGCGGCGAGGAGTTCTTTGTCGCTGCTGTTCTCCAGGAACGAGCGATCGCGGAACGCCGCCTGGCGCGTTGTCCCCCCGCGTACTTGCTCGTTGACTTCCGGCGACAACACCTGACCCCTTGGACAGCGCTCATTACGGCGACTTCACGTCGGCGAACGAGGCCGATCCATCACCTGACTACAACGCGGCGTCCAGGACCGACGTCGACAGATCCTGGGTAGCTCCCTGCCGAGAGCGCGGGGTGATCATATCGCTGATAACAATTGCGCACCAACCGGACCGCGGTTCGATGAACACTGGTGTTCTGGCGCGAAATAGGCATCCACCTGCGCAGATAGCAGGTGGGAAGGACTGCGCGCGGGTTTTACGGCGCGGCGTCGAAGCGGACGTCGGCGACGGCGGTCTGGAACTGCCCGCCCGAATTCGCGAGTCCGGTGATCCATACGAGCACGAAACGAGCAGCCTGATCGGTCTGCACAGCGACGTCCGTAACGCCGTCGCCGAGACGGGCGGTGCCGATCAGCTGGGTCTGGTCGAGCGTCGGCGTCTCGGTGGGCGAGGTCCGGATCTCGACGGTGCTGCCCGCGCTGGGCGAGGTGATCGAGACATTGGTGAGCTTGGCGGGCGCGGGCAGCGTGGCCAGCAGCCCCACGCCCTTCTTGAGGGCGGGGAACTGCTGGAAGTACTGGTCGGTGCGCCACACCGTTTCCGGGTTCTGGTCGAGCACCGCACTCGACGTCGCGGCGCCGTCGGGGGTGCCCTCCGGGGAGAACACCCTGGCACCGGTGACGGCCACCGGCACACTCGACGGCTGCGCGGGCTGGTCCGCCGTCGGCGCGGCGGCCGCGCTCGGCGGCGCCACACTCGACGTGAGCCCGATGTTGACCTGCTGATCCAGCGGCTTGTCCGACGCGCCGGGCGCGAAGATACTCACCATCCACCAGATCAAGATGCCGACCACCAGCGCGGCGAGCACGCCGAGCCCGACCATGATCCACATCATCCGCTTGGAGCGTTCGCGTTCGGCAGCGAGCAGTTCCGGGTCGGCGAGCGAATCGGGGCCGGCCGCGACCGCCCGCTGACCCAGCCGGAGCACGGGGATGAAGTCGGTCTTCTGATCGACGACCGAGGCCTGCTCGAGCACGTGCTGCACGGTAGCGGCGGTGCGCACACCCTTGTTCGACTCCAGCGACCGCACGGCGACGGCCGAGATCTCGAACGGCACCTCGGGCCGGATCTGGCGCGGTTCCACCGGGGTTCCGTCGGGCCCGAAGTCGGCCAGCCGCAGTCCGCCGATCGTCGCGGCCGTGCCGGTGACACCGCCCACGCGAATCGGCCAGCGCGCGGTGATGAGCGCGTAGAGCATGGCGCCGAGGCCACGCACATCGGACTGGGCGTCGGAATCGCCGAGCGTGCCGGGGAAGGCGAGCACGGCGTCGCCCGAGGCGCTGATCCGGATCCGGTCGGGATGGTCGATCGAGAGCGAGCCACCGCCGCGATGGGCCAGTTCGGCCGCCGAGGCGAGCACCCGGATGGCCCGGGCCGCACCGATCGGCGACGGCACCGTCTCGGCCATCTCCCGCAGCGACCGGCCGGGAGTCCATTCCGCGACAACGATGCCGCCGGAACTACCGCGCACCACGTCCAGGACCCTTGCCAGGCCGGGCGAGTTGATGCGGCCAAGGCGCAACGTGCGCGACAGGATCGCCTGCGGACCGTCGTGACCCGCGTTCTCACCCGACTTCTGATCGGCATCGACGAAGGTCAGCGCGACCTCGCGGTCGAGTTTGATGTCGAGCGCCTGCCAGAACTTGAGCCCGCGCGCGCCGCCGTGGCTGGCGAGCAGGCGATACCGGCCGCCCGCGACCGACGCGCCGGGGATCAGCTTCGGTCCGCGCTGCGGGCGTTGCACGTCCTGCGGCGGTACGGGGATCGGCAGCATGCCGGTGTCGTGGGTCGGATCGTGCGGCGGCGCGGCACCGCGACGGTCCTCGCTCGGTTCGTCCTTCTCCGTCGACCCGTCTGCCTGCGGGTTCTTGCTGTCGTCGGGCGCGTCGGCGTGTTCGGATCCCGCGGTGTCTGCCCCGTCGGGCCGGACATCGGTGGACCTTCCTCCTGCGGCGCGCGCCGCAGAATCAGCGGCTGGGACGCCGCCCACCGCGTCATCGCTCACCCTCGGTCCTCCTTCGGCCTGATCTCCCGTATCGGTCTGCCGAACAGCGTACGGGAACTGTGCTTGACCGGTGATGTCAACAGCACCGGGCCGGATCACCGGCAACACCATGGTCTGGGTGTCCATCGACTGCCCGTACGCCGGGAAGGCGTAGGTGTCGGGCCTGCGCAACACGGTGGTCGCGTAGATGTCCTCGGCCGAGGCGTCCTCGTCCAGCGTGAGTTCCGGCGCGGGCGGGGTGATGCCGAGCTTGCGCGAGATGGCGACGGTGATCGCGACGACCTCCGGGATGCCGACCAGGCGCATGAGGCCGAAGGCCACCGTGAACAGCACGATCGCGTCGACGGCGACGCGGAACAGGGAGGCCGGGCCGCCGGAGACGTTCGCCAGGCCGGTCACGGTGTCGATGATGAGCATCACCGCGCCGCCCGCGATCGAGGCGAGGAGCACCCGGGTGACCGTTCGTCCGACGTTGGCCATTCGCAAGTCACCGAGACTTCGGTGCAGCAGCCAGCCGCCGATCACCGCACCAGCGGTGAAACCGAGTCCGGTGGCGACACCGAGGATGATCACCACGTCGTCGCTGTCGCGCGCGAGTACCGGCGCCAAGGCCGAGAACAGGATCTTGATCGTGGTGATACCGAGGATGATCCAGGTCGGGGTCCACGCCTGTTCGCGGGCATAGAACACCCGCAGATGGATCAGGACGAGCGAATACGGGATGAGCGAGAACGCCGACCAGCCCACCGCGCTGCCGAGGCGTTCGGCATCACCGGAGAACTGTGCGTACCCGTAGAGCGCCTCACCGATCGCCGGGCCGCAGAGCGTCAAGAACGCGACGATCGGGATCATCGCGATCATGGTGAGCCGGGTGGCCGCGGACAGATCGTCGACCACGGCGGGCGTGTCGTCGGCGGCGGCGTTGCGGCTCAGCCTCGGCATGATCGCGGTGAGCAGCGTGACGCCGATGACGCCGTAGGGCAGCTGCAGCAGCGCCCAGGCGTTGGCGAAGATCGCCGGGCCAGCCTCGTCGGCGGCGGAGGCGATGTTGTTCGCCACCACCAGGCCGATCTGGCTGATGAGCACGTACAGGATGATCGCGGCGGCCATCCTGCCGAACTGCTTGAGGCGAGCGTCGATGCCCCACAGCGGGCGCAGATCGATCCCGTGCCTGCGGATGGCGGGCAGCAGGCTCAGCGCCTGGGTGGCCACACCGGCCGTGATGCCGAGGCCGAGGACCAGCAGCTTCGGGTCGCTCATCCGCACCGGGTCGAGGGTGATCTCGCCGGGCGTGAGCGCGTACACCGCCAGCACCACGAGCGCGACGATGTTGTTCATCACCGGTGCCCACGCGCCCGGTTTGAACGCCTGCCTGGTGTTGAGGATGGCCGTGAACAGCGCCGACATGCCGTAGAACAGGATCGCCGGTGCGAGCAGGTAGGTGAGCGCGGTGGTCAGCGAGGTGTCGACCTTGCCGTCGGAGTCGACGAGCACGTGGCTGGCCAGGATGGGCGTCGCGGCGAGCGTCAGGACAGTCGCCACGAAAAGCACGGCGAAGGCGGCGGTCACCAATCTTCGGATGAACTCGGCGCCGTTGTCGGCGTCCTCCTGTTCGGCGCGCACCAGCGTCGGCACGACGATCGCCGTGAGCACCGCGCCAAGGACCAACTCGGCGACCATGTTCGGAATCAGGTTCGCCGAGATGAACGCACTGGCGATGGCCGGACCGAGCACGGTGAGCAGCAACAACTGCTTCGCGAATCCGGTGATCCGGCTGACGAGCGTCGCCACGGCGATCGACCCGGAATCCTTGAGCAGCTTCTCGTTGGCCGACTGCGGATTCGTGTCACGCGGCGCGGGTTTCTCGGTACGGATCCGCTCCGGCCGCGCGATCACCTGCGTCTGCTCGGCCGCCCGAATCGCGTCACCATCGGGCCGACTCGGTGCCGCGGGCATCCCGGGGAAGCTGTCACGCCCGGGCCCCGGTCGAGCTGCCTCGTACCCACGCGGCGGCGGTCCGGCCTGCGGACGCCGCCCGGGATCCACCTCGGGACGTGCCTGCCGAGGAATCGCACCGGATGCCCCTGCGGCCCGTTGCTGCGGAAACTCGCCCGACCTGGGCCCCGGCCGCTGTGGACCACCCGGCCGCTGTGCAGACACTTCGTGCGCATCATCGCCGCCCCGACGACCGCGCGGCTGACCGCCTACGCCAGGCTGACCGCTGACGCCAGGTCGTCCACCGGCGCCGGACTGTCCGCCCACGCCGGGCTGTCTGCCGATGCCGGGCTGACCGTCGCGACTCCCTTGCTCGCCCGCACCGGGGAGCTCGACGCCACCGCGACCACCCATGGCCGAGGACCCGGCCTGGCCTGCCGAACCTCGCTGCTGACCCGGCCGGTCGCCCGGCTCGACGCCGGTGGGACCGGGTCGCTGACCTGGCACGGGCGGGAACTCGCCCCGCTGACCGCCGGACGCCGAGCCGAAGCCGCCCGGGCGCCCCTCGGGGCCGGGGCCTTGGGGTCGGAACTCGCCGGGGCGACCCGGTTCGGGGTGTCGCGGCGCACCGGCGCCGGGCACTCGCGGATCAATCGACGGTGGTTGCGACGACTCGCCGTATGGCGCGGCCGATCGCGGATCCGGCGGCGCGGGTCGCTGCGGTCCGGGGCCACCCGGCCGCTGCTGGCGAGGGAACTCCCCGGAACGCCCGTCTGCCGGATAGGCCTGAGGAGGCGGTGGGCCACCCGGTCGCTGCTGCCGAGGAAACTCCCCGGAACGTCCGTCGGCCGGGTACGGCTGGGGTCGCCGCGGACCAGGGTCGCCCGGTCGCTGCTGGATCGGAAATTCGCCGGAAGGTGCGGGTCGACGGTTGCCTTCGCCGGTACGTCCGGGAGGGCGCAGCGCGTCGTCCGGCACGGCACCGTTCGGGTCCCCCGGTCGCGGTGGCAGTCCGCGCGGCGGATCTGCGGGCCACGGACGGTGATTCGGCTCGACGGGAGGCAGCGGCCGTTGCGGAGCACCGGGTGCCGAGGTGTAGTTCGACTCGCCGGGACGAGGTGCGCGCGGGGATTCGCCGGGGTGACGACGCGGCTCGTCATCGCGCGGATACTGCGCGTGCGGAGGTTCGCCGGGCGATGGACTGATGTTCGGTTCGCCGGGCGGCCGGAAGGCTTGCGGGTACGGCGGCTCGCCGGTACGGCCGGGTCCGTGGGGCGGCCGGCGAGGGGGCTGGACCCGCGGGATTTCGCCCGAGCTGCCGGGAACGGGTCGTCCTGCCGGCTGGGCGGGTCGCGCACCCTGCTGCGGGCCGGGATCCGCGGGGCGCGGCCGGGCCGGGTCGACGGGGCCGAGGCGCGGCGGGACCGGGCGATCACCGGGACGGGGCGGCACCTGCGGCTCGTCGGTGTCGCGGTCGCTCATTCCACGCTCCCATGGCGCGGCGGGGGCCCAGCGGTGGGTCGGCTCGTCGCGTTCGTCGTGGTCGTGCCGATGAGCGGAATCATCGTCGCCCATCATGCCTCCTGTACCCGGCGCAACCCGCGAATCCCGCCTCGTTCTTGCCTGTCATGGTCCCCCGCGCGCCGGTCAGGCGTGGGTGTTCACTGCCGACGCAGTCGTTGCCGGGCGCGTCGCAGCCGTCCGGCCCGTTCCACCGTTTCGGGAGCGAACCCCTCGTCGGCGGGGTCGGGTCGGCCGCGGAAGCGCCGCCACAGCCGGCGCCCGGCCAACAGCAACAGCAGTATCGCGGCACATGCCGTAATTATGGCCAAGGCCTGACCGTAGGCGTTCGAGCGCACCGAGACCGACGTCGGCTCCCCTAGCGTGATTCCGTCCGGGGTGGTAAGGGCGATGGGAATGACCAGCTTACGACTGTCGCTCACCTCGGTCGGTATCTGAAATGACCTGGTTCCATTCGGCGGAAGGAGCTGTTCGCCGATATCGGTGATGTTCGTCTCGGAGGGCGCGGAGATCCGGAAATTCACCCGGATCGCCACCGGCAGATCATTACGGGCGACCAGCAGCAACGGGCTCTGCTCGGACGCGAGTGTGTACACACCGCCCGGGGGCAACACCGATACCGACGCGAAGACGGTGTCGATTTCCCGGGTCACCTGATCGACACGCCGGTCGGCATGCAGGTCGGCGAGAGTGTCGTCCTCGCCACGTCGGTCCGACAGGCTCAACGCCCGCAGCAGATCCTCGCGCGCGGGCGTGAGGAAGGCCAGCGGCGTCAGTTCGGCCTCGGGCAGCTCGACGAGCGCCCGCATCATCTCGGTGATCCGCGCACCCTGGTCGCGCACGGGCACGACGAGATGTTCGGGCGCCGCGTCCTGGGCGGCCGACGGCAGGTATTCGAGGGCGAACGGGCGCGGATCCGGCTCCTGCGCGACGAGCTCGGCGAACGGCCGGGGGTGGGCCAGCTGGTTGCGGGCGAGCAGCTCCACCTGTTTGAGCAGCGCCACACCCTCCTCGCGGCTGGCACCCCACTGCTGCGGCGGCATCAGCAGCTGCGAACGCGGCCGGTCCGGGGCGGGATTCAGCGCGGTCCACGCCATCGCGCCGAGCGCATCCTGCAACCGGGCGGCCCGCGAGTCGTTGGTGACGTCGAAGCGCACCTTCGACGGCGTGAACGAGGGCGTCGGCGGGTTGGAACCCACGGCGGCCAGCGCGGTCGCCGACCAGATGTCGAAGGTCGTCACCCGCAGCGCCGGATCGGTGTTCGGCCCCGCCTCGACGCTCACCTCCGGTACCCGCACCACATCCGGCGCGGCCTGCTCCCCGCCGACGACCGTGCCGGGCACGAACGTCGACGGCGTCGAGGTGAGCGCGGTCTCCGGATCCGGCACCGAACCCTCACCCGACACCGCCGACCCGGCCAGCACCGCCGTGCCGTACCCGTACTCACGCAGCAGCTGCCCCGCCGCGTGATCGATGCTGCCGGAATCGGGCAGGCTCACCCCGCGCAGCGACCTGGTGCCGAGGATCGCGTCCACCACATCGGCCGGTGCGTGCAAGGCCCGCGCCGAAAGACCCGGCTCGTTCACCGCCGCCAACGCCGTCACATCGACCTGCGCGTACGGCAACGCCACCGTGCACATCGACCCGGCGAGCGCGCGCAACCGGTCGAGCCAGGCCTGCGCGTTCGCGGCGCCGGTCCCCTCCCGCGTCGCGCCCTCCGGATCCGAGGGACTCGCCAGCACCCGGTAGCCGCGCGTCATCGTCTGCGCGGTCGACACCAGGTCGGGATCGATGGCGATACACACCGACCCGGCGACCGCGTTGTCCTTGCCCGGTGCGGGTGCGACCGCTTCCAGCGCGGCGACCAGCTGCTCGAGCCGCCCGCCCTTGCCGAGCGAGGCGGCGAGCTCGTCGTCGAGCAGTTCCACCTGCCCGTTCACCGACCCCGGTTTGCCCGCGACCATGCGCGGCCGGTCGGCCAGCGGCCAGATCACCGTCGTCGCCACCGGCGTGGCCTCCGGTGGCGCGGCGACCGGGGCCGGGTCGCCGTCGGCCGGTGGCAGTCCGAGCACCGGAAGCAGGAAGCGGGCGTCGTCGAGCCGGGCCTGCGAGCCGTAGGCCGGCTCACCGTTCACATTCAGCAGCAGCGGATACACACCGGGATCGGTGATGCCGAGCGACGCGCCGTCACCGCCGCGCAGCGCGATCCGCACCGAGAACTGTTTGCGCTGGCCAGGACTCAGCTGCGCCGCCACATCCTCGAACGGCCCGGTCACGTCGTAGTTCACCTGATCGAGTCGCAGCGAACTGCGCAACCCGCTCGGCGACAACACCGGGGCGGCGCGCTGGATGCGCACGCTCACATCGTCGACCACCCGGTCACCGATATTGGTGACCGTCCCCGACACGGTGAGCACCGGATCGCTGCTCGTGGTCACCGTGCCCGGCGCCACCGCGTCCAGGGTGAGTTTGAGGAACTTCGGCGCCGACACGTCGTCCGGTTGCGCCTGCGCCACCGCGGGCAGCAGCGCCACCGAACCCAAGATGGTCAGGACCGCCGTGATCAGCCGGAACAGTCCACCCGTCATCGCTTGCCGGTCTCCATCCGGTCGATCATCCGATTAGCCACCTCGGCCAGGCGCCGCTCGTCGGCGTAGGCCAACCGGGAATCCAACTCGCTCAACGGAACCCACGCAACCTGGGTGACTTCCACGTCGGCATCGGACAACTCACCGCCCAGACACCGCAGCAGATAGTGGTGCACGGTCTTGTGTACCCGTCTGCCCTCGGTGACGAACCAGTAATCGATATTGCCCAGCTCGGCGACCACCTCGCCGATGATGCCGGTCTCCTCGGCGACCTCACGCATGGCGGTCTGCTCGGAGGTCTCGCCCTCCTCGATATGGCCTTTGGGCAGCGACCACAGCAACCGCCCGCGCCGATCGGTCCGCCCGATCAGCGCGGCACACCGCAGCTCCCTCGGCCCGTCCAGCCCGTCGACGACGAGGCCGCCCGCGGACGTTTCGCGCACCGTGCGCATACGCGGCTTACCGCCGTTACCCGCCCCGCCGCGCCGCCGCGGCTGGCGGCGTCGACTGTTCGCGCGATCGGCCGGAGGAGACACCCAGCCAGCTTAGCTGTGTCCTTGGAGCGCTGGTGCGCCGCTGCGCGGCGTCCCCTCCTCGAGGTCGGGGAGTGCGTGGCCAGATGGCTGGGAGCTCGGAAACCGGTTCGACGGGCTCGGTAAGCTCCTTAGTCGTGGTTTCCTCTGATGTTGTCGCGGATCGTCGTGCTCGGCTGCTTGCTGGTGCGGCGGTGACGTTGGGGCAGCTGTCCGAGGTGCTGGTGCCGTTGGGGGCCATGTTCGCCGCGCGGGGGCATTCGCTGTATCTGGTGGGGGGCAGCGTGCGTGACGCGGTGCTCGGGCGGTTGGGCAACGATCTGGATTTCACCACCGATGCGCGGCCGGAGGTCGTGCAGGAGCTGATGCGGGGGTGGGCCGATCAGTTGTGGGACACCGGTGGGCTCGCGTTCGGGACGGTGAGTGCGGCCAAGGGGGATCACCAGCTCGAGATCACCACGTTCCGGGCCGATACGTACGACCGGGTGTCGCGCAATCCCGAGGTGACCTTCGGTGACACGCTCGAGGGCGACCTGGTCCGGCGCGATTTCACGGTGAACGCGATGGCGGTGAAGATCGGCGAGGACGGTTCGCTCGAATTCGTCGACCCGCTGAACGGACTGGACGCCCTGCTCGAAGGCGTGCTCGATACGCCTGCGGCACCGCAGGATTCGTTCGACGACGACCCGTTGCGCATGCTGCGCGCGGCCCGCTTCGTCGCGCAGCTCGGTTTCGAAGTGGCACCTCGGGTGCGCACAGCGATCGTGGAGATGGCCGAGCAGATCGACCGCATCACCGCCGAACGGGTACGCACCGAACTCGACAAGCTGATCGGTGCGGAGCATCCGATCGACGGCATCAACCTCATGTGCGATACCGGGCTCGCGCAACGGGTGCTGCCGGAGGTGCCCGCGATGAAGCTCGAGATCGATGAGCACCACCAGCACAAGGACGTCTACCAGCATTCGCTGACGGTGCTGTCGCAGGCGATCGACCAGGAGGAGGGCGACCCCGACCTGGTGTTGCGATGGGCGGCGCTGCTGCACGACATCGGCAAGCCCGACACCAAACGCAACGAGCCGGGCGGCGGCGTGAGCTTCCACCATCACGAGGTGGTCGGCGCGAAGATGGTGCGTAAACGCATGCGGGCGCTGAAGTATCCGAAGGCGTTCACCGAAAACGTTGCGCGCCTGGTGTTTCTGCACCTGCGCTTCCACGGCTACGGCAAGGGTCAGTGGACCGATTCGGCCGTGCGCCGCTACGTCACCGATGCCGACGACCTGCTCGATCGCCTGCACAAGCTCGTCAAGGCCGACTGCACCACCCGCAACAAGCGGCGGGCGGCGGCGTTGCGCGCCACCTACGACGAGCTCGAGCAGCGCATCGCGGCCCTGCGTGAGCAGGAGGATCTGGCGCGGGTGCGCCCGGACCTGGACGGCAACGCCATCATGGAGCTACTCGGTCTCGAGCCGGGCCCGCAGGTGGGCAAGGCGTGGAAATACCTCAAGGACCTGCGTCTGGACCGTGGCCCGATGACCCGCGACGAAGCCGAGGCCGCCCTGCGCGAGTGGTGGGCGACCCAGCAGTCCTAGAACACGATCAGCGTGGTCCCGGCGATGATGGCGTCGCGAATCTGGGTGAGGTCGAACGAACCGGTGGTCTCGGGCAGTTCGATGCGGAATTTCACCACGTCGCCGCGGCGGTGCGCGTAGGAGATGCTCGCCCGGTTGGGCAGGTCGTCGAGCAGCAGCGCCGGCGCCTGCACCACCCGGCGCGGTAGCCGGATGCGGTACCAGCTGGCGCGGCGGATATCGATGGTGAGCAGGTTGTCGTAGACCTGCGCGTCGACGACGGCGCTCATCTTGCGGGTGCGGTGGGTGGCGACGATCCGGCTCTGCTCGTCGAGCCGGAGCTTCCAGTCCAGGTTCTGCTCGTCCACCCAGTCGATGAGGGCGCCGATGGCGATGCTGCCCTCGATGTCGAGTTGCTGCACGCGAATCTTGGTCGGCACACCGGGGATGAGGCGAACGCCGTGCGCGATCACGGTGACGGTGTCGAAGGGATGGGAGTCCCAGACCAGGTCCGACAGCACCGTTTTGCTCTGGAAGTGGGCACCGCGCCTGCGCACCTTGAACGTGTCGAGCGTGGCGGTGAGGTCGTGGCCGAGCAGGGTGGCCGACACTTCCCGCCCGCCGAAGCGGCTGAAGATGCCCTCACTGAGCACGGTCATCAGGACGTCGGGCATCAGCGCGGTGACCGTGCCCGAGCCCAGGTCGGCCACCGGGTCGGCCCAGGACGTGGTGAAGCCGAGCCACTGGTCGATCCACGAGGGGTCGAGCAGACGTTTGCCCAGGTCGACAGCGCCCGCCAGTGACCAGGACTTCGGATCGAAATACGTGGCCATGATGGGGCCGAGCTTACCCGCCTCCCCGCGAATCGAGGCCGGGCTCGGGCGCGTGGAACTTGTGGACGCGGCCGGCGGTGCCTCGGTGACGGGTTGGCCCGTCCCTGGCGAGTTACCCATGTTCTCGCGAGATACCCCCGACTCCACGATGAGCTCGATATCCGATAATGCGGAGTAGTTGGATAGATTTTACCGAGTTTGCGGATCTATCCTGGGTGGGTGGCGAAACTGCGAATCAAGGAAGCCGCCGATCTGCTCGGCGTCAGCGACGACACCGTGCGCCGGTGGATCGACTCCGGTGCGCTGTCGGCGAGCAAGGACAGCGCGGGTCGGTTGGTCATCGAGGGTCGTGAGCTGGCGGCTCTCGCCGTCGAGCAGGCGCGCCCGCCGCACACCGAGGTCCGCAGTGCCAGTTCGGCCCGGAATCGTTTCCCCGGCTTGGTCACTCGCGTGCTCACCGACACGGTGATGGCGCAGGTGGAGATGCAATGCGGCCCGTTCACGGTGGTCTCGTTGATGAGCAGCGAAGCGGTGCGCGAGCTCGGGCTCGAGCCCGGGAGTGTGGCGTTGGCGAGTGTGAAGGCCACGACGGTCGTCGTCGAACGGGCCGCCGGATGAGGCGCGCACTCGCCCTGGTGGCCGCGCTGACCGTGCTCACCGCCTGTGGTTCCGGAACAGATTCGGCGACAGGCGATTCGACGGTCACCGTGTTCGCCGCCGCCTCGTTGAAGAAGGTGTTCACCGACCTCGAGGACGACTTCGAAACCGCGAATCCCGGTGTGGACGTGCGATTCTCGTTCGCCGGATCGTCGGATCTGGCCGCCCAGTTGCTGGCCGGTGCGCCCGCCGACGTCTTCGCCTCGGCCGACCAGCCGACGATGGACAAGGTGATCGCCGACGGACGCATCACCACTTCACGCCCCTTCGCCACCAATGTCCTCACCATCGTGACCGCTCCCGGTAACCCGAAGGGGATCAACAGTTTCCGCGATCTGACCAGAGACGGGTTGTCCGTAGTGGTGTGTGCGCCGCAGGTGCCGTGTGGCCGGGCGACGCAGAAGGTCGCAGGAGCGGCCCAGGTGACATTGCGGCCGGTGAGTGAGGAATCGTCGGTGGCCGATGTGCTCACCAAAGTGACCTCCGGACAGGCGGATGCGGGCCTGGTGTACGTCACGGATGCGGCGGGTGCCGGCGCGAAGGTGAGTCCGGTCGCGATCCCCGAGGCGTCGGCGGCGGTGAACACCTATCCCATCGGGGCGGTCGGGGATTCCGCCGGTGCGGGCAAGTTCATCGACCTGGTGACCGGCCCGGTGGGTCGGCAGGTGCTGACCGAAGCCGGGTTCGGTGTGCCGTGAGAACCGGTGCCGCAGGGTTCCCCCGCTGGTTGTTGCTGCCCGCGCTGATCGGATTCGCCCTGGTCGTCGTGCCGCTCGGCGCTTTGGCCTCGCGCGTGGAATGGGGTCGGTTCGGTGCGCTGGTGACCACCGAGGCCTCGCGCGACGCACTGTGGTTGAGCTTGCGCACGGCGGCGGGAAGCACGCTGTTGTGTGTGCTGCTCGGTGTGCCGATGGCTGTCGTCCTGGCCAGGTCCCGATGGCGTGGGCTGCCGGTGTTGCGCGCACTGGTGTTGTTGCCCTTGGTATTACCGCCGGTGGTCGGTGGTATCGCCCTGCTGTACACCTTCGGGCGGCGTGGGTTGTTGGGAAGCCACCTCGAAGCCCTCGGCGTGCAGATCGCGTTCAGCACGACGGCGGTGGTGCTCGCGCAAACCTTTGTGGCGCTGCCGTTTCTGGTCCTCACGCTCGAGGGTGCGTTGCGGACGGCGGGTCACCGCTACGAGCAGATCGCGGCCACCCTCGGTGCCGGGCCCAGCACGGTGTGGTGGCGGATCACCCTGCCGTTGATGCGCCCCGCGCTCATCTCCGGTGCGGTGCTCGCCTTCGCCCGCGCGCTCGGTGAATTCGGCGCCACCCTCACCTTCGCGGGCAGCCTCCAGGGTCGCACCCGCACCCTGCCCCTGGAGATCTACCTCCAGCGGGAAGCCGATCCCGATGCGGCCGTCGCGCTTTCGGTGGTGCTCATCATCGTCGCGATCCTGATCGTGCTGCTGGCCTACCGGCGCACCAGTCCCATTCCCGGTACCCAGCTCGGCCGCACCCGAAGTGGAGGAAGGGTCGAATGAGCCCGCAGGACGAATCGTCGGGGAAGCCGTCGCATCCGGCGGGCCTTTCGGTGGCCGCACGCATTGCGGATCGCGGTCTGGACCTGGCGATCGAGGTCGCACCGGGCGAAGTCCTCGCCGTCCTCGGCCCGAATGGCGCGGGTAAGTCCAGCCTGTTGCAGGTGATCGCGGGCCTGCTCGTCCCCGACGCGGGCCACGTGCGCGTGGGCGCCGATATCCTCACCGAAACCGCGAAAGGTGTTGCATTACCGCCACATCGACGCGGCATCTCACTGCTCGCCCAGGAGCCGTTGCTCTTCCCGCACCTCACCGTCGCCGAGAACGTCGCTTTCGGCCCATGCAGCCGTGGTAACCGCGACGCGAAAACCGTCGCCGCCGAATGGCTCGAAGCCGTCGATGCCACGCACCTGGCCGATCGCCATCCGGGCGCCCTCTCCGGCGGCCAGGCCCAGCGCGTCGCGCTGGCGCGGGCCCTCGCCGTCGACCCGCACCTGCTCCTGCTCGACGAACCCATGTCGGCACTCGACGTCGATGTCGCCCCCGCGATGCGCTCGCTGCTGCGCCGCGTCCTGCGCGACCCCGCCCACCCGCGCTGCGCGGTTCTGGTCACCCACGACATCATCGACGCCATCACCCTCGCCGACCGCCTCGTCATCGTCGAAGAGGGACACATCGTCGAATCCGGCCGGGTCACCGACGTGATGTCGCATCCGCGCAGCCCCTTCGCTGCCCGCATCGCGGGCTTGAACCTCCTCCACGGCACCGCCACCGCGCCGCGCGGGTCCGACCCGGCCTTCGCGGCAGTGCTGGTCGGACCCGGCCGAAACGGCGAACCAACCCCGGCAGGTGACAGCGACGAAGCGGCGGTCGATGGTTGTGTCGTCGGCGATTTCACCGCGGGTACGCGCGCGGCGGCTGTGTTCTCCCCCACCGCCGTGTCGGTTTTCACCCGCCCTCCCGGCGGCAGCCCACGCAATGTCTTCACCGTCGACATCACCGAGATCACCGATCGGGGCGGCATCGTCCGGGTGCGTGGCGACGCACCGAACGCGCCCGGCCTGTGCGCCGATCTCACCCCGGCCGCCGTGGCCCAGCTCGGCCTCACCGTCGGCGCGCGGACGTATTTCGCGGTGAAGGCCACGGAGGTCCGGGTGTACGCCTGCTGAAACGTGGCCTCGGTGCACGGCGCACAATGAGGGCGTTCATGCACGCGCGAACCGGAGGGCAGCATGCCGCTGGACCTGAACAGTGATCTGGGCGAGGGCTTCGGCCCGTGGCGGATGGGTGAGGACGCCGCCATGCTCGACATCGTCACCAGCGCCAACATCGCGTGCGGTTTCCATGCGGGCGACCCGACGATCATGCGCCGCACCTGCGAACTGGCCGTGGCCAAGGGCGTGCGGATCGGCGCGCACGTCGGCTACCGCGATCTGGTCGGCTTCGGCCGCCGCGATATCGCCATCGCGCCCGCCGAACTGCGCGACGAGGTGCTTTACCAGATCGGCGCCCTCGCGGCGTTCGCGCGTGCGGCGGGCGACCGGGTGCGGTACGTGAAGCCGCACGGCGCCCTCTATCACGCGGCCGCTCGCGATCGTCTGCTCGCCGACGCGGTCGCGACCGCCGTCGCCGAGGCCGAAACCGGTCTCGCCCTGCTCGGCCCGGCCGGAACCGAACTCGAACACGCCGCGAACCGGGCGAAAGTGCATTTCGTCGGCGAGGGTTTCGCCGACCGCGCCTACACCGCCACCGGCACGTTGGCGCCGCGCGGGGTTGCCGGTGCGGTGCTGACGCCCGACGACGCCGTCGCCCAGGCGGTATCCCTTGCGTTGTCGGGGACCGCGCGTACCGTTGACGGTCCGGGTGCGGTCGCTGTGTCCGTGGCCAGTGTGTGTGTCCATGGTGACTCACCGGCGGCCGTGGAGATGGCGCGCCGCATCAGGGGGGCGTTGGACGAGGCAGGCGTACCTGTCGAACCATTCGGTTGAGGGTGGGAGGCGCGATGGTGACCGACTGGAGCACGCGGATCAGGCCCGCGGGTGACCGCGCCTTGCTCATCACCCTCGACGATCCGCGGCCGGTGCAGCGCCTGGCGTCGGCGCTGCGGGTGCATGCCATCGCCGGTGTCCAGGACGTGCTGCCCGCGGCGGAGACCGTGCTGGTCACCCTGCATTCGGTGAACTACGGCACGCAGGTGCGCCGGGAATTGCTCGCGTTGCTCGACCGCCTGGATTCCGAATCCGCACAGCCGGATTCGCTCGATGTTTCCCGTGGAACACGGTCCGACCCGGAGCGCCCCGACGAGGTGGTCGAGGTGCCCGTGCGCTACGACGGGGTCGACCTGCCCGAGGTCGCCCGGCTGCTCGACCTGTCTGTCGCGGAGGTGATCGCGGCCCATACCGGTACCGTCTGGCAGTGCGCCTTCGTGGGTTTCGCGCCCGGTTTCGGATATCTCGTCTCGCCCGACGGCAGGCTCACCGTGCCGCGCCGGGCCCAGGCCCGCACCGCCATCCCATCGGGTGCGGTGGCACTGGCCGGTGGGTACTCGGCGGTATATCCGCGTGGCACACCGGGCGGATGGCAACTGATCGGAAGTACCGATCTACGCATGTGGGCGGTCGATCGCGACCCACCCGCGCTGATCAGGGCGGGAACGGCGGTGCGGTTCGTCGACATCGCGCAATAGGCAAGGGCTGCTCAATGGTGCGCCGCCTCGACAGATAATCGGGGAGAGATCGCATGGTGATCTTCATCGAGCGGGTGGGACCGCTCGCGACGATCCAGGACCTGGGCAGGCCCGGCTGGTTCGATTCCGGCGTAGGTCCGGCCGGCGCCGCCGACCGCGCCTCGTTGCGGCTGGCGAACCGGCTGGTCGGCAATCCGGAGGACCACGCGGGCATCGAGGTCCTGCTCGGCGGACTCGTAGTGCGCACCGATGCGCACGTCACCGTCGCGGTCACCGGCGCACCAGCGACGGCCACGGTGGACAGCACACCCGTAGGCCACGCGAGCGTTCTCGAACTCGAGGCGGGCCAGACCCTTCGCCTCGGTATGGCCGGCACCGGTTTACGCACCTACATCGGTGTCCGTGGCGGTATAGACGTGCCGAAGGTACTCGGTTCCCGCAGCCGCGACACCCTCTCCGGGATCGGTCCCGACCCGCTGAGACCGGGCATGCAGTTACCTGTCGGTCCCCCGCCGCGCACCTTCCCGACCGTCGAGTTCGCGCCGGTCCCCGTGCCGCCGGAGGTGCTCGTCGTCCGCGCCCGTCCGGGCCCGCGCGAAGACTGGTTCACCGACCCCGACGCCCTGTTCCGGGGCTCGTGGCAGGTGAGCAGTGAGACCGACCGCGTGGGCGCCCGCCTCGATCGGGTCGCCGGGCCGCCGCTCACTCGCTCGATCACCCGCGAACTGCCTGCCGAAGGGGTCGCCCTCGGCTCGGTGCAGGTCCCGCCGAGCGGTCAACCGGTCGTCTTCCTCGCCGACCATCCGATCACCGGCGGCTACCCGGTCGTCGCGGTCGTGCTCGACGCCGACGTCGACCGCGTCGCCCAACTCCGCCCGGGCGAACGCCTGCGCTTCGAGCCCGACGCCTGACCGACCACAACCCGCGCCGCTCACCGCCGCCGGAAACGCGGCCCGCTCGGTGCTGCGCGGTGGCGAACGCCTGACCGTCGCACCCGGCTCCCTGCTCGACACCGCCGATCCGCGCGGCCCCGGCGAATGGTGCGGTCGAGTGCGTGCGCCACCGGAACCGAACAGGTGCCCCACGGCTTATCGCGCCCGCCGCGAATTCAGTGCGATGGCGATGATGCCGAGCGCGTACACCCCGGCGCCGACCAGCACCACCGGCAGCGAACGCCCGTCGGCCGGGATCACCAGGGCGGTCGCCGCGATGGCCAGCACGAACGTCATGTTGAAGACTGTGTCCTGGAGGGCGAAGACCTGCCCGCGCCGGTCGTCGTCGATGTCGATCTGCATGCTGGCGTCGCCGGTGAGCTTGATCGTCTGGCCGGCGAGTCCAAGCCCGAACGCACCGATCAGCAGCAGCCGGTGGGCGTGGTCGGTGGCGGACTCCGATGATGCCAGCGCGATCGGAGTCACGAGGGTGAGCTGCACGATGACGGCCGTCGCCAGCCCGACGAGCACGGTCCGCGGCCTCCCCAGCCGGGGAATCAGCACGGGTGCGAGGATGGCGGCGAGCAGCATGCCCGCCGCGGCCGCCCCGATCGCGACCCCGAATCCGACCAATCCGCCGCTCATCTCGCTCTGCCCCTCGGGCTGACGCAGTACGAGCACCATGATGAGCGTGTTCATCCCGAACACGATGCGATGCGCGCCGATGCCGATCATCGCGGTCGTCACCTGCGTCGATCGCCACACCGCACGCGCACCGGTGGCCAACCCGGTCGCGATTGCCCGCACAGTGCTTTCCGCTCCCGCCGAACCCTTTTCGGGCCCGAGGATGTGCGGTGCGAAACCGACGGCGAGCAGCGCGCCGACCACCGACCCGACCCCGCTGAGCGCCACCGCCACGGCCGAGGCCGAATCCCCCGCCCCGAGCACCGCGATCACCGCTACCGAGGCCGCCGCGCCGACCCCCGCGCACGCCGAGGCCACCGTCGCCAGCACCGAGTTCATCGGGACCAGCCAGCGCTGTTCGAGCACCCTCGGCAGCGCGGCCGACACCCCGGCAAGCACGAACCGGCTGATTCCGACGGTCGCCAGCGCGAGCACGAGGAGCACGCTCTCCCCCGCCCCACCGAACAGCGCCAGCGCGGCGGCCGCGATCAACGTCGCCCGCGCGATGCTCGCCACCAGCAGCACATTGCGCCGATCCCACCGGTCGAGCAGGGCGCCCGCGTAGGGGCCGAGCACCGAATACGGCAGCAGCAGCACCGCGAAACCGGCGGCGATGGCCAGGGGATCGGTTTCGCGTTCGGGGTTGAACAGGATGGCGCCCGACAGCGCCGCCTGGAACATGCCGTCTCCGAACTGGGCGGCCAGGCGCAACAGCGCCAACCGTGGCATCCGTGGATTGCGCCGCACCACACCGCGGCTTTCGCGCAGCAGGTGTCGCAGCGAGATCGGCCGCTCATCCGCCGGATTCGAGCCGTCAGCGCGATGGGTCGACACGTCGTGAGGATAGTGGTGCCAGAATTGAGGTGGCGGTACGGGTGCAGCGCAGGAGGAGGGTCATGTCCACATCGACGACACCGCGCATCGAGGTGCATCGGGGCGGTGACCGGATGAAGACCAGGATTGCCTGGCTCGACTCCAAGCATTCGTTCTCGTTCGGCGAGCACTACGACCCCGACAACACCCATCACGGCCTGCTGCTGGTGAACAACGAGGACGTGGTGCTGCCCGGTGAGGGTTTCGACACCCATCCGCACCGCGACATGGAGATCGTCACCTGGGTGCTCGGCGGCAGCCTGGTGCACCAGGATTCGCTGGGCCACAACGGCGTGATCTATCCCGGTCTGGCCCAGCGGATGAGCGCGGGCACGGGCATCCTGCACTCGGAGAAGAACGACTCCTGGCGCCTCGACGGCAAGCTGCCCGAGCACGACGAGCCGGTGCATTTCGTGCAGATGTGGGTGGTGCCCGACGAACCCGGTGTCGATCCGGGCTATCAGCAGCTCGAGATCGATGACGAACTCGCCCGCGGCGATCTGGTGACGGTGGCCTCGGGCCTACCGCGCTACCGCGACCGCACCGCCATCTCCATCAATTCCTCGCACGCGGCGATGCACGTGGCCCGGTTGACCGCCGACGGCGCGCCCGTGACGCTGCCCGATGCCCCCTACCTGCATGTTTTCGTCGCACGCGGTGAGGTGGACATGGAAGGTGTCGGCACCTTGGCCCAGGGCGACGCCGTGCGGCTCACCCGCTCGGGTGGTCAGCTGATTCGCCCGCACGGCGACGCCGAGGTGTTGGTCTGGGAGATGCACGCCCGGCTGGGCGGTTAGGCCGAGCCGGGTTCGCGCACCAGGGCGGTGGTTCTGGCGTTGGCGCGGGTGGCGGCGACGATCTGCGCGAAGTCGGGACGGTAGTCGCCGTCGGGTGGTTGCAGCCAGATGCGGTAGCCGCTGCGTTCGTCGGCCGGAGAGGGCAGCACCACGTCGCTGCCGGGCAGGGCGACCGATGCGCACACCCGGAACATCTCGGCGAACAGTTCGGTGTCGAGATAGGAATTGTCGGTTGGCCCGGTGAGGAAGGTCCAGCGGCCGGACCGGGGGTGTCCGATGATCGGTCCGCAGCGTTGACCACGGCTGAGCAGCTGTCCGCGCACTCGTTCGCCCAGTGTCGAGGGCATCACCACGGCTCCGACGGCCCCGATTTCGAGCACGATGCGCCCGAAGGTGGCTTCGACCACGGCATAGAGACCGTTGTGCTTGCGATAGTGACGACAGCGCGCGAGCGCGTCCTGGGTTTCCGAGTATTCCTCGGCGGCGGCATAGCCGCCCTTGCTGTCAGTGCGCTGGCTCATCACTACCTCGTCTCCGTCGACGGTGTGGAGCTTGCATTCGCTAGATATTTGCCGCTATCTACAGCCTAATGCGACACAACGACGCTGACAATAGTCAGTAGCAGGTGTGTTCACCCGGAGTACGATCAGCGCCCATGGCACCCGTTTCGCCTACCGCCGCGCGCTGGGAACTTGTCCTGCGCCTGCGTGACCTGCGCGAACAGCGTGGTTTCGACTCCGCGGGTTTTGCCAAGCGGGTCGGTTTCACTCCTGCCAACTGGTCCCATGTGGAAAAAGGCCGACGGGTGCTCACGCGCACGACTATCGAACCGGTGCTCGATGTTCTCGATGTGCCCGCCGACGAACGCCGGGAATTGCTCGCGTTGCTCGAGGCCAGTAAACAGCGCGGCTGGTGGTCCACTTCGGCCGCGCTGATCGGCCCCGAATTGCAGCGTTTGTACGGTATGGAGGCGGGGGCGCAGAGCATCCGCAGCTACGACAGCCTGATCGTGCCCGGCCTGCTGCAGACAGAGGCGTACGCACGGGCGCTCATCAGTGCCGACGTGATGATCCGCCCGGTGCAGGTAGACCAATTAGTCGCAATTCGGCTGCGTCGCCAGCGGCGACTGCGGGAACCGGAACCGTTGGAACTCACGGCCGTGCTCGGTGAGGCGACGCTGCGTCAGCAGACCGGGGGCCCCGAAGTGTTGCGCGGGCAGTTGCGTCACCTGGTGGAGCTCATGCGCGAACTCGACACCGTCGACGTCCGGGTGATCCCGTTCAGCGCTCCCGAGGGTGCGGTTCTCGGCGGTTCCAGCTTCCATCTGCTCGACTTCGCAAGCGATCAGCTACCCACCTTCGCATGGGCCGAGAGCGCTGTTTTCGGTGGTCATGTGGACGACGCCGAACAGGTCCGCGATCTCGGCTACGCCTTTCTTCGGGCCAGGGAACAGGCCATGCCGAGATCTGAATCCCTTGCCCTGATCAGCGACTATGCGAGAGTGTAAGATTCTTGTTATGTCGATCACAGCTCGCCGCCGCCCAGCCGATCGCGGCTGGTTCACCTCGTCGCGCTCCAACAACGGTAACCAATGTGTCGAGGTTCGATTCGAAGGTGACGCCGTCCAGATACGAGACAGCAAATTCCGGCGCAACCCGATGAACCGTGGCCTCGACGAGCCGATCATCACCGTCCCCGCCGCCGTGTGGACCACGTTCCTCGACTGCCTGCTCGCCCAGCGCCCGCACCCCTCCCTCACCACCCAGCACGCAGCCGACGGCGCCACGACTCTGCGCCACGGATCAACCGCCCTGCACTTCACCCCCGCCGAATGGGACGCCTTCGTCGCCGGTGTCCGCGACGACGAATTCGCCTGCGCCTAGGGCGGATCCGGCCGCCATCGATCAGTAACCCTCCGCCGCGTCGTCAGTTCTGATGTCCCTGGTTCGCCGGCGCGGCCCCGCACATCGTCGACGGGAAGATCGCCGAGCTCACCGCCTCGTCTCGTAGCGGGTCAGCACCACGCCGCCGGGAAACGTCCGCGTCTCGAGGAACTTCAGGTTCACCCAGCTGTCCAGTGCGGTGAAGAACGGTGTACCGCCGCCAACCAGCACCGGATGGGTGACCAGCAGGTATTCATCGATCAGCCCGGCTCGCATGGCGGCCGCGGCGAGCGTCGCACCGCCGATATCCATCGGGCCGCCCTGCTCACCCTTGAGCCGGGCGATCTCACCGACCGGATCGCCGCTGACCAGGCGGGTGTTCCAGTCGACCGCGCCGATGGTCGAGGAGAACACCACCTTCGGCATATCCCGCCAGCGTCGGGCGAACTCGGCCTCCGCCGGCGTGGCGCCCGGCTGCGCGTCGGCGGTCGGCCAATGTGAACTCATCGCCTCCCACAATTTGCGCCCGTACAGCGACAGCTCCGTCGCCGCCACCCGGTCGGACCACCACCGGAACAGTTCGTCACTCGACGAGGAATCCGGCCCCTCGCCCCCACTCCAGCCGAGGTCGTCCCCGGGCGCGGCGATGTAGCCGTCCAGAGTCACGTTCATCCCGAAGATCAATTTCCGCATGTCGTCAGCCTCCTGTGAGTCGATCTCCCATGTACAGACGGTCGCGGAGCGAAAAGCTGATCGGGGCGCGAACTGTGAGCGGCCGGTCGATCAGTGCGGCGCCGTCCGGCACGCCCCGGTTCGCGGTGATGTTTCGGCATACTGGAGCGCGTGACTTCGGATCTGAGCAGCCCCTCCGGTATCGACCTGTCCTTCCGTGATCAGGATGTGCGGGTGCAGGACGATCTGTTCGCCCATGTCAACGGGCGGTGGTTGGCCGACTACGAGATTCCGGCCGACCGGGCGGTGGACGGTGCGTTCCGGACGTTGTACGACCAGGCCGAGATCGATGTGCAGACCATTATCACCGAGTGCGCCGAGGGCGCGGCCGACAGCGCGGACGCCCGCAAGATCGGTGACCTGTACTCGAGCTTCATGAACACCGAGCTGGTCGCCGCCGCCGGGCTCACCCCGGTGGCCGACGAACTGCGCGCCGTCGCCACGGTCGCCGACGCGAGCGCGTTCGCCGCGCTGCTCGGCCGCTTGCAGCGCACCGGCGTGCGCGGCGCCCTCGCCTACTACGTCGACACCGACGACAAGGACTCCACCCGCTACCTGCTGCACGCCACGCAGTCGGGCATCGGCCTGCCCGACGAGTCGTACTACCGGTCCGACGAGTTCGCCGAGATCCGCGACGCCTACCGCGCCCACATCACCAAGATGTTCACCCTCGCCGCGTCCGACCCGGCCCTGGCCGGCCTCGTGCCGACCGACCCGGCCGACGCCGCGAACCGGGTGTTCGAGCTGGAACGCACCCTGGCGGCAGGCCACTGGGACGTGGTGCGCCGCCGCGATGCCGAAAAGAGTTACAACCTCACCACTTTCGACGAGCTCACCACCGCCCACCCCGAATTCGATTGGGCCGCTTGGGCCGACGCCGTCGCCGAGGGTGTCGACCGTGCGGGTGCCGAGCTGTTCGCCGAACTCGTGATCCGCCAGCCCGGTTATGTCGGTGCCTTCGCGCGCGCGTGGTCGGCTGTGCCGCAGGCGGATTGGCAGGCGTGGGCCGCGTGGCAGGTGCTGCACGCGCGCGCCCCGTACCTTACCGACGAGATCGTCGCCGCGAATTTCGACTTCTACGGCCGCACTCTCACCGGCGCGCAGGAGATCCGGGAACGCTGGAAGCGTGGCGTGGGCCTGGTCCAGGAACTGCTCGGCGAGGCCGTCGGCAAACTGTATGTGGCCAGGCACTTCCCGCCCGAGGCCAAGGCGCGCATGGTGGAACTGGTCGCCAATCTGCAGGAGGCCTACCGCCGCAATATCGCCGAACTCGAGTGGATGGGCCCCGACACCCGCGCCGCGGCACTGACCAAGCTGGAGAAGTTCACCCCCAAGATCGGCTACCCCGACACCTGGCGCGACTACTCGGCGGTCGAGATCGACCCCGCCGACCTCGTCGGCAACTACCGCCGTGGCTACGCCGCCGACCACGACCGTGACCTGGGCAAACTCGGTGGTCCCGTGGATCGCGGCGAATGGTTCATGACCCCGCAGACGGTGAACGCCTACTACAACCCCGGCATGAACGAGATCGTCTTCCCGGCCGCCATCCTGCAGCCACCGTTCTTCGACATGAACGCCGACGACGCCGCCAACTACGGCGGGATCGGCGCGGTGATCGGCCACGAGATCGGTCACGGCTTCGACGACCAGGGCGCCAAGTACGACGGCGACGGCAACATGCAGGACTGGTGGACCGACGACGATCGCGCCGAATTCGGCAAACGCACCAAGGCGCTGATCGACCAGTACAACGTGCTCTCCCCCGCCGACCTGTCCGACGAGCACACCGTGAACGGCGAGTTCACCATCGGCGAGAACATCGGCGACCTGGGCGGACTGTCCATCGCCCTCGCCGCGTACAAAATTTCGCTCGACGGCAAGGAACCGCCGGTCATCGACGGCCTCACCGGTCTGCAGCGGGTGTTCTACGGCTGGGCGCAGGTGTGGCGCACCAAGGCGCGGCAGGAGGAGGCGATCCGCCGCCTCGCCGTCGACCCGCATTCGCCGCCGGAGTTCCGCTGCAACGCGGTGGTGCGCAATATCGACAGCTTCTACGAGGCGTTCGACGTCACCCCCGAGGACAAGCTGTACCTGGCACCGCAGGAGCGGGTCACCATCTGGTGATCGGGCGCGACCCTACCGCTGAGCCGGTAGGGTCGAAACCCACTGTCAGCGAGAGGTTTCCATGCGCCACCAGCAAGTAGCCGACGACGTCTTCACCATCCGCGGCACGGACGTGAACATGGTCCTCCTGCGCGAAGGCCGCGACCTCACCCTCGTCGACGCGGGCTGGTACGGCGACGCCGGGCTGATCGAGGCCACCGTCGAAGCCCTCGGCCATCGCCCCGGGGACATTCGAGCGGTCCTGCTGACCCACGCCCATCTGGACCATGTCGGTGCCCTCAACCACCTCCAGGCGAAGTTCGGCATTCCCGCCTACACCAGCCCGCTCGAGGTGGCGCACGTCAAGGGCGAGGTCCACGAGTCGGCCACGCCGCTCGACGTCGTCAAACGTCTCACCGACGCGAGCACCTGCGGCTGGGCGCTGCGCATCACCCGCGCGGGCGGCCTCCGCAAGAACCGGGTCCCCCATATCCAGCCCTTCCCCACCGACGCCACCTTGGACCTCCCCGGGCGCCCGACCCCGATCCCCACCCCCGGCCACACCTCGGGCCACTCCGCATTCCACCTCGCGGGGGTGGGCGCGGTAATCACCGGCGACACCTTGGTTACCGCCCATCCCACCTCGAAGATCACCGGGCCCCAAGTCCTCCCAGACTTCTTCAACAAGTCGACCCCGCAAACCTTCGAGGCTTTGGCAGCGCTGGAGTCCCTGTCCGCAGACCTTGTACTCCCGGGCCATGGAACCCCCTACACCGACGGCATCGCGAAGGCCGTTGCCGATGCGCGCGCCGCCGCCCGCTCGAGTTGAGCTCTCGGCGCTTGCTCAATTTCGGGCCGTCAAACGCGAGTAACGAAGCCGTTGTGCCTGATGACCTGGCCGCCACATCAGCTCAAGCACGCCCGTGGACATGGCGGCGCGACGACGCGCCCCGAGGCGGCGTCACAGGTCGGCGCGGTTCGCGCACTCACCGGCCTGGTCTATGTACCGCCGCCATCACCGCGGCGGGTTCGTCCTAGCGGAGGCGGAGTTCGGTGTCGGCGTCGAAGTAGAAGATCTCTTCGGGTTTGGGGCGCAGGTGGAGGGTTTCGCCGAGGGTGGTGTGGAAGCGGCGGTCTACGCGGACGACGATTTTGCCTGCGCGGGTCGACCAGTCGGTGCCCGCGCCGTGGGTGTAGACGAAGGATTCGGCGCCGAGTTCCTCGAGGAGTTCGGCGACGACGGTGATGCCGTTGGGGTCGGTGGTGACTTCCCAGGATTCGGGGCGGATGCCGAGGATCACGCGTTGACCGGAAACGCTGCGGGGCAGCGGGATTCGCAGGCCGTCGAGGACGGCATGACCGTCGGAGACGGGGGCTTCCAGCAGGTTCATGCCGGGTGAACCGATGAAACCGGCGACGAAGGTGTTCACGGGGTCGTCGTAGAGTTCGCGCGGTGCGGCTATCTGCTGCAGGGTACCTTCGCGCAGTACGGCGACGCGGTGGCCCATGGTCATGGCCTCCACCTGGTCGTGGGTGACGTACACCGTTGTGGTGCCGAGCCGTTGCTGCAGGGCGGCGATCTGCGAGCGGGTGCTCACCCGCAGTTTCGCGTCCAGGTTGGACAGGGGTTCGTCCATGCAGAACACCTGCGGGCGGCGCACGATCGCCCGGCCCATCGCCACCCGTTGCCGTTGCCCGCCCGACAGTTTCGCCGGTTTGCGGTCGAGCAGCGGTTCGAGTTCCAGCATGGCGGCTGCCTCGCGGACCCGAACCACGGTGTCGGACTTGGACATGCCCGCGTTGCGCAGGGCGAAGCCCATGTTCTGCGCGACGGTCATGTTCGGGTACAGCGCGTAACTCTGGAACACCATCGCCACATCGCGCGCCCGGGGCGGCAGCCCGGTGACATCACGATCGCCGATGCGAATCGTGCCGTCCGCCACCGATTCCAGTCCGGCGAGCATGCGCAGGCTGGTCGACTTGCCGCACCCGGACGGTCCGACGAGCACGAGGAATTCGCCGTCGGCGATGTCGAGATCGAGTGCGTCGACCGCGGCGGTCTCGCTGCCGGGATAGCGGTGCGTGACACCGTCGAACTGCACTGTCGCCATGGACTTCTCCTCGAAAACGGACGAGCGGGCCCGCGGCGGGGCCCACGGGGACTACTTGGGCAGCTTGGGGGTGATCTGCCGGTCGATGATCACCTGGATGTCTGCGGCGACCTTCGCGAGAACCGTTGCGGGATCGGCGTTCTGCAGACCGATCTGCTCGTATCCGGTGCCGATGATCTGGTCGGCGCCTGGCACGAACACCCGCGCGTAGTCCTGCGACTTGGTCACCGCGAGTTGGTCGATGGCGGTCTTGGAGTGCGGGTTCTTCGCGAGGAAGTCGACCTCGGTGGGATCGCTCACCGCCGACTTGCGTACCGGCATGTATCCCGTGTTCTGCGAGAAGTACGCCGTATTGGCCGCATTGGTCGCGAACTCGATGAACTTGAGCGCGTTCACCTTCCGCTCCGCGGAGATGCGCGACGGCACCGCAAGACCCGCGCCACCGGTGGTGACGCCGGGCCCGCTGGGATGCGGCAGGAACGCCGTGCCGAGCTCGAACTTCCCGGTCGCGTTCTTCTGGATGCCCTTCAGGTCACCGGTGGAAGCGATGGTCGAGGCGGCGACCCCGGTCCCGAAGTCGACGGCGATCTGCGGACGGATCGCCGCGTACTTCTTCACATTGATCGATTCGCGCAGGTAGGTGGCGGCCGCGATCGAACCGGGATCGGTGAACTTCAGCGACCACTTGTCGGAGTAGGCGCCGCCGAAGGTCCAGTTCGGGCCCTGGAAGGTCCAGCCGAGGTAGTTCTTGGCGTCACCCCAGGCATGTGCGAACTTGTCGCCGCCGACCACCGACTGGATCTTGGGTCCCCACTCGTCGAACTCCTGCCACGAGTTCGGCCCACGATCCGGCAGCCCCGCCTTGGCCCACACGTCCTTGTTGTAATAGAACAGCGGTGTCGAGCGCGCATACGGCAGCGCGTAGTGCTTACCGTCGAACAGGTAGTCCGCGGCCAGCGAGTCGACGTAGTCGTCGAGCTTCACCCCCGCCGCACCGAACAGCCCGTCGAGCGGTTCGATGGCACCGGTCAGCGCGTAGTTGAACCACCAGACATCCGAGAGCACGACAACATCGGGCAGGTCACCACCGGTGAGCGCGGCGTTGAACTTCTGCGCCACCTCCTCGTAGTTCTTGCCCGCGTCGACGAGGTTCACCGTCAGCTCGGGGTGCTGCGCCTGGAACCGGTTGATGAGCTCGAGCTCGAGTTCCTTGGAGGTGCCGGGGTGGTTGGACCAGAAGGTGATCGTGTTCGCGTCGCCGCCACCACCGGACCCGCCGCCGGTGCCCGCGCAAGCGGTGAGCGCGAGACCGGCGGCGACACCGCCGGACAGGCCGAGGAAGCCGCGACGGCTCAGTGCCGAAAATCGTGAAGTGGACACGTGGATCTCCTGTTCGAGAATCAACCCTTGACCGCACCGGAGGTGAGGCCTTTGATCATGTGACGTTGCAGCGCGAGGAACACCACGAGAATCGGCAGCATGGTGAGCACGGTGCCCGCCATCACCGGACCCCAGTTGGTGACGCTCGGGTTCTCGGTGTTCTGCAGCAGCGTGAGCCCCACCGGCAGGGTGGCGACATCGGCGGAGTCGGCCATCAGGAACGGCCAGAGGTATTCGTTCCACTCGTTCACCAGCGTGACCACCGCGAACGCCACCATCGTCGGCCCCGACATCGGCAGCACCACGCGGGTGAGCAGCCGCCACCAGTTGGCGCCGTCCATCCGGGCGGCCTCGATCACCTCACCGGGCAGCGACAGGAAGTGGTTGCGCATCAAAAAGGTTCCGAAGGCCACGCCGCAGAGCGGGATGATGATGCCCTGGAAGGTGTTGCGCCAGCCGAGCTGCGCGATGAGCGCGTAGTTGGAGATGACGGTGATCTGGTTGGGCACCATCAGCGCGGCGATGATCGCCAGGAACACGATGTTCTTGCCGGGGAAGCGCAGGAACACCAGGCCGTAGGCGCTGAACACCCCGAGCGTGAACTTCACCGCCGACACCACCCCGGTGACGATCAGCGAGTTGCGCAGGAACGTCCAGAACGGGACGGTGGACGTGGCGTGCCCGTAGTTCTCCGGGTGCCAGCTGTGCGGCCAATACACCGCGGGCTGGGTGTAGATGTCGGCGCGGTCCTTGAAGGAGGTGATGAGGATCCAGAACAGCGGAACCCCCACCATGACGAGCACGCACAGCATCGCCGCGTACCCGAGCAGGGTGATCGCGCGTTCCCGCCTGCGATACGAAACCGTTTCGGGGCCAACGTGTTTCATCGTTCACCTCGATCCATCACGCGCACCTGGATCAGGGTCACCACGAGCAGCACGGCGAACATGATCGTCGCGACAGTCGCGCCGTAGCCCGCGCGGAAATTGCGGAACGACTCCTCGTACACCTGGAACACCATGGTCGTTGTGCCGTTACCGAGCGGCCCGCCACGTGTCATCACATTGATGATGTCGAATACCTGAAGCGAGTTCAGCAATACCGTGATCGAAAGAAAGAAGGTAGTCGGACGAAGTTGCGGCAGAAGCACTTTGGTGAATGTCGTCCACCGGCTCGCGCCGTCCATTTCGGCGGCTTCCAGCAGTTCGCTCCGCACGCCCTGCAGTGCCGCCAGATAGATGACGAAGGTGTATCCGAGATTCTTCCAGATATAGGTGATCGTCACCATGAACAACGCCCACTGCGGATCCTGGTAGAAATCCGGCACGTTCGTTACGCCGAGGCGATGCAGCACATCTTGCACGAGTCCGAAACTCGGGTCGAAGATGAATTGGAACGCCACACCGATCGCCGCACCGGAGATCACGAACGGCGCGAAGATGGCGGAACGAACCACATTGCGCCCGAACAACTTCCGGTCGAGCAACAGCGCCAGCGCCAGGCCGAGCGCCATGCTCACCACCACCGCCGCGACGGTGAAGATCACCGTGTTGCCGACGACCTTCCAGGAGTCGTCACGCTGCCACCACTCCACGTAGTTGGCGAAACCGACGGGCGTGGCGACGGGGTCGGCGATGTTCCAGTCGGTGAACGAGAGCCGGATGTTGTCGGCCAGCGGCCGGTAGACGAACATCCCGAGCAGAACCAAGTTCGGGACTACGAGTAACACGAACAACGCGTAGTCCTGCCACGGCCGATTTCTCAGGCCACGACCTCGCTGCACGGGAAGGACCCGCTCCGGACTGCTACGCACCGCGGCAGCTTTACGGCGCACGGCGAACCCTCGGTTAACCCTGCCCGCCGAATTCCTGAACATCGGGCGCACAAAAACGAGTACAGCAAAAGCCGAACAACACGACCTGGATTGATCGTATTGTTCGGCTGAGGTCAGAAGTACATGGGTAACTCACCGGGGACGGGCTGACCAGACCACGACCGGATAGCTTGCCGCGTCAGGAATTCCGCACGCGCCAGAGTCTGGCCAGAATTCCCGGAGAGGCGGAGGAGTCAGTTCCAGTCGCCCAGGCCGTCGCCCGCGCTCAGGGTGGGGCCCTGGGTGCCGGTGACGATCACGGCATCACCGCGACGCGAGTTCTCCAGGAACCACTTGGCATCCTCGGTGCTCACGTTCAGGCAGCCGTGGCTGGCGTTGGAGTAGCCCTGCTGACCCACCGACCACGGCGCGGCGTGGATGAAGATGCCACTGTTGGACAGGCGGGTGGCGTACTCGACCTCGAGCTTGTAACCCTCGGGGTCGGTGACCGGCACACCGTAGGTCGACGAGTCCATCGTCATCTTCTCGAGCCGCTCGCCGACGATGTAGGTGCCGTTGGGGGTCTCGTAGCCGGGCTTGCCGAGCGAGGTCGGCATCTCGCGCACCACTTCACCGTTGCGGGTGACGGTGATGACCTTGGTCGCGTCGTCCACGGTGGCGACGAAGGCATCACCGATGTGGAACGAGCTGGTGGTGCCGCCGGCGACGACGGTCACGTCGGTGTTGGCGGGCCAGAACTCGGTGGGCTTCCAGCGGACCTGCTTGTCGCCGGTCCAGTAGAAGTTGCCGGGCACGTTGGCGCTCGAGGTGACCTTGATGGCCCGCTCGGCGGCCGCACGATCCTCGATGGGCTCCTTGAAGGTGATGATGATCGGCTGCGCGACGCCGACGGTCTCGCCGTCGGCGATGTTGATGTTCGGCGGCGCGAAGCTCGCCTGCGGCGCGGGCTGTTCGACCACAGGGTTGCTGGAACCCGCGCCGGGAAGCGCGGGCTGAGCCTGCGCGGGAACGGCGATGAGCGCGCCGGTGGCGGCGATCGCCGCCGTCAGCAGCAGACCACGGCGAAGCCGATGGGATTGCTGCCGGTTTGCCTCGTAGTGCATTAGGTTTCCTCGTCTATATCTTCGAATGACGCGGAGTCCGCATGGGGTCTCCACGGGGTAACGACGCCCCGACCCTGACCGCTCATTCCTACCCGTCCGGGGTGACAACGTGCCAGCTGCGTTGCACCGCGATCACGGAACAGCAACGGTGTGCGCTGTGTCACATAACAACCTGTGACTCAGCGGCTTTCGTCAAACGCCACGCTCAGGGCGGCGAGTCGGAAAGGCGTCGGCAGCACCGTCCGGAAGCACACGCTTGTGACTCTCAAACCTGGAGTGAGGGAGATCACGCCGTGCGTGTGAAGTGGATCGCCCGATTCGGCGCGGTCGCCAGATTGTGCGGCACTGTGCGCGGCCTGCGGCCGAGAGCCAGCGCGGGGTCCAGGCGCAACCGGGCGCCGGTGAGCAGGGTGGCGAGCACGACGCGCAGCTCGTATTCGGCCAGCGTGGCACCGATACACCGGCGATAACCGCCGCCGAACGGCGCGTACTCGAACGGTGTGTATTTGCGGCCGAGGAACCGGTCGGGGTGGAACAGCCGGGGTGCGGGCCAGATCGACGCCTGGCTGTGCAGTACACCGACCGCCAACCCGATCGTCTGCCCGGCGGCCACGTCCACCCCACGCCAGCGCCACGGTTCGCGCAGCTGCCGCAACACGATGGGTACCGCCGGGTGCAGGCGAAGCGTCTCCTGGCAGACGGCGTCGAGCAGCGGCGCGGTGGCCTGTTCGGCCGGGTCGTCACCCGTCTGGGCCAGCTCGTCGGTGAGTCTGGCGAGCAGGCCCGGTTCACGATGCAGGTGATACAACGCCCAGGTGAGCGAGGTGGCGGTGGTCTCGTGCCCGGCGACGAGCAGAGTGCGCAACTGTTCGCACAGTTCGGAATCGGTCAGCGCGGAGCCGTCCTCGTAACGAGTGGCGAGCAGCAGATCGAGCAGATCGCCTGCGGCCGGGCCCTCGGCACGACGGCGCGCGATGCCCGCGAGCAGCCGCCGATCGAGCCGCCCCCTGGCCGCGACGAAGCGGTCCCACGGTCCGAAACCACCGGTGGCACGGCGTAAGACGGGCGCTACGAGCAGGGGCGTGGTGAACGTCGTGAGGAAATCGTCGACCGCGTCGCCGTATTCACTGTCGGCACCCGCGCCGAACACCGCCGCGAGGATGGTGCGCAGGGTGATGGATCGTGCCTTCGCCAGCCCGTCGACCCGACTGCCGACGGGCCAGGAAACGCCTGTACCACTACCGGATTCGAGTTCACGCAGCGTCGATGCCCGGATCACCTCGCCCAGTGCCCGCACCTTCGCACGGTGGAACGCGGGCGCGAGTACGGCCCGATCCGTGCGATGGCGCGGCCCCGAACTGAGGATCAGCGATGCCGTGCCGACCATCGGCTCGATCGGGTTGGGCCGCGGCGGGTCGACGAGTTCCACTGGTGCCCGGAACAGTTCGCGCGCACCCTCGGCGGTCCCGGTGAACAACACCGGCGGGAACCCCGGAAAACCAACCGCGAACGGCTCGCCGCCCGTGGCCCGTCGACGCAGGTAGCCCTCGAAATCGAGACCTGCGGCCAGGCCGTGCAGCAGGGCGGGGCGGGGCGGGCGCTGGATGCTCACGCGGTGTCCAATCGGCATACTCGGGCGGTCCGCGTGGTTACGCTTCGCTGCCGCCACCGGCCGCTGACCGTTCATGCCGGGTACTACGGCGTGCGCCCGCGCCCGGTTCGACTACTGCCCGACGCGGGTGCGCCGCACGGTGCCCTGGGCGATGGCCGCGAGCTTGGCCAGCCGCGCGTCACCGAGCGCGGTCACCGCATTGCCGAGCCGGTTGGTGACGAACGCGATGGACATGCCCAGGTCGGGGTCGGCGTAGGCGCCGGAGCCGCCGACTCCGTAGTGGCCGAAGGCATGTCGCGGTTGCTGCTTGGTCATCAACACGGGCCGGTGGTAGCCGAGGGTGAACCGCAGCGGCAAGCCGAGTACATAGTCACGGCTCTCGGTCTGCTGGGTGCGGTTGATCTGCTCGATCGTCTCCGGCCGCAGGAACTGCACCGGTGAATCGACTTCGGCTGCGGCATTTTCCGCGTCACCCGTGTAGACGACGCCCCCGTTGGCCAGCGCGCCGTACATCCGCGCCAGCGCCCGCGCCGAGAACACCCCGTTCCAGCCGGGCATCACCGCGTCGTGCACGCGCGGATCGCGGACCAGCTCGTCGAAACTCTCCGGCATCCCCGCCTCCGCGAGCCCGCGCACGGGCCGCACCCAGGACAACACCGACGACGCGGTGTTCCAGCGAATACCCGGCGGCGCCAGATGCGGGAAGATCTTCGCGATCCGGCGGCGCTGCGCGACGGGCACCTGGAACCAGAACTCGTCGGTTCCCAAGGGCTCGGCCACTTCCCGGCGCAACAGCTCGGTAAAGGACTCGCCGGTCGCGCGCTGCAGGATCTCCGCGACGAGCCAGCCGAAGGTGATCGCGTGGTACCCGGAGGTGCGGATGCGGCGCGGGTCGGCCGGGCTCTCGGCCAGGGCGGTCACCACCGCGCCGTAGTCGAGAATCCCCTCGCGGCCCGGAACCAGCCCGCGCACGCGATGCAACCCGGCCCGGTGCGACAGCACATCGCGCACGGTGATGTCGTGCTTGCCGTGCGCGGCGAACTCGGGCCAGTACTCGGCGACCGGCGCCTCGTAGTCGATCAGCCCACGCTCCGCGACCCGGTGCAGCACGGTGGCGGCCACGCCCTTGCCGGTGGAGAAGGTGAGCGCCACGTGCCCGCCGTTCCACCGCTGATCCTTGGCCGCCCACCCCGCCCAGACATCGACTACCGGGCGTCCGTCGAGGTAGACCGCCAGCGCACCGCCCCCGCGGCTCGGCTGCTGGAACATCCCGAAGAAGTGGTCGGCCAACCGGATGAACCTCGGATCGATGCGCATCTGCCGTGGCGCGGTCGGCGTACCCGCGCCCGGCTCGCCCGCCGTTGCTGACACCATCGGCCCAACCTCCTGATGCTGCGTAGCGATCCGCCGACCGGATCGGGTCGACGCCGGTGGCTTCGGTGGTGTATTCACAGTAGGTGTTTGCAGATCTGTCCATCCGCCGGTTGGCCGGGGCGCTCGCCATCTCGGCGTTCGCGCTCGGTTCGAGCGCGTGCGGCGGCACCATCGACGGCTACGCGCAGCCGGCGATCGACGTGGTCCCCGCCACCAGCAGCGCCGCACCGACCACCAAGAAGCCGGGCAAGTCGACGACGAGCAAACCGGCGCCCACCACCAAGAAGGGTGGCACCACCGACTTCCAGGCCAGTGTCGGTGACTGTGTGAATCTGGGCGGCACCGCCGAGGACGCCACCATCGAGAAGGCCTCGTGCGGCAGCCGCTCGGCCAACTACAAGGTGATCGGCAAGGCGCCCAACCGCGACGGCTGTATCGCCGACAGCGACCAGAACTACTTCGAAACCCTCGACGGCGTCGAGACCGGCGCCCTGTGCCTCGACATCGACTGGGTGGTCGGTGGCTGCATGGATGTGGCCGCCGAACAACTCGTCGCGCGCCGGATCGACTGCAACGCCTCGGGCAACGAGCCGGTCCGGGTCGTCACCATCAAGAGCGACGCGACCAGCGCCAACGACTGCCCCGACGACGCCGACGTGGGCTATGTCTACGACACCCGCCGCTTCGTCGTCTGCGCGCAGACCCTGTAGACACCGACGACGAGACGGGCCGCACGGTGTGACCGCGCGGCCCGTTGTCTGTTCACTCGCCGATCAGATCGGGTGGAACCCGGCTCCGTGACCGCCGCGCGCGTTCATGTCGTGCATGATCGCGGACATGTTCGTGCCGACCTCGGGGCCGAAGCAGGCCACCGCGAGGTAGGCGTTCACCATCCCGACCAGCGTCGACCCGACCACCACCGGCGCACCGGAATCGCCTTCCACGACGCACATCTGCGACCACGTCTCCACATTGGTCGCGAACACGTCGCCCCAGGTGATGCCGCAGGTGTTGCCGGTGGTGCGCCCTTCCTTGCACACGATGGTCGGGAACTGCGCGGGTCCACCGACACCGGTGATGGTGACATTGCCGATCCGGTTCACCGGGGTGATCCGTCCTGGGGTGAATTCGATGACGGCGTAGTCGAGTTCGGTATTGCTGTAGACGAACCGGCCGATCTCGCCGTATCCGCGGTCGACCTCGGCGGCCACCGGTGCGCCCGCGTGACCGCAGTGCCCGGCGGTGAGGCCGACGAGCCTGCCCGCGCCGTCGTGGCCGACCGTGGTGAGGGTGCATTCGAAGGTGTTGTCGATGACGATCCCGGATCCGCCGCCGATCACCGGTGGGCCGGGTTGTGCCTGCGAGGTGCCCGCGCCGGTGCCGAGTAGAGCCGCACCGAGGGTGAGCGCGAAGGCGGCGATGGCCACGTGCGCGAGTCTGCTGAACATGTCCCTCCAGATGTCGGAAGTCCGCACGATATCAATGCGAATCGTCTATAAGCGCAGTATTCGATCCCGGGCGCGTCAGAGCGAGGCCCTTGGATTGCCTGCTTACCAGGCGCCGTGCCGCTCGGGGCGGTGATAGCCATCATCTATCGAAATCGTAATGAAGATGGCTGCCGCGAGTTATACCCGTGATCTGTGCGAGAAATCAGACGTGTCATTCGTTATGTATGACAGTTTTCCGCAATATTCTTTCCGGCAGCCGCAGACGCAGGGAGTCCGTGCCTGGAAACGACATCCGGCGCAAACTCCGAAGCGGGACAATTCAGGGCGGTATGGTCCGTCATGGCAGTGGTCATAAGGGCCATCGACAGTGATATCCATCTATGACAGCGCTCACATGTCGGTGGTGTGTTCTGCACTACTCCGTAGTAAGGTGCGTCAAGCAAACAAGTCGTCGGGGTGTTGATGGCCTGGCGTCGAGAGGGGTAATAGCAGTGCAGTCGACCAAGAGTCCGCCCGAACGTTCACGGGTCAGTGAAGCTGTGGACTGGACCAAGGGCCTTTGGGAAGACCATCCGAAGAAGTCCCTCGAAACCTTCGGTCGACAGATCACGATGGGTATCGAAGCCATCACGGAGCTGGTCGTCGCGATCTTCCGTAAGCGCTTCCCCTTCGACGAATTCGTGCGTCAGTGCGCGTTCATGGCAAGCGTCGCCGCCGCTCCGACACTGCTGGTCGCCATCCCGATCGCGGTCATCGTGTCCATCCAGGTCGGCGCGGTCGCCGGTCAGGTCGGCGCGACCTCGTTCATCGGCGCCGCCAACGGCCTCGGCATCATCCAGCAGGGCGCGCCGCTGGTCACCTCGATCATGATCGCCGGCGCCGTCGGCTCCGCGGTGTGCGCCGACCTCGGCTCACGAACCATCCGCGAAGAGATCGACGCCATGAAGGTGATGGGTGTCGACCCGCTGCGCAGGCTCGTCGCTCCCCGCCTCGGCGCCGCCATGCTGGTGAGCTTCCTGCTCTGCGGTTTCGTCGTGTTCGTCGGCTTCATCACCGGCTACATGTTCAACATCTTCGCCCAGGCGGGCACGCCCGGTTCCTACATGAGCACCTTCGCCTCGTTCGCGGTGACCCGTGACCTCGCGGTGGCGCTGCTCAAGTCGGTCATCTTCGGCATCATCGCCGCGATCATCGCCTGCGACTCGGGCCTCAACGCCCGTGGCGGCCCCGGCGGTGTCGCCAACGCGGTGAACTCGGCGGTCGTGAGTTCCATGGTCATGCTGCTCGGCGTCAACGTCGCGATCACGCAGATCTACGCCGCTGTCTTCCCCCCACAGGTGGTCTGAGCATGTCATCGACTTATGTACCTCCGCTGCTGCGGCCGATACGCCAGCTCAAGGCGGCGGGCCGAGCGCCCGTCGACGCGCTCGCCCGCCTCGGCCACCAGGTCTTCTTCTTCCTGCGGTCCGTCGGCTCTATTCCGCTGGCGTTCAAGCAGTATCCGAAGGAGATCTGGCGCCTGCTCTCCGACGTCACGTGGGGAAACGGCAACATCGTCGTCGGTGGTGGAACCATCGGCGTCATCCTCATCATCAGCGCCTTCGGCGGCATGACCGTCGCCATCCAGGGCCACACCTCGCTCGACCTGCTCGGCCTGAGCCCGATCACCGGTGCCATCTCGGCCTTCGCCACCACCCGTGAACTAGGCCCGCTGCTCGCGGCGCTGGCCTTCGCGGCCCAGGCGGGCTGTCGATTCACCGCGCAATTGGGCGCCATGCGCATCTCCGAGGAGATCGACGCGCTCGACTCCATCGCCATCCGCCCGCTGCCCTACCTGGTCAGCACCCGGATGATGGCCGCGGTCATCGCGATCGTTCCGCTGTACTGCATCGGCCTGGTGATGGCCTATCTGTCCTGCTCGGTCACCGTGCAGCTCATCGGTGGCACCGCGGCGGGCACGTACTCGCACTACTTCTACCAATTCCTGGTACCGACGGACGTGCTGTACTCGCTGCTCAAGGCGGTCATCTTCGTCATGATCACCACGTTCATCCAGTGCTACTACGGCTTCTTCGCCTCGGGTGGTCCCGAGGGCGTCGGCGTGGCCGCGGGCCGGGCGATCAAGATGTGCATCATCCTGGTCGTGTTCGCCGACCTGTTCATGACATTGGCGATCTGGGGCGTCGACCCCGGCATCAGGATCTCGGGGTAGGGCCAGATGATCATCGATCCCAGTGGGCGCGGTCCCACCATGAAACAGCTGTACGTCGCGGGCCTGTGCGGCCTGGTCGTCTTCGCTGTGATTCTCGCTTTCCTCATGGCCAGGTACCAGGGCTACTTCGTACCCAAGGTGAACGTGGCCGCGAACCTGTCGACCACCGGTGACGGGCTCCCGTCCAACGCCGACGTGAAGTTCCGCGGTGTGCTCGTCGGCACCGTGAAGGACGTCGACATCGTCGACCAGGGCGCCGTGCAGAAGGTGAACATCGAGCTCAAGCCCGAGTTCGCCAAGGGCGTCCCGAGCAATGTCACCGCCCGCATCGTGCCGAGCAACCTGTTCGCGGTCACCTCGGTGGAACTGGTGTTCAACGGTGCCTCCGACGACTACCTCGAAGAGGGCTCGGTCATCCAGGAGGACCGCAGCGAGGGCACCATCGCGCTGCAGGACACGCTCACCACGGTGCGCGACATCCTCAACGAGGTCGACCCGGTGCAGCTGGGTCGCGTGCTCGGCACCCTCACCCAGGCCCTCGACGGCAGCGGCCGCGTGCCCGGTTCGACCATCCAGCGCCTGGACGAGTGGATCACCACCGTCTCCGACGCGGGCCCGAACCTGGCAGGCATGCTCGACGACTTCTCGGCCTCGGCCAACGCGCTGAACCAGTCGGCGCCGGAACTGCTCGACGTGCTGGGCAGCTCGGTGCAGACCGCCAACACCATCGCCACCAAGCGCGACCAGCTCGTCGCGCTGCTGATGGGGTCGAGCGCGACCACCGACCGGGTCAACGACCTGTTCGCCAGCAACCCCGATGTGGGTAAAGAAGTCACCGTCGGCATGAACGCCACGCTCGGCGCCGTCGCGCACGAGCCGAGCTCGATCACCAGGACCTTCCAGGTGTTCGGACCCGGGCTCGCCGCGCTGAACACCACCTTCCACGGTGGTCCCAGCGGTAAGCAGATGGTCTGGAACGCGGGCCTCACCTTCACCCCGTACCAGCCCAACACTGTCGCGGACTGCCCGCGCTACGGTGACCTGCTCGGGCCGAGCTGTTTCACCGCGCCCGCCGAGGTGAGTCTGCCGCCGCTGCCGGAGAAGCTGCGCCCCCGGGCGCTCGACTCCGCCGCGGGGTTGCCGCCGCTGGTAAACATTCCTGGGCTGCCGCAGATCCCGGGTCTCACCATTCCGGGCGCGCCGCTGCAGGCCGCGGCCGGGACCGAGATCACGCCGTTCGCCGGTACTCCGCTCGAGGGGCTCGTCCCGTCGTTCCAGATCCCGGGCCTGCCCGGTGCGGCGCCCGCCGCCGCGCCCGCACCCGCGCCCGAACAGGCGCCCGCGGTGCCGTCGGGTACGCCCATCTCCTATCAGGGCAACGACGCCATCGTCGAACTCCTCGGCCGCAAACCGACGGTCTCCGAGCTGCTGCTGCTCGGTCCGATCATGAAGGGCGGAACTCTGACCGTGTATGAAAACGAGGGTGGCGCATGAGTATCCGCAAGCCACTGATCGGATTCAGCATCTTCGCGCTCGTCTCGATGCTCGTCATCGTCGTCGTGTGGAATACGCTCGCCCGTTCGGTAGACGGTGACACCCGCAAGTACACCGCGATCTTCACCGACGTTCTCGGGCTGCGTCCCGGCGACGACGTCCGGATGGCCGGTGTGCGCGTGGGCAAGGTGGAGAAGATCGAGCTCGACGGCAAGAACGACGCCAAGGTGTCGTTCATCGTGCAGAGCGACCAGGACGTCTTCGACGACACCAAAGCCCTTGTCCGCTACCAGAACCTGATCGGCCAGCGGTACGTGGCGCTCACCCCGGGCGAGTCGCCCAGCCCGCAGGTGCTGGCCAGCGGTTCGGTGATCCCGCTCGAGCGTACGGAGCCCTCGTTCGATATCTCCGCGCTGCTCAACGGTTTCCAGCCGCTGTTCCAGGCGTTGGAGCCGGCTCAGGTGAACGCGATGTCGGAAACGCTGATCCAGGCGTTGCAGGGCGACGGAGTCTCGTTGTCCTCCTTCATCATCCAGGCGGCCCAGTTGGCCACCGACTTCCAGCGACGTGATGCCATCCTCAGCGATGTCATCACCAACCTGTCCGCCGTGATGGCCGGTCTGGCCAAGCGCGGCGACGAATTGGAGACCCTGGTGACCCAGACCCGCGCGCTGATCGGCGGGCTCTACGACCAGGGCCAGTCGCTGCAGAACTCGACGGCCACCCTGGCCGACGCGACCACCTCGCTCGTCTCGATGATGAGCAAGATCCAGCCGCAGCTGGCCGCCACTCAGAACTCCACCACGGCGGCCCTCAACCTGTTGCTCGCCAACGGCGCCAAGCTCGACCAAGTGGCCATCGACATGCCGTCGATGCTCGCCGACCTGGGCCGCATGACCTCCGAAGGTACGCACGCCAACGCCTACCTGTGTGGTCTCGATGTCTCGCTGTACGGGGTGCTCTTCCCGCGCGGCCTGTTCAGCCAGATCGGTGGCACGTCGCACTCGGAGGTGTGCCGATGAGCAAGCTCAAGAAAACCTTCCTCGGCAACCGCAACTTCTGGCTCGGTGTCATCGGTTCGCTGGTGGTCGTGCTGTTGCTGGTCGGCTCGAGCATCCTGCAGTTCATCGGCATCGGCAAGCAGAGCATCGATGCCGAGTTCGTGCAGGCCGCGGGCATCAGCACCGGCGACAAGGTCGCCGTGTCCGGTGTCCAGGTCGGCACGGTGTCGGGAGCCAAGATCGACGGTGACCACGTGGTCATCACGATGGACGTGGATTCGAGCCTGAAGTTCGGGCCCGACGCGCACGCCTCGATCAAGATGGCGACCCTGCTCGGTGCCCGCTACGTCGACCTGAAGCCGGGCGACGGCACGGGCCTGAAGAACGACACCATCCCGCGCTCCAACACCGATGTCCCCTACGACATCGCCGATGTGGTGCAGGTCGGTACCCCGAAGTTCGAGGCTCTCGACACCAAGAAGCTGGCCGCTTCGCTCAACGCCATCAACGGCGAGCTCGGCGATTCGCCCGCCCTGGTCGCCCAGGCGCTCGACAGCGTCGGCGCGCTGGCCAAGGTCGTCGACAAGCGCAAGGGCGAGGTCGACAGCCTGCTCAAGGACCTGGACCGCGTCACCCAGCTGCTCGCCGACAACCGCAACAGCGTGCTGCTCGTTATCACCCAGGGCGAGGCCATCGCCAGCCGGGTGATGGAACGGCAGAACCTGCTGCGTCAGCTGCTCGACAACATCGCCACCCTCACCCGTCAGCTCGAGGAGATCGGCGGCGAGAACGGCAACCAGTTCGCCGGGACCATCGGCCAGCTCAACACCATGGCCCAGGGTCTGCAGAAGAACAAGGACAACCTCGACAAGCTGTTGCAGATCGGTGCGCCGACCGCGCGCTACTTCAACAACGCGCTCGGCAACGGTAACTACGGCTCGGTCGCGCTGCCGTGGATTCTCCCCGACAACTGGCTGTGCTTCGCACAGGTGATCCAAGGGTGCGCAGGATGAAACTGAATTTCCGACGCGGTAAGGCGCTCGGTCACGCGTTGCTGATCGGCGCGACCGCACTGACCATCGGCAGTTGCTCGCTGCTGCCGAGTCAGGTGGACGACGCCCTCGGCCGCTCGACCAAGATCACCGCGGACTTCGAGAACATCGCGGGTATGTACGAGGGCAACGAGATCATGGTCCTCGGTCTCCCGGTGGGCAAGGTCGACAAGATCGTGCCCAAGGGCACCTACGTCGAAGTCCACATGACCATCGAGTCCGGGGTGAAGATCCCCAAGGAGGCGATCGCCGCGATCATCTCCCCCTCGATCGTCACCGACCGCCACATCGAGATCACCCCGCCCTACACCGGTGGCGAGACCCTCGAGTCCGGCGACCATCTGCCCAAGGCGCGCACCAGGACCCCGGTCGAGCTGGACACGATGATCAAGACCATCGACCAGTTCGCCGCCGCGCTCAAGCCCGAAGACGGCCAGGAAGGGCTCGGACCGCTCTCGGGCCGGGTGCTGTACCCGGTGCTCAACGGCAACGGCCAGAAGATCCGCGAAACCCTCGACGCCCTATCGTCGGCCCTGAAGGTCGGTATCGACAACAAGGACGCGATCTCCAACATCATCATCAAGCTCAACGAGCTCACCACGATGCTGGCCGACAACGACCAGTCGGTGCGCGACTTCAGCAACCAGGTCACCCAGATGTCGGGGCTGCTCGCCGAACAGGCCCCCGGCCTGCAGGCCACCCTCGACCAGCTCAACGGGTTCCTGGCCAACACGTCCACGACGTTCGGCGAGCACGCAGGCGAGTTGTCGGAGTCGCTGACCGGGCTCACCACCGTCACCAACCAGTTGCGGGCCAACTCCCGTGACATGGTGGAGATCGTCGACGTCGTCCCGCTGCTGATGCAGAACATCGACGGCGCGATGAACAAGGAGAAGGGCTTCGTCCGACTGCACGGCCTGATCGGTACGACCCTGTCCGGTGAGATCGTCAGCCTGTTCTGCGAGCGCATCCAGATGCGTTCCGATGGCTGCCGCACCGGCAAGGTCGAGGATTTCGGTCCCGACTACGGGTTCACCGCCGCACTGCTCGGACTCACAGAATGACCGGACCCATGACGAACAAGCTCCGCCGCGGCCTGCTCGCGGCCACCGCGCTTGTCACCGTAACCGTCACCACCGGTTGCGGTTTCACCGTGGAAGACCTGCCGCTGCCCAAGCCGGGCGCCGAGGGCGACACCTACACCATCCACGCGGAGTTCGACAACGCGCTCAACCTGCCCGACCAGGCCAAGGTGAAGATCGGTGGTTCCGACGTCGGGGTGGTTTCCTCGATCAAGACCAAGAACTTCACGGCCGTCGTCGACCTGCAGATCCGCTCCGACATCGACTTGCCCAAGGGCAGCACCGCCGAGCTGCGTCAGGCGACGCCCCTCGGTGACGTGTTCATCGCCCTGAACAGGCCGAAGGACAACACCGGCACCGGCGCGAACCTGGCCGAGGGCGACACCCTCACCCAGGAGTTCACCTCCGCGGGTGCCACCGTCGAGGAACTGCTGATCTCGGTGTCGATGCTGTTCAACGGTGGCGGTGTGGCCAGCCTCAGTCGGCTCGGCACCGAACTCGGTTCCATCCTCAACGGCCAGGGCGGCAACCTGGCGCACCTCATCACCCAGATGACCGGTGTCATCGGCGAATTGAACAACAACAGCGCCCGGGTCGACTCGGTGCTCTCGGAGTTCAACACCCTGGCGAACACCATCGAGGCCAACAAGGCCCAGCTCGGTCAGGTGGCCGACACCTTGCCGCAGGCCATCGGCGCCATCGCCGAGAACAACCGGGCCATCGGCGATCTGCTCACCAAGGTGTCGACGGCGAGCGCCGCGCTCGGCGACTACGCCAACACCACCGGTGACCAGCTCTCCGAGCTGCTCACCAACCTCGACAACCTGATGAACGCGCTCGCGGCCTCCGGCGACAGCTTCGGATACGTCATGGATCAGCTGATCGACATCAAGCCGAAGGTCACCCAGACCTTCCTTGGTAAGTCGCTCGCACCGTACGCGACGCTGACGAACCTCGATGTTGGCCTGCTGACCGATCCGGCCAACAGCAAGTTCCCCGATATGAAGGACGTGAACGACTTCGTCGGCAGCTTCATCCAGGTGCTGCAGATCGTTCAGGGCCGAGTGGGAGGCCACCGATGAACAGGGTCAAGAAGTTCTTCAGCAGCAAGATCGTGCTCGCCAACTCGGCGCTGGTCGTGGTGCTGATCATCGGTGCCAGCTACCTGCTGGTCAATGTGATGCGGGTGAACCCGCTGCGGTCGGAGTACGACGTCACTGTGACGCTCGACCGCTCCGGTGGCCTACAGCCGGGCAACGACGTGACGCTGCGCGGACACCGGATCGGCAAGATCGACACGGTGGACCTGATCGATGAGGGCCAGGCCATCGCGGTCAAGGCCGTGATCGACAAGAGCTACAAGATTCCCGTCGACACCATGATCCAGGTGGCGGCGCTGTCGGCGGCCGGTGAGCAGTACATCGACTTCCGGCCCAACAGCGACGCGGGCCCGTTCCTGCGCGACGGCGCGGTGATCGAGTACAACCCGGAGCAGATCAAGACGCCCGTGCCGGTGTGGGCGGTGCTCGACGATACGAGCGCCCTGATCGGGCAGGTGAATCCGCAGCAGTTCAAGACCATCCTCGCCGAGCTCGACATCGCGCTCGGTGCCGGCCCGGATCAGCTCCGCGGCCTGGTCAACGGTGTGAGTCTCGCGGTGGCCGGCCTGCACAGCCTGCTGCCGCAGACGGTGAATCTCATCGCCAACCTGCGGGTGATCGCCGATACCACGTCGAACGCGCAGCCGGATCTGCAGACGCTGACCCGCAATTCGGGCACTCTGCTCACCCAGTTCAACAACGCCAACGCCGAACTGCAGGCTGTGCTCGACAACGCGCCCGCACAGTTCGAGTCGCTCGGTGCGGTGCTGGACAAGACCGCCGATCCGATCAGCGGGCTCGCGGCGAACTTCGTCGCGATCACCCGGGCGGCGCAGTTGCGTCAGCCCGCTCTGCGGATGCTGTTCCCGTCGCTGGCACAGGGCCTCGGGTCGATCGCGGTGCCCGCCCACGATGGTGAGTTCCACACCATCATCGATATCTGGCCGCGGCCGACCTGCAACTACAACACCGAGTACCGGCGTAACGAAGAGGTCCAGGACGGGTCGATCCCGAAGTGGAACTACTGCGTCAATCCGCCCGCCGACCTGCAGATCCGTGGTTCGGCCAACGCGCCGCGCCCGAATGTGCCCAACAACGGCGCGCAGATGCCCCCTGGTGTGGATCCGAACGAACGCACCCCGATTCCGGCCAGGTGAGACCATGCCCGGTCCTACGCTCCGGCGTTGGACCGGGCATACTCGGCGGGGGACACTGTGGCCCGCCTCACGGGCCAACGAACGAAGTCGGTGCGAATGCGTGCCGGGAAAGAGCAGGATTGATCTAGATGACCAGCGACGACGCCGAGAGCAAGAAAGACGCTACCCCGGCGGAAAAGCCCGAATCGGCCGCCTCCGAGACCACCGCCGACGAGACGGTGAAGCTCGACAAGGCCGAGTCCGAGACGCCGAAGGCGGCCGAGACCGCTGCCACGGCGGCAGCGGCCCCCGCGAAGCCTGCGGCATCGTCCGGGGGCAAACGCCCGGTCGGCTGGCTGGTCGCGGCGGGAACGGGTGTTGTCGCTGTCGGCGCGATCACCGCCGCGGTGGTGTTCTTCCTGCAGAGCAACGACCGGGGCGACAAGCTGACCGCCATCGAGGAGTCGACCAAGGCCGCCTGCGCCTACGGCAAGGTGGCCACCAACTACGACTACTCGAACAACATCGACCAGTACTTCGAGGACATGCAGTCGGGTGCGACCGGCGACATCAAGGAGCAGTTCTCCGAGGCCGGTGACCTGCTCAAGGGCATGATGGTCGAGAAGCAGGTGAAGTCGCGCGGCGAGGACATCCAGTGCGCGTACCTCAGCGGTGGCGAGAACCAGGCCAAGGCCATGGTGACGCTGGCGCAGTACAGCTCCAACGCCGCCAGCGCCGACCCGGCGCCGATGAACATCGCGATCGAGATGACCCTCGACCGCGAGGGTGACAAGTGGCTGGTGAGCAAGATGGAGTCGCCGGTCCTGAAGAACGGCGGCGGCCTGGTTGGCGGTGTGCCCGGTGGGGCTCCGCAGCAGCCCGCGCCGGAGACGCCCGCTCCGGCCCCCGGCAACTGATCAGATAGTGCGAGCGTGCCTCCGGCGGAATCGCTTCCGCCGGAGGCACGCTCGGTTGCGGACGCACTCCGGTCGCACCGCGTCAGAACAGGGTGAGTGTTCCCGACGCTGTCGGCGCGACCGGCTTCCCCGCGGTCCGCGGCTGGGTGGTTCGGGTGGTGGGAGTGGTGGCGTGTTCATGGCTGTGCGCCGCGGCGTCGCGGGCGGCGATGCCCGCCAGTTTGTCGGCCTGTTCGTTGAAGTAGTTGCCCACGTGCCCGCGGACCCAGCGGAATCGCACGGGCCCTTCGCGGGTGGTGATGGCACGGTCGATCTGCTTGATGATCTCGACATTCTTCACCGCACCGCCGGTGGAGGTGCGCCAGCCGTTGCGCCGCCAGCTGCCGATCCATTCCGAGGCGCATTTGATGGCGTATTGGGAGTCGCTCTCGATGAGCATCGGTTCGGTGCCGGGGTGGGCGAGGATGGCTTCGAGGACCGCGCGTAGTTCCGCGATCTGGTTGGTTCCGCTGGCCGCTCCCCCGCTGGCCACCGGTCCTTGATGATTCACCCAGGCCCAGCCGATGGCACCACCGGGATTGCGCAGGCAGGACCCGTCGGTGCTCACGATGATCATGACCGCCACCCTAGGCGATGCGGCCGACAAGATCGGTACCGTGGAATGCCTCTATCTCCCTTCGCAACCGCGATTCTGTGCGGCGCAGTGCCGATCTCGCGGCCGCGTCGACGAGGCCCTGGCACATGCGGCCGAACGCACCGCGTGGTGGTGGATAGCCGGCTTCGGCGGTCAGTACCGACCGTTCGTAGCCGAGTGGGTCGAACCGCAGTGTCACGGTTCCGTATACCCGCCCCCGCAGGGTATACCCGATCACCGCTCCGCGCCGGTATTCGGTGATCTCGCAGGTGAGTGTCATCGGGATCACCCCGCCCAGGCGAACTTTCAGCGAACAGCTCGCGCCGAGCCCCTGTGCCGGTGCCGCGCCCTGTCCGGTGACGGAGGTGACGCCGGCCATCCAGTGTGCGAGATGCTGGAAGTTCTCGGTATAGGCGAAGGCCGCGTCGGTGGGCGCGCCGACGTCGCTCGCGTACCTGATGTGGCCCACAGGCCAAAAATACTACAAGAATCCTATTTATTTGCTGGAAGCTGGATCTGATCCACCAGGTATCGGGCGATCGGCATGGCCGAGGTGGCGGCGGGCGAGGGCGCGTTGAGCACGTGGACGGAGCGTGGCGTGCGCTCGATCAGAAAGTCGTGCACGAGGGTGCCGTCGCGCAGGACGGCCTGGGCCCGGATGCCCGCGCGATGGGGCAGCAGGTCTGCGGTGCCGAGTTCCGGACAGTACCGGCGGCATTCGGCCAGGTAACCGCGTTTGAACAGGGAGTTGCGCAACTCGCGCGCACCGGTGCGCAGGTGGGTGCGGGCCACCCGGTGCACGCCGGGGAAGCGCAGCACGTCGAGGGCGTCGCGCCCGTTCACGCTGCCCTTGCGGTAGCCCTCCCTGGCCAGCCCGAGTACCGCGTTGGGGCCGACGGTCAGGTCGCCGTCGATGGTCGGGCTCAGGTGCACGCCGAGGAACGGCAGGGCCGGATCGGGCACGGGATAGATCAGCGTCCGGACCAGTCCGGCACGTTCGGCGGGCAGGCGATAGTACTCGCCCCGGAACGGCACGATGCGGAAGTCGTTGCCGATCCCCGCCATTCGGGCCAGGCGATCGGCCTGCAGTCCGGCGCAGACCACGAGAGTCTTCGTGACGACCGCACCACCCGGGCCGGAAACCGTGACAGCCGAGTCCGTTTCGACGATCGACTCGACGGTCGTGCCGAGCGTGATCCGGCCACCCATGTCCTGCACCTGCGCGGCCAGCGCGGCGGTGACCTTCGCGTAGTCGATGATGCCGGTGGCGGGCACGAAAAGCGCGCCGACACCACGGATTCCGGGTTCACGGCGGGACAGTTCCGCGGCGTCGACGGCCTCCACCTCCACACCGTTGGCGATGGAGCGCTCGTAGAGGTCGAGCATCCGGGCGTGTTCGGTGGAATCGGTTGCCACCAGCAGTTTTCCGCACACCTCGAACGGAATATCGTTGGCGGCGGCGAACTCCTTGGTCCACTGCGCGCCCGCCCGGCACAACCGGGCCTTGAGGCTGTCGGGCGGGTAATAGATGCCGGAGTGGATCACGCCGCTGTTGTGCCCGGTCTGATGGGCGCCGAGCGAGTCTTCCTTCTCGACCAGCACCAGGCTCGCGCCGGGATAGGTGCTCAGCAGGCGATGCGCGGTGGCGACACCGACGATGCCGCCACCGATCACGCAGAAGTCGTACACCCCGTCATGGGTACCGCCGGAAATCACACGCCGACGGTAGTCGGCTCTTCGACGGTCTCGGATCCGGGCTGGTCGCCTGGCGCTTCGATGCGCACGGTGTGCCGGCCGAGCGCGGGGTCCGAGAGCACGAATTCCACCGCGCCGTTGCGGGTGTCGACCTCGGTGTGCAGCGAGGTGACCCCCACCGGCTCGGTGGTGATGCCGAGATACTTGCCCGCCTTGTTCAGCGCGTTCGTATCGACGGTGAAGCTGACGATGTCGGTGCGCGGCGTCGCGGCCTGGGCGCCGACATAGGTGGTGCCGATGCGCAATCTGCCCTCGAGTGCCCTGCCGTCCAGCGCCTGGTTGCTCTGCGGTGTCGCGGCAGTGGCGGTCTGGTGCTTGACGGCCGGTGCACGGCCTGCCTCGGGGACGAAGCGTTCGGTGGTCCAGGCCAGTTCGACCACGTCGTCGGCGACGGCGCGGACGGAGTCGTCGGCCCGGTGGTGGTCTCCCGGATCGGCGATGTCGGCGGGGGTCGGGTTGTCGTGGGGCGGCACGAGCTGGGGCATGTTGTTGACGATGTAGGCACCCGCGGCCACGGTGAGGCAGAGGCTGGCGGCCCCGGCGGCCACCGTCGCGGACAGCCGCGCGATCTGTGCAGGTCGATGTGCGGTCACGATGCAGTCCTCCCGGTGGGTGTGGATCTACCCGAGCGCTGTGCTCGCATCGTTGAAAGCCACGCGCTGATGCCCACGTTACGCCGGTGCTAGCTGGAGTTAGCACCCCTGATGCTGAGATCAGGGTCACATCTGAAACGTGCGTGTATCGCACCTGGTGAGCGCGCGTGTCGACGGCGTGGTTGTTTTCCTCACGTTCAACGGGGTATTCCGGGAGTGCAGGCGAGCGTCATTCACGACTGCCACGGGCCTACCCCGGCCAACGTCGTCCGGGGCAGTCAGGAATGGCGCTCAGGAGGACGCTCGCCTGTACCCGCTCAGCTGAACTGGTTGGGTTCCCGGCCGGGTCCAGGGGGTCCCGCGAAGGCCTGCGCGATGGTGAGCCAGTGGTCGGCGTCGGGGCCCTCGGTGGTGAGGGCGGTGTCTTCGCGGTGGCGGCGCTGGGTGGCTACCAGGCAGAAGTCGAGGGCTGGGCCCGATACTTTCTGTTTCGCGTCTTCGGGGCCCCAGGTCCAGAGGGTGCCGTCGGGGGCGGTGAGTTCTACGCGGAATTCTTCGGCCGGGCCGGATTCGCCGTGGACGGTGTAGGCGTAGTTCCTGGCTCGCACGCTGATGTGGGCGACGGTGCGCAGGCGGTCGGTGGGGATCCGGGTGACGCCGAGCGCGTCGGCCACGTCCTGACCGTGCGCCCAGGTTTCCATGATGCGGGCCGAGATCATCGAGGCGGCGCTCATCGGCGGGCCGAACCAGGGCAGTTTGGTGCCGGGCGGGACGGCGGCCAGGGCGGCGATGAGCTGTTCGCGGCCCGTGCGCCAGCGCGGCAGCAGGTCGGCGGGCGGAGTCTTGGCCAGTTCCTCGGCGGCCTCGTCGACGAAGGTGAACATCTTCGCGGCGGCCTCGGTGAGCAGCTCGGTGAACGCCGCGTTGTCGGTCGCGGCCAGGACGGAAACCTCGTCGGTCCAGGTCAGGTGGGCGATCTGGGTGGCGATGTCCCAGCCGGGAGCCGGTGTGGGGGTCTGCCACTGTTCGGGGGCGAGCGGGGCGACGAGTTTCTCCAGGTCCGCGCATTCGGCGGCGAAATCGTCGAGCAGCGCTGCGAGGTCAGCCATGTGATTCCTTGGGGCGAAGCGTCGCGCCACCGGTCGGGTGCGCCGTCGTCACCCAGAATCGCAGCGCCACCCCAAAAATGCAAGCACGCGTGCTTGTTATTGCCTACCAGCCGAAGATGGCCAGGTGAAGCGCGCCGACGGCGATTCCGAGCGCCCCACCGTGCAGATACAGCAACCAGGCGTCCTGCTCCACCGACGCGTAGAACATCTCCATGAACTCGCCGGGCGTGAGCGTACGCAACTTGCGGGCCGCGAAGTCGTCGATCTTCTTGGCCTGCTCGCGCACGAACTGCTCGTCCTCGACCATGCCCGGCGCCATGCTCAGCCCGGCCCCCGCACCCGAGACGGCGAGGTTCTCGAACTGCTTCTTGCCCATCGCCGCGCGCACCATGAACGCGGTCGGACCCAGCTGACGGTGGATCTCCTCCGACACCACCCGCTCGATGAGCTGGCGCGTCTTGTCCCCGTTGGGTCCCTCGAGCAACTCGTTGGACAGGTTTTCCACGGTGAGCACCTGGTAGGCCAGGATGTGGGCCAGATCGGTCGCGGCCTGCGGCTGACGCTTGGCCAGCAACGCCTGACGCCACAGGTACTTGTAGCGCGGCTGCGGGTCACCCGGTTCGAACACCATCTTGATGGCGATGACGTTCACCGTCACGCCGATCATCGCCGAGGCGAACAGCACGATCACCCAGGCCGGGATGGCGCCCCAGTACGGGATCTGCGAGTGCACGTGCAGGTACAGCGCGAGAATCAGGCCGAAGGGCGCACCCAGCAGACCGATGCGCGCCATGAACTTCAGCTCCGGCGCGGCGATGGTCGTGGTGAGGTCCTTGAGGATCTGCGGGTTCTTCTCCAGGTACCGGATCACGAAGTTCTTCACGTCGAGCAACTGATCGATATTGTCGCCGAGGCTCTCGAACGCGCGCCGCGACAAGGTCGGCAGCTGCCGGTCCACCCGCTGGTAGACCGCCTGCTTCATCTGCCGGGGCAGCGAGCGCCACAGGTCGGGGTTCTCCCGGTACATGATCTCGTCGACGATCGACTGCACCTGTGGACGGGCGTGTTCGGCCAGGTAGTCGCCGATGCCGTCGAGGTCGAGTTCGTGGATGAAGTCGCGCGGGCTGCCGATGCGCATCAGCGCCTTGTCCACGCAGATGCTTGCCATCTTCTCGGCGCGCGCGGGAATGAAGCCCTGGAATCCGAGCATCCGCCCGTCGCCGGAGAACGTCGGAAGCACCTGCACCCGGCGGGGCAGGTACGGGTAGAGGATGTGCAGCATCGGCACCCGGAAGCCCTTGAAATGCAAGGGCCAGAACAGCATCAGCACGCCGGTCCAGTTGGTGAGCCAGCCGGCCAGGGCGCTGAAGATCGGGAAGCTCACGAGCTCGACGACGAATTTCGACTGGCCGGTGAGCTCTTCCCAATCGATGAAGAGTCCGGAGGCCAGTGTGGTCATCGAAGAGCCCCCTAGAGCTGACGCGCGAATTTCGTGAAGAACGTGAGAATAAGGCAACCACATTCTGACCGGTCATGACGGGGTGTCAACGAACAGACCACCCGCCGCCAGCGGTGCAGCAACCGTTCGGCAGCCGGTTGGCGATAGGCTTGGAACACGCTTGACGACGAGTTCTTCCCACCACCACCTGTGTAGAGGGAGTCACCGTGAGTGTTCCGCAGGATCATCTGAATCGTCCGGTCGCCGTGATCGGCGCGGGCACACTCGGCAGGCGGATCGCCCTGATGTTCGCCACCCGGGGCGGCAAGGTCCACATCGTCGACCCGACCGCGCAGGCCGGTGCCGAGGCGGTGGATTACGTGCGCGAACAACTGCCCACCGTCGCCGCGTCGGTCCCGAGCGGGTCGCCGGGTTCGGTGGAGTACATCCAGGACCAGGCGAGTGCGGTGCGCGGCGCCTGGCTGGTCGTCGAGGCCGTGCCCGAGATCCTCGACTTGAAGAAGAAGGTGTTCGCCCAGCTCGACACGCAGGCCGACACCGACGCGATCGTCGCCTCGAACTCGTCGTCGTACGCCAGCCGGTTGTTCACCGAGGACTGCGAGACCCGCGACCGCATGCTGAACACGCACTTCTACATGCCGCCCGCGTCCACGGCGCTCGATGTGATGTCGAACGGGCACACCTCGCGGGAGGTGCTCGATTTCGTGCTGCGCACCTTCCCCGAATACGGTCTGCACCCGTTCCTGTGCCGCAAGGAGAGCACCGGTTTCATCTTCAATCGCATCTGGGCCGCGATCAAACGCGAAGCACTCGAGGTGGTCGCCGAGGGCGTCTCGGTGCCCGAGGACATCGATCAGATGTTCGTCCTGAATTTCGGGACCGAGGCGGGACCGTTCCGGATGATGGATCAGGTCGGACTCGATGTGGTGCTCGATATCGAGGAGCACTATCAGAAGGAGAACCCGAATCTGCCCGAAGGCCCGATCACGGTGCTGCGCGAGTATGTCGACGCGGGCAAGCTCGGCGTGAAATCCGGGGCGGGTTTCTACGACGACTACCCGAAGCAGGGCTGAGCGGTGACCGAGTTGCTGGCCCTCGATCTCGCCGCCGGTGCCGTCCTCGCCGTCTCACTCGACGGCAGCAAGGTCCGCACGCTGGTGAGCGGGCTCGATCAGACACCGGACGGCATCGTCGTCGACCAGCTGCGGGGCCACATCTACTGGACCAACATGGGCCGCCCCGATCCCGGCGGTCGGCCGGGGATCGAACCGGAGTTCTTCTCCCGCAACGGTTCTCTCGAACGAGTCGACCTCGACGGCGGCAATCGCACGACCGTCCTCGCGCCCGGGTCGTTCACCACGGGTAAACAGCTCACCGCCGATTTCGAAGCGGGGCGGTTGTATTGGTGTGACCGTGAAGGCATGTCGGTGCTCACCTGCGACCTGAACGGTGACGACCTGCGACCACTCGTCGTCGCGGGCAATGACGCACAGCTTCAGACGAATTGGTGCGTAGGTATTTGCCTCGACACCGATCGCCGACTCGTCTACTGGTCGCAGAAGGGCTCTCCCGATGCGGGCGAGGGCCGGATCTTTCGCGCCCCGATCGACCTGCCCGCCGGCATGGACCCCGCCGCCCGCACCGATGTCGAGATGCTGTGGGCGGGTTTGCCGGAGCCGATCGATCTGGAACTGCGCGCCACCCACACCCTGATGTGGACCGATCGCGGCGCCGAACCCGACGGCAACTCGCTCTACCAGGCTCCCGTCCAACCCGACGTGGGCCGGCCGAAGATCTTGTCGCGCGGGTATCGCGAGGCCATCGGGTTGGCCGGGTTCGACGCCCACTTCTATGTGAGCGACCTCGGCGGCTCGATCCGCCTGGTCGACCTGGACGCGGGCACCGACACCGAACTGGTCCGTATCGGTAACCCGCTCACGGGTCTCGCCCTAGCCGACCTGTAGCGCGGGGCGCAACACCACCCGGACGGTGATGTCGATCCATCGACCGATCACCGGCGACGGCGCGCGCAGTCCGAGGCGGGTGCGGTCGAGGATGGTCGAGGCGGTGACGGTGACGGTCGTGTCGGTGACGTCGAAGGCGTCGACGCTGAAGATCAGCGGCACGGTCCGTCCGCGCGCCGAGGCGACCCCGGCCACGCGCCACCGCCCGTCCTCGGCGGTGATGTCCTCGGCGGTGAAAGTCATCCGTGGATGACGGTCCAGGTCGAGCAGGCGCGGTTTGCGCAGGTCGCGGTCGCGCCGGGCGTGGCCGGTGTCGATCGCGGCGAGGTCGATCACGCCGGTGGCGGTAACAGGCCGGCCGTCGGGCGCCAGCGTGAGCAGGCCTGCCATCACCGGGGCCTCGCCACGGACGTGGCGCCCGAAATGGCCCACCCGGAAGGCGGCGGTGCTGTGTTCGGTATCGGCCACCCAATCGGTGGCCGTCATGATCGGGTTCACGACCGTGCTCCTTCGGCGTAGATGGTCGCCCGGTCGCGGTGCACGTGGACCGGGCAGATCTCCACCCGGTCGGGACCGGGCAGCAGGGCCGGATCCTCACCCGGCAGCAGTTCGGTGGCGAGGACGGCCGCGCGCACGGCGTGGATGGCGGCCTCGGTTTCGGCGATGCCGATCACCAGCCCCGATCCGTCGTCGCGGCGCAATTCGTAGAAGTCGAGCAGGCCGGGCACGGTGGCGACGGCGGGCTGGATGCGGTGGGTGGCGGCGAAGTCGGCGGCCGCCAGTTCGGCGGCGCCGCGCGGGCGGTCGAACCAGACGAGGTGTGCGTACATGATGGGCTCCTGACCTGCGATGACGTGGTGATCTCAGGATCGCCGCGCGCGAGCGTCCGCGGATCAGTGCCGGTACGTATAAGCGGTACTGAACTTCGCCCGATGCGCGGATACTGGGACGATGCGGACTCCGGTCGTCGGGCGGCACGAGGAGCTCGCCCGGTTGCGTGCCGCGGTGCTGGCCGCGCAGTCGGGTTCGGGTCGTTTCGTGCTGGTGAGCGGGCCCGCCGGGATCGGCAAATCGTGGCTGGCCGACCGGGCAGCCGAGCTCGCCGCCGAAGCGGACATGCCGGTGGCGCGCGGCAATGCCGTCGACGACGCGGGTATGCCGCCGCTGTGGTTGTGGCGGCGCGCGGCTCGTTCCGTGCCCGGCCTGGCCGCCGCGCTGGACACGGTCGCCGAGCCAGGCGCCGCGGCCGAACGCCGGTTCCGGATGTTCGCCGAGGTCGCCGACGCACTCACCGCCGCGTCCTCGGCCCCCGGTCTGCTGCTGATCCTCGAGGACTTGCACTGGGCCGATCCCACCTCGCTGGCCCTGCTCGGCCACGTCGCCGCCCAGACCGAGCGCACCGGACTGCTCATCGTCGCCACCGCCCGCGAACCCGCGGGCGAGGACCTCCTCGCCGTCCAGCCCGACTGGCTACGCCTGCCGCACGCCCATTTCCTCTCCGTCCCAGCCTTTTCCGAGCCGGAGGTCCGCTACTGGCTCGAATGCCACCGTCTCCCTGCGGAATACGCTCCCCGCGTCCACGCCCGCACCGACGGCAACCCCCTCCTGGTCCGCCTGGTCATCGACTCCGACCCCGCACGCTCGGGAGACCCCCTGATCGAGGTCCCCGGTTTCCGCCGTCTGGTCCTCACCCGCCTCGATCACCTCTCCCCCGAACAGATCGACATCCTCGGCACGGCGAGCGTTCTCGGTGAACGCATAGACGTGGATCTCCTTGCCCGCGTGTTCGAGTCGGCCTGCGCGCAGTCGGCACCGGGAGACCGGCCGGATCAGGGCACGAGCGTCGAACAGGATGCCTCGTCTGCCGGTATGCATACCAATCGCGGAACCGCTGGTGGTCGGAACCAACGCCCACCGGAGGTGGAGGGCGCGGTCGAGGGTGCCCGCGCGGGCGGGTCCGGTACGGGTGATGGTGGCGTGCACCGCGAAAGCGTGCGGGAGCTGGTGCTGCGGGCGCTCGACACGGCGACGGCGGCGGGAATCGTGCGCCGTTTCGCCGAGGGGGCGAACGGGTTCGCGCACGCGTTGATCCGGGATGCGGTGTATGCCGATCTGGCGCCGTCGCGCCGGGCGGTGCTGCATCGGGCGGCGGCGGTCACCTTGGCCGACAGCTGCGGTGACGGGCTCGCGGGACTGATCGCGACGCATTGGCGGCAGGCGAGTGGGTGTGGGGAGTCTTCGTCGTGTCTGTACTGGTCGCGGGTGGCGGCGCGGTCCGCTCGGGCGGCGGCGGCGTACGCGGAGGCGATTCGGTTCGGGCAGTGGGCCATCGACGCGGCGGGGCAGGCTGCCGAGGAGCGGGCCGAGTCGCTGATCGACCTCGCGCGTGATGAGTTCGCGGACGGACGGATCGCCGACAGCCTCGAGCACTGCGTGCGGGCGAGCGACCTCGCCGAACAGGTCGGCCGCCCCGATCTGCTCGCCGAGGCGGGTCTCGTCGTCCACGGCGTCACGACGCCGACCGTCATGACACAGCTGGATCACCTGTGTGGCAGAGCCTTACAGCGATTGGATCCGGCCGAGCACGCCGACTTGATCGCCCGGTTACTTGCCCAACGAGCCCTGTCGGCGGCCGATCGCGGTGCGGGTGCCGAGGCCAGACGCCTGTCGCAGGAGGCCATGCGCGCCGCCGAGGGTTCCACCGATCCCGATGTCGCGCTCGATGTCATCCATGCCCGCCACCTCTCGCTTGCCACCACCGAATACCTCGACGAGAGAACGGCGCTGGCTGCGCGCGCGATCGAGATCGCGGTCGATGCCGAACAACCACTGGCGCAGCTCTGGGGATATGTGTGGACAGCCGATGCCGCCCTGCAACGCGGCGACCTCCCCGCCTTCGACAATGCCCTCGACCACATCGAACTCCTGGCCGACCGCCGCAAACTTCCGGTGGCCCGCTGGCACCTGCTGCGCTTGCGCGCCACTCGCGCGGCGCTGGTCGGCGAACTCGACGCCGCGCTCGAATTCGATGCCGCCGCCTATGAATTGGCGCTCGGCATCGGTGACTATTCCCTCGCCGGGCTGCACCACGCCTTCCGTGGAATGCACGCGGTGATCGTCGGCCACGTCGACCGCACCGCCATGAACGAAGCCGTCGCCGCGCTGGCCTTCGCTCCGAAAATACCCATCGCACAACTGTTCTCCCCGATGATGCACGCCTTGGCAGGTGACCTCGACGAGGCCCGCGCCTTGTTCGAACCGTTCCGCTCGCTCCCCGACACCCTCGAGATCGGTCCACGCTGGAACGGAACGGTGTACTCGGTCGGCCTGGTAGCCGAACTGCTCGACGACGCCGACACCGCCGACCGGGTCTACCGTGTCCTGGCCGGTCGCGAGCACAACTACGCCGCCGACGGCACGGGCGCACTGATCTGCGTCGGCTCCCTGGCCCGCGTCCGCGCCGACAACGCCAGGGTGGGGGGCCACCTGAACGCCGCCATCGACCTCTACCGCCTCGGCCTCACCATGGACACCGAAATAGGCGCCCACCCCTTCGTCGCCCTCGGCCACCTCGGCCTTGCCCGCACTCATCTGGCCCGCGCCACCCGCACCGCCACCAGTGTTCCCGCCGACCCCGACCGCAGCGTCGTCGACGACGCCGACCCTCATGCCGGGTGCGCCACCGGCCCGCGTGCCGATCCCACCGCCGATCTCGCCGCGGCCCGGACCGCCGCCGACCAGGCCGCCACCGCATTCCGCCGTCTCCATATGCCCCACCGCCTGCGGCAAGCCGACGACCTGCTCGCCGCGATCACCGCCGCTACCCGCGCCGCCGATCCCCTCACCGCCCGCGAACGGGAGGTACACGACCTCGTCGCGGCGGGCGCGACCAACCGCGAGATCGCCCATCGCCTGGTGCTTTCCGAGCGGACCGTCGAAACGCACGTCCGTCATATCCTCGCCAAACTCGGCATCAGCACCCGTACCGAGATTCCTCGCCGCCCCGCCGAGCGCCCGTATTCCGGATAACCTCGCGAGGTAGTTCGTTCGAAGGGGACCTCACGCGATGCAGCCGTTGAACGCCGACGACCCGCGCCGGATCGGGGACTACCGGCTACTCGGTGTCCTCGGCGCGGGCGGTATGGGCAAGGTGTATCTGGGCCGCAATTCCGGTGGTCGCACGGTCGCGGTGAAGGTGATCCGCCCGGATCTGCTGGGCGATCCGGAACTGCGGGCCCGGTTCCGCCGGGAGGTCGCGGCCGCCCGCCGCGTGGCAGGTGCTTTCACCGCACCCGTCCTGGACGCCGAAGTCGACGCTCATCCGCCCTGGCTGGCAACGGGTTACGTGGCCGGTATCTCCCTGTCGGACGCTGTCACCGAGTACGGCCCTTTCCCCGAGCGATCCCTGCTCGCCCTCGCGCACGGCCTGGCCGCGGCGCTGGTCGCGGTGCATTCGGTCGGCATCGTGCATCGCGACCTGAAACCGTCGAACGTGCTGCTCGCCGTCGACGGCCCCAAGGTGATCGACTTCGGTATCGCCCGCGCCACGGAGGACACGGCGCTCACCACCACCGGAAGAGTCATCGGCTCACCGGGTTTCATGTGTCCCGAACAGATCACCGGCGAACCGCTCGGTCCCGCCTGCGATGTCTTCGCCCTCGGCGGCGTCCTGACCTTCGCCGCCTGCGGGCACGGCCCGTTCGGCACGGCCGACATGGTGCAACTGCTCTACCGCATCGTCTACGAGCAGCCGAACCTCGACGCCGTACCGCCGAGCTTCCGGCCACTGATCGAAGCGTGCCTGGCCAAGAACCCCGCCGACCGCCCGACTCCACAACAGGCGCTTGCCGAGCTGAGGAAGATCGGCACCCCGGACGGCGCAGGCTGGCTCCCACCACTCGTCATGCAGGACGTGAGCATGCGCGCGGTACGACTGCTCGACCTCGACACCGACCCAGGCGCCCGTCCCACAGCGGTTCCCCCGAGCCACCGCACGGACCCGACTGCCCTCGCGAGCATCACCGCGCCCGGCCGCCCGCAGACCGTGTCGTACCAGACCCCGGTCGCGCGGACAACGACGCAAGGCGGCCACACGTCAGGCGGGCACTTCTCACAAGGGCACGCCCCGTCACCGACGAAAGCCCCTCATCGCGCCCGAACCCGCGCCCTTCTGATCGCGGCCGTCTCCGTGACAGCGGTCGTCGCGGCCGTCATGGCCTCGCTGATCGGCATCCGGCTCGGCGATCAATCGGGCACCGCCACGCTGACGATCCCGCCGGGCACGCCCCCGACCGGCACCGAGACCGGCACCCGATCGGTATCGACCGTCCCGGATTCCTTCATCGGCACCTGGACCGGCCAGGCCGCCGACGGCCTCGTCACCTTCGACATCGTGCTGACCATCGGCCCGGGCGAGGTCGGCCAGGAACTGGCCACGGCATCCAATACAGGCCAGATCTCGCGGACGCGCTGCGAACGGGCCGAGACGCTCACCCAGGCGAGCGACGATCGCCTGGTCTTCCGCGCCCGCCTCACCGGCGATACGCACGGCGACTGCGTCGACGACGGCAACACCTCCACCGTCACCCGCCAGTCGGACGGCACGCTCCGATACAGCACGCCGGGAGTGTTCGGCGGTTCCATCGCGGGCACCCTGCACAAGAAGTAGGTAGAACAGGCTGCCGTTCAATTGCCGGAAGTCCGCCGAACGCGCCCCTAATCGGTCGACTGACCAGTAACCTGAGGCCCTGTCGGACGTCCTCGAATGGCCGATTTCGCGATCGTGACAATCTACAAACGCACAGGTGATACCCGTCTCAAAAATTCTGCCGTTGCGACCTGAGTCACTCCTGTGCCAGACTCTCGTCCCACACTGTGAAGCCGTTCGGTCTCACAATGTCCGGAAAGGGAGTTGATTGAGTAGGCGGCAGGCGCACGTATTTGCCACCCTCTCGTCGGCTGCGCGCGAATCACTCGAAATCGACAAGTGCCAAGGCGGCACCGGTCAGCAGATCCACCAGTTCGCTGACCGGCGGCCGGGACTCGCGCAACAGCCACTCGTGCGCGACTCCCGTCACCGCGCCGGTGAGCAGGGCGGTGGTGAGTTCGGCGTCGCCGCGCAGGCGCACGCCGATGTCGACCAGCGCCGAACCGATCAGCACCGACCACGCGTGCCTGCGCGAGCGGCGGTGGTGCTCCATCCGGTCGCTCACCCCGACCACCTCGATGAGCGCGACCTGGGCCCGGTACGGGTCCGAGCCGAGCGATTCGAGGTACGCGCGGAACCCGGCGTGCAGCGCGAGTTCGGGGTCGGTGGGTGTCGTGAGGTCGGCGAGCGCGGCGGCGACGGCCGCGGCGGCATCGTCCTGGATGCGGTCGTAGGCCGCCACCAGCACGTCTTCGCGGGTCTCGAACTCCTCGTAGAACTGCCGCTTGGACAGCCCGGCGGCCGCGCACACCTCGGCCAGCGAGCACGTGGCGTACCCGCGTTCGGCGAAGATTCGCGTCGCTGCTTCCAGGAATCGCTGTCGGCGCTCGGCTTTACGCGCGACGACCGTACGACCCCCATACCGTCTGTCCGCTGTAGTCACCTCTCCAAAGTATCTGAAACTCCGGATAACACAGACATTCCTGTGAATTCCGGGTCGCTCCATTTATCCACCGAACGAAGGACGGCCGACCAGTGCTGAGCACCCGAGGATCGCGGACCGCAGTGTCTGCTTTCGTACTAGCGGCGAGTGCTGTACTCGTGGCGCCCACGCCAACCCTGGCCGCACCGCAGCACGCGGCGCAGCAGAGCGTTCCCGCCATCGCGGAGAACGTGCCCTCCGAGACGCTGGCAGCGCTGGCACCGACGATCGTAGGCGCCATCTCCGGTCCCGGCCTCATCGCCGACGGCGGACAGGCCGCGATCCTGGCCCAGGCACGTCTGCTGCTGGCCACCCCCGGCATCCCCGCGCAGGTCAAGTCGACCCTCGAGCGGATCATCAAGTTCCTCGACGGCAGCGGCGGTGGTGGCCCCGAGCTGCCGCCCGCCGACGGCCCGCGCATCGCGCAGTTCCTGTACCCGACCATCGGCAAGGGTTGCATCGGCCCCACCTCCGACTCGGTCGGTACCGCGCTCGCGGTCCCCGGTCCGGCCGAACTGCCCCCGCCCGGACCGGGCGCGGGCCAGACCGGCTTCGTGTTCACCGCGCTCGGCACCAAAACCCCCACCGTCGAGCAGAACCCGCCGATGACCGTGCAGTGGGTCAACCTGGACAACCGCCGCACCGGCACCCAGGTGCTCACCAACGCGGCGGGCATCAACCCCGACGGCCCCGCCACCCTCTCGGCCATCGCCGACACCGGTGCGGGACGGGTCGTCGCGGTCGTCACCGGCTCGCTCACCACCGAAACCGCCGACGGTAACCGGACCTGCTCGTTCGCCCCGACCATCGGGTTCTTCTCCGTCGCCTGAACCGGCACAACGCAATTGGAGTTCGATCTATGAAGTTTGCCGTCCCCGGCCTGATCAGCGGGCTGGCCGGCGCGATCCTCGGGGTGATTGCCGTGTTGGGCATCACCGCTGGCGCGCAACAGAATTCGATTCCCGAGCCGGACACGACCGGTGACCCGGGTTCGTCGCTGCTCGGCAACGTCACGTACGGCAGCCGATGAGCAACGTGCGCAGGATCATCGCCTGCATCCTCGTCGGTCTCGGTGCACTGCTGCTCGCGTGCGCCGCCATGATCCCCACCTACACCGTCGGCAAGGTGGCCAAGACGCCACTGGACCTGCGGATCACCACCATCGCCAAGAGCGTTCCCGGCGAGGAAGCCCTCGTGCTGGACGCGAAGTCGCTCACCTCGCCCGAGGGCTCGGCCAAGATCGACACCGGAGTGCCGATCGTGTCGCAGCGGTTCCTCACCGTCGAGGAGCCGTCGGACGCCGACGAGATGACCGTGCAGGCGGGTCAGACGCTGCGTCGCGACGACCGCGACGGTGACACCGGGCTGCTCACCGCCTCCGTCGACCGGGTCACCATCGACCGCAGGACCGGCGAGCCGATCGACGCCTCCCCCAACGGCTCCATCGCCGTGAACGTCGACAAGTCGGGCGCCTCGGTGGCCGACCCGTCGCAGCGGCGTGGTCTGCAGTACCGGTTCCCGATCGGCACCGAGAAGAAGTCCTACCCCTACTTCGATCTCAACGCCCGCGCCACCTACGACATCGACTTCGTCGAGGAGTCCGAGGTCAACGGCGTGCCGGTGTACCACTTCCGCCAGACCATCCCGGTGACGAACATGTGGGACGTCGTCCCGGCCGCCACCAACAAGCTCACCCTGCCCGCCGCCAAGTGGGGCCTCGAGGGTGAAGAGCCGGTCACCATGACCCGCTACTACACCAACACCCGCGACGTGTGGGTGGAGCCCAGGACCGGCGCGGTCCTCAAGGGTGGCGAGTCCATCCACCTGTTCTACGGCCGCAGTGCCGACAAGGTCGACGTCACCGCGCTCAAGGCGCACCTGGTCTTCGACGAGGAGACCATCAACGCACAGCTCGGCGTGACCCAGGAGAGCCTCGACAAGCTCGATCTCTTCGGCAAGACCCTGCCGGTGGTCTTCGGCATCCTCGGCGCGATCCTCGTCATCGCGGGCATCGTCCTCGGTGTGCTGAGCAGTCGTGGCCGCACCATCGATCCGCCGACCGAAAGGCTCCAGCGCAACCTGTAGACCCCCCGAAAAACCATCAACGCCCGAACGCCCTCGGCTCCCACCTACCCCTCGGGAGCCGGGGGCGTTCGGCGTTTCGTTCGCCGTGAGTGAACGGTTGCCGGGGTCGGAACAAAGTGCGATCTTCTGTAGTTGAGTCAGCAAAGCTCAACTTTTGGAAGGGTCGATATGACTACAGCTCAGAACCTGCCGGTGCTGTTCCTGACCGATCCGATCGTGCTGCCGGGCATGGTCGTGCCCATCGAACTGGACGAGTCCGCGCAGGCCGCCATCGACGCCGCGCAGGCAGGCAAGACCGGCGCCGTGCTCGTGGCGCCGCGACTGGACGAGGGCTACGCCTCCTACGGCGTGGTCGCCACCATCGAACAGATCGGCCGGATGCGCGGTGGCGCGCCCGCGGCCGTGCTCAAGGCCGAGCGCCGGGCGCGAATCGGGCACGGGGTCACGGGGCCGGGTGCTGCGCTGTGGGTCGAGGCCGAACCCGTCGAGGCACCCGCGCCCGACGAACGGACCACCGAACTCGCCGCCGAGTACCGCAAGCTGGTGATCGCCGTTCTGCAGCGCCGTGAGGCCTGGCAGATCATCGACATCGTCAACCAGCTCGACAACCCCGAAACCATCTCCGACACGGCCGGTTACGCGCCGTACCTGACCAACGAGCAGAAGCGCGAACTGCTCGAGACCCCCGATGTCGCACAGCGGCTGACCAAGCAGATCGAGTGGATCAAGGCGCACATCGCCGAGGTCGAGGTCACCGAGAAGATCAGCGAAGAAGTGCGCGACGGCATGGAGAAGAGCCAGCGCGAATTCCTGCTCCGCCAGCAGCTCAACGCCATTCGCAAGGAACTCGGCGAGGACGAACCCGACGGCGCCGACGACTACCGCACCCGGGTGGAGAACGCCGACCTGCCGGAGAACGTGCGTGCCGAGGCGCTGCGCGAGGTCGGCAGGCTCGAACGCGCCAGCGACCAGAGCCCCGAGTCGGGCTGGATCCGCACCTGGCTCGACACCGTCCTCGACCTGCCGTGGACAGTGAAAACCGAAGACAACACCGATGTTTCGGGCGCCCGCGCGATCCTCGACGCCGATCACCACGGGCTCGACGAGGTGAAGGACCGAATGGTCGAGTACCTCGCGGTGCGTTCGCGTCGCGCGTCGCGTGGGCTCGAGGTGGTCGGTGGCCGCGGGTCGGGTGCGGTGATGGTGCTCGTCGGTCCGCCCGGTGTCGGTAAGACCTCGCTCGGCGAGTCGGTCGCGAAGGCGTTGGGCCGCAAGTTCGTTCGCGTCGCCCTCGGTGGCGTGCGCGACGAGGCCGAGATCCGCGGCCACCGCCGCACCTACGTCGGTGCCATGCCGGGCCGCATCGTGCGCGCGGTGAAGGAGGCGGGATCGATGAATCCGGTTGTCCTGCTGGACGAGATCGACAAGGTCGGTTCCGACTTCCGCGGTGATCCGGCGGCGGCGCTGCTCGAGGTGCTCGACCCCGCGCAGAACCACACCTTCCGCGATCACTACCTTGACCTGGACCTCGACCTGTCCAACGTGCTGTTCATCGCGACCGCCAACGTCATGGACACCATCCCCGGGCCGTTGCTCGACCGCATGGAACTCATCACGGTCGACGGCTACACCGAGGCCGACAAGGTGGCCATCGCGCGCGACTTCCTCGTCCCGCGGCAGCTGGAGCGCAATGCACTGACGGCCGACGAGGTGTCGATCACCGAGGCGGCGCTGCGCGAGGTCGCGGCCAACTACACCCGCGAGGCCGGGGTGCGCCAGATGGAGCGGCTCGTCGCGAAAGCCTTGCGCAAGGCTGCGACTCGCCTCGTGACCGGCGGTGCCGATGCCGGGCAGGGCGCGGATGGCGCGCTCGGGTACGACCCCGAACTCGGCTACGACAATGTCATCGACATCAGCACCGGTCCGCAGCCGGCAGGCCAGGTGCAGAGCCTGGTGATCGATGTGGACAACCTCACCGACTACCTCGGCCGCCCCCGCTTCACCCCGGACTCGGTGGAACGCACCGCCGTCCCCGGTGTGGCGACGGGCCTCGCGGTGACCGGTGCCGGTGGCGATGTCCTCTACATCGAGGCCAATGCCGCCGAGGGCGAGCGTTCGCTCACTCTCACCGGTCAGCTCGGTGACGTGATGAAGGAGTCGGCACAGATCGCCCTCACCTACGTGCGTTCGCACCTGGAGGAGATCGGGATCGAGCCGAAGGTGCTCGACCGCAATATCCACATCCACTTCCCGGCTGGCGCGGTCCCCAAGGACGGTCCGTCGGCGGGTGTCACCATGGTCACCGCCCTGGTGTCGCTGGCGCTGGATCGTCAGGTGCGCGCCGATGTGGGTATGACCGGCGAGGTCACCCTCAACGGCCGGGTGCTGCCGATCGGCGGGGTGAAGCAGAAGCTGCTCGCCGCGCAGCGAGCCGGCCTGAAGACGGTCTTCATCCCGGCCCGCAACGAGCCGGACCTGGACGAAGTGCCCGCCGAGGTGCTCGAGGCCCTGGACGTGCGCCCCGTCGCCGACGTGGCCGACATCCTGGCCTACGCCATCGAGCCCGTCGCCGAACCGGCCGCCGACGGTACGTTCGCCGTCAGCGCCTGATCGAAAAGGGGGGCCGTGCATTCGCGCACGGCCCCCCTTTTCGTGCGCCGGGCTACCGGCTGACGGTCGGCGGTAGCTCGGCCATGTCCGCGGTGACGACGGTGAGCTGGTCGGTCTCGTACTCGTCCTCGTCGTCCTCGAATTCGGTGTCCTCGTCCGTTTCGGTCGTGGGGGTCAGGTCCTTCTCGACGCGGCGGGTCGTGCCCTGGGCCACGGCGCAGTGGATCGGTTCCTCGCCCTCGGTCTCGGCGTAGACGTCGCAGTGGGTGACGGCCTGGCGCCGGGTCGCGCCGAGCACGGTGGCGTGCACGCGCAGCCGCTCCCCCTTGGCCGGGCGCAGGTAGGTGATGGTGAAACCGCCGGTGAGGACATTCGGGCCGAGTACGGTTCCGGCGGCGAAGGTGAGTGCGTTGTCGGCGGCGTAGGCGAGCACCCCGCCGTGCACGAAGCCGAACTGCTGGCCGTGCTCGGGCTGGATCTCGATCACCAATGTGGCTGCGCCGTCGCCGAATTCGGTCAGTTCGGTACCGACGAGACGAGCGAAGGGTTGCGCGGCGAGTACCTGCCGGGCCAGGTCGAGGTCGAGGGAGGTGGCTTCGGTCGGCATCGGGTGTTCCGTTCTTTCCAGTGGCGGTGCTCGGTGACTATTCGGCGCCCTCGACCCGTAGGGTCGCCCAGGCAGCCGCGGCGAGTTCGGGAGCGACATCGGTTGGCGCGGTACGGATATTGCCACCAAGCCATTGGCGGCTGTATTCCTGTGCCGCCCCCAGCCACAGGGCGTAGACGAGGTCGAGTTCGAGGTCGCGCACCGTGCCGTACGCGACATGGGTCCGCCACCAGCGGCGGACCGAGGTGAAGAACTCCAGATTGCGCTCGCTCTCGCGCACACCAGGCGGGCGTGCGGCGGTGAGAACGGTTGCGCGGTACTGGTTTTCCTGCACCCAGCGCAGATGTGCGTGCACGCCCGCGACGACGCCGGTCTCGGCGTCGGCACAGTCGGCGACAGCGGCGTAGAAGTGCTGTTGATAGTCGGTGAGCGCGTTGGCCCAGACCTGCCGGTACAGGTCGGCCTTGTCGGGGAAGTGGTGGTAGAGCGCGCCGACGCTGGCTTCGGCGGCGGCGCGGATGTCGTTGAGCGTGGCATCGAGGACACCGTGTTCGGCGAACTGCCGCTCCGCGGCGAGCAACAACCGATCTCGGATCTTCATGAACAGAATTTAGTTCTGTTTCGCGCCGTGCGCAAGAGCTGGGCTCCGTCACGGCGGTGATGCGATAGAACGGAACTGTGCCCCAGTGGCTCCTGCATGTCGATCTCGACCAGTTCCAGGCGGCGGTGGAATTCCGGCGTCGCCCCGAGCTGCGCGGACAGCCCGTCATCGTGGGCGGTGAGGGCGACCCAACCCGGCCCCGCAAGGTCGTGACCTGCGCTTCCTATCCGGCCAGGGCCTTCGGCGTGCGCGCGGGGATGCCGCTGAAGGCCGCGCAGCGCAAATGTCCGGAAGGCGTGTTCCTGCCGCTGGACATGGCGACCTACGAGGCCGCCTCCGCGGAGATCATGGCCACGCTCGCCCGGGTGGCCGGTGCGGTGGAGGTGTGGGGCATGGACGAGGCCTTCGTCGCCACCGACGGTGATCCTTGGCAGCTCGCCACCGAAATCCGGGATGCCGTCACCGGACTCGACCTCACCTGCTCCGTCGGCATCGGGGACAACAAGCTCACCGCCAAACTGGCCACCGGCTTCGCCAAATCCACCGGCAAGACATCCGCCGAACCCGAACACGACCCAGGTGCCGCCGGCGGTATTTTCCAGCTCACCGCCGCGAACTGGACCGAACTCATGGGCCACCGCCCCACCGATGCGCTCTGGGGTGTCGGGGCACGCATCGCCAAACGCCTGGCCGAACTCGACATCGCCACCGTCGCCGACCTCATGGCCGCCGACCGGCAGCGCCTCGCCGCCGAATTCGGCCCCAACACCGGCCCGTACCTGTGGGTCCTCGGCCACGGCAAGGGCGACACCGAACTGACCACCACCCCGCGAATCCCGGTGGGCCGCAGCAAGTCCGAGACCTTCCCGCACGACCTCACCGACCCCGACGAGATCCGGCGCGAGGTCGCCCGCATCGCCACCGAGGTCGCCGAGGAGATGCTCGCCCATCACCGCGTGAGCACCCGCGTCTCGGTCACCGTGCGAACCAAAACCTTCTACACCCGCAGCAAGCAGCGCAAACTCCCCCAGCCGACCACCGACATCGCCACCATCGTCGACACGGCCCTGGCCGTCATCGACCGCTTCGAGCTCGACCGCCCCGTCCGCCTCCTCGGCGTCCGCCTCGAACTCCTGCCCCTGGAGGAGTGATCACCACGCTCTGGTGGCGGCATCGGCCGGCAGGCTCGCGTGGTGGTCGAATGTCGGGGATTTGATTCGTCGCTGGACGGGTGGATGACTCGTATGCTCGGCTCATGAACTTCTCCGCGATGGTGGCCCGTGAGTCGGATAGTGGGATCGTGCTCGGTCGGGAGGAGGTAGGGGACGACTTCCTCGGCACCGGCGATGTGACGATCAAGATCCACTACTCGAGTGCGAACTACAAAGACCTGTTGGCGATCACGCCGCGCGGTGGGGTCGTCCGCAACTACCCGATCGTCCCCGGCATCGACCTCACCGGCGAGGTGACCGCCTCGGAGTCCGAGGACTTCGCCGTCGGTGACCAGGTGATCGCGCACGGCTACGACCTGGGCGTCTCCCGCAACGGCGGATTCGCCGAATACACCAGGGTGCCGGCCGAATGGGTGGTGAAACTCGACGGCCTCGACACCCGCGACGCCGCGACCATCGGCACCGCGGGCTTCACCGCCGCGATGAGCGTGCAGGCCCTGCTCGACCACGGCCTCACCCCCGACGACGGCGCGGTGCTCGTCACCGGCGCCACCGGTGGCGTCGGCACGGTCGCCATCGACATCCTGTCCGGCCTCGGCTTCGAGGTGATCGCCTCCACCGGCAAAACCGACGCGGGCGACCTGCTCGCCGAACTCGGCGCCAACGAGGTGATCGGTCGGCTCCCCCTCGACCCCGAGGCCAAGCCGCGCCCGCTGAACAAGGCGAACTGGGCGGCCGCGGTCGACAGCGTCGGCGGCAAGTCACTCGCGTTCGTCCTGAGTTCTATCGGCTATGGCGGCGCGGTCGCGGCCAGTGGTCTCACCGGCGGCTCCGACCTGCCTGCCACGGTGCTGCCGTTCATCCTGCGTGGGGTGAGTCTGCTGGGTATCGACTCGGTGTTCCTGCCTATCGAGAAGCGGCGGGCTCTTTGGGCTGCGCTCGGTAAAGAGCTTCGGCCTCAGCATCTTTCATCGCTGGAGTCGTTCGCTCCGATCACCGAAGTGGGTAATGTCCTGCAGTCGATCAAGGACGGCAACCACTCCGGGCGCACGGTGATCGGGGTCGCAGGCGAGTTCTGAGATCGGGGGCGGCGGTCTAGTTGGGGCGCGGCACTGCCTCGGTGTTTTGTGCACCACGGAGGTGTTGGGCTGTGTTTTTGGAGCGCTGGCGCGCTCGAGCGCGGCCCCTGGAGGGCCGCGCGAACAGCGCTCGAGACTCGCGCTTCGCGCATGCGCTTCGAGCGCTGTTCGCGCGGCCGGGCCGCTACGCCGCTGCGCGGCGGACCCTCCTCGAGGTCGGGTCGTGCGGGGTTGGGAATGCGGTCATGGCGGACTCGAGTGGTGCCGTGTGACTGGTAGTGCGGTAGGTGGTGGACGGACACGAGTGGTGCCGTGTAACGGGAGTGCGGAAGGTGGCGGGTTTGGGCCTTCCGGGCGGGTCAGGCGATGGCCGGTGCTATCGGGTCGTCGGCGAATTGGGTTCTGTACAGCTCGGCGTAGCGGCCGTCGGCGTTGAGGAGGTCGGCGTGGGTGCCGCGTTCGATGATGCGGCCGTCTTCCAGGACGAGGATCTGGTCGGCGGCGCGGATCGTCGAGAGGCGGTGGGCGATCACCAGGGCGGTGCGGCCGGTGAGGGCCTCGGTGAGGGCCTCCTGGACGGCGGCTTCGGAGGTGGAGTCCAGGGAGGCGGTCGCCTCGTCGAGGATCACCACGCGCGGCTGCTTGAGCAGCAGGCGGGCGATGGTGAGGCGTTGGCGTTCGCCGCCGGAGAGGCGGTAGCCGCGTTCGCCGACGACGGTGTCGAGGCCGTCGGTGAGCGAATCGACCAGATCGCCGAGGCGGGCGCGGTGCAGCGCGTCCCAGAGCTCGTCTTCGGTGGCTTCGGGGCGGGCCAGCAGCAGGTTGGCGCGGATGGTGTCGTGGAACAGGTGCCCGTCCTGGGTGACCAGGCCGACGGCGCGCTGGATCGATTCGGTGGTGAGCTCACGCACGTCGGTTCCGTTGAGCCGGACCGCGCCGGAGTCGACGTCGTAGAGTCGCGAAACGAGTTGGGCGATGGTCGATTTGCCCGCACCGGAGGAGCCGACGAGCGCGACCAGCTGGCCGGGTTCGGCGCGCAGCGACACATCGTGGAGCACCTCCACCCCGCCGCGCGTGTCGAGCGTGGCGACGTCCTCGAGCGAGGCGAGCGACACCTTGTCGGCCGACGGGTACCCGAAGTGCACGCCGTCCAGTTCCACCGAGACCGGGCCCTCGGGCACCGCGACGGCACCGGGCGCGTCCTCGATCAGCGGCTTCAGATCCAGCACCTCGAACACCCGCTCGAAGCTCACCAGCGCCGACATGATCTCGAGCCGGGCACTCGCCAGCGCGGTGAGCGGGGTGTAGAGCCTGGTCAGCAGCAGCGACAGCGCGACGACCGACCCCGCGTCGAGGCTGCCTGCCAGCGCGTACCAACCGCCGAGACCGTAGACCAGGGCAAGGGCCAGCGCCGACACCAGCGTGAGCGAGGTGACGAACGTGGTCTGCAGCATCGCCGTGCGCACCCCGATATCACGCACCCGGGTGGCCCGGACGGCGAATTCCGCCGATTCCTGCTGCGGCCTGCCGAACAGCTTCACCAGGGTGGCGCCGGGCGCGGAGAACCGTTCGGTCATCTGGGTGCTCATGGCCGCGTTGAGCTGGGCCGCCTCGCGCTGCATCTCCGCGAGACGATTACCCGCGCGCCGGGCCGGGATGACGAACACGGGGAGCAGCACGAGTGCCAGCAACGTGATCTGCCAGGAGATGCTGAGCATCACCGCGAGGGTGAGCAGCAGCGTCACCAGATTGGTGATCACGCCGGACAGGGTGTCGCTGAACGCGCGCTGCGCCCCGATCACATCGGAGTTCAGCCGGCTCACCAGCGCACCGGTCCTGGTCCGGGTGAAGAACGCCACCGGCATCTTCTGCACGTGGTCGAACACGGCGGTCCGCAGATCGAGGATCAGCCCTTCACCGATCCGCGCCGACAACCACCGGATCATCAACCCGAGGCCCGCGTCGACGATCGCCAACCCCGCGATGGCGAGCGCCAGAATCACCACCGTGCGCGGTGCCGACCCGTTGACGATGTCGTTGACCACCTTGCCCGCCAGCACCGGCGTCGCGACACCGAGCACGGCGGCAACCACGCTGAGCAGCAAGAACGCCGAAATCCGGCGCCGGTGCGCCTGCGCGAACCGCAGGATCCGGCGCGCGGTGGCCATACTGAACGGCCGCTCCTCCTCCGGCGCGTTCATCCGCCGATACATCTGGCTGTAGGCCACGGACTCGATACTCATGTGTGCTCTCCCTCGGCTCCCCGCCCAGTCAACTCCTGCCCACCGACAGTAGAACCTCAAGTTAGGTTGAGAGCAAGCCGCAATCCGGGCCTACCACCTGGACCGGGAATTAGGCTGGACGAGTGACGAGACGCGTGGATGCGGAGCGGGCTGCCGATGCTTTGCGAGCGCGGGTCGGCTGTGTGGTCGATGTGTCCTCGCGCAGACTGGCCGAGTACTCCTCCGACGCCTCCAACTATCGCGTCCGGCCAACCATGGTCGTTTTCCCGCGCGGCGACGACGATGTGGTGGCGACGCTCGCATTCGCGCGTGAGAACGGCCTGTCCGTTACCCCGCGTGGGGCGGGCACTTCCGTCGCCGGAAACGCGATCGGCCCCGGGATCGTCGTCGACTTCAGCCGCCATATGAATGCCGTCCGTGCGGTCGACGCGGAGTCCGCGACCGTTCGGGTTCAACCGGGTCTCGTCCTCTCCGACCTCCAAGCCCATCTGCGCCCGCACGGCCTGCGTTTCGGCCCTGACCCCTCCACCCAGGACCGGTGCACGCTCGGCGGCATGATCGGCAACAACGCGTGCGGCCCGCACGCCCTGGCCTGGGGCCGAACCTCCGACACGGTCCGTGAATTGCGGATTCTCGACGGAACTGCCACCGAGCGTCGATTCGGCACCGGCCCTTCCGCCCCCGCGCGGTCGCGCGCCGACGGCCGACTGCCCGACGGCGGCCACCGAACATCCTTTCCATCAGAGCTTTCCGCGATACCCGGCCTGGCCGAATTCACCCGCGACAACCTCGCGGTGCTGCGGACAGAACTCGGCCGGTTCGACAGGCAAGCGTCGGGATACAGCCTGGAACACCTCTTGCCGGAACGAGGTTCGTCGATAGCGAAGGCTTTCGTGGGCTCAGAAGGAACGTGCGGCGTGCTGCTCGAGGCCGAAGTCGAGCTTGCTCCCCTGCCGGACGCGACCGTCCTCACCGTTCTCGGCTACCCCGATATCGCCTCGGCCGCAGACGATATCGCGGCCGTCATGCAGTGCGCACCGATCGCGGTGGAGGGGATCGATGCCGGTCTGGTCGACGTCGTGCGCACCCACCGCGGCACGGTCCCCGACCTCCCACGCGGCCGCGGCTGGCTGTTCGTCGAAACCGCCGGCGCCACACCCGCCGAAGCGCTGGCGGTAGCTCGGCAGCTCGTGAGGGAGGCTCACGCCGACGACCACCGCATAGTCACGGATGCCGCTGAGACGAAAGCACTCTGGCGAATCCGGGCCGACGGTGCGGGCCTCGCCGGCCGCTCACCCGACGGAAAGCCGGCCTGGCCTGGTTGGGAGGACGCCGCAGTCCCGCCGGAGAATCTCGGCCACTATCTGCGCGAATTCACCTCGCTCACCGAAGAATACGACGTAACCGGGCTCCTCTACGGCCACCTGGGCGACGGCTGCATCCACGTCCGCCTCGACTTCCCCATCGCCGACGCCCCACAGCGCTTCCGCTCGTTCCTCTTCGACGCGGCGCATCTGGTTGTGCGCCACGGAGGTTCACTGTCCGGTGAACACGGTGACGGTCGCGCCCGGTCAGAACTGCTCGAGGTCATGTACTCGCCGGCCGCACGCACGGCCTTCGCCGGCTTCAAATCCCTGTTCGACCCGGACGGCATCCTGAACCCGGGCGTGCTGGTCGCCCCGCGCCCCGTCGACACCGACCTGCGCGTAGCCGGTCTGAGCCCGGTCCGGGCCCATGGCTTCGCCCTCCACGACGACGGCGGTGATCTGTCCACAGCTGTGCACAGATGTGTAGGAATCGGCAAGTGCCGAGCCGACACCGGTGCATCAGGCGGCTTCATGTGCCCGTCGTACCTGGCGACCGGCGACGAAAAAGACACCACACGTGGCCGCGCGCGGGTCCTCCAAGAAGTGGTCCGTGGGGAACTGGACTGGCGCGCGAAGGAAGTCGAGGAATCCCTCGACCTGTGCCTGTCGTGCAAGGCCTGCTCCTCGGATTGCCCGGCAGGCGTCGACATGGCCACCTACAAATCCGAGACCCTCTACCGCCGCTACCGCCGCCGCCCCCGCCCGGTGGATCACTATGTGCTCGGCCAACTCCCCCGCTGGCTGGCCCTGGCCCAACGTGCCCCACGCCTGGTCAATACCCTCGCCGCCGCGACCTTCCTGCGTCGAATCGGAATGCGCCTGTCTGGCATAGACCCTCGCCGCGAGATGCCGACGCTGGCGCCGAAGTCGTTCCGACGAATGTGGTCGGCGCTGGGCGGAAACCAGCGCACCGAGCCACTATCGAGTGCGTACTTCCCCTTCGCGCAGCTCGGGATCGGCCGGGATCCTGGCACTCAGCCGGGTAACCGCGGCACCGTCCTGCTTTGGATCGACACCTTCACCGACACCTTCGACCCCGAAAACGCCCTCGCCGCGACAGAACTCCTCGGACGACTCGGCTACCGGGTCGTCATCCCCGACGCCCGGGTCTGCTGCGGCCTCACCTGGATCAGCACCGGCCAGCTGGACGGCGCCCGCACCCGCCTGCGCGCCACCGTCGACGCGCTCGCCGCCCACGTGGCCGAGGGCGGCAAGGTGGTCGGGCTGGAACCGTCCTGCACCGCCACCCTGCGCGCCGACCTCCCGGAACTGCTTCCCGACGACCCACGCGCCGCCCGGGTGGCCGCATCCGTCCGCACGCTCGCCGAATTCCTCCTCGAGCACCCAGACTGGCGACCACCGGTCCGCGCGGACACGGTCGTCGTCCAGCCGCACTGCCACCAGCACGCCGTCGGCGGCTTCACCGCCGAACGAACCATCCTCGCGGCGATGGGCGTGACAGTCCGGGAACTGGCCGGTTGCTGCGGGCTCGCCGGAAACTTCGGCATGCAGCACGGCCACTACGACATCTCCGTAGCGGTCGCGAACAACGCTCTGCTCCCGGCGCTGGAAACGCTGGCACCGGACGCGATCTTCCTGGCCGACGGCTTCTCCTGCCGTACCCAGGCCGCCCAGCTGGCCCGCAGACCCGGCCTACATCTGGCCAGGTACCTGCTGGAACGGTGACCGGGCTCAGCTGCCGAAGGGGAGGGTGCCCGGTGGGATCTGATACCCGGAGCTGCCTGCGAAGACATTGCCCCATGCGGCCAGCAGCCAGTTGAGCGCGTCCGTGATCATCCGTTGCCTCCTGTGACGAGGGGATGCCGACTGTTTGCCGACGAGGGTTTCATCGTCGCGCGTGTGGTCGGTATTACGAAATGGCGTCGTCGGGGGACAAGAGCGCACAATGGGTCGGTGCGTGACCAGACCCTGAACCCGGACCTGGCCGGGCTGTCGCGGACGGTCCGGTCGAGCAGGCCCTTCGACGTCGGGCTCACGGTGGCGCCCCTGCGTCGGGGAATGGGCGATCCCTGCCATCGCACCGACCCGGACGGCTCGCACTGGCACGCCTCGCGCCTGCCGAGCGGCCCGGTCACCTACCGGCTCACCCAGGACGGCCGTGACGGCGTGCACGCACGCGCTTGGGGTCCCGGTGCGGAGGAGTTCCTCAGCGGCCTGGACCGCATGCTGTGCCTCGAGGAGAACGTCGAGGATTTCGCCCCCGAGCATCCCAAGCTGGTCGAGGCGCACCGCCGCGTCCCCGGTCTGCGGATGCTGCGCACCGGCCTGGTGCTCGAATCGTTGATCCCGGCGATTCTCGAGCAGAAGGTGCACACCAAGTCCTCGTTCGCGGCGTACCGCACGCTGGTGCGCGAGTTCGGCACCAAGGCCCCCGGACCGGGCGACCTGATGATCGCGCCGGACGCCGACACCTGGCGGCGGATACCGTCGTGGAAATTCCATCGCGCCAATGTGGGCCCCCAGCGCGCGCAGACGATCGTGCGTGCCGCCCGCGTGGCCGACGCCATCGAACGCACCGCCTGCCTCGACCCACGGGAAGCGGCGACCCGGCTGCGCAGCATCCCTGGCATCGGCGTGTGGACCGTCGCCGAGACCGCACAGCGCGCGTTCGGTGACGCCGACGCCCTCTCCGTCGGCGACTACCACCTGGCCGCCACCGTCGGCTGGAGCCTGCTCGGGCGCCCCATCGACGACGACGCCATGGTCGCCTACCTGGAACCTCTTCGCCCACACCGGTATCGGGCCGTGCGTCTGCTCATGCTCAGCGGCCAGGCCCGCAAACCGAAATTCGGCCCGCGTACACCCGTCACCGATCACCGCGACCGCTGATCGATCGGCCCCAATCCACTGCACGGAACCCAAGGGAGAGTGCAGGATTCCCCACAGCGCGAATCGAAGGAGCACGGCTGTGGCCACTGCATCTAACCGAACTCCGGCGGCGTCTACGCTGCCGCGCCGTCAACTCGGCCGCCATCTGCGTGAATGGCGGACCAAGGCGGGCCTGACCATCGCCGAGGCGGCCAAACGCATGGAATGGGGCGCGAGCACCCTGCAACGCCTGGAAAAGGGCCACGCCGACCGCATCCGCACCATCGACATCAACGAACTCTGCCGTATCTACGGCGTCCCGCGCGAGGTCACCGACGGCCTGGCCGGCCTGGCCCAGCAGGCCGCCGTCAAGAGCTGGTGGCACGCGTACGGCGACCTCATTCCCGAGAACTTCGACATCTACATCGGATTGGAGGCCTCCGCCCGCAGCCTGCGCACCTATCAATCCGAGCTAGTCCCCGGCCTGCTGCAGACCGCGGACTATGTGCGCACACTGAATCAGCTTGCCTGCCCGAAGGATTCACCCGCCGAACTCGAACGGCGGGTGTCGCTGCGCATGCAACGCCAGACCCTGATCGGGCGCGAACACGAACCGGCCGAACTCGATGTCGTTGTGCACGAGTCGGTCTTGCATCGCGTCGTCGGTAATGCCAAGGTGATGGCTGCGCAGTTGCGCCATCTTGCCGATTTCGGTACCCGGGGCAATGTCGCACTGCGTATTCTGCCGTTTGCCGCCGGTGTTCCACTCGGAGTCTCCACCGGGCCTTTCACGGTTCTCGAGTTCGGCACCGATGGCAGCGGTAAACCGGTCGAACCACCGGTGGTGTACGCCGAAGGCTTCACCGGCGACCTCTACCTGGAACGACGCACGGATGTCACACGGTACGACCGGGCTCACGAGTGCCTCCGGCGCCATGCGCTGGATTGTCAACCGAGTAGAGACCTGCTCCGGCGGGTCGCGAAGGAGTATGTGGCATGAGTTTCGATCTCGTCGACGCACACTGGTTCAAGAGCACCCGCAGCAGCGCGAACAAGGATTGCGTGGAAGTTGCCTTTCTGTTCGGCGGTCACGTCGGCGTGCGTGACAGCAAGAATCCGGCCGGGCCCGCGCTGGTCTTCGACGGACCGAGCTGGGACGCGTTCACCCGCAGCATCGACGCCGGGGTACTGGCGTGAACACCAAACGCGATATCGATCTCACCGGGGCTACCTGGCAGCGCGCCGGTGACGGTGACGACGCGAACGTCGAGGTGGCAATGCTCGACGAGGGCAACGTAGCCCTGCGTGACGGCAAGAATCCCGACGGCCCGGTGCTCGTCTTCACTCCGAGCGAATGGGCGGCGTTCACAGCGGGCGTGCACGACGGTGAGTTCGACCGCCCGTAACGTTTACCGAATGCCCACGGTGGGTAATCCTTGGCCATGGACCGAGGGTTGAAGAAAACTGCACCCCGGTACCGGAGGCTGGCGCCTGAGGACGGGGTGGAACGCCTGATCGTGATCCTGCTTTTCGCGGTATCGGCGATCGGAATCTACACACTCACCGGCTCGTTGCTCGCGGCGCTGTTCATCGGATTACTGGTCGGATCGGTAGCGGTAGGGACCGTGGCTGTCTTGTAGCGGACAGCCACGGCCTCACCGCCGGAACAATTTATTGCCGAGCCAGACAATCGGATCGTATTTACGGTCGACCACCCGTTCCTTGAGCGGAATCAGCGCATTGTCGGTGATCTTGATGTGCTCCGGGCACACCTCGGTGCAGCATTTGGTGATATTGCAATAGCCCAGGCCCGCGTCCTCCTGGGCGAGTTCGCGCCGATCGGCGGTGTCGAGCGGATGCATCTCCAGCTCCGCGATACGCATCAGGTAGCGCGGCCCGGCGAATTCCTGCTTGTTCTCCTCGTGGTCGCGCACCACGTGACAGGTGTTCTGGCACAGGAAACACTCGATGCACTTGCGGAACTCCTGCGAGCGTTCCACATCGACCTGCTTCATCCGGTACTCGCCGGGTGCCAGCGCCGGTGGCGCGAAAGACGGTATCTCCCTGGCCTTCTCGTAGTTGAACGACACATCGGTGACGAGATCCTTGACCACCGGGAAGGTGCGCATCGGGGTGACCGTGATGACCTCGTCGGGAGCGAACGTCGACATGCGGGTCATGCACAGCAGCCGTGGCCGCCCGTTCACCTCCGCCGAACACGAACCGCACTTGCCCGCTTTGCAATTCCAGCGCACCGCCAGATCGGGAGTCTGGGTGGCCTGCAGGCGGTGGATGATGTCGAGCACCACCTCGCCCTCGTTCACCGCGACGGTGTAGTCCTGCAGGTCGCCGCCGTCGATGTCACCGCGCCAGACCCGGAAACGAGCGTCGTATCCCATGGTCACGCCTTTCCTTCGGCCGCCGGGTGGGCCGCCAATTCTTGCTCGGTGTAGTACTTTTCGAGCTCGGAGAATTCGAACAGGGCCAGCAGGTCCTCGCGCATGGGAGTCTGTTCCTTGCGGGTGACGGTGACGCCGGGAACCAGTCCGTCCGAGCGCGCCGGGTCGAGGGCGCAGACCAGCAGTGAATTGCGCCAGGTCGGATCCATGCCCGGGTGGTCGTCGCGGGTGTGTCCACCTCGGCTCTCGGTGCGCAACAGCGCCGCCTGGGCAACGCATTCGCTCACCAGCAGCATGTTGGCCAGGTCGAGCGCCAGGTGCCAGCCGGGGTTGAAGTGCCGGTTGCCCACCACGGTGACCCGCGCGTACCGGGCGCGCAGGTCGGCCAGTTTGTCGATGGCCTCGCGCACCTCGTGTTCCTTGCGGATGATGCCGACGAGGTCGTTCATCGTCTCCTGCAGCTCGGCGTGCAGAGTGTAGGGGTTCTCGCCTGCGCCGTCCGTCGGCGGATCGAACGGTGCGAGAGCGGTTCTCGCCGCCGACTCGATATCGGCGTCGGTGGGTGCGGGGCGCTCGGTCAGTCCGCCGACGTAAGCCGCGGCGCCGAGGCCGGCCCTTCTGCCGAACACCAGCAGGTCCGACAGGGAATTCCCGCCCAGCCGATTGGAACCGTGCATGCCACCGGAACACTCACCGGCAGCGAACAACCCGGGCACCACGGCCGCACCGGTATCGGGATCGACCTCGATGCCACCCATCACGTAGTGACAGGTCGGTCCTACTTCCATCGGTTCGGCGGTGATGTCCACATCGGCCAGTTCCTTGAACTGGTGATGCATCGACGGCAACCGCCGCACGATCTCCTCGGCGGGCATCCGGGACGCGATATCCAGGTACACCCCACCGTGTTCGGTACCGCGACCCGCCTTCACCTCCTCGTTGATCGCGCGTGCCACTTCGTCGCGAGGGAGCAGGTCGGGAGTGCGGCGCGCGGAGTCGTTGTCGCGCAACCACTGATCGGCCTCGTCCTCGGTCTCGGCGTACTGGCCCTTGAACACCGGCGGGATGTAATCGAACATGAACCGCTTGCCTTCGGAGTTCTTCAGCACACCACCGTCGCCACGCACACCCTCGGTGACGAGGATCCCCTTCACACTCGGCGGCCACACCATGCCCGTCGGGTGGAACTGCAGGAACTCCATGTTGATCAGGGTGGCGCCTGCGCGCAGCGCGAGGGCATGCCCGTCGCCGGTGTACTCCCAGGAGTTCGAGGTGACTTTGTAGGACTTACCGATACCGCCGGTGGCCAGCACCACCGCGGGTGCCCGGAACAGTACGAATTGCCCCGACTCACGGTAGTAGCCGAACGCACCGGCGATCTTTCCGTCCTCGGTGAGCAGCTCGGTGACCGTGCACTCGGCGAAGACCTTGATCCGTGCCTCGTAGTCGCCGGTCGCCGCGTAGTCCTCCTGCTGCAGCGACACGATCTTCTGCTGCATGGTCCGGATCAGTTCCAGCCCCGTCCGGTCACCCACATGCGCCAGCCGCGGGTAGGTGTGGCCGCCGAAGTTGCGCTGGGAGATGCGTCCGTCGGGCGTCCGATCGAACAGCGCCCCATAGGTTTCCAGCTCCCACACCCGGTCGGCTGCCTCGCGGGCGTGCAGCTCGGCCATCCGCCAGTTGTTGAGGAACTTGCCGCCGCGCATCGTGTCCTTGAAGTGGGTCTGCCAGTTGTCCTTCTCGTTGGCATTGCCCATCGAGGCCGCGCACCCGCCCTCGGCCATCACGGTGTGCGCCTTGCCGAACAGCGACTTGCACACCACCGCCACCGAAAAGCCTTGCTCGCGTGCCTCGATCACGGCTCGCAGACCCGCGCCGCCCGCCCCGATCACCACGACGTCGTAGTTGTGCCGTTCCACCTCTGGCATCGAAATGAAGCTCCTCGCGTTGTCGCGGTTCAGTTCACGAACCGCAGATCCGAAATGGTCTGGCTTGCCACCAACATCACGTAGAAGTCGGTGAGGACGAGGGTGCCGAGCGTGGTCCAGGCCAGCGCCATGTGGCGGGTGTTGAGTTTGGATACCTGAGTCCAGAACCAGTACCGCACCGGGTGAGCCGAGAAATGCTTGAGCCTGCCGCCCGCGATATGCCTGCACGAATGGCATGACAGCGTGTACGCCCACAGCAGGACGACGTTCACCAGCAACACCACATTGCCCAGGCCGAAGCCGAAACCGCCGCCGCTGCCGTGGAACGCCGACAGGGCGTCGTAGGTGTTGATCAGGGAAACGACCAGCGCCACATAGAAGAAGTAGCGGTGCGCGTTCTGGATGATGAGCGGCAACCGCGTCTCGCCGCTGTAGCGCGCGTGCGGTTCGGCCACCGCGCACGCCGGCGGCGACATCCACATCGACCGGTAGTAGGCCTTGCGGTAGTAGTAGCAGGTGAGCCGGAACCCGAGCAGGAACGGCAGCACCACGAACCCGAGCGGAATCCACATCGGCAGCTCGGGAAACGGCGTACCGAAATGGCTCGAACCCGGCACACACGAATCGCTGAGGCAGGGGGAGTAGAACGGCGTCAGGTAGTGGTACTCCGGCACCCAATAGGCCGTGCGCACAAACGATCTGACCGTCGCGTAGGCGACGAAGGCGGTCAGGCCGAGGGTGGTGAGCAGCGGCGGCAGCCACCAGCGGTCGGTGCGCAACGTGCGCGCGGCGATACGTGCCCTTGTTCGGCTGAAGACGCCGGTCCCCGGGGCGGGGGTGGTGGTCGGTGCGGCACTCACGGTCGATGCCTCGCTGCTCTGCAGGTGTGCGGCGGCAATCATTCCCCACCGCTGTGGACTGTGATGTGGAGCACCATACGCCTGTGTTCCGACCGCTCGAGTCGGGTCGCACGCACTCCCCTGCCTCGCATGGCGGTGATCTCCATCACAGCGTTGCACCTGTGAAGGCGCGTCATGCCCGTGCAACAAACGTGTGGTGCCCTATGGCCATGAGAAGAGCCGCGATCGTGGCGCCGGTCCGCACGCCGAGCGGGGTGGAGGGCGGAGCGCTGTCGGGAATGCCCGCCGAGTGGCTGGCGACGACGGTTCTTTCGGCGGTGATCGAACGCTCCGGCATCGACCCGCTGCGCATCGAGGACGTCGCCATGGCCTGCGTCGACGGCGGCCTGGCGAACGTGCCCGCCGTCGGCGCGCTGGCCGCCCGGGGCGCCGGGCTGCCGTTCGCGGTGCCCGGCTTTCTCACCGACCGGCACGGCGGCAGCGGGCTGCAGGCCGTGATCACCGCGGCCATGATGGTGCAGACCGGCGCCGCCGACGTGGTGGTCGCCGGGGGAGTGGAATGCGTGACCACCCCGGCCGGACTACCCGGCGGCATCGAGGGCCTGCGCAATGCCGAGGGGCTGGCGGGCTACTACGGGATCGACCGTGCCGCGGCCGACGAATTCGCCGTGGCCAGCCATCGCAAAGCCGCGCGGGCCTGGCGCCAGGGCGCGTTCGGCGCGGAAGTGGTTCCGGTGGATGTCGGCCCCGCACACGGTGGTCACCAGATCGGCCGTGACGAAGGCGTGCGCGACGACCTGTCCACGCACACCCTGGCCGGTCTGCGGCCCCTGCTGCCCGACGGCGTGGTGACGGTGGGGAATATGAGCAGCCACCGGCTCGGTGCGTCGGCCTGCCTGGTCGTCGCCGAGGACCGGCTGACCTCGCTCGGCCTCACCCCCATGGCCTTCCTCGCGGGCTGGGCCGCCGCGGGCTGTGACACCTCGGGCCCCGCGCTCGGCGCCGCACCGGCGGTCGCCAAACTGCTCGGCCGCACCGGTCACACGCTCGATGATGTCGACCTGCTCGAAGTCAATGAGGGCTACGCGGTGGAGGTGCTCGCCCTGGCCACCGCCTGGGAACTCGGCCCGCTCGACCGCCTCAATGTGAACGGCTCCGACATCGCGCTCGGTCACCCGGTCGGTGCGACCGGCCTGCGGATCATGACCACGATGCTGCACGAACTGAGCCGTACCGGTGGACGATTCGGGCTGGAGGCCATCGCCCTCGGACACGACCACGGCATCGCCGCGCTGTTCGAATCCGCCGAATCCGCCGAGCCGGTGGAGACCCCACGCGGCGCCCGCTTCCACGGAGTACGCGGCGGTCGTCGCTTGGGTAGACACCGCGCGTGACAGGTCAGCCAGTACCGCGCGGGCGTGCCACACGCGGCAGCGCGTCAGGCCCGTGCGCCGCTGACAGGGGTCGGCGCGGCAAGCCGAGGCTGCCGCGCCGAGGTCGTGCTCCTACTTGGTCCTCGGCCGCGAGTGGAAGCCGAGACCCTCGTCCTGCGCACCCATCCAGGCCGCCTCGTCGGACTTGCTGTCGGGAACATAGATCGGTTCCGCCCGGCGCGGCACGGCCAGTTCCGGCGGGGGCGCCTGCTCGAAGTCCTCGGCGTCGATGACGAGCCGCTCGAGGTCGTTCTCCAACCGGCGCACGGTGGCCGCGTCGCCGTAGTTGGAGCGCAGTGCGCCGATCGATTGCCGGAGTTGGCCGACCGCGTAGCGCAGTTCCGCGATATCGCTGCGTGTCATCGTTACCTCCTGGGTATATGGCGGGCATACCGACTCGCCGGATCACGGGCACGCCCGAAAAGCTCCCGGGCCGCGCTGCACCGAGCTGTGTGACTCACCACACAACGTGATCTCCACCACAGTAACTGATCTTTTCGGTTTACGCCCGAAGTTGCTGGGGATCCGGCGGTTGCCGTCGGATAACTGTTGGATGTCAGCCCGCGATGGCGTAGCGGTTGTGAACGCTCACACCGGCGCGCTCGACCAGCGCGGCGATGGCCTGCGCCACCTCCTCGGCGTGTTCGAGGATCACGCTGTGACCGGCGCCTTCGATTCGCACCAGCTCGGCACCGGCCAGTTCCGAGGCCAGCACGATCGAATGGGTGAACGGCACCATCAGGTCGGCCGAGCCGGCGAGCACCAGCGCGGGCAGGTCGCCGAAGCGGCGCAGGGTGCGCGCTTCGTCGAAAGTCAGCAGCGAGTTCAGGAAGCCCGCCATGGTGAGCAGCGCGGTCTCGTTGAGGATCGCCGTGGCGATCGCCGTCGTCCGGGTGCGCTCACGTCCCTCGCGGATCAGCGGCCCGAACGCCCAGCGTGACAGGCGCTTCGAGGCCTGCATCACCCGTGGCGCGTGGACCACCGCGCGCTGTAAGGAGGCGACGGCGTGCCGGTTGAGCAATCTGCCGAGACCCAGCTCGGTGAGCCCGCCCGCCGCGCCCGCGATGAGGCCGACGCCGGTGACCCGCGTACCGATGGTTTCCGGGTGCAGCCGGGCGTAGGCGAGCAGCACCATGGCGCCCATCGAGTGCCCGACCAGCACCACCGGACCGGTCGGCGCGATCGTGCGCAGCACCGCGTCGAGGTCGGTGGCGAGCTGGTCGATGGTGTAGGTGTCGTGGTGGGCGTGGCCGGATTCGCCGTGGCCGCGGTGGTCGTAGAAGACCATCTTGGTGTCGGAACTCCACCGGGTGTGCAGCTGTTCGCGCAGGCGGGCCCACGATTCGGTGTGCAGGCAGTGGCCGTGTACGAAGACGACGGTCATCGGGGCGTCGGGGGACCCGTAGGAGCGGGTGGCGATCGGCGTGCCGTCGTCGGCGACGACGGTGCAGCGGCGGGCCCCGGCCGTTGTGGTGTCCATGGCTGGGCCTCCTCCGACTACAGCGTGCGCGGGCTGTGGTGGTGTTTCGACCTGGATAGCCCTGGCGTTAGCCGGGCATGCCGCGCGTTATTCAGCCGATGCGCAAAAGACTCCGGCGTGGCGGTTCTTGTGATCGAAGGAAGCTCTAAAGGAATCTAGTGTTTCATCTAGAAATATGAAGAGAAGCATGTAGAGGCGCTTTGTCAGTCCTTCATACCGCCATCTAGCGGGTTCTCTAGAAGCTTGAATACTTCTATACACTGCGCAGATAGCGCCCGAAATGCGGAACCGTGAAGCCGATCGTCCCGCGCTCGGCGGAGTAGATCAGACCCTTCTTGATGAGCCCGTCGCGGGCGGGGGACACCGAGGCGGGCTTGCGGCCGAGCTCGGCGGCGACCGCGGCCGTGGCAACCGGGCCGTCGTCCCCGGCCAGGTCGGCCATCGCCCGCATGTACTCGCGCTCCGCGGGGGTCGCGCGTTCGTAGCGCGAACCGAAGAAGCCGACGGCGAGTTCCTCCTCGGCCGCGGGGGAGGCCACGGCCACGTCCTCGGCCGTGATCGGGCTCTCGGGTGCCTGGTCCCAGGCCGCCTTCCCGTACGCCTGCACGAAATACGGGTAACCGTCGGCCCTTTGGTACAGCGAATCGAGCGCCTCGGAGGTGAACTTCACCTCCTCACGCTCGGCGGGCGCGATCAGCGCCTGATCCGCCGACTCCCGGTCGAGCCGGTCGATCCGGTGATAGCTGAACAGACGCTCGGAATAACTCTTCGACGCCGACAGCACCGCGGGCAGGTGCGGCAGGCCCGCGCCGACCACGATCAACGGCGCGGCGTCCTGGCTCAATTCGTGGCAGGCGCCGCAGATCGCCGACACATCGGCGGGCCCGAGATCTTGCATCTCGTCGATGAATATGCCGATGCCCACCCCGATCGCGGCGGCGAGCGCCGCGGCCTCCTTGAACAACTCGATCAGATCGATCTCGATATCACCGGAATCGGCCCGGCCGGTCACCGCGGGCACATCGATACCCGGCTGCCAGCGTTCCCGCAAGCCCTTGTCGGCGGTGGCGCGCAACGCGAAAGCCTTGAGGATGCCGAGGAAGTCGTCGACCTGTTCCGGATTGCGATGCGCCATCGCGACCGCGCGCACCGCCATGTGCAGCGCCGAGGACAGCGGCCTGCGCAGATCCTGATCGGGTCGCGCCTCGATCTTGCCGGTACCCCAGCCGCGCGACACCGCGGCCGACCGAAGCTGATTGAGCAGCACGGTCTTTCCCACTCCACGCAGCCCGGTGAGCATCACGCTGCGCTCCGGCCGCCCACGCGCCACCCGTTCCAGGACGATGTCGAAGGCGGCGAGTTGCTTGTCGCGCCCGGCCAATTCGGGCGGACGCTGACCGGCGCCGGGAGCATAGGGATTGCGCACGGGGTCCATGCCTGGCAACCGTAGCGCGTGTGCACGGCAGAATCTCGGTAACTCTGTGCCGTGTCCTAGATACTGCTAGCGAACCCGAGAAAGAACGGAGCCCGATGTTCGAGGAGCCAAGCTCGGAGCAACCATCGCGAGACGAGGACGCCACGTCGCCGATCTACCTGACGCCCGCCCAGGTCGTCGCCGGCTGGCGGGTGCCACCCGGTGCGCACCGGGCCGACACCATCAAGCGTGGCGTCCTGGCCGCCCTCGCGGCCGGAACCGGCGACATGAACCCCGTGGAGGCCGTCGCCCACATCGCCATCGGTCCGGTCGTCGCGGCGCTGGGCCGCCTCGAGGCCGACCTCGCCGATGCCCGCAGCCGCATCGCCGAACTCGAACAGGCGCTGCGCGACCGCGACGGGCAGTGACATCGGGAGACCGGACCGTTATCCCTCTCGACACGCCGTGGCAGCGCGCTGAACAGGGCTTTGGCCGCAGCGGGAAAACAACTTGCGGGCACCGCTGGACAGCGTGGATCACAGGCCGTAATCTTCTCGTGACTTAGTGGAGTCTGTCGCTTCGTCAGAGAAGCGGCGCCACGGGTCACCGCCGAATAATCGTGTTTCCCAAGCGAACACGACAGCGCGGCGGGTGAGCAGCAAGATCGGAGACTCGTCTCGGTGGGTAAACACAGCTTGCAGCGGGATTCTCGTCTGCCGAATTCCGTCAAGGGTGCACTCGTCATGGGTGCGGTGGCCGCCACAACCGGTGCGATGCCAGCGATTTCGCAGGCCGCCACGATCAACATTCCGGGCCTCGGCAATTTCGATCTGCCGCCCGAACTCGAGCAGCCCGCCCAGCAGGTGGAAAAGCAGCTGCAGTCCATGGTCGCCCCGCAGGGCCAGGCCGCGCCGCAGCTGCCGAGCGTGCAGTTCGACAACCCCTTCGAGCAGCAGCAGCAGTCGGCGGGCAACATCGCCCTCGACGCCGCGCGCAGCAAGCTCGGTGCCTCCTACAACTGGGGCGCCGCGGGCCCGTCGAGCTTCGACTGCTCCGGTCTCGTGCAGTGGGCCTACCGCCAGGCCGGTGTCGAGCTGCCCCGCACCAGCTTCGAGCAGTCCCACGTGGGTGCGCCCGTGTCCTTCGACAACCTGCAGGCCGGTGACATCGTCATCACCAACGGTGGCGGCCACGTCGGTATCTACGCGGGCAACGGCCAGCTGCTGAACGCCGTGCAGTCGGGCACCCCGGTGTCCTACACCCAGCTCTCCGCCGACGACGTCGTAACGGCACGCCGTATCGTCTAAGGGGTGTCCCCAGCGGAACAACGATCACCCGACCAGGCCCGCGTCGATGCGTGGACCTGGTCGGTTCGTCTGTTCAAGACCCGGTCGGCGGCGGCCGATGCCTGCCGCGCCGGGCACGTGCGCGTCAACGGGGTGACGGTGAAACCGGCGCAGCCGGTCCGTCGCGGTGACGAGATCAGGATCCGGCACGCCGGGACGGAACGCATCGTCGTGGTCGAGCAGATCATTCACAAGCGCGTCGGCCCACCCGTGGCCGCCCAGTGCCTGATCGACCGCAGCCCACCGCCCCCGCCGAAGGAAGTCCTGGCCACCTTGCCGCGCCGCGATCGTGGTGCGGGCAGGCCGACGAAACGCGAACGCCGCGAGACGGACCGGCTGATGGGACGCACCGACTGATAGCCCGGTATTCGCTGAATGTGGATGCGGAATCATTGCGGTGGTCGGTCATCGCCGCCATCGCCTACGGTGGCACTCATGGGTGAGCACAGAGATATGTTGACGACGCTTCTCACCTGTGGTGTCGCCGCGATCGCCTCGGGACCACGGCTGCTGTGGCCGCGCGGCGCCGACACCCGCTTCCTCGCCGCCCTCGAGCAGGCGCCACTGCCACCGGCGCGCCACACCGTCTCGCTCGCCGCGCTCACCCAGGCCGAGTTGTCGGCACCGACGGCGGCAGTCGTCGAGGGCACGCGAACGTTGCGCTGCACGCCGCTGACCATGTCGGCCTTCCTGATCCGCCACCCCGAGGCCACCTTCCTGGTCGACCCCGCCCTCTGCGCCGGCGTGCACCAGCGCGTGCTGCCCGAACTCGCCTTCCCCATCGCGCGTGTGGTCGCCCTCGACGACCCCGTGCGCGGGCTGAGCGAGGCACTCGCCGATCATGAACTCACCGGCGCCGACATCGACTTCGTGCTGCCCACCCACCTGCACTGGGATCACGTCTCCGGGCTCTACGAGTTGCCCGGCTGGGTGCCGATCCGCGTGCCAGGGGCCGAGTACCGCTGGGCCATGGGCGATTCCGGTGCGCCCTTCGCCGTGGCGCGTGGCCCGCTGCGTGGACGGGTGTTCGACCTCTACGACCTCGACGGCCCACCGGTACTCACCTTCCGTCGCAGCCACGACCTGTTCGGCGACGGCTCGGTCCTCATCGTCGACCTGGTCGGCCACACGCCCGGCAGCGTCGGCGTACTGCTGGCCGTGGACGACGGCAGCCGGGTGCTGCTGGCGGGCGACGCGGTGTGGAGCAGGCGACAGATCGAACTGATCCGCGAAAAGGCGCCGATCCCCGGCGATTTCGTCGACCACGACCGCACCGCCGCGTTCGAGACCATCCACCGCCTGCACGCCCTGCCGCCCGAGATCGAAGTGATCCCGGCCCACGACCGCGCCGCCGTCAACGCCCGCGTCACCGCATCCTGACCCGGCGGGCGGGTCAACCGGCCGCGAGTCCGTCGGCGACGCTGGAATACCTGGGCTGCCAACCCAATTCCGCGTGCGCGAGCTCGCTGGAGATCCGCATCGACGTATCACCCATCAGCGCGGCGATATAGGGCACGCCGAGCCGAACCAGCCACAGCGGCAACCGGATCGGCCGCGGTGCCTGCTTGCTGTGCCGCACCAGACGGAAGAACTCACCCCAGGTGATCGGGGTGTCGTCGGCCAGGTTGTAGGCGCGACCGGCGACCCCGCGTTCCAGCGCGGCCACCGTCGCTGCGGCGGCGTCTGCCACGTGCAGCCAGCTGTTCACTCCGCCCTCGCCGCGCGGCCCCACCGGCTGACGCTTGCGCATCATGTCGCCGAAGAGGTCGCTGAACGCGCCCGGACCATAGAACAGCCCGTAACGCAACGCGATCGCCTCGAGTCCGGGCGCCGCGAACGCCTGCTCCTCCGCCGACACGCACGCCCGCACGACTTCGTCGGCCACGCCGCCGTCGTAGACGCCGAACGCGTCGCGTTCGGTGAGCGGAACCGTGCCGTGGTCGCGGTAGCCGTAGCCGAGGATCAGCGACTGGGTGAGAAAGCGCCGCGCCCCGACCGACTCTGCCGCCTCGAGCAGATGGGCGGAGCCGACCGTGCGCAACAGGCCGGTCGGATCGTCGGCGGGGATGCGGCGCTGGGGCTTGGCATCACGCAGCGCGGTGGCCTGATGGATCACCGCGTCGGCGCGCACGCCGTCCAGCGCGCGCAGCAGTCCCTCGCGGTCGAGGACATCGGCGGTGACCGGTTCGGCACCGAGTTCGCGAACCAGCCCGTGGTTGGCCGGGTTGCGCACGATGGCGGTGACGGTGTGCCCGTCGGCGGTGAGTGCGCGGATCAGAGGGCGCCCGATGGCACCGGTCGCCCCGGCGAGCAGAACCTGCATGATCGTTCCTTCCCGGTGAGGTAGTTGCTTGCTTCTCGGACGGGACGCGGCGTCGTGATGTGACGGTCTGTGACCCGGTTCACGCTGGTCAAAGGCGACCACGAGATTGGGTGATGTCACGGCGGTTCCACGGCGTGTCGGTGTGTATCGTGCGGCTCATGCGAGTCGACGGGCGGGAGATCCCGGTCACGGGGAGTCTCCTGCAGCCGAGGATCAGGCGGACGAGTGACATCGTCCGGGTGGTCGCGGCGTCGTTGGGCGTCGGCGTCGTGGTGGCGGGTTCGCTCATCACCCGGCCCGAGTGGCTGGCGCTGGAACGGTCCGTCGCCAAGATCGTGGACTTCCTCAGTCCCGAGCAGTCGACGCTGGTCTACCTGATCTACGGGATGCTCATCCTGGCGTTGCCGTTCGCCATCTTCATCGAACTCGTGGTGCGTCGACAGTGGAAGCTGCTCTTCGGTTACGGCGCGGCGGGACTGCTCGCGGTGCTGGCCCTGTCGATCACCGGGGCGGGCATCTCCACGCCGAAATGGCATCTGCCGGTGCCCGACCGGTTCGACACCTTCCTTTCCCAGTTCCTCGACGATCCGCGCTGGATCGCCATGCTCGCCGCCATGCTCACCGTGTCGAGTCCGTGGTTGCCGGTGCGGCCGAGGCGCTGGATGTGGTTTCTGCTGCTGATGTTCGCGCCGATCCACCTGGTGGTGAGTTCGGTGGTGCCCGCGCGGGCGATGCTCGGTCTGGTCGTCGGCTGGCTGGTCGGCGCGGTGATCGTCTGGCTGGTCGGCACACCCGCACTCGAGGTGCCCCTCGACGCCGCCGTGCGCGTGCTGGCCGAACGCGGGTACACGGTGAACTCGTTCCGGGTGGTCCGCCCCGCCGGTCGCGGGCCGCTGCTGTTGGCCACCGCTGTCGACGGGCCGGAATCCGAAATCATCGTCGAGCTGTACGGCAAGAACCAGCGCAGTTTCGGTGCCATCCGTCAGCTGTGGCGCTGGCTCACCTTCCGCTCCAGCGAGACCGCGCCACTGCACGGCTCGCTGCACCGGGCGGTGGAACATCGCGCGCTGCTCGGTATCGCCATCGGCGATCTCGGCATGGCCTCGGCACATCAGGTCGCGGTGGCGAGCCTGAACCGTGGCTGGATGCTGTACGCGCACACCGTCCCTCGCGGTACACCCTTGCGCAAGCTCTCCGCGCAGGTGCTGCCCGGGGTGTGGCGCTCGCTGGTCCGCCTGCACGACAACCAGATCAGCCACGGCGACCTGCGCCCCGATCACGTGCGAGTGTGCCAGGGCGACACCCTGTTCAACGGTTTCGCCGCCGCCGAATTCGGGGCGTCGGACTCCCAGCGCCAAACCGACATCGCGCAACTGCTCGTGTCGACCACCGCGCTGTTCGGCAAGCACGAGGCCGTCTCGGCGGCTGTCGGCGTGCTCGGCGAGAGCGCCGTCGTCACCGCCGCGGGCAGGCTGACGAAATCGGCCATGCCGGCGGGCATTCGCAAGACGGTGCCGCAGTGGACCAAGGTGATGGCCACCGCGCGGGAAGAAGTCCGTGAGCAGACCGGTCACGACCGCATCGGCTCCGAACAGCTCACCCGGTTCACCCGCAACCAGGTGATCCAGCTGGTGCTGCTCGTCGCGCTCGTCTACGTGGCCTACCCGTTCTTCAGCCAGGTGCCGACGTTCTTCAGCCAGCTGCGCACCCTGAATTGGTGGTGGGCGCTGCTCGGCCTGGTCATCACCGCGTTCACCTATGTCGGTGCGGCGGCCGCGCTCGGCGCCTGTGCCGACGGGCTGGTCCGGGTCCGCGACCTGTTCCTCGAACAGTTCGCCAACACCTTCGTCGCCACCACCACCCCGGCCGGTGTCGGCGGACTCGCCCTGAGCGTGCGGTTCCTCGTGCAGGCGGGCATGTCGACCGCGCGTGCCACCGGAGCCGTCGCCTTGCAGCAGTCCATGCAGGTGCTCACCCACCTGGTGCTGCTCGTGGTGTTCAGTGTCGTCGCGGGCACCTCGACCAACCTCGCCCACATCGTGCCCGATGCCACCGTGCTGTACCTGGCCGCCGGGGTGGGCGTCGGGTTGATCGGCGCGTTCATGTTCGTGCCGAAACTGCGCCGCTGGGTGAACCATTCGGTGTGGCCGCAGATCCGGGAGGTGGTGGGCGAGGTCGTCGCGCTCGCCCGCAACCCGATACGGTTCTCCGTGATCGTCGGTGGGTCGGCGGTGATCACTCTCGGCAAGGCGTTCGTACTGTGGGTGAGCGTCGAGGCCTTCGGCGGCGGAACCGATTTCGTCGCCGTCACGATCGTCACCATGATCGGTGGCACCCTCGCCTCGGCCGCGCCGACCCCCGGCGGTGTCGGTGCGGTGGAGGCGGCCCTGATCGGTGGTCTGGCCGCCTTCGGGGTGCCCGCCGAGATCGCGGTGCCCGCCGTGCTGCTCTACCGCGTGCTCACCTGCTGGATCCCGGTGGCGCTCGGCTGGCCGATCATGCGCTGGATGGGCGAGAAGAACATGATCTAGTTCGCCCGCAGCGCGATGGTGAGCCCGTCCTTCTCGCAGATCGACGGGACGGCCGGGTCGGGCTGGGCGTGGCAGTCCCAGCCGTCGACGTCGAGCTCGTCGGACGGCTGGATCGTCGTCACGTAGGTGGAGGCGACGTCGATCGCCTCGGTGCAGCCGGGTCGGCCCTCCGGCGAGCCGACGGCGATCACCGTGCGGGTGCCGCCGACGGCGTCGGTGACCGGCCCGCAGTCCACGTCCTCGACGGGCTCGTCAGGGACCGCGCTCGTGGTCCGCGACGCGGTGGAAGTCGCCCTGGTCGTGCTCGATGCCGCTGCGCGGGTCGACTCGACGATCTCACTCGTCGGGGCGACCACCTGGGCCGATGTGGTCGGCGCGGCGGTGCTGCTCGGGTGTGCGGACTGGTTGCCGGAGTCCTCACCACAACCGGACGATCCGGCGATCACGGTGAGCGCGGCGACCGCGCACACGACGACATGAATCTGCTTCAACGCATCCTCCAGAGTCGGGGGTCCCGCCGATACGTGCGCATTCAATCACGATGCGGCGCAACGCTGTCTGATCCGCGCGCAGCCGAATCGGGAATTCTCGCTGCCCGAATCGCCGGTTGCCTGCCGGTCGCTGAACATGCCGGTCGGTCGGATCGGTTTGCTGATCGGCCGGGGTGGGGAATCACCGCGAGGATTGCCGACCGTGCCAAGCGTCGTGTCCAGCGCCTAAGCTGTCTGGGACGTAGCCGGATCATGACCGAGAGGTGTTGCTTCGATGGGATCCCGGACGGTGGTCGCCGACGTCGCCGACGAGCTGGCCCGCCGTGTCGCCACCGGCGAGTACCGCCCCGGCGAGCTGATGCCCTCGGTGCGCCAGGTCGCCGACGAATTCGGGATGAACCGGGCCACCGCCCAGCTCACCCTCGGCAGGCTCGAGTCCTACGGCTTCGTCGAGGCGCGCCGTGGCAAGGGCTTCACCATTCGCGATGTGCGCTCCGAAGGCGGGATGGACGCCTACCGGCACCTGTTCCGTTTCTCCCTGTCGGCGCCCGAGATCGCGGCGGAGATGTTCGCCGACATCGTCGAGGTGGAACGCGGCATCGTCCTGGAAGCGCTGCTCACCTACACCGGCGCGGCGAAAACGCTCGACCACCGCGAACTCGCCGCAACCGTCGACGAGCTGGAGGCGCTCGCCCGCCACACCGTGCCCGACTATCCGCGCATCATCGCCATCGAGATCGCCCTGATCCGGCGAATACTCGGTGCGCTCGGGATGAGCATGCAACGCGCGGTGCTCAATACGATCGGTGACATGGTCGCCGAGGTGCCCGAGGCGGTCACCGCCTACTTCGCCGTCGCCGCCGACCTGCACGTGCTCGTCTGGCGTGCGCTGCTGGCGGTGTGGGAGTCGGGCTCCGAGCCGACGGAGGCGCAATCGGCCCTGTTCGTCGACCTTTTCGCGCTGTACCACGAGAAGGTGAGCGCCCGGTTCGACGATCTGCTCGGCATCACCGGCCCCGTGGCCGAGGCCGAATCAGCCTGAGCTGTCTGGGTCGCCGTGGCGGCGGGCCTCGGCGGCGTGCCGTGCGTCGGCCGTGTGATGCCACGGCAGGTGCGCTCTGGGCACGATCGAGTCGAGGATCGGTGCGACGTGCGGCGGGTAGGAGGCCCGCAGACCCGAACCGACCATCACACCCAGCGCGATCGACATCACCGACAGCAATGCCGAGGCAATCACTTCCAGTCCGCCGCTCGCGGCCCCACCATGGGTGCGCATCACCAGCTCCGAGATGCCCGTGAGGCTGATGCCGCCGGGCACGAGCATCCAGAACGCGGGCAGGAACGCCACCTGCGTCGGCGGTGCGTTCTTGCGGTTCCGGATCAGGTAGGCCGCGGGCACGGCGACGAGACCGCCGAGAAACGTGCCGGTCAGCGGGCCCGACAGCGCCTTACCGGCGAACTGCGCGAGATAGGTGATGTAGAGGACGAGCAGCAGCCAGCCCACCGAATTCTGCGGCGCGCTCGACCGCCACGAATGCCCGTACCCGATCAGCAGCACCCCGAGCAGTGGTGCCCACCAACCCAATTGGGCCGAACTCACCGGAACCGTCTGTAACTGCCCGAGCAGACTGATGCCGACGAACAGCCCGAAAGCCAGCAGGAACAGCATGTTGATGCCGTAGACGAGCCGACTGGCCCCCGCCACCATCGACCCGGTCGACAGCTCGATCGTGCCGTTGGTGAGCATCGCCCCGGGCAGCAGCGTCGCCACCGCGGGGATCAGCAACTGCTGCGGCTGACCACCGGCCAGCGCCCCGGGAAACCCGAACGACAGCATCGCGACCACGGCCGCCGCGACCACCGGCAACGACGACTTCAACAGCCGGAACCGGTCGGCCAGCTGGGTGAGCAACCCGACGATCAGCCCGAGCACCACGTACCCGACCAACGCCCGCGCCCCGGGATTGAGCATCATGCCGATCCCGACCGTCAGCACCACGTGACCCAGCAGGATCACCAACGGCGGACTACCCGGTTTCGCCGACAGGATCTTGTCGAGGTCGGCCGATGCCTCGGCAGGCGGCGGCGCGTCCTGCTCGATCCTGTCGATGAGCTTGTAGAGCCCGGCGATCTGGTCGAGCGGCAGGGTGCCGACCCGCGCGTCGAGCATGTCGACCGCGGAACCCTCGTGCGTGCGAACGCGCACGAACACCGCCGTTGGCAGCACCATGAAATGGATGTTGTCGGTGGCGTATCGCTTGGACAGCCGGTCGAGGATCTGCTGCACGCCCTGGGAGGTCTCGCCCGAGCCGACCAGCGCCACGCCGAGCCGGCACAGCAGGTTCAGCAGGTCGGCCGGTACCGGTGGGTCGTCCACCGGCGCCGGCCGACCGGGGTACTGCGCGCGGGTGGTCGCCACGGCATCGGCGACCCGCTTGCGCGCCGCCGCCCACGTGCTGATCCTGTGTTCGGAAGCCATGCCACCGCCGTCCGCAACCGTTGGGCACTGTGCACCTGGGTGAGATACCGCGAGTCTAGGCGAGCAGTGCCGTTGCGACGGTGTGGTGCCGGCAACCTACCGGCATCCGGGCGGTCAGGAGTTGAGGGTGCTGAGCCGATCGCACGCGGTGACGTATTCGTTCACCAGTCGCTCGATCACGTCGGCACTGCGCTCCACCTTGTTCATCATGCCGACCACCTGGCCCACCGGATTGAAGTTCACGTCCTTGGCGGCCTCGGGGTAGCGGTGTCCGCGCTTGACGCCGTCGAGGGCAACCATCATCTGCAGCGGCATCGGCAGCGGGTCGGGAGTGTCGGTCGATTCCCAGGCGTCGGTCCAGTCGTTGCGCAGCATGCGGCACGGCTTGCCCGTCCACGACCGCGAGCGGATGGTGGCGTGGCTGTCGGCCTCGAGGTAGGTCTCCATCTGCGCGGGCGGCACATTGGCCTCCTCGACGGTGAGCCACAGCGAGCCCGTCCACGCCCCCGCCGCGCCCATCGCCAGCGCCGCCGCGACCTGCGCGCCGTTGCCGATACCACCGGCCGCGAGCACCGGCGTGTCGCCGATCGCCTCGATCACCTGCGGCCACAGCACCAGCGAGGACACCTCGCCGCAGTGCCCGCCGCCCTCGGTGCCCTGACACACCACGAAGTCCAGGCCCGCGGCCTTGTGGTTCATCGCGTGCTTCACCGAACCGCACAGCGCCCCGATCACCCGGCCGGAGTCCTGGATGCGCTTGATGACGTCGTCGGGCGGGGTGCCGAGGGCGTTGGCGACGAGCTTGGCCTTGGGATGGTTCAGGATGACGTCGACCTGCGGACCCGCGGTGGTCGCGGTCCAGCCGAGCAGCTCGTTGTGGTGTTCGCCGTCGGGCAGCGGCGGCACGTTGTGGTCGGCAAGGATCTGCTGGGCGAAGTCGCGATGGCCCTGCGGAACCATCTGCGCCAGTTGCTTTTCCAGCTGCTCGGGGGTCAGGCCGTCGACACCCTTGCCCTCGTACTTCGAGGGGATCACCAGGTCGACGCCGTAGATGCCGTTGACGTGTTCATCGAGCCAAGCCAGCTCCACCTCGAGCTGTTCGGCGGTGAAGCCGACCGCGCCGAGCACCCCGAGTCCGCCCGCATTGCTCACCGCCGCCACGACGTCGCGGCAGTGGGTGAAGGCGAAGATCGGGAATTCGATGCCGAGCTGTTCGCAGAATTCGGTACGCATACCGAACTGTAACACGTTCTAGTTTGGTGGAGAATGCCCAATTTCTAGAGTGCCGCGTCCTCCAGCGCCGACAGCGAATCCTCCAGGTGGTCGAGCAATCGATGCAGGTCGGGCAGGGTGCGTCGGCAACCGACCAGGCCGAAATCGAGGTTGTCGGCATTGGAGGTGAGGGTGATGTTCACGGCCTGGCTGTCCAGTGGGATGGAGAGCGGGAAGACCGCGTCCAGCCGCGCACCGTTCCAGTACATCGATTCGCGCGGACCGGGCACATTGGAGATGACGATGTTGAACGGCGGCGCCGTCATCGACGCGAACCCCGGCAGCAGCATCGCCGCCATCGGGCTCACCACCGCACCCGACACGGCGAGCGTCTGCAGCGGACCGAGGCCCTCATACACCTGCTTGTTGCGGCGCATCGAATCACTCACCACCCGAAGGCGTTCGGCCGGGTCCTCGATATCGGTACCGAGATTGCAGAGCAGCGCGGCCACTTTCACGCCCTGCGTGTCGAGGTCGTCCTCGTCGCGCAGCGACACCGGAACCATCGCGATCAGCGGCTTGTCCGGTAAGGCGTTGTGTTCCACCAGGTATGCGCGCAGCGCGCCCGCCGACATCGCGAGCACCACATCGTTGAGCGTGGTGCCGGTCGCCTTCTTCACCTGCTTGAGCCGGTCCATCGACCAGCTGCGCACCGCGCACTTGCGGGCGCCACCGATCGGCACGTTGAGCAGGGTGCGCGGCGCCTCGAACGGCAGGGTGAGCTGCTGCTCGAGCAGCCCGGTCCTGGTGGCTTTCAGCAGTGCGGCGGCCGATGAACTCGCCGACGACAGCGCGCCGAGCAATCCGGTCTTCGGCTGCGCGGTCCGCGGTGCGCGCTCCTTACGTGGCAGGTTCCACGGAACCGTGACATCGGTCGCGAACGGGTCGGTGGTGAGAGTGCGCTGCATGATTCGCTGGGCGGAAACGCCGTCGATCAGCGCGTGGTGCATCTTCGCGTACAGCGCGAAGCGGCCGTCGGCCAGACCCTCGATGAAATGCATCTCCCACATCGGGCGATGCCGGTCGAGCAGCGCGCTGTGCAGGGTCGAGACGTGGTCGAGCAGCTGGTCCATCCCGCCGGGCGCGGGCAGTGCGCTGTGCTGCAGGTGATAGTCCAGGTCGACCTCGTCGTCCTGGGTCCACGCCAGCTGCGGAGCGCCGAGCCAGGTGGCGGGCCGCCTGCTGAAGGTGGGCCGAACGGTGTTGTCGGCCAGTAAGGTTTCGCGGAGTTCGCGAAGATAGTCGGGCCCGGCGTCCTCGGGCGGTTCGAACAGTTGCAGTGACCCGACATGCATCGGGTGTTCCCGAGATTCCGCGAGCAAGAACAGCGCATCCAACGGCGCTATGAGATCCATGCGAGATCGCCCCCTGACGACAGGTGATGGCAAAGATTTCAGATGATCGACCACGCTGTCGGGTACGGCACCCCTGCGTGCCGTATGTATCCACGCTACCCGGTGATGCGGGTGACGTCAGCCGAACGTCGCGACCCTGCCGAACTCCACAGCGCACCACGGCTTCACCTCGTACCGGGAAACAGCGGTCCGGACGAGCAGGCGTTGGTTTCACCGAGAGGCGAATCAGTGCGCCCGTCGGTCTCGCATGCGATGACTGGTCAGGCCCTGACCGTTTCCGCTTCGCGTGGGTCGGCCGCGTCGCGCGGATCATCGGCCAGTGCTTCGGTCGGGTGCTCTGATTCCGGCTGAGTCTCGGTGACCTGTTCGGGTTCGGCCTGGAGATCAGCGGATTGCGGTGGCACAGACGGCAATTGCTCCGTCACCTGTTCCGCCTCGGGCTCGTCGGAATGCGCTGTCGGCGACGGGGTTTCGGCGACCGGCCGGACCGGGGCCGGAGCCGGTTCCGCGCCTACGGTTTTCGAGGCGATCTCGATCCCGAGTTCGATCCGGGTGGTCTCCACCAGTGCCCGCTCCTGCTCGGCCGCATGACGCATCGCCTTCTGCCACAGCGACGCCATCTCCTCTAGCTCCTCCACCGTCGCCTCCACATCGATGTGGAGCTTCAGGCGCTGCATGGTGATGTGCTGGGCGACGGTGAGCGTGCGCAACAGGTCTTCGCACTTGTTGGGGATGCGGCGATGCGCCACCACCCGCAACCGAGTGAGCATGCCGCTCGGGCCACCCCAGATCAGCTTGTGGATCTGCGCGCCCGCATTGTCGATCTCGTCGACAGTTAGCAGCTCCCAATCGCCACAGCTGGCCAGGTCGGCCCGCACCGACGCCGAGGTCTCCAGGATCGAAGCGACTGCGGCGAGCACTGCCTCGCGCCGCCACGCCTCGTGATCGCGCTGGTCGCCGACCATGTTCGACAGCTCGACATGGCGTTGCGCGGCGTCGAGCGCCTGCCTGCCGCGCTCGTCGGCCGCCGCGAGTGCATCGCGGTGGGTTCGGTTGTTGGCGATCACGCCGACCAGAACTGCGCCGGCGACGGGGAGCGAGCCGAGGAGTGGGAGCCACTGAGTCACCCGCCGATCATTGCACCGAGGCCCGTCACAGTCACCATGATCGGCGCGTCGGACCGCGATGTCGGTGCGTTCCCGGCGGGCGTGGACACGAAAAACCCGGTGCGACACGAGGTCACACCGGGTTCTTCGGCGTCGGTCAGTTCGTCGCGGTGCTGGACGGCTCGACAGTGGTGCTCGGTGCGACCGTTGTGGTCGGAGCCACCGTTGTGCTCGGCGCGGGCGCCTGGGTGGTGGTCTCCGGGGCGGCGGCCTGGTTCGTCGCCGGTTCGGTGGTGGTCGGCGGGGCCGTCGGGGTGGACGGTGCGACGGTCGTGGTCGACGATTCGACGGTGGTCGTCGGCTTCGACGTGCTGGTCGCCGCCTTCGACGTGCTCGACGTGGGCTCGGCGACCTTCGATGTGCTCGGCGCCGCCGAGGTGGTCGTGGTCGCCGGCTTGGTCGGCGCGGCGAGCGCGGCCGTCACATCGGAGTCCTCCGGAGCCGACTTCGCGTCGACCGTCTCACCCGCCTGCGCCTGCTTGGCCAGGTGTGTCAGCCAGGCGGCGGCGTACTCCGCCGAGGTCAGCGGCTTACCGTTGGCCGCATCGGAATCGCGCCAGTAGTCGAAGTGATGACCGGTGCCGTTGGGGCCGAGGGTGAGCTGGTACGGATCGCTCAGCGCGACCGGGATGGTGTTCTGGTTCGTCACGATCAGCCCGATGATCTCGTTGAACACCTTCTGCGGCAGGTACGCCAGCGGCGAGATCTTCTCGGCCGCAATCGTGTCCGCCTTGGCGGGCGCCTTCGTCTCGCCCGGCTTGTAATCCGGGTCCGACACCTTCAGCAGCACATCGAGGAAGGTTTCGTCGCTGGCCATCCAGTTCGGATTCGCGGCGATATCGGAGAAGGCGGCCATCGCGATCCGGCCGAGCGTGAACGCCATGTCCTGACCCGTCGCCGGGGTGAGACCATCGCGCTGCAGATCGTCGACATTGATCTGCCTGCCCACGTTGGCGGCCAGTTGCAGCAGCGAAATGTTCTCCGGCGCCGCGCAAGTCAGGTCGCCTTCGGAGCAGAACGAGGCGATCTTGCCGTTGAGGGCGCCGAAGTCGCCGCCCGTGGTCACGCCCTTGCCCGAGATCGGCTTCGTGCCGTCCTGGTATTTCTGGTCGAAACCGTCGGGGTTGGCGAACGGATCCTCGGCGCCGATGAACGGGCCCTCACCCGCTCCGCGACCGGCATCGGCGAACATCACCACACCGAGCACGTCGTCGGGGTCCACCACCGAGTAGCCGTCCTCGGGGGCGTCGTTGCCGATGCCCTCGGCGACGCGGCGAACCACATCGGCGCCCTCGCTGTAGCCGACGATGGAGAACTTGGTGTCCGGGCAGGCCGCGGAGATCTCACGCATCACCCGCTGGGTGTTGGCGACACCCGCGTTCACCGCGTCCTCGTAGGTGGACATGTCCGCCGGATAGGCGATGTACACCGCCGCGTACTGGCCTTCGGCCAGATCGTCACGTGGCGCGTTCACCACCGGGTCGACCCACACACTGCTGTGGTCGCCCGACAGTGCGGCGGGCAGTGGGTTGCCGTTGGCGTCGAGCAGCATAGCGGTGGTGCCCTCGACCGGGGTGTCGTTGCGTCCGGCCACCGAGATGGTCACCATCTCGCGGCACTCGGTCACCGAGGTGGTGAGGGTGTATTCAGGGGAGGCGGGCTTCGATGTCACCGCGAACGACGCGGCGACGATGGCCGCGACCCCCAACGCCGCAGGCGCGGCAACAGCAGAAGCGATGCGATGTTTCGCGAGAAACGCACGCAGATTCATATGTTGATCCCGTTCGAACGACCTACAGGTGGGCAGGCCCCCCGACGGGCCGCATGTCACGAACCATGTCGCCCCCACCTGCAAGATCGTTACTGCGGCGTACGGGATCGTATGCCCCCATTTCCGTGGTCATGTGGGCTCGCTATCGCGGTGAGGGTGATGGCGCGGGCCGGGTGATAGCGTCCGAATGGAACAATGACGACGTGAACCGACCCGTCATCCCCAGGTAGGACTATGACCTCGCACATCCCGGCCGACACCGTGCACCTCGCGCTGCTGCCCGGCTTCCTCGACCCGGTGAACCTGCTCAACTCCTTCGGCACCTGGATGCTCGCCGGGCTCCTGCTGGTGGTGTTCATCGAGTCCGGGTTGCTGTTCCCGCTGCTGCCCGGCGATTCCCTGCTGTTCACCGCCGGGTTGATCGCGGCGTCGAAGTCGACCGAGATCGAACCGTTCGCGCCGATCGGGGTGTTGCTCGTGCTGATCCCCGTCGCCGCGATCCTCGGCGATCAGGTCGGGTACGTGATCGGCGCGCGCGGCGGGACCGCGTTGTTCAAGAGCAACGACGCCCGGTTCTTCAAGAAGCGCTATATCGACGAATCCCACGAATTCTTCGAAAAGCACGGACCGATCACCATCGTGCTCGCCCGCTTCGTCCCCATCGTGCGCACCTTCGCGCCGGTGGTGGCAGGCGCGTCCGGCATGCGGTACCGGACGTTCCTCGTCTACAACGTGGTCGGCGGTGTCGCCTGGGGTTCCGGTGTCACCTATCTCGGATTCCTGCTCGGTCAGATCGCCATCGTCCGCGACAATGTCGACCTGATCTTCCTGCTCATCGTCGCCGTCTCCGTGCTGCCGATCGTCGTCGAGGTCGTCAAGCGCATGCGTCGCAAGGGTTCTCCCGACGACGACCCCACCGAGCGCGTCAACTCCTGACCGGCCCGGCCGGGAAGTTCGTCGCTTCCCGGCCCCGTCGGCCTCATCCGGCGATCTCGCGGACCGAATCCGCGATCGCCCGGAAATCCTTCCGCAGGATGGCGCCGTGATTACTCGGCACCTTCGCCCCGAGCTGGATATGGGGATTGCGCGCGATAGCCGAATCCAGTCCCTGGCGGATCTTCTCCTGTTCGTCCTTCTTGCTGCCGAACGAAGTTCCCGAAGCGATCACATACCGCACCGGAACAGTGATCGCCTCCAGCACGGGACCCAGCGCGCTTTCCCGCGAAAGTTTCCCGAGCTCGATATTGCTCTCCGCCTGCTCACTTGCCGACAACCTCGGCGTCAGTCCCGTCGGCCGAAGCAACGGCATCACCCAGTTCAACCGCTTGAACAACTTCCGAATCCGCTGCTCCATCGCCTCATCGAGCCAGTCGTACGGAAACGCGCCGTCCACCAGCACCGCCCCGATGGTGCGCCCCGGATTCCGTTGTGCCCAATGCGCTCCCACGACGGCGCCATAGGACCACGCCACGACAATGGCCCGCTCCACACCCCTGGCCGCGAGCACCGCATCCACATCGCGCACCGCCGCCTCGAACGAGTAATCCTTGGAAGTCTTGGACTTCCGCCCACGCCCCCGCTCGTCGAAGGTGATGTGCCGGAACCCGTCGCCCAATTCGGCAATGGTCTTCTTCCAATAACCCTGGGTAGCGAACTGCCCGTTCAGGTAGATCACCGGAATACCGTCGCCACCGGTGTCGGTGACGGCCAACGCGGTGTCGTCCACCTCGACCATGCCGCTCCACGCATAACCCCGATTTGTTCCCTGAGCAGTCATCACTCTTGCCTTCCAGTCGTTCTCGCCGTTACGAGAACCACTGTCACACCACCTCCTGACACCGCCCTGACACCCGACCTACACGCCCGCTGATACGGGGGCGTCCGCCGTTTCCAAGTCCGCTCCTAGTGCCTTCCAAACCCCTGCGCGCATTCTCGGACATACGAGAAAGCCCCAGGAAGGGAAGCCGAAATGCTTGTTGTCACCGGCCAGATCATTGCCACCGTCGCCGTACTCGCCAATGCCGTCGTCTACGGCACCGATGTCTGCGGGGCGGTGATCATGCGGTCGGTCTACCGGAAGCTCGACGACGCGACCGTGACGGTGAGTGCGGGGTGGGGTCACTACTACGGTGACAAGCGCATGCCGGTCATCGGCGCCGGAGGCATAGTGACCGCGGTGCTCACCTTGTTGATCGCGCTGCTGGCCGGCCGGCTGGGCGCGGCCGTCGCCGCGGCAATCACGGTGGCGGCTCTATTCATCTGGCTCGCCCTCTACGTGCGCATCGCCAAGCCGATCAATTCCCAGCAGACCGCCGCCGCTCTGTCGGGCATCATTCCGCCGGATGCCCGGGCGCTGCAAAACAAGTGGGACAGCATCCTGAAGTATCGAGTCACCCTGCAGTTCACCGCCATCGCCGGCTTGTGCGCCGCACTGATCCTGTTCTGATCCGTCAGCGAGGCGAAGGCCGCAAAACGTATCGCTCCGAAACCCGACAGGCGTTGGTGCTGATCATCACGCCGGCGCCGAGGAAGCGGTAGGACGGTGCGCGACGCTTCCCCGCGCACCGATCAGCCGCGTGCCATATCCACGAACCGGCTCAAATGCAGCTGGTGCGCAACGGTGATCGTGGCCGTCGGACCGTTACGGTGCTTGCCGACGATGAGGTCGGCTTCGCCGCCGCGCGGGTCGTCGCGCTCGAACGCGTCCGGGCGGTGCAGCAGGATGACCATGTCGGCGTCCTGCTCGAGCGAGCCGGACTCGCGGAGGTCGGACACCATGGGACGCTTGTCGGTTCGCTGTTCCGGACCACGGTTCAGCTGGGAAATCGCGATCACGGGAACTTCGAGTTCCTTGGCCAGCAGCTTGAGATGCCGCGAGAATTCCGAGACTTCCTGCTGCCGCGACTCGACCTTCTTCCCCGAGCTCATCAGCTGCAGGTAGTCCACCACGACGAGTTTCAGATCATGACGCTGCTTGAGCCGCCGCGCCTTGGCCCGAATCTCCATCATGGTCAAGTTCGGCGAATCATCCACGAACAGCGGCGCCTCACTGATCTCACTCATCCGCCGCGCGAGCTTGGTCCAGTCGTCATCACTCATCCGCCCGGACCGCATATCACCCAGCTTGATCTTCGCCTCAGCTGAAAGCAGACGCATCACAATCTCGGTCCGGCTCATTTCGAGCGAAAAAATAACACTGGCCATGCCGTGCTTGATCGAGCAACTGCGCATGAAATCCATGCCGAGCGTCGAGTTGTGTGTCGGGACCATGGAGCGACCGGCCAGATAGAGATGGTCGGCATTGTCGACTTCCACGCATCGGACCGGAACGGAATCGATGCGACGCACATCGACGATATAGCGTGAATTCGAGCGGGCGGTGTTGCGAGCCGCACGACGTTCCTTGTGTAGCAAGGCTTTCCGGTGCAGCCCGAAGACCTCGTCGTCGGTCGCGAAAGTGAGGGTGAAGCAGGTCGACGACTCTTCCGACCGTCCGCGAACACGCTTGGTCGACACACCGCAGCGGTAGCCCAGCCCGACGACGAGTTCCTGCACATCACGGAACAGCCGTTCGCTGGTGACCGCGAACTGCACCGAACCGCCATGGGTGACGGTGCCGTCGGTGTCGAGCAGACCGGCCAGCAGGGCTCGGCGCTGGCCCTCCGACGCACGCAGATAGGACATCGGAATGTGCTTGTCGCCCAGGACACCGAGCGTCCGCAGGCGGGCCTGCACACTACCGACGGTGTTGCGGCACGACTGGCACGAACGCAGACCGATGGAAGGGCCACCGCAGTTCGCACAGGTGGGTGCCGGAACGGGCGCGGAGATGAACCGCGCCTTGCCACCGCAGGAACGGCCGCAGGTGCGAACTTCACTGGTGAACGGGACGAATTCGGTGCCACACACCACGCATTCGCGCGGCGCGACGGGTTCGTCCGCAGGCAACGTCAACTGGAAGCGCCATCGCGCGGACTGGGACGGGACCGCGACGATGCCCTCGGCTTCGATACGCGCGACGATTTCGGGGTCGACGCTGGTGATCTGGGCGGCAGCTGCGGTTCCGTCGCCCAACCATGCCCCGAGGGTGTACGGCGGGACGAGCAGGTCTCTTGCGGGGAGTTGCAACGGTGCCGCGTTGGTGACCGAGTGGTTGATCCGCCGGTCCGCGGTGTCGCAGCGCAGTGTCCGCGCGATCTCGGCCGTGGTGCGGACCGCGGCGGAGGTCCGCTGGGTGCCGCCTCGGGCAGCCTCCTGTGCGGAACGTCGTGAAGCACGGGTCTCGGTAAGCCACTGGTGCTGTTCATCCGCGACCAAGACGGTGCCGTCGGAGAACTCGACCTCGTAGCAAGGACGGTCGGTCATGACTTCGGTTGCCGCGACGACGCGTGTCGGATGCCCCTGCGCGTCTAGCAATTCATCGCCAACGCGGACCTCACCCATCGTGGTCCACCCGCTGGGGGTAGGCAGCGGCGTATCGAGCGCCAGCGCCTTGCCCACGCCTGGTCGCGCGGCGACGATGATCATCTGACCCGGGTGCAGACCGTTGGTGAGCTCGTCCAGTTCGGTGAAGCCCGTGGGGACGCCGAGGGAGATGCCACCTCGGGAGGCGATGGAGTCGATTTCGTCCATCGTCGGCTGGAGGAGTTCTTCGAGGGGGGTGAAGTCCTCGGTGGTGCGGCGTTCGGTGACCTCGTAGATCTCGGCCTGGGCGCGGTCGACGACCTCGGCGACGTCCTGGCCGTCGGCGCCCGCGTAGCCGAACTGGACGATGCGGGTGCCCGCTTCGACGAGGCGGCGCAGGATGGCCTTCTCGGCGACGATTTCGGCGTAGAAGCCGGCGTTGGCGGCGGTGGGGACGGTCTGGGTGAGGGTGACCAGGTAGGCGGGGCCGCCGATGCGCTTCAGCTCGCCACGGCGGTCGAGGCCGGCGGCGACGGTGACCGGGTCGGCGGGTTCGCCGCGGCCGTACAGGTCGAGGATCGTGTCGTAGACGGCCTGGTGGGCGGGGCGGTAGAAGTCGCCGGGCCGCAGCACCTCCACCACGTCGGCGATGGCGTCCTTGCTGAGCAGCATGCCGCCGAGGACGGACTGTTCGGCAGCCATGTCGTGCGGGGGCTGACGGCCGAAGTCCTCGCCGGGGGGCTCGGGTGGAAACTCGGTATGCGCGCGGTCACCGGTGGTAGTCACCAGAATCGACCGTCCTCTCTGCCCGCAGAACCGGGGGTTTCACATCGATGTACTCGTTGTACTCCCGGGCACCGACACGAGTGCCAGCAATCGGTTCCCTGCACGATTCCCGGGGTCACGTGCGAGGCGATGCGATGAACCTAGGCGACGTTTTCGAGCCACGCCAAACCGACATGTGCACACAACTGTGGATAACTTGGGGGTAGTTCACCTGTTGTTGTGCAGCCCCTGTGGAAAACGTGGGGAAAACCCAGGTCAGTGCGGTAGAACGCCCTGATAGATCGCCCTTTACCAGACTTCGGCCCTGTGGATTAAAGAAGTTGCGGCGTGTCGGCGAACGTGAACAACCGGGCGTGTTGGGTAAACAGCGGGCGTTCACGTTATGACCGGAGTCACAATTCTGCCGGTCGGTTTCCTCGGTAATCCACAGGCTGAATAACAGGAGGTCAGGCAGTTGCCGACTGTGGGCTGGGTTACTCGACCACAACGAACCCGAATCTCGGCTACTAGCCAGCTATCGGAGAAGATCCCTCGACAAGGGCAGCAGAAACCACCCCCGTGACAACACGGGGGTGGTTTCCGGCGAAACTAGTTCGCAGTGACCTCGAGGTCGAACTTGGCAACCACATCGGGGTGCAGGTGCACCACGATGCCGTGCTTGCCGGTCGCCTTGATGTGCGACTTCGGCAGCTCGATGCTGCGCTTGTCGACCACGGGGCCACCGGCCGCCTTGATGGCCGAGGCCACGTCGGCGGTGGTGACCGAACCGAACAGCTTGCCGCTGTCGGCGGTCTTCACGGCCAGCGAGACACCGGTCAGGCCCTCGATGGCCTGCTTCAGCTCGTTGGCGTGATCCAGGTCGCGCACCTTGCGGGCGTCCTGGGCGCGGCGGATGCCGTCGACCTGCTTCTGGGCGCCACGGGTGGCCTGGATGGCCAGACCGCGGGGCAGCAGGAAGTTGCGGCCGTAGCCGTCCTTGACCTCGACAAGGTCGCCGGGGGCGCCGAGATTGTCGACATCAGCAGTGAGGATGAGCTTCATCTGTCCGACTCCCTTTCTCAGCGAGCAGTCGACACGTAAGGCAGCAGAGCCACCTCACGCGAGTTCTTGACGGCAACGGCGATGTCACGCTGGTGCTGCACGCAGTTGCCGGTGACGCGGCGGGCGCGGATCTTGCCGCGATCGCTGACGTACTTACGCAGCAGCGTGGTGTCCTTGTAATCGATATTGACGATTCCGGACTTGCTTTCCTTGCAGAAAGCGCAGGCCTTCTTCTTCAGTACCTTTTCGCGCGCGGGCGCTTTAGGCATGGTTTTCTCTCCGTACTATGAGTGCCGTTCGATCAGAACGGCGGTTCGTCATCCATGCGGCCGCCGCCCCCGAAGGAGCCGGCCGCGGGCGCGCTACCCCACGGGTCGTCGTCGCCGGCATTACCTGCCGGGCGTCCGCCACCACTGTTGGCGTTGTAGCCGCCTGCGCTTGCACCACCACCGGCATTACCGGAACCACCACCGAAGCCACCGCCTCCGCCACCACGACCGGCCTTGGAGACCTTCGCGGTCGCGTACCGCAGCGACGGGCCGACCTCGTCGACCTCGAGCTCGACGACCGTGCGCTTCTCACCCTCGCGGGTTTCGTAGGAGCGCTGCTTGAGCCGTCCGCTCACGATCACGCGAGCGCCTCGGGTCAGGCTTTCGGCGACGTTCTCCGCTGCTTCGCGCCAGATGTTGCAGCGCAGAAACAGTGCCTCGCCGTCTTTCCATTCGTTCGAATTGCGATCGAACACACGGGGAGTCGAAGCGACGGTGAAATTCGCCACCGCTGCGCCCGCGGGCGTGAAACGAAGCTCGGGGTCTGCCGTCAAGTTTCCGATGACGGTGATGACCGTGTCGCCTGCCATGGGGTTCCTCCTGCTCGGGGGTGCAGTCCACATCCTGGATTTGCGCTGAGCCTAAAGCCAGGCTCCGACACAAAGGAGGTGAACTACTTGTCGTTGCGCAGAACCTTGGTGCGCAGCACCGTCTCGTTCAGGCCCAGCTGGCGGTCGAGCTCGCTCACGGTGGCCGGGGTCGCGGTCAGGTTGACGATCGCGTAGATGCCTTCTGCCTGCTTGGCGATTTCGTAGGCGAGCCGGCGGCGGCCCCAGATGTCGACCTTGTCGAGCTTGCCGCCCTCGGTCTTCACGACCGAGAACAGATTATCCAGGGACTGCCCGACGATGCGCTCGTCCAGGCTGGGGTCGAGGATGACCATCACTTCATATTGACGCACGGACCAATCACCTCCTGTGGACTGGTAAACGGCCACGGACTTTCCGTGGCAGGAGGGTTCGTTGCGTCAGCAACCCGACAAGGCTACATGACCCGCCGAGTGCGATCGAAACCGGTCGGCGCGGCGGGTGATCGCCGGGCTCCGGCGCCGGTTCCGCTTAATGTGGTCGACATGACCACGGCCGTACCGCTGCAGCATTCGGCACGCCGTGCGGCGACAGCCACGGCGTTGACCTTCCTGATCGTGCTGTTGTGCGGGCTCACCCTCGCCTTGGCGTATGCGAACAAGGCGCGGTGCGCGGGCGGCGCGATCGACGAATCGGGCCGCAGCCTGATCTTCGAGGAGCGCAAGGACACCGCCGTCTGTTATTCGGATATCCAGTTCCTCTGGCTTGGCCGCGATATCGACAATCACGTTTTCCCGTACGTCGACGGTGCCATCACCGACGACGGCGCGCTCACCGGTGGCGCCGTCGAGTACCCCGTGCTGAGCGGCCTGCTGATGTGGGCGGGCGCGATCGGCGCGTCCAACGACGCCGATTTCCTGTGGCATTCGGCGTTGCTGCTCACCCCGTTCGCCCTGCTCACCGCCTGGATGCTGGCGCGAATGGCCGGTCCGGCCGCGCTGCTGTGGGCGATCGGCCCGCCGCTGGTGCTCTACGCCTTCCACAACTGGGAGCTGCCGGTGGTGTGCACGGCGGTGGCGGCGGTCTATGTGATGACGATGCTGACCGGTCTGTCGGTGCGGACCAGGGGAATCATCGCCGGGGTACTGCTCGCGCTCGGTTTCTGCCTCAAGATCTACCCCGGAATCTTCGTGCTGCCCTTGGCCTTCTACGTCCTCACCGAGGGTGCGCCGCGCGACGGGCGCCGGTTGCGCGAACTCGATGTGGCAGGCGCGTCGCAGACCCTGCTCGCGGCGATGGCGACGGTGGTCGCGGTGAATCTGCCGTTCGTCCTGGCGGGAGTCGAGGGCTGGCGGGCCTCGATCACCTTCCAGCAGATGCGGCAGGCCGACATCACCACCAATTCGATCTGGTACTGGGGTCATCAAGCCCTGTTCGGCCGGACCGCCGAAACGTCGGCAAGCTGGCACACCATGGTCTCGGTGGTCTCACCGCTGCTGATCTTCGTGTCGTTCGCCCTTGCCCTGTGGCTCGGTTACCGGCGCTGGACCCCGGCCTCGGCGTTCCCGTGGGTGGGTGTGAGCGCTGCGATGCTGGCCGGTTTCCTGCTTTTCCACAAGGTGCACTCACCCCAATACACCCTGTGGATAATTCCGTTCCTCGTGCTGCTCGAGGTGCCGTGGACACTCGTCGCCGGCTACCTGATCGCCGACATCGCGGTCGGCGTCGGCGTCTTCCGCTACTTCGCGGCGATGGGCGAGGGGAAGAACGTGCACCTCATGGAAGGCATCGTCCAGTTCGGTGTCTGGACACGGATCGCCCTGCTCGTCATCCTGTTCTTCGTGTTCCTGCGGGCCGGTCCACGCCGCACCGCCCAGCGCGTCTCAGGACAGCTCCGGCGCGAACTGCAACCGGCCTGAGAAACGACAACGGCGGCGGATCCGTCGAGGATCCGCCGCCGCAGGTCACCACGTCTAGACCGACGCGGGTTCCTTGCTGTCTTCGATCGCGTCCGGCTCCGCCTTGCGGTTGCGGATGATCGAGCTGATCAGCGCCGCGCCGATGAACGCCACACCGATCAGGCCGGTGATGAGCTCGTCGACGTGCACGCCGATCGAGACCAGCAGGATCGTGGCCAGCGCGCCGATCGCCCAGTGGGCGCCGTGCTCGAGGTATACGTAGTCGCCGAGCGTGCCCTGACGGACCAGGTACACCGTGATCGACCGGACGAACATCGCACCGATGAGGCCGAGGCCGAGCGCGATGATGATCGGGTCGGACGTGATGGCGAACGCGCCGATCACACCGTCGAACGAGAACGAGGCATCGAGCACCTCGAGGTACAGGAAGAGGAAGAACGCGGCCTTACCGGTCGCCTTGACCAGCGTGGACGGCCCACCCTGCGGGCCTTCCTCGAATTCCTCGGTGTGGAACATCGAACCGAGGCCGTCGACGAGGATGTAGACGATCATGCCGAGCAGGCCGGCGACCAGCACGGTAGAGCGGTCGTCGTCGGCGGCGAGGAACTCCGCGACCAGGACCAGGCCGGTGCCAGCGACGACCACGGAGAGCATGTCGAGCTTGCCCGCCTTCGCCAGCGGCTTCTCCAGCCAGCTCAGCCAGGTGATCTCACGCTCTTCGAAGATGAAGTTCAGGAACAGCAGTGCGAGGAACATGCCGCCGAAGGCCGCGATCTGTGGATGCGCGTCGGTGAGCAGCTTCTCGTAGCTGGGGCTGCCGTCGGGGAACTCGAGGGCATCGTTGGCCGGCGGGTTCAGCGCCAGGTCGAAGGCTTCGACCGGGTTCAGTCCGGCGGTGACCCACACGATGGCGAGCGGGAACAGCAGACGCATACCGAACACGGCGATGAGGATGCCGACGGTCAGGAAGATCCGCTGCCAGAATTCGCTCATCCGTTCCAGCACGGTGGCGTTGATGACGGCGTTGTCGAACGACAGCGACACCTCGAGGATGCCGAGGATCGCACACAGTGCGAGGGCAGTCATGCCACCGTAGAGGTAGGCCACGACCAACGAGAGCACCGTGATGACGATGGACAGGCCGAAGATGCGCGTTATCACGCGGAGGGACCTTTCTGTGTCACACGAGCAGGGGGCCCGAAACCTGGAACCCCCTGCTCATGATGATGACTAGACGTTGACGCCGTAGTCGCGGGCGATACCGGCCAGGCCGGAGGCGTAGCCCTGACCGATGGCGCGGAACTTCCATTCGGCACCGTTACGGTACAGCTCACCGAAGACCATAGCCGTCTCGGTGGAAGCGTCCTCGGACAGGTCGTAGCGGGCGAGCTCGGTGCCGTTGGCGCGGTCGACAACGCGGATGTAGGCGTTGCGCACCTGGCCGAACGACTGCTGACGGGTCTCCGCGTCGTAGATCGAGACCGGGAAGAAGATGCTCTCGATGGTCGGCGGGGTGTTGGCCAGGTCGACGTTGATGACCTCGTCGTCGCCCTCGCCCTCACCGGTGGTGTTGTCGCCGGCGTGCTCGATCGCGCCTTCGGGGGACTTCAGGTTGTTGAAGAACACGAAGTGCTTGTCGGACACGACCTTCTTGTCGGCGCCGGTCGCGATGGCGCTGGCGTCGAGGTCGAAGTCGGTGCCGGTGGTGGTGCGCACGTCCCAGCCGAGGCCGACCGCGACCGCGGTCAGGTTCGGGGCCTCTTTGGTCAGCGAGACATTGCCGCCCTTGGACAGACTGACACCCATGCGGGAATCCCTTCGGTTAGTCCGGTGTGTCGTTTCCCAGCATGTCCGAATCGCCGGGTACCGCTACGACAGTAATAGGTTTCGGCGAACTTGCGTAGGAACAACCGAGAGCCCTGGTAGCTAGGCGGAATCTCCTACGATCGGGTCAGCGGGCGGGTGACCGCTGCGTGGTTCGGAAAGGGGATACGCCGGTGACACCTCGCAGACGCGGATGGTTCAGGTCGGGGCCGGACAATGCCTGGATCAGTGGGGCGCGGGCCGCGACGGCCGCGGCCTTCCTGGATATGGATCGCAGGCAGACGGCAGCGGAGGCGGGTGTGGCGGCGAGCGAGCAGGTGTTCCCCGAGCGCCACATCGGCGCCGTATGGGAACCGGTGCGCACGCGGTGCTATGCCGCGTCGGGCGCCTATCTGAGTTTCACCGACGAACTCGACAGCGCCGAGGCCGCGGGGACCGCGATCGCCGACGGCCCGGCCAGGGCCGACGCGCTGGTTCGTGAGCTCGCCGACGCCGCGCGCGGGGTCGACGAGTTCTATCACGCGCATCGGGCCGGACTCGAGCACGCGGTGAGCGTGCGGGCGTCGGTGCCGCAGTTGCTCGCACAGGTGCGGGCCGAGGCCGAGCGGGAACTCGCCGCGGCCGAGTCGTCGGAGTACGTCTCCTACCCTTCGGTGGCCGCGGGCGTGCGGAAATTGAATGAGGCACTGGTCACAGCTTCAGGGGTCGATCCGGGTACCGCCGTCGCGGCCGCGCGGGAGGCCGCGACCGAGATCCGCCAGGCATGTGTGGGATTGCGGGAAGTGTTGGCGCAGGCACCATCTCGTGCCAACGCCGCGTCCAACGCGATCGCCTCGGTGACCACCCGGCTGGCGGCCGTACGCAATCGGGCCGACGCGCTCGGCCCCGCGTACTCGGCGTTGCTGCGCGAGTTCAACGCTGCGAGTTCGGCGGATCTGACCAACAATGAACGCGAAAGCCGGCGCGGTATCGAGGCCGCGGACGCGGCGCTGGTACGCGCGCGCGTCGCGGCTGCCGACCGCGATCCGGAGACCGCCCTTGACCTGACAGCGACCGCGCGCGAACACCTCGCCGAGTCCGAACAGCTCGTCGACGCCGTCACCCGGCGGCTCGAACTGTTGCGCGAGGTACGTGCGGACCCCGAAGCGCAGCTGCGCACCGTACGATTCCGGCTGCGGGACGCGCAGATGCTCGCCGTCGATCGAGGGCTGGTCGGCGAGTGGGGTTCGGTGCTCGACGCGCAAGCCGAACGCCTCGATCGCATGACGGCTGGACTGACCGGTCGTCATCCAGACTATTGGGCGTATGTTTCTGAACTGCGAACCGTCGCGGAGTTCATCGCCGGAGTGGTCGATCGCATGCGAAAAACCGTAGGAACCGACAGCACTTAGGACCGCACACGACATGACACGGGTCGACGAATGAGGTGGGGGGAATGACCGCAGGCTACGCCATCGCACCGGAGGTGAACCTGCGAAAGCAGGTGCCGCTGCGCCACTTCCACAATCTGCAGGGCCCGCGCAGCCGTGAGTTGTTCCTGGTCGAACCGGAACCGATTCCGGGAACCGCCGACCGCGAACTGCTCGCCACCGCGCTCGGCGCCACCCTCTATGTGCCCGCGACCCGTCCCGATCTGGCCGCGACCATTCTGCGTCGCGCCGCGCGCGGAGTGTGTTCGATGGTGATCGACCTCGAGGACGCCGTGGCCGACCATCAGGTCGACGCCGCGAAGGAACACGCGGTCGCCACCCTCGACCTGCTCGCCGGTGTCGCGGACCCGGTGCCGATGTTGTTCGTCCGGGTGCGCGACGTGCAGACCGTCACCGAATTGGCCGACCGGCTCGGGCCGGGCGCCGACATGCTCACCGGTTTCGTCTTCCCCAAGTTCGACGCCGTCACCGGGCCCGCCTATCTGGCCGCGCTCGACGCGGCCGGTGACCGCCTCGGCCGCCCCGTCTACGGCATGCCGGTGCTGGAATCGGCGAACCTGGTGCATCGCCAGACCCGCGACGAACAGCTCTCGCGCATCGCCGAGCTGCTCGCCGAGCATCGGGACCGGTTGCTCGCGGTGCGCATCGGCGCCACCGACATGTGCTCGACCTTCGGCATCCGCCGCGACCGCGACCTCACCATCTACGACGTGCGGGTGATCGCCGACGTGATCGCCGACATCGTCAACTACCTCGGCCGCGCCGACGGCACCGGTTTCATCATCACCGGCCCGGTGTGGGAGTACTTCGCCGACCACGAACGCATGTTCCGCCCGCTGCTGCGCACCGCCCCGTTCGAGGAATCCGACGCGGTGCCGTTCCGGCAGTACCTGGTGAGCCGCGACCTCGACGGTTTGCTGCGCGAGATCACCCTCGACCGCGCCAACGGCATCCAGGGCAAAACGGTGATCCACCCGTCGCACGTGGCCGCCGTGCACGCGCTGTCGGTGGTGACGCACGAGGAATACGCCGACGCGCTGCACATCATGGAGGCCGATGTCGGCGGGGTTGCCGCCTCCGAGTACCGCAACAAGATGAACGAGATGCGCCCCCACCGCAGTTGGGCCCGCCAGACGCTGGTCCGGGCTCGCGCGTTCGGGGTGGCGAACAAGGGAGTGTCCTTCGTGGATCTGCTGACAGCGATGATCGCGGAATGAACGCGGTGCGCACGATCGAAATGCCTTGGGCCACAAGTCATCTCGGAATTCGCCTGCATCACGGACAGGCTTTCGCCACGGGCGCGTCGCAGGAAGTGACCGCGATCGCCGAGTCGGACGTGCTGCCCGGCGCACTGTCGATCGGTGAATTGGTGCGTCCGGGTCTGCGTCGGAATCCGCGTCGGGCGCATCTGCTGGTCTCGACCGTGCTCGGCAAACACCTGCCGACCGACCCGCACGTGGTGATCGGGGCGGGCAACCGCCTGGCCGACCTGGTCGCGGACAAGCTCGGCGGGCAGGAGGCGGTGGTTCTCGGATTCGCCGAGACAGCAACAGGTCTCGGTCACTGTGTGGCCGCGCGCCTGGACGCGGGGTGCTACCTGCATTCCACCCGTCGACACGAATCGCGGGCCACTACGCTCACCGGTTTCGAGGAGGGGCACTCCCATGCCACCTCGCACCTGCTGCAACCGGCACCGGCCGACATCTTCGCCAACGATCTGCCGCTTGTCCTCGTCGACGACGAAATCTCCACCGGTGATACGGCTATCGACGCCGTGCGCGCCCTGCACGAGTTCGCACCGCGTTCGCACTATGTGCTCGCCTCGCTGGTCGATTTGCGGACCGCCGCCGACCGCGACAAGTTCGAGAAGTTCGCTGCCGAACTGGGCGCTCGCATCGACACCGTTTGTCTGGCAACAGGTCTGGTCGACCTTCCTGACGACCTGGTCGACGCGGTCGCGGCGCTTCCGGAGCCGCGACTCAATCCCGAAGCGGTGCAGCCCGGTTCGTACGCGCGCCTCGAGGTGTCGTGGCCGAGCGATGCTCCCGAGGGCGGGCGGCACGGGATTCTGCGCACGGACAAGGCAGCTTTCGACGATGCGGTGAACGGTGTCGTCGACGAGGTGCGTGCACGACTGGATGCCGAGTTCAACGGGCGTCCGGTGATCGTGCTCGGTCACGAAGAACTCATGTACATGCCGGTGCGCCTGGCTGCCGGACTGGCCGACGCGGGCATCCCCGCCCGCTTCCAAACCACCACTCGTTCACCGGCTTACGTTCTCGACGAACCCGGCTACCCGCTGCGCAGAGGTTTCCGCTTCACCGCCCCCGAACCAGACCCGACCGCACAGCGCTACCTCTACAACGCGCAGTGGGAAGGGGAGAACCCGGTCTTGCTTGTCGTCATCGACCCACCCGCCGACACCGCGGAACTCGTCGCACCGGGTGGATTGGTGGATGTACTCACGACATCCGGTGCGGATGTGCTGGTCGCCGTTGTCCCGGGGGCCGACCCTCGTGTGCTGAACTCCTCGCGCACTGCGCAGGTATCGGACGAGGGTACGCAAGCAGTGGATGGGCTGATCCGGGCCACGAACGGCGCACCGGGCAGTGCCGCCGGCCGGGACGAGCTGGTGGCTCCAGATCACGAGCCCGTGGAGGCGCGGGCGTTCCCGGCGCCACTGTACGGCCCGGAGTTCGGCTCCTACGCGCGCGAAGACGTGTCGTGGCTGCTCAAGGATCTCTCCGATGTCGACCTGGAAGCCGATGTGGCCGAACGGGAACGGCGTATCCAGGCGGGCAAGGCTCATTACGCCGAGTCACTGCCGGTGGAGTATCAGCCCGACGCCGCCTACCGCGAACTCTTCGATCGGGTGCTCGCCGACAGCGCCGAGCGGCTCGCCCTTGCCGTGGCGACGGTGGCCGAACTTGTCGTCGCCGAACGTGGCGAGAACATCGTGCTGGTGTCGCTGGCGCGCGCGGGGACACCGATCGGTGTGCTGATGCGGCGCTGGCTCGCGAGCGGGATCGGGCGTCCGGCCCTCGACGCACCGCATTACGCGGTGTCCATCGTCCGCGACCGCGGCATCGACTCCGTCGCCCTGGATTACCTTGCCCACCACCACGATCCGTCCACGATCGTGTTCGTCGACGGCTGGACCGGCAAGGGTGCCATCACCCACGAACTCACCGCCGCCCTGGACGCCTATCACGCGGCGGGCGGCGCCAGGTTCGACGACGAACTCGTCGTGCTGGCCGACCCGGCCAATTGTGTGCGAACCTTCGGCACCCGTGACGATTTCCTCATCGCCTCGGCCTGCCTGAATTCCACTGTTTCCGGCTTGGTTTCACGCACGGTCCTGAACGAGAAGCTGATCGGTCCGCGTGACTTCCACGGCGCCAAGTTCTATCGCGAACTGGCCGCCGACGACGTGTCGAACAAACTGATCGACACCGTCACCACCGCCTTCGAAGCCATTCGTGACAAGGTGCCCGCCGCCGTCGCCGCGATCCGGGATTCCGATCGAACACCCGACTGGTCGGGCTGGGCGTCGGTGGAGAAGGTGCGTGCCGAATATGGCATCAGCACAGTGAATTACGTGAAACCCGGCGTCGGCGAGACCACCCGGGTGCTGCTGCGTCGCGTACCGTGGCGGGTGCTGGTGCGGGAAGCCGACGCACCCGAGCACGCCCACATCCGCCTGCTCGCCGCCGCACGCAATGTCCCGGTAGAGGTGGTGCCGGATCTGGCCTACTCCTGCATGGGCCTGATCAAGGAGCTATCGCAGTGACCGCCCTGTTCGCCACCGACCTGGATCGCACGATGATCTTCTCGCGCAACGCCTTCCACGGCGCGGACAGTGTCGAGAAGGAATGCGTCGAGTACTACGAGGGCGAACCCCTGTCCTATATGACCACCACCGCGATCGCCCGTTTGCGTGAGCTGGCCGCGAACGCGCCGGTGCTCCCGACGACCACCCGCACTATCGAGCAGTTCCAGCGCATCGAATTACCCGGTGCGCCGTGGCGTTTCGCCATCACGAGCAACGGCGGCAATATCCTCGTCGACGGCATTCCCGACCCGGCGTGGCGGTTGTCCATCGACGATCAGGTCAACGCGACGGGCGCGACCTTGGCTTCGGTCGGCGCCGAGTTACGTTCGCGGATCAGCGATTCCTGGGTCACCAAGTATCGCGAGGCCGACGAATTGTTCTGCTACCTGGTCGTCCGCCCCGAGGCGGTCCCGGCGGGCTTCCTCGCCGAATGGGACACCTGGTGTCGCGCCAACGGCTGGTCGGCCTCCCAGCAGGGCCGCAAGATCTACACCATGCCCGACGCGGTCTGCAAAAGCCTCGCCGTCGCCGAAGTCCGCCGCCGCCTCACCGAATCCGGTGACTTACCCGACGGCGCGCAACTGTTCGCCGCGGGCGACGGCGCCCTCGACGCGAACATGCTCGAATCCGCCGACGCCGCCATCCGCCCCCGCCACGGCGAACTCGAAGAACTCGCCTACACCGCCCCGAACCTCACCGTCACCACCGCCGCAGGCATCCTGGCCGGCGCGGAAATCCTCGACTGGTTCCACGCCGCCCTCCCCGTCGCGGATCCGGTCTAGTACTGCTGCTGACCGGCGAGTTTCTGGGTGACGACGGCCTGGATGCGCTGCAGGCCGCCCACGCTCACGCCGCTCTGCAGCTGGCCCTCGATGGTGCGGACCAGGGCGTTGTCGCTCATCACCTTCTCCGAGGACTGGATGAGGACGGTGCCCGCGCCGGTGAAGTCGAACTGGCGTTCCTCGCCGGAGGTGGCGCCCATCGCGGCCGCGCCCGCCGACAGGAAACCGGTGATCCAGCCCTGGTCGTAGTGGTGGCTCGGGGACGGGCAGTCGGCCCAGCCGACCAGCGCCTCGGGGTCCACCCGCAGTGGGGGTTCGGCGAACATCACCGGTCCGTTGGACGAGGCGAGGAACTTGCCGGTGCCGATGAGGGTGAGGAAGCCGGGCACGATCGACTGTTTCAGCGCGAGACCCGGCTCGAACGCGAGCAGGTTGGCGCCGCGGATCGTGAGGTTGCCGTCCTCGAGATCGTAGGAATTGATGTCGTAGCCCCGGTCGCCGATGATGAGCTTGCCGTGGCCCTCGGCCACCACGTATTCACCGGCGAACAGCGGCGCCGAGAACTGACTGCTCACCATTTGGGTGAGATGACCCTGCAGACCGTGCGTGAGCAGCTGGAAATTGATCTGGCCGTAGTAGGCGATCATGGCGCCCTTGCGCATGAACCACGGCCCGGTCAGGTCGATGCAATAGGCGTAGCTGTTACCCGGAATATTGTCGCTGGCACCGAGATTCATGGGGGACAGGATTTCGCTCATGACTCACAACTTCTCTTCGGAGGCCTGCACATACACGACACCCTGACCGTGGCAATGCAATTGCATCGCCTCGCCCGATCCGCGACCCACCGCGTCGCGCCAGCTCATCGCCGCCTTCAATTCGGTCTGCACGTTTCCGTAGGCCGCGACGAATGCCTGCGGGTCGACGACCACCGGATTCGGCCCGCCCACTTGCAATTCCAGGAATCCGCCGTGCGCCAGCAGCACCGCCGAACCCTGACCGCTCAGTTGCGTGGTGAACATGCCCTGCCCGGTCGCCACACCCGCGGCGGCCCCGCGCAGCGCACCCATCAGGCCACCACCGCCACCACCACCAGAACTGGCCACCGACACCACCGAGGCCTGCAACCCGGCGGTGTTCGCCAGCAGCCGCGAGGCCTCCACCCGCAGCACCGCACCGGGCTGCATCTGCACCACGTGCACCTCGAGCCCGGCGAATCCGTAATGGACGGAACCGTTTCCGCGCGCGAGCATGGTCCGCTCGTGTTCGCCCGCCATCATGGCGCCCGCCATGCGCATCAGCCCACCACCGCCGCCCATGCCGCCACCCGCGCCGGGAATCTGGTGTGGGGAGAACTGCACCTGGCCGGTGTAGAACAGCATCGCGCCGGTGCGCCCGACCACCCCGCCGGCCTGGGCGACGTCGACCTTGACGACCTTGCTGTTGACCTTCTCGAACATCGTCGCTTTCCCTTACCGTTCCGCGGGCTGGATCAGCACAACGCCCTGGCCGTCCCACCGCAGCGAGAACGCCTCGCCCGCGTCCTGGCCGACCATCGTGCGCCAGGAGACGTCGGTGACGAACGACTGGTTGAGATTGCCGCGCGCCGCGACGAACGCATCCGGGTCGACGATCAGCGGGTACTGCGGCGACACCTCGAGGTGGATCAACGGCCCACCGGCCGACAGCAGCGCCACCTGACCTTGACCGCTCACCGTTGTAGTGAAAAGGCCACTGCCCGAAGACATTCCACCGACACCGGCGAACCGCACGTCGGTGCGCAGATTGCCCGCGAAGGCAAGCAACTGCTGCGACTCGACCTGCAACGTGTCGTTGTTCAGGTTCACCACGGTGACGTTCTGGCCGTTGACCGCGAAGAACACCCGGCCGTTGCCGGTGCACTCCATCAGCGACAGCTTCTCGCCGGTGGCGCGGCGCTTGAGACCATTGAGCACGCCCTCGCCGCCGCCGAAGCCGGCCGATTTGAACTGCACATTGCCCTCGTAGGCAACCATCGAGCCCGCGATCGCGCGGATACTGGTCCCCGCGAGATGTGCCTCGATCACTTTCTTCGATTGTTCGAACAACTGCGCCATTCCTGGCCCCTTTGTAAGGCGGGTGCGACGCCCCGTTCCGACAGCGACGTCACCCTAACCGATCGGGAGGCTGAACGCCCGGGCCCGGTTTCTCGTACAGTGACAACAAGACCGCACCGACAAGCGAAGGGTCGAACTTGTCTGCAACACTCGCCAAAGGCCAGAACGGTCCACTGGCCGTCAGTGACGTGGTGATCTCACTCCAGCTCACGGCACCGGCCGATCTGTCCGCGCTGCTCGTCACCGAGCAGGGCAAGGTCCGCACCGACGCCGATTTCGTGTTCTACAACCAGCCGAGCGGTCCGGGTGTGGACCTGCGACCCGGGCCGGCCGGGCAGCCCGCCTCGCTCGCGGTGTCGCTGCCCGCCGTGCCCGCCGAGATCGACCAGATCCGCGCGGTCATCACCCTCGACGACGCGACCAGCAATTTCGGTCGTTTCGCCCCGCCGACCGCGATCATCTCCGACGCCGCGGGCAACCAGCTGTACTCGTACCTCATCGAGGGTCTCAACGCCGAGTCGATCGTGATCGCGTTGGAGCTGTACCGCCGTCAAGGTGGCTGGAAGGTGCGCGCCGTCGGCCAGGGGTACGCCGGTGGCTTCGCCGCGCTGGTCACCGATCACGGTGTGCAGGTGGATGATTCGCCCGCGCAGCCCGCCGCCGCACCGCAGCAGGCCGCACCGCCGCCGCCTCCGGCGCCGAGTTACCAGCAGCCCGCGCCCGCCTACGCGCCGCCCGGTGGGGGTTACCCGCCGCCCGCACCGCCGCAGCAGCCCCCCGCGGGTGGTGGCTATCCGCCGCCGCAGCAGGGTGGTTACCCGCCGCCGCCCGGTGGGGGCTACCCGCCCGCCGCCTCGCCGGCCGCGCCGCCGCAGCCGACCGGGGAGATCAGTCTCAGCAAGGACCGGCCGGTCAGCTTGCAGAAGGGGCAGCGGGTCACCCTCCGCAAGGAAGGCGCCGCGCTCACCTTCGTGAAGATGGGTCTGGGCTGGGACCCGGTGCGCACCCGTGGCATGTTCGGCAACCGCACCGTCGACATCGACCTCGACGCCTCGGTGTGCCTGTTCGCCGACCAGAACCTGGTCGACGTGGCCTACTACGGTCAGCTCTCGTCCAAGGACGGCTCAGTCCGCCATCAGGGCGACAACCTCACCGGTGAGGGCGAAGGCGACGACGAGATGATCCTCGTCGACCTCACCCGCATCCCCGCCCACATCTCCACGCTGCTGTTCATCGTCACCTCCTACAAGGGGCACACCTTCGAACAGGTGCAGAACGCCTTCTGCCGCCTGATCGACGGCACGACCAACGGCGAACTCGCCCGCTACACCCTCGCGGGCGGCATGCCGTTCACCGCGATGGCGATGGCGAAGGTGTACCGCTCCGGTGGTGACTGGAAGATGCAGGCGCTCGGCGAGGGTTTCCAGGCCAAGCATCCCGGCGAGGCCGTCCCGCAGCTCGGCCGTTTCCTCGGCCGCGACTGACCTTCCGCACCACACAGCAAGGCAGACACCGTGATTCACCTGAAGGCAGGGCAGAACACCACACTGACCGCCGACTCCGTGCGTTTCACCGCCCAGACCACGGGCACCGTCGAACTCGGCGCGCTCGTGGTCGGCGAGGACCTGCGGGTGCGCGACGAACACGATCATGTGTGCGCGTCGCGTCCCTCGGCTCCCGGTGTGCGGTTCGGCGGCAGTTCGGTGGAACTTGCCCTGTCCCAGGTGCGTTCGGACGCGCACGCCGTGCTGCTGTACGTCGCCGCCGGGCACGTGCTCGGGCCGGTGACCGCGTCGTTCGCCGAGAACGGTGTTCCCGCAGCGGAATTCGTCATCTCGCCGACGGCGGGGGAGAGTTCGCTGATCTGCCTCGAGGCGTATCGGCGGGGGCCGGGCTGGAAGTTGCGTGCGCTCGGCCAGGGTTATGCCGGTGGTGTGGCTCAGTTGCTGAGCACGCATGGCGTTCCTGGCCAAAGTGCCTCGGGTGCCGCAGCTTTCGGGCACAACGCGGCAAATGGCGTGTCGTCGGCGACCGGTGGTTTCGGGTCGGGCGCGCAGGGCGATTCGTTCAGCGGTAGTGCCCACGGTGGCGTACCTGGCGGTGCTGCCTTCGGCGGTGCGCCTGGTGGTGCTGCGCATGGCGGTGTCCCCGGTGGTGGTGCGCAGGGCGGCCTGCCCGGTAGTGCGCACGGCGGAGTGCCTGGCGGCGTTGCGCACGGCGGTCACGTTCCGGATGGGACGGTGCCGGTGGCGCCGGTTCATGGAGCAGGCGCGTCGGCGGGACCAGCTTCGGGCCATGCTGCTGCCTCGACCGAATCGCTCGCCCAACCGACGCCCGCCCCCGGCATCCCCCTCGAAGTCGACCACGGCCTACAGCGCATGTGGATGATCTTCGAGGACGCCGCACGCTCCGCCGCAGCCCTCGTCTCGGCGCGTGACTACGCCGCCAAGCGCCTGGATCAGGAACTGTCGGAAGCGGTTTCGAATCCGGCAACGCGAAACACCCCCGCCGCCGACGCCGCCCGTCACGCCGCGCAACGCCGCCACGACGAGCTGGTCGGTCGCGCCGATGCCGACCACCGCCGCGACAGCGACATGCTCGCCCGCGAGATCGCCGAAGCCGACTCCGTGATGCCCGCGGCCCTGGCCTCCTGGCTGGCCCCCGCGTGGACCACCCGCGCCGCCGCCAGCGATGGCATCCGTCTCGGCGAGCTCTACGCACCCGAGCGAGGCGACCTGCGCATCCCGTATTGCGTTCCGGTGCCGCTGAACCGGCCGCTGTGGGTCGACACGGAGTCCAGCGCCGCCGCCTCCCGCGTGGTCGGCGCCCTGCTGGCCCGCCTCGTCGCCGCCATCCCCGACCGACCCACCCGCATCGACCTGATCGACCTCACCGGCGGCCTACGCGGCCTCGCCACACCCCTGTCACCCCTGCTGGCAGGCCCCGTGATCGCCGACCACCTCGACATCTCCCCGCGCCTGGCCGAACTCGCCAACGCCGCCGAACTGGCCGAAATCGCCTACCACGCAGGCGAAGTGGCACCCCCGAAAGAACACCGCATCCTGGTAGCGGCCGACTTCCCCCACGGCTACCAAGCCGCCGATGTAGTCCGCCTCGGCCAACTCATGGTCCGCGGCGACCTCATCGGCCTCTCCCTCCTCATCGTCGGCACCGCCACCCCCGACGCAGCCGACGCCCCCGCCACCCTCCTCTCCCAATCCTGTCGCCACCTCCCCACCCTCCCCGGCACCCCCCTCTTCGACCCCTGGACCGGCAACGCCTGGGAACTCGACCTCGACATGCTCCCCGTCGAACCCGAACTCCAGGCCCGCTACCTGCGGATGTAGTCCGCGTAGTTCGCGTGTCGCATAGTCGCCTCGCCGGGCGTGTAGCAAGTCCGTAGCTTGTGTGTAGCATCGCAGGCTACGATGGGTTTATGACTTCACCAGCCGACTTGCCGGAGATCCCGCAACGGGAGCTGCGCAACGATGCAAGCAGAGTGCTGCGGGAAGTCCGCAGCGGACGGTCCTACACAATCACGGTGGATGGGTCGCCCGTCGCCGACTTGATTCCGCATCGCCACCGGCGGCGTCGCACCGCCGTCCCACGGGACGAGGTACTGAGCGCGTTCGCCGACCTGGCCTCGCCGCGTGACACTTCGCTGGCGGAGTCCGAGGCCGTCATTGATGATTCGCTGTACGACCCCTACGATCGCGCCCACCGCCGCGGTGATTTCGCCGTGGAGGACCCTCGATGACCGGCGAGCCATCGCGGGGGCTGGTCGACACGAATGTCGTCATCCTGTTCGACGAATTGGATCCGGCCGAGTTGCCGGAGGAGATCGTCGTCAGCTCGATCACCATGGCGGAGTTGGCCTCCGGCCCGCATTACGCCGGCGACGCCGGTGAGCGCGCGGTGCGCATCGAACGTCTGCAGAACGCCGAGGCACTGTTCGATCCCCTCCCGTTCGATACCCGCGCCGCCCGCCGTTACGGCCACCTGATCGCCGCGGTGCTCGCGACAGGGCGAAACCCCAAGCCGCGCCGCATAGATCTGCTCATCGCCTCGATCGCCTCCGCGCACCGATTGCCGCTGTACACGGTGAATCCCAAGGACTTCGCCGGCCTGGAAGGACTCGTGGAACTCTGCCCTGTCACGCACCCGGCCGAACGCTAGATTCGCGTAGTCGCTCGGCTGACAGCGGCTTCGGCCGTCGGCGGGGCTTCGGCGCGGCACCCCGCTAACTGCGGAGATAGGGCCGCTCAGTCCATTCGGGGTCCTGCGCCACGCGGACAGCGTTCGGGTGGACGGTGTCGGTCCAGCTCTTGCGGGGCTGGAGGAAGTGGGGGAGCCAGGGGAGTAGCGGGTCGGGGGCTCGGTCGAGGAGGCCGCCTGCTGGGTCGTCGACGTTGTCGCGGCGGACGAGGTCGGCTTCGGGGCGAAGGATTTGGTAGATGATCATCGCGCACAGGGCGACGACGGCCAGGTCGCGGAGGACCACTGTGCCGGTGAACCACTGTTCAGGGAGGCCCTTGTTGTCCTCGCCGAGGTAATAGAACATGCGCGGCACCCAGACCAGGGCGTCGATTGTCATCCAGGCCAACAGGATTCGGCGGTGGGGGAGGGCGAGGACGGCGAGGGGGACCAGCCACAGGGAGTACTGCGGGCTCCACACCTTGTTGGTGAGCAGGAACGCGGCGACCACCAGGAAGCACAGCTGGGCGAGGCGGGGGCGGCGGTTGGCGGTGAGTATCAGATAGGCGATACCCACGCAGGCCAGCACGAACAACAGCAGCGAGACCGTGTTGAGGATGGTCGGGGGTTCACCGTGCGACAGCGGACCGTCGAAACCTTCCCAACCGGTGAACGAGGCGATCACGTTGTAGATCGAGTCGGGGTCGGCGTGACGGGTGGTGTTGAGGCGGAAGAACTCTCGCCACCCGTTCGGGAACAGCACCGCGATCGGCAGGTTCACCGCACCCCACGTACCGAGGGCCGCCGCCACGGCCAGCGTGGCCGAACCGAGCGGACGCTGCGCGAAAACCTGGGTCCGCGTCGGGGTCGCACGCAGCCAGGCCCGGGCCGCTGCAAGACTGTCGATATCGCGTAATCGCAGGCCTGCCTGGGCGGCGGGCACACGTTGCATCGGATCGGTGCGCAGACACAACACGATGATCGGTCCGAGCAACAGCAGCGGATACAACTTCGCCGCACCGCCGAGACCGAGCAGCACCCCGGCGAGCACCGGCCGCCGCCGTGCCCACGCCAGCAGGCCGGTGGCCGCGAAAGCCGTTGCGAGGGCGTCGAAATTGGTGAAGATGTGCACGATCACCAACGGCGACACCGCGATCAACGCGGCATCCCAGACCCGCCGCCCGGCTAGTCGCGACGACGCCCACACCGTGATCAACCACCCCACGGCCAGCCCGAGCGCGACCACATTGAAGTACACGACAACCGACAGCGCACCGGGCAGCGGCAGGTGATCCCACACATTGCCGACCTGCATGGCCGCGTACTGGTAGAGCCCCGAAAGCACCGGGTACTCCATGTATCTGACCTCGGTGCCACCGTCGGGTGTCGACTCGAGCCAGTACTTCTTGTACGGGAACGCACCCTCGTTGAGCCGCTCGGCGCCGTAGAGCGGCACCGTGTCGGAGTAGCACATGGCCACGTATTGGCGGCCGTTGTTCCAGTCGAGCATCAGCCCGCCCGCGCCGTCGTCGGTCTGCTGGATGCAGCCCGCCTTCGTCGCCCAACCGAGCGCGAGGAAGACGACGGTGAAGGCGAACAGCACCCGCAGCGGCGTCCAGAACCGGACCCGCCCGATCAGCGCGTGCGCGCCGACCGGGCCGCCGATCACCGTCGACAGTTGCGAGGTGAGGGAATCGTTGCGGCTCGGGCGGTCTCGCGCGTCGATCGAACGCAGGTCCGGTGCCAATGGTGCGGGCGACACGTACTGCGGCTCGCGGCCGGGCCAGGTGTCATTCGGCGCCGGCTGGTCCGCGAGTTGCTGATCGGTCACGACATCCGAGGCTACCGGTGGCTATCGGGAGCGCGTCGGTGTGGCTCCCGCGCCGCCGCTCTCCTCGTCGTCGTTGCCGCCACCACCAGGCCTGCCGTTGCCGTTGCCGTTGCCGGGGGACTCGCCCGGCGTCGCGGTCGGCTGACCGGGCAGCGGGCCGGTGGTCGGCTCGGCCTGCTGCGGCGCCTGCACGGCGGGCTGCTGCACACCGGGCACGGGGATGCGGATACCGGGCAGGATCTCCACCTGCGACGGCACGATCACCGGCGGCGCGATGGTGGGCGCGGTGGTCTCCGGCGCCGTGTAGGGCGCCGACCATTCCGGCACACCGGCCTGGCCCTTGATTGCGGCGGGCTTGGGGAACGTCTCGGTGGGGGTGCCCGCAAGGGCGCCGTCCATCGTGGCCTTCCAGATGTCGGACGGCAGGCCGGAACCGTAGATGTGCGAGCCGCCGTAGTTCTTCAGCGGATCACCCTGTTCGGTACCGACCCACACCGCGGTCGACAGCGACGGCGTGTAGCCGACCATCCAGGCGTCGCGGTTGTTGCCGGTGTCGCCGAGCTGGTGGGTACCGGTCTTGGCGGCCGATTCCCGGCCACCGGCCAGGTTGTGGTTGTTGGAGTAGGCCGCGATCGGCTTCATCGCCGCGGTGACGTTGTCGGCGACGGCCGCGCTCACCCGCTGCTCACCGGCGGGTTCTCCGCGATCGAGCAGCACCTGCCCGTCGGCGGTGACGACACGCTGCACGAAGTGCGGTGCGTGGTACATGCCGGAGGCGGCCAGCGTGGCGTAGGCCGAGGCCATGTCGAGCGGACGCGACTGGTACTGGCCGAGGATGATGCCGTTGTTGGGGCCGGCGCCGTCGGGTTCGGTGAGCGTGGGGCCCACGCCCGGCAGTTCCTTGGCGATGCCGAGCTTGTGACCCATGTCGGCGATCTTCTGCGGACCGTTCTGCATGTCGAGCTGCATCCGGTAGAAGCTGGTGTTCAGCGAACGCTTCAGCGACTCGGCGATCGTGCACATACCGCACGACTGGCCTTCGACATTGTTGATCTCGATGCCGTTGACCTTGAGCGGCGAACTGTCGTACATCTGCGACAGCGGAATGCCCTGCTCGAGGTTGGCGGCAAGACCGATCACCTTGAACGACGAACCGGTCGGCAGACCCGCGTTGGCGAAGTCGTAGCCCTGGCCGTCCTCACCGCCGTAGTAGGCGCGGACAGCACCGGTGCGTGGGTCGATGGACACCACCGCGGTGCGCAGGTTCTCGGGTTCGCCGTCGAGCTTGTTGCGCGCGGCGTTCACCGCGGCTTCCTGTGCCTTCGGGTCGATGGTCGTGGTGATCTGCAGGCCCTCGGTGTTGAGCTGCTGCTCGCTGATCCCCGCGGCCGACAGCTCCTCGAGCACCCGGTTCTTCACGTGCCCCTCGGGGCCGGAGTCCAGGCTGTTCTCGCCGAGCGACGCGATGGGCACCACGGCCGGGTACTGCATCGACTGACGTTCGGCCGCCGACAGGTTGCCGCCGGAGACCATGCCGTCGAGGACGTAGTTCCAGCGCGACTTCGCGCCGGTGGGGTTCTTCTCCGGGTCCAGCAGCGAGGGCAGCTGGATGGTCGCGGCGAGGACGGCGCCCTCGGACACGGACAGCTCCTGCACCGGCTTGCCGAAGTAGGCCTTGGCGGCGGCGTCGATGCCGTACGCGCCACGACCGAAGTAGATGGTGTTCAGGTAGGCGGCAAGGATTTCCTCCTTGCTCCACTGGCGGGCCATCTTGGCCGAGATCACCAGCTCGTGCATCTTTCGGGTCATCGAGCGCTCGTCACCGACCAGCGCGTTCTTCACGTACTGCTGGGTGATGGTCGAACCACCACCGGCGCTTTCCTTGCCGAGGATGTTGTCGCGGGCGGCGCGCGCGAAGCCCGAGACCGAGAAGCCCGGGTTGGTGTAGAAGTCGCGGTCCTCGGCGGCGATCACGGCATTGCGCACATGCGGCGGGATCTGGTCGATGGAGACCTCGGTGCGGTTGCCCTGCGGCGGCACCACCTTGCTGATCACGCTCGTCCCGTCGGAGGCGTAGATCATGGCGACCTGATTGGTCTCGAGGTCCTCCGGCTTGGGCACCGAAACGGTGGTGTAGGCGACGAGGAAAACGGCACTCGGCACGACGATGGCCAAGGCCATCAGGACATACAGTGTCCGGCGCACGGCACGCCACGGCGATTTCTTGGTCACCGAACCATCCCTACCCGAGCCGTCGTCGCCCCCGCCACCATCGCGGCGATTGCGTGGCCCGACCGGCGGCGGTGTGCCGCCGGTTCCGGTGGCGCGGCGTTCACCGGTGGTCGGTCCGCCCGGGCGGCGACCCGCGCCGGGTCGCGCGGCGACGGGCGTGCCACCGGTGCGCGGACGACCCGCCTCCTCGCGCGCGGTCCGCGGCGGATGACTCGCCCGCACCGTCGACTCGTCGACACCCGGACGTGGAAGTTTCTGAGTGGCGCCGGCAGCCCCTGCGGCGGGCGCGGCCGCACGACCCGGCGCGGGCCTGCCCTGCGGCGCACCGGGACGGTCCTGCGGTGCGCCGGGACGCTGCGGCGGCTGACCCGGCCGACGCGGCGGCATCCCACCCGGCGGCGGCGCGGGCTGACGGTTCTGCGGCTGCGGACCACGCGCACCCGGCGCGGGCCCACGCCCGGTCGGTGCGGGCGGACGCCCACCCGGTCCACCCTGCGGGCGCGGCGGTCCGGCGGGCGGCGTCGGCCGACGCGGCGGCCCGGCAGGACGATCACCGGACTGCGGACCTGGCTGTGCACCCCGCGACGGGCGGCCGCCGCGCGGATCGTCACCGTAGGGGGAGGGCTCGTAGGGCGAACTCACTGACCAGATCTCCATAACTCGTAAGGTTCGACCGGCACACAACATCCGCGCCGGAGGACCGGCGCGGATATTTTGCACCCCGAACTGCGGCGCGTCACGCGGCCGCTGTCATTCGGCTGCAGAGCGACGTCCCGCTCTCGGTCCCGCCCGGCGACGGGCGGGCGCGGGCGCCGACCCGAGCACGTACGACTGCACCAGGTGGTTCCAGCTGCACGAGCGGCACACCTCGACGACATGCACCGAGAATTCCTCGTTCGACTCTGCCATCCGCGTCAACTCGTCGGGTGTGCGCGCCGACCCGGCCGCCTGGCCGAGCCCGTCGCCGAACACCCACGACACCAACGTCAGCTGCTCTTTCCGGCAGATCGGGCAGGTCACCTCGCTGCCGCGACCGTGGAACTTCGCGGCCCGCAGCAGGTAGGGATTGGCATCGCACACCTCGGCGACGCCGACCCGCCCCGCGTAGACATCGGCGAGCAGCGACCTGCGCCGGAGCGCATAGTCCACCACCTGCCGCTGAATTCGCACGATCACCAGAGTAGCCGGGATTGATTTCCACCGCCGGTGCCACCGCTTGTTGCCCCCGGCGGCCTTAGACTCCCGATACCGGGTACTTTCCGGGTCTTTTCGCAGGTGAGGCATGGCAAGTAGATGGCAGATTCTCCACCGGCGCGCTCCGTCGCCGATCCCCGGACGAGGGCGCGTGATATCGATCGCGCCGAGGTGTCGACCGTGCTTGACGCGGCCTACGCGGAGGGCCAGCTCGGCGCGCAGGAGTACCACGACCGGGTGAAACGGGCAGGTTCGGCGCGCACCCTCGGTGAATTACGTGGTCTGACCGGCGATCTGCAGTCACCCGCGGTGTTCGGCCCGACCACCGAACGGAAGCGCTTCGGCCGCAGGCATTCCGGCGAGTACCCGGCCAGGACGAAGGCGCGCGACGTCGACCGGGCTCGTACGATCGCCGCCCTGGACGCCGCCCGCGCCGACGGTCAGCTCGATGCCGAGGAGCACACGGCGATGACCGAGCTGGCCGCCGAAGCGCGCACGCTCGGTGAGCTGACCACCCTCGTCACCGAGTTGCAGCAGCGCCCTGCGGCGCCGGTGAAACCCAAGGTGCGCAACACCTTCCGCATCGCGACTATCGCGGCCGTCGTGCTCGCGGCGGTCGGCGGCTTCGCCTGGACGATCCGCGCCGACGAACCGGCCGCGCGGGAAACCGCCGCGTCGATCAATTACGACGCGGCCCCGCCCCTGGTGATCCCCACCCCGAACCTCGACACCATCGCCGGATTCGTACAGTTTCGCGACGACTACCGCACCAAGTTCGGCGACGCCGTCGTCGACGAGGCAGTGCTGCACGACGAGCACGCCTCAGCGGTCCGTCGCGCACCCGACAACGGCGACTGGACGGTGAGCTACACCTATCGCGGCGGGTTCGAACGCTCGAATTCGCAGGTCGCCACCCGTGACCGCAAGGCGGTCGACATCGACCTGGCCCAGGTGAACACCGACGCCCTCGGCGCGGTGCTGAGCACCGCCGCCGCCACCCTCGGTGTACCCGACGGCGTGGTCACCCACTACCGGATCGCCAACGACACCTGGGTCGGCAGGCCCTCGATCACCGTCTACGTGCGCAACGAGGTCTCCCAGTCCGCGCATCTCGTCCTCGCGCTCTCGGGCGAAGTGCTGCAGACCTACCCGTACGAAAGATGACGCCATGAAGACCACCTCCCCGGCGAAGAACCTGCGGGCCCGCGACGCCGACCGCGCCGACGTGTGCGCCCTGCTCGACGCCGCCCTTGCCGACGGCCAACTCACCGAGACCGAACACGGCAAGCGCACCGCCACCGCCATGCGCGCCGAAACCTTCGGCGACCTCGACCGCCTCGTCGACGACCTGCAGATCCCCGACGGCCTGGCAGCCACCCCCGTCGCGCGCGGTATCCCCCGCGCACCACGCCGCTGGTGGATCCCGGTGGGCGCGGTCGTCCTCGCCGGCCTGGTCGGCGCAGGTGCCGGTCTGCTCGGCCGCAGCACCGTCCTCGCGCCGCCGCTGCCCGATCTCACCACCGGTAACGGCTTCGCCCATTTCCTCGCCGACTACCGCGCCGAATACGGAAGCGCGCTCGCCGACGAGTTGACGCTCTATCCGGAGTACGCGCTGGTCGAGCGCGACTCCGGGAAGCCGGGCAAGCAGGACGAGCTGCAATATCGCGGCGATTTCGACCGGTGGGGTTCACCCGGTTCGCGACCGCCGGGCACCCGCTCGTTCGACGTGGCCATGGTCGACCTGGCGAAGTACGCGCGCCTGATGTCGGGCGCCCCGCAGACCACCCGCGTGCCCGGTGGTTGGGTGTCGCACGTGCTCGTCCGGTTTCCACCGGGTGGCGCCAAAGATGCCGAGCCGGAAATCAGCATCTACGTCAAGAACGAGGCCGAGCAGAGCGGTTATCTGAAGATCCGGCTCAGCGGCGAACCTATCGCGGTGTACCCGGCAGACTCCTGACCTGCTGAATCGCTCGCTCCCGAGGGTCGGTCCCCCATCCATGTGAGGGATCCGACTACGCCCGGATGTATCGCTCCGATATAGTGGGAAGTCGCATCCATCGGTTAGGTCCGTTCGGCCTGTCAGGCCGTCATAGTCAGGGAGTGAGGTCGGCATGCTCGAGTTGGCGATTCTCGGCCTGCTCCTCGACGCGCCCATGCACGGTTACGAGCTGCGCAAGCGGTTGACGGGCCTGCTCGGGGCGTTCCGGGCCTTCTCCTACGGTTCGCTCTACCCGACGCTGCGCCGGATGCAGGCCGACGGGTTGATCGCCGAGGAGATACCGGAGGGCGCGACCGCGCGCCGTGCGCGCCGCGTCTACCGGCTCACGCCGGTCGGGCGGGAACGGTTCAAAGAACTCCTCGCCGATACCGGTCCGCAGAACTACACCGATGACGGCTTCGGTGTTCATCTGGCCTTTTTCAGCCGCACCCCCGCCGAGGCGAGGATGCGGATCCTGGAGGGCAGGCGACGCCAGGTCGAGGAGCGCCGAGAGGGTCTGCGGGAAGCGATCAAGAAGGCCAGTGGCTCGCTGGATCGCTACACCCGCCAGCTCCACCAGCTCGGATTGGAATCAAGCGAGCGCGAAGTGCGCTGGCTCAACGAGTTGATTGCGGCGGAGCAATCGACGAAGGCGGCACCACAGAAAGAGGGAAAGAGCGGCCATGAGTGATGTCAACAAGGTTGGATCCGGCGAAGTACGCGTCGCGATCGTCGGTGTCGGCAACTGCGCATCGTCGCTGGTGCAGGGCGTGCAGTACTACAAGGACGCCGACGAGAACGCGGTCGTTCCGGGTCTGATGCACGTCCGGTTCGGTCCCTATCACGTCAAGGACGTGAAGTTCGTCGCCGCGTTCGACGTCGACGCCAAGAAGGTCGGCTTCGACCTGGCCGAGGCCATCTTCGCCAGCGAGAACAACACCATCAAGATCTCCGACGTGCCGCCCACCGACGTGACGGTCCTGCGCGGCCCGACCCTCGACGGCATCGGCAAGTACTACGCCGAGACCATCGAGCAGTCCGAGGCCCCCGCGGTCGACGTCGTGCAGGCGCTGAAGGACGCGAACGTCGACGTGCTGGTGTCCTACCTGCCCGTGGGTTCGGAAGAGGCCGACAAGTTCTACGCCCAGTGCGCCATCGACGCGGGTGTCGCGTTCGTCAACGCCCTGCCGGTGTTCATCGCCTCCGACCCGGTGTGGGCCAAGAAGTTCACCGACGCCGGTGTGCCGATCGTCGGCGACGACATCAAGTCCCAGGTCGGCGCGACCATCACCCACCGCGTGATGGCCAAACTGTTCGAAGACCGTGGCGTGGCGCTGGACCGCACCTACCAGCTCAATGTCGGCGGCAACATGGACTTCAAGAACATGCTCGAGCGTGAGCGCCTGGAGTCCAAGAAGGTGTCCAAGACCCAGGCCGTCACCTCGAATCTGAGCGGTTCGCTGGCGGGCAAGGTGCACGACCGCAACGTCCACATCGGTCCCTCGGACTACGTGGAGTGGCTCGACGACCGCAAGTGGGCCTACGTGCGCCTCGAGGGCCGCGCCTTCGGCGATGTGCCGCTGAACCTGGAGTACAAGCTCGAGGTGTGGGACTCGCCGAACTCGGCGGGCATCATCATCGACGCGGTGCGCGCGGCCAAGATCGCCAAGGACCGCGGCATCGGCGGCCCGGTCATCCCGGCCTCGGCCTACCTGATGAAGTCCCCGCCGGAGCAGATCGCCGACGATGTGGCTCGTAAGCAGCTGGAAGCCTTCATCATCGGTGCCGACTAGTCACTGAACAGGAAGGCCGGGCGCACATCGGTGCGCCCGGCCTTTTCGTCTGCTCAGTCGAGGGAGACGTACACCTCGACGCTGGTCGGGCCGGTGTAGCGCTCCAGTTCCGCGGTGTGGGAGCGGGTGATGGTTCCTGCGTTCTCGGCCTTGATCACCTGGGCCCAGGCGGTGCGCAGGAGGTCGTAGGGCTTGTCGGAGACAACGAATTTGGCGTAGCGGCCCGCGGGGATGCGGGTCAGGACGTCGCCTTCGTCCACGTCGTCGAGCCCGGCGACCTCGTAGCCGAGGACGGCTACGGCGTGGTCGTTCTGGCCGATGTAGGCGGCGGCCCGGGTGACCGGCTTCTCGCGGGACAGGTAGCGGTCCCAGGTGAAGTTCACCAGGTCGAGGTCCCGGGCGGTGACCTCGCGCCCGGCCAGCGGGACGGTGAGTCCGGCGATCAGGCTGTTGTCCAGGGTGACGATCTCGAAGTCGGCGGTCATCGGCTGTCCCCGCTCTGCGCGTCGGTCAAGGAAACGAAGATCTCGACGGTGCGTTCGTCGGGGTACTGCTCGCAGTCGCCGGTGTAGGCGCGCACGAACTCGCCCGCGGCCTCGGCGTCCCAGACTTGCCGCCACAGGGCGACGATGGTGTCGCCGATCTCGTCACCGTGCGCCACGAACCGCGCGTAGCGGCCCGCCGGAATCCGCGCGAGCACATCGCCTACCCGCAGGTCGGCGAGGGTTTTGCATTCGTAGCCGACGATATGGGTCAGGTAGGAGTTGATCTCGGGCGCGAAGTCGACGTAGCCCGTCGCGAACGGTCCGGGTAAGTCCTGTCGTGCCCGTAGCCGCTGCCACGCTTCCACCACTTTGGCGCGTCGCGGCCCCTCCACAGCGAGCGCCGGACTGCGCAGCACTGTGCCCGCGATCAGCATCTCGGGACGGTCAACGACATTGAAATCCACCTGCGTAGCCCCTATGTCTAGTCTCGTCGTCGCTCGAGCGCACATCTTCCCGCATGGATACGACAGGTTCCGCGCCGGGATTCCGCCGGCGCCCGATCTCCGGATGCGCACTGGCCAACGATGTTGCCATGTTCGTGCAGATGTGTGGTCACGCCTGTCCAATCCGTGATCTATCGCGGCGCCTCACCGCCCAGTCCGGGGAACCATTCACCGGGGGTACTCGGGCTCGGAGCAGGCGGGATGATGATGATGGGCGCCGGATTGCGTGGAGTGTCGCTCGGTGGGTTGAGGATGTCGAAGCCGCCACCGCCACCACCACCACCGCCACCGGACGAGGGCGGTGGGGCAGGCACCAGTGAACCGCTGCCGCCCAGCGGCGGAGTCGGGAATTCCTCGACGGGCGAACCGGCGAGCGCGGTGTCCATCGTCTGCTTCCAGATGTCGGCGGGCAGCCCCGAACCCCAGATCGGGTTGCCGCGTCCGTCGCGCAGCGGCTGCGGATGCTCGGTGCCCACCCACACCGCCGTCGACAGCGACGGCGTGTACCCGACCATCCAAGCGTCCTTGTTGGCCTCGGTCTCACCCAACTGGGTCGTCCCCGTCTTGCTCGCCGACGGCCTGCCCCCGGCCAGGCCGTGCCCGTTGGAGTAGTTGGCGATCGGCTCCATCGCCTGCGTGGTCGCGTCGGCGACGGCCGGGCTGATGCGCTGCTCGGGCTCCGGAAGTTGTTTGCCCGTGCGGGTTTCCGGCGGACCACGATCGAGCAGCACATGACCGTTCCCGGTGGTCACCCGCTGTACGAAGTACGGCTGCCGGTACACCCCCGACGCGGCGAGCGTGGCATAGGCCGACGCCATATCGATCGGTCGAACCAGATACTGCCCCAGCACGATTCCGTTGAGCGGCGGCTCGCCGTTCTCGGTGAGCGTTTCGCCCTCGACCCCCGGAATGTGCTCGGGGATGCCCGCGAGATGCGCGGCCTGGGCCACCGAGCGCGGACCGTCGGCCATCGTCATGGTGAGCCGGTAGAAACTGGTGTTGAGGGAGCGTTTCAGCGCCTCGGCCAGCGAACACCGCCCACACGAATCGCCGTCCACGTTGGTGATGGTGGTGCCACGGTCGGTGATGGGCGAACTGTCGATCGCCCGTGTCACCGGGATGCCCTGCATCTGGGCGGCGACGAGCGCGAAAACCTTGAAGGCCGAACCGGTTTGCAGCGGCGCCTGGGCGAAGTCGAAGCCGGTGCCGTCCTCGCCGCCGTAGTAGGCGCGCACCGCACCGCTTCGCGGGTCGATCGACACTACGGCCGCCCGCAATTCCGGTGGCTGCCACGAGGATCGGGCTCGCACGCTGTCGACGGCCCCCGCCTGCGCGACCGGATCGATGGTCGTGGTGATCCGCAGGGCGCCGGTATTGATGTCGGCGTCGGTGAGTCCGGCGGCGCGCAGTTCCCGCAGCACCATGGTGCGGATGTGGCCCTCTGGTCCGGATGTCTCGGGTTCGGTCGCCACGTCGTCGAGGGCGAGGATCGGCGGGAACACCGTCGCGTCACGGTCGCCCGGAGCGAGTACGCGCATCTCGACCATCCCGTCGAGCACGTACTGCCAGCGGGCTCGCAGCTGGTCGAAGTGGGTTTCCGGGTCGAGCACCGAGGGCGAGCGGATCACAGCGGCCAGTACCGCGCCCTCGGCGAGGGTCAGTTCGGGCACCGGTTTTCCGAAGTAGGCCTTGGCCGCCGCCGCGATACCGTACGCACCGCGGCCGTAGTAGATGGTGTTCAGGTAGGCGGCGAGGATCTCGTCCTTGCTCCACTGCCGTGACATCTTCGCCGCGATGATGAGCTCCCGCATCTTGCGGCTGACGGTGCGTTCGGAGCTCAGGAAGGCGTTCTTCACGTACTGCTGGGTGATCGTCGACCCGCCACCGGCGTTGTCGTGCCCGGCCAGGTTGTCCCGTGCCGCGCGCAGGAACCCGCTCGTGGAGTATCCGGCGTTGGTGTAGAAGGTGCGGTCCTCGGCCGCGAGCACCGCCTCCCGCACGTGCATGGGCACCTCGGTCAGCGGGATCGGGATCCGGTTGCCTTGCGGCGGAATGATTTTCGCCAGCACCGTGGTGCCGTCGGCGGCCAGCACCGTCGCCGGTTGCTCGACGGCTACCTCGCCCGGTTCGGGGATCTCCGAACTCCAGTACACCGCGAAGAACAGCAACGCGGGCACACACACGAAGATCACGAACAGCGCGAAGACCAGCCGCCGGATCCGCTGTGCCCTGGTGCGTGGCGGGCGGGGTCCGGGGTCGTCGTCGCCCGCCAGCCGGGCAGCCTGGGCTCGCCGGGCCGCACCCTTGCGCGGCTGCTGCTCGCGCAGAGGATCCCGGAAGCCTGCGATCGACGTATACGGCACGTCCTCGTCGGAACGCCCGCGCCTGCCGGCCACGACCATCTCCTCCCGTCGGTGCAGGCGACTTTACCCGCCTGCACCGGCATAACCCGGGAGCAGCACGCCCGTCAGCTCTTCACGCCGCCCGCGGTGAGGCCGGAGATGATGCGGCGCTGGAAGATCAGCACCATGATCACCAGCGGCACGGTGACGATCACACCGGCCGCCATGATCGCCGCGTACGGCTGGACGAGCGGGTCGTTGCCGGAGAAGCTCGCGATGGCGACCGTCACCGGCTTGGTCTGCTCACCGGAGAGCAACCGGGCGAGCAGATATTCGTTGACCGAGGCGATGAACGCCAGGATCGCGGTGGTGAACACCGCGGGCGCCGCCAGCGGCAGCATGACCAACCGGAACGCCTGCAGCTTGCTCGCACCGTCGATGCGCGCGGCTTCTTCGAGCTCCCAGGGCAATTCGGCGAAGAACGACGCCAGGATGTACACCGTCATCGGCAGTACGAACGAGATGTTCGGGATGATCATCGCCTGGTACTGGCCGATCCAGCCGAGGTCGGTGAACAGCTGGAACAGCGGCGTCACCAGCACGACGGCAGGAAACATCGACGCCGACAGGATCAGTCCCGAAACCAGGTACTTGCCCGCGAAGGTCATCCGGGCGAGCGCGTACGCGGCGAGCACGCCGAGCAGCAACGCGACCACCGTCGTCACCGAGCCGATGATCACGCTGTTGAGCAGCGCCTTGCCGAAGTCGTTGCCGCGGCTGGTGTCGAAGGCGTTGCTGAAGTTCTCCAGCGTCACGTGGGTCGGCCACGGAGTGCTGTCGAAGGTGTGGGCCGGGTCGCGGAACGCGACCACGGCCATCCAGTAGAACGGCCCGAGCCCCCACACGAGCACGATCGCCACGCCGAGGTACAGGCGAACGGTTCCGAGCCGTTTTCGCCACGAAACCGACTGTGCCGCAACAGGTTCGCGTTCGGCGGTGGGCTCTTTGGTCATCGAGATGCTCATCAGTTCGCCTTCCGCTGCTCTTCCTGCGTGCGAACGGCGTTGGCGCCCAACACCCTCACCAGCAGGAACGCGATCGCGAACACCAGCACGAAGGTGATCGTCGACAGGGCGGCCGCGCTGTTGGGACCCTGGCGCACCTGGTCGACCACCAGGATCGACAGGGTGCTGGTGGCCGGGTTCGCGCCGGTCATGATCGCGGGCAGGTCGTACATGCGCAGCGCGTCCATGGTGCGGAACAGCACCGCGACCAGCAGTGCGGGCTTGAGCAGCGGCAGCGTGATGTGCACGAACCGCTGCCAGGCCGAGGCGCCGTCGACCTTGGCCGCCTCGTACACGTCGTTCGGGATCACCTGCAGCCCGGCCAGGATCAGCAGCGCCATGAACGGGGTGGTCTTCCACACGTCGGCCACGATCACCGCGAACCGCGAGGCCCACACATCCGAGGTCCACAGGATCTCGGTGCCGAGCACCCGGTTCACCACGCCGTCGTACTGGAACATGAACTCCCACAGCCGCGCGGTGACAGCGGTGGGAATGGCCCACGGGATCAGCACCGCCGCTCGCAACAGCGCCCGGCCACGGAAGGTCTTGCCCATCACCATGGCCATGCCGAGGCCGAGGGTCGCCTCGATCGTCACGGTCACCACCGTGAAGAACAGGGTCACCCCGACCGCCGCCCAGAACTGCGACCCGAGCGTGCCGGTCGGGCACGACACCGTGCCCATCAGCGAATTGCATTGCTGCAGTAGCCAATGGGTGTAGTTGTCGAAACCCGCGCTGCCGCCCTCGACGAACATGCCGGTGGCCGGGTCGATGCCGGCGTCCTTGCGGAACGACATCCACAGCGCCTGGAACACCGGATAACCGATGACCACCGCCAGCGCGACCATCACCGGCGTGACGAACAGCCACGCCCGCCGTGATTGCCTCAGTTGCAGCGCTAGCCCGCGCTGCTTGGCTCCCGAAGGATCCGACACCGTTTCTACTCTCCTACGGTCTGGTCGGGTCCGCTGCGCGTACCGCTACGAACCAGCGGTCTCGATGCCCTTTTGCATGCCTGCGACTGCGTCGTCGACGGACTTCGTGCCGTTCAGGGCAGCATATGCGTTGTCCTGGATGGCCTTTGACACCGCCTCGTAGAACGGCGAGACCGGTCGCGGCACCGCGTTGGCGATCGACTCCTTCAGCGCGGGCAGGTACGGCATCTTCGCGATCAGGGCAGGGTCGTCGTAGAGCGAGGTACGCACCGGCGGGAAGGCGCCCTGGGCGACGATCTGCTGTGCCTCTTCGCTGACCATGAAGCGAACGAAGTCGGCGGCGGTGGCCTTGTTCTTGGAGAACGCGCTGATCGCGACGTTGTAGCCGCCGAGGGTCGAGGCGCCGACATCGGTCTTGCCGGGCAGCGGTGCCACGCCGAAGCGGTCCTTCACCATCGAACCCTCGCCGTTGGCCTGGCCGTACAGATACGGCCAGGTGCGCAGGAACAGCAGCTTGCCCGACTCGAACGCGTTCGCGCTCTCGCCTTCCTTGAAGCTGATGGCCTCTTTGGGAATGTCGCCGCGCTGGTAGGCGTCGACCAGAACCTTCAGCCCCTCTTTGGATTCGGGGCTGTTCACGGTGGGGGTCTTGCCGTCGGCGCCGACGAAGCTGCCGCCGTAGGCGTTGATGACCTCGGAGGTGTTCACGGTCAGGCCCTCGTAGGGGAACAGCTGACCGGCGTAGCAGCCGATGTTGTTGTCGCGCGCGATCTGACACTGGCCGAGCATCTCGGTCCAGGTGCGCGGCGGGTTGGGAACCAGGTCCTTGCGGTAGTACAGCAGGCCGCCGTTGGTGTTGCGCGGTGCCGCGTACAGCTTGCCGTTGTAGGTGGCGCTGGCAACGGTCGGCGCGAGCAGCGGCGCGGTGTCGATGGCGAAGCTGCCTTCGAGCGGCTGGATCCAGCCCTTGGCGGCGAACTCCGCGGTGTAGGGCACGTCCAGGGCGACCACGTCGTAGCCGTCCTGCTTGGAGCGGAAGTGCTCGGCCATGTCGTCGCGCTGCTGGTCGGCGTCGGCCGACTGCTCCTTGAACGTCACCTGCTCGTTCGGGTGCGCGGCGTTCCAGCGGTCGATGAGCTGCTTGACCATGCCGGTCTCGGAGACGTCCTTACCCTCGACATAGGTGATCGGTCCGCGCCCGGTCAGGTTCTGGTCGAGGGCGTTGCCGCCGTTGTCACTCGAGCAGGCGCTGGCGAACGATGCGGTAAGCAACGCAATCGAGGCAGCAGCCATCGTTGCTCTTGGAACAAACTTCATCGCAGACACTCCAGGGTCGAGACAGTGAGCAGCAGCACACCCGTGCGGGCCAGGGTCAACATACAGCATCGCGGGTGTCCCGGTGCCGGTGTGTGTGAGGCGGTCCGGAGGCGCGGAGGCTCTGAGGGTTTTGTGCACCATAGAGGTATTGGGCTGTGTTTTTGGAGCGCTGGCGCGCTCGAGCGCGGCCCCTGGAGGGCCGCTGCGCCGCTTCGCGGCGGTCCCTCCTCGAGGTCGGGACGGGCGGGGTTGGGAGTGTGGTCATGGCGGACCTAGGGGTGTCCGTGGGGTGACCTACCCTCGATCAGGTGACCACTGGATCGTCGGCGGGGCCCGACCGGATGCTCTCCCGGATCGGTGGTTTGCTGCGCAAGGCCGAGGCCACCGACAACGAGCACGAGGCGGAGGCGTTTCTCGCGGCCGCGCAACGGCTGGCGACGAAGTCGTCGATCGATCTGGCGGTGGCGCGCTCGCATGTGTCGCGGCGCGAACGCAGGTCCACTCCGGTGCAGCGGATCATTCCGATCGGGGAGCCGGGGCGCAAGGGGTTGCGCACCTACGTGCAGTTGTTCGTCGCCATCGCCACGGCCAACGACGTGCGCTGCGATGTGGCGCGCACCTCCACACAGGTGTACGCCTACGGTTTCGAAGCCGATATCGACGCCTGCGAGGCGCTGTACGCGAGTCTGCTGGTGCAGATGGTGCGGGCCTCGGATCACTACATCAAGTCGGGTGCGTATCGCGAGGCCACGGTGGTCAAGGTGGTCACCGAGAAGCGGTTCGGCCGCACGGTGCGGCGCAAGGTGCGGGCCCCGGTCGCCGGTGTGACGGCGCGACTGAATTTCCAGATGGCGTTCGCGGCGCGGATCGGCGCGCGACTGGCCGAGGTGAAGGCCGAGGTGGTCGCCGAGGAATCTGCGGTCGAGTCGACCGGAACCGCACTCGCCCTGCGTGACAAGGAAATCGCCCTCACCGACTTCTACACCGCCACCTCGGAAGCACGCGGCACCTGGCGTGGACCGCAGACCTCCACCGGCCACTCGGCCGCCGCCCGGCAGGCGGGCGACCGGGCGGGTCGCGACGCCCGCCTCGGCCCCTCCACCGAACTACCCGCCGCACGCGGCAAGCTCACGGGATGAACCGCGAGCCCGACGATGTTTCCAGTCCGGCTCCACGACGCGACACCCAGCGGGCGCGGGTGTACGACGCCGAGCAATTGGTGCGCGGTGTCTTCGATCGGGCCGAGGAGTTCGGGCACCGCACTGTCGATATCTATGGTTCACAGGTGACCTTGCCGGTCGAGCGGCGATTCGCGTCGGTGGAATCGGTGCAGAGTTATGTCGACAAGGTGCTCGCGCTGAATTGGGTTCGAGCCCACTGGGATCGGGCGGTGATTTCCGTGCGGGTCCGTGCGCGGGTGGGCACGGCCGCGGCACATTACGAACGCGCCGGTGCCGTGCTCGCCGTCCCACTCCATACCGGCGCCACCGCGTGGGCGCTGCGCGAACTGGTTGTTCTGCACGAACTCGCCCATCATTTGGCGCCGACCCCCGACGAAGTGGCGCACGGACCCGAATTCTGCACTCGCTATGCGGAATTGGCCGACGGCGTGATCGGCCCCGAAGCGGCTCTGCTGATCCGGGCGACATTCGCCGGTTGCGGAGTCCGCTTCGGGTGAGCCTCGATCACGAAGCTCGATCACCGGCCCCCGGTGCTCCCCGGGGCGCTGCCGCGTCCGCCCTGTCCGCTTCCACGCGGACCGGTCGAGGTGCAGGACTTGCTGTCTGTGCAGGGCGAACCGCTCGTCGAACCGCCCTTCCCGCCTCCGCCGAGCGATCCGGGAGCCGCGACGTAACTCGTTTGCGCGGTGTCGGACGTTGCCGCCGAGGCCACCCCGACCCCCGTCACGCTGAACGCGGCGATCATCGCGGCGGCAATTGCTGTTCTCATTGTTTCCCCTTTGTTCTCGACGATGAGTTCATCGTGCGGGCGAGGGGATAATGAATTCTCAAGGGCCGCTTATAGATAAGGCGCGAGGCCCCGGCGCAGGAGCACCGGGGCCTCGACTCGACGGGTGTTGCCGATCAGTCGTCGGTCACCTGGACATCGACGTCGATATTGCCGCGGGTCGCGTTGGAGTACGGGCACACCTGGTGCGCCTGGTCAGCCAGTTGCTGTGCTTCCTCGCGGGTGAGGTGGGGGAGGGTGACCTCGAGGGTGACGGCGAGCTGGAAGCCGCCCTTGTCGTTCGGCCCGATCGAAACCTGCGCGCCCACCGCGGAATCGGCGATATTCGCGCCTGCCTGCTTACCGACCAGGCGCAGCGCGGAGTGGAAGCACGCGGCGTAACCGGCCGCGAACAGCTGCTCGGGGTTGGTGCCCGCGCCGTCGCCGCCCATTTCCTTCGGCGGGGCGAGCACCACGTCGAGCTTGCCGTCGGTGGTGCGGGCGGAGCCGGTGCGGCCTTCGCCGGTGGCAAGCGCTTCGGCGGTGTAGAGAACCTGCATGGGGAGTCTCATTTCTCGGTGAGGGAATCGGTCAGTTTGCGGAGCAGAGTGCGAAGGGCGGCGGCTTCGTCGCCGGTCAGGCCCGCTGCTTGCGCCATTTCCGTGGGGATTGCGCACGCTCGGGCGCGGACTGCCCGCCCGTGGTCGGTGAGCACGATGTCGACACGGCGTTCGTCGTCGGCCGCGCGCCTGCGCTGCACGAACCCGGTCGTTTCCAGCCGCTTGAGCAGCGGTGACAGGGTGCCGGAGTCGAGATCCAACGCCCTGCCGAGTTCGCCGACGCTGCGGCCGTCGCGTTCCCATAGCGCCAGCATCACCAGGTACTGCGGGTAGGTGAGCCCTAGTTGTTCCAGTTTCGGACGGTAGACCGCCGTCATCGCTCGCGAGGCCGCGTAGAGCGGGAAGCACAGCTGCTCGTCGAGGGTGAGTCCGTCGGTCATGCGAGTAACTGTAGCGCACAATTAAGTTGTGTGCAATGAATCCGGCCGACCCTGGTCCACGTTCGCTCGGCGGTGGCCGTACCGGTGTGGTCGGCGTCTACGGACCGGAGCCGGGCGCTGGTGTGTCCTCGAGCAACGCGCGCACCCGCTCGTATCGCCGCAGCCACCACCGCGCCCGCTCGGCATCCGGGTGCCGGTATCGATCCATCGCCGCAGGATCGGGTTCCGGCGCACTGGTCGGCACCGTCAACCACCCGTCCACCGGCCGCAGCGAATCCGCGACCAGATCGCCGTCGAACAGCGCGAGTGTCCCGAGCCCACAGGCGAATTCGAGATCCGGCAGCGTCCCGGCCAGAGCGATCTGGGCTGCCAGTCCCACACTCGTCTCCAGCGCCGACGACACGACCGTCGGCAGCCCCGCCGCCTCGGCAACCGCGAGCGACCGCCGTACCCCACCGAGCGGCGTGCATTTGAGCACCGCCACATCCGCCGCCCCCGCCACCGCGACGCGCAGCGGATCCTCCGCCCGCCGAATCGACTCGTCGGCCGCGATCGGCACCGAAACCCGCGCCCGCACCTCCGCGAGTTCCTCGATGCTCCGGCACGGCTGCTCGACGTACTGCAAACCCCCTGCCGCTGAATCTATTTCCCGAATATGCCGCACGGCGGTCTCGACATCCCACACGGCATTGGCATCGATCCGCACCGCTGCGGTTTCTCCGAGCGCCGCCCGCACGGCCGCCACTCGTGCCACATCCTCGGCCAGTGAATCCGGATGATCGGCCACCTTCACCTTGGCTGTGCCGCAACGGGAGTCACGAACAATGTGCGCCGCACGCTCGGGATCGACCGCGGGCACGATGCAGTTCACGGCGACCCGTTCACGCACCGGCGCAGGCCACCCGACCGTGGCCTGCTCGACCGCGGTCGCCAACCACCCCGCCGCTTCCCGATCGTCGTACTCGGGGAACGCGCAGAACTCCCCCCACCCGTTTTCCCCCCGAATCAGCATGCCTTCCCGCACGGTGATCCCCCGAAACCGCGTACGCAGCGGAATCGCATAGACAAAGGTCTCGAAGTCCACGTCGCCGATCGTAAAGGTTCACCACCGAGCGACCTCGGCGGCGGCATCCGCGTGGACACCGCCGCCGAGTCTCACAACCTTTCGATGATGGTCGCGTTGGCGAGCCCGCCCGCTTCGCACATGGTCTGCAAGCCGTAACGCGCGCCACGCTGGTGCAGCGCGTGTACCAGCGTGGTCATCAGCCGTGCCCCGGACGCGCCGAGCGGGTGACCGATGGCGATGGCACCGCCGTTGACGTTCACCTTGCTCAGGTCGGCGCCGGTTTCCCGCGCCCAGGCCAGGACGACGGGCGAGAACGCCTCGTTGATCTCGATCAGGTCGATGTCGGACAGATCGAGGCCCGCCCGCCGCAGCACCTTCTCGGTCGCGGGGATCACCGCGGTGAGCATGAGCAACGGGTCGTCGCCCGCGACGGCGAAGCTGTGCAGCCGGGCAAGCGGGCGCAGGCCGAGCTGTTCGGCCCGCTCGCCCGACATGATGAGCACGGCCGAGCTGCCGTCGCTGACCTGGCTGGCGGAGGCGGCGGTGATCTCCCAGCCGATCTGCGGGAACCGCGCCGCCATGGCCGGGTCGTAGTAGGCGGGCTTCAGCTTCGCCAGCGTTTCGAGTGTGGAGCCGACGCGGATGCCCTCGTCGGCGGTCAGCCCGTTCAGTGGGGCGAGTTCGCCGGCGAAGAGCCCGTCTTTCGTCGCGCGGGCCGCTTTTTCGTGGCTGCTCAGCGCGAACTCGTCGAGCTGGGTGCGGCTCAGCCCCCACTTGGCGGCGATCAGCTCGGCGCTGATGCCCTGCGGGACCAGGTCCTGCGGATACCGTTGCGCGAAGGCGACCCCGGACAGGTCGTCGGCCCCGGCCGCACTGGCGCCCATCGGAACTCGCCCCATGGACTCGACGCCCGCCGCGACGACGATGTCGTACGCGCCCGCGATCACGCCCTGCGCGGCGAAATGGATGGCCTGCTGGCTGCTTCCGCACTGCCGGTCGACGGTGGTCGCCGGGACCGATTCGGGGTATCCGGCGGCAAGTGCGGCCCGCCGGGTCATGTTCACGCCCTGCTCGCCGACCTGGGTGACGATGCCGCCGATCACGTCGTCGACCAGTACCGGGTCGATGCCGCTGCGCTCGATCACCGCGCGCAGGCTGTGCGCGAGCAGGTCGACGGGATGGACGTCGTGGAGTGCGCCGTCGGGTTTGCCCCGCCCGATGGGGGTGCGTACCGCTTCGACGATGACCGCGTCTCGCATGGGAGCCCTCTTCCCTCTGACTATATCAGACAATAGCCAGATTAGACGCTAACTATCATATGCTCAAGTCAGGGAGGCGTATGATGTGGCTATGGCAGCGGTGATGGAAGGACCCTTGGCCGATCTGAGCAGGTGGGAGACCGAAGGCTGTTCGATCGCCAGAGCCATGGAGCTCATCGGCACCCGCTCGGCCGTCCTAATCCTGCGCGAGGCCTACTACGGCACCACCCGCTTCGACGGCTTCGCCCGCCGCGTCGGCATCACCGACGCGGCGGCCGCGAGCCAACTCCGCAAACTCACCGCGGCGGGGATCCTGGAAAAGCGCCCCTACCAGGAGGAAGGCAAGCGCACCCGGCACGAGTACGTCCTCACCCAGATGGGCAGGGACCTACTCCCGGTGGTCGTGGCGCTGTGGCAGTGGGGCGACACCTACCTCCAGCCGGGCCCGGCGCCACTGCTGCGCGTGGACACCGAAACCGGTGAGCCGGTGCGGGCCCGGCTCACCACACCCACCGGCACTCCGGTCGAACTCGAACAGCTCACCGTTCGCGTCAACCCGGACTACCTGCGTGCCCGCAAGAAGGCAGGCCGCCCGCCGAACGACACCGGTGCCTGATCGATACGACGACGGCAGCCGACCGCACCGATGATGCGGTCGGAATGTCGGGCCGTCGAGCGGTGGATCAGCGCAGCCGCCGACCGTCCTCGGCGCTGAAGAAGTAGAGGTTCGCCGGGTCGGTGGTGAGCGAAAGCCGCTCGCCCTTCGCCGGCGGGTTGCGCCAATCCACCCGCGCCACAAGGGTTTCCCCGGACGTGCCGCCCGCCCCGGTGGACAGTGCCCGGCCGTAGACGTAGGCGTCGGAACCCAGTTCCTCCACCACGTCCACCTCCATCTGCATCCCTTGGCCGCCGACCTCGAGATGCTCGGGACGGATGCCGAGCACGACCGAACCCGCACCCGCGTCGGCCACCGCGCGCGGCACCTGCACCGGGTAGCCGCCGATGGTGACGGTGCCGTCGGTGACGGGCAGGGTGAACAGATTCATCGCCGGGGAGCCCATGAACCCGGCGACGAACACATTCGCCGGGTCGCGGTACAGGTCGCGCGGCGACGCGCACTGCTGCAGCAGGCCGTCCTTGAGCACGGCGACGCGGTCGCCCATGGTCATGGCCTCGACCTGGTCGTGGGTGACGTACACCGTCGTCGTGCCGAGCCGCCGCTGCAGCTGGGCGATCTGGGTCCGGGTCTGCACGCGCAGCTTGGCGTCGAGGTTCGACAGCGGCTCGTCCATCAGGAACACCTGCGGCTGCCGCACGATCGCGCGCCCCATCGCCACGCGCTGGCGCTGACCGCCCGAGAGCGCCTTGGGCTTGCGGTCCAGGTACTCGGTGAGGTCGAGCAATTCGGCTGCCGCGCGCACCCTTTCGTCGCGTTCGGCCTTGGACACCTTGGCCAGCTTGAGTGCGAAACCCATGTTCTCCGCGACCGACATGTGCGGGTACAGCGCGTAGTTCTGGAACACCATCGCGATGTCGCGATCCTTGGGTTCGGCGTGGGTCACATCGTTGTCGCCGATCAGGATGCGCCCGCCGTTGACCTCCTCCAGGCCGGCGAGCATCCGCAGCGAGGTCGACTTGCCACAGCCGGAGGGTCCGACGAGAACGAGGAATTCGCCGTCGGCGATTTCGAGGTCGAGGGCGTCGACGGCGGGTTTGCCCGCGCCGGGGTAGAGCCGGGTGGCGCCTTCGAAGGTCACGGTAGCCATGCGTAGATCATTCTTCCCATCCCGGCAGGAACGTGCCGGACGATCCGAGAACAGGGTCGGCTCGGATCGTAGCGGCCCGGTGCTCCGGACGTGCTGCGGTAGCCTCGGTCCCGGAGCCCACCGAGTACCGAGGAGCGCGGTATGAGTCGTCCAGTTCGTATCGGAGTCCAGCTTCAGCCCCAGCACGCACCGGATTACGGGCTGATTCGTGACGCGGTGATGCGTGCCGAGGACGCCGGGGTGGACATCGTCTTCAACTGGGACCATTTCTATCCGCTCACCGGCGATCCGGCGGGGGCGCATTTCGAATGCTGGACCATGCTCGGCGCGTGGGCCGAGCAGACCGAGCGGGTCGAGTTCGGTGCGCTGGTCACCGGCGGTGGCTACCGCAATCCCGATCTGCTCGCCGATATGGCGCGCACGGTCGACCGGATCAGCGGCGGCCGGTTGATCCTCGGCATCGGTGCGGGCTGGTTCCAGCGCGACTACACCGAATACGGGTACGAATTCGGTACGGCCGGTAGCAGGCTGAACCTGTTGAAGGACAACATGTCCCGGCTCACCGCCCGCCTGCGCGTGCTCAGCCCGCCGCCGGTGCGTGACATCCCGATCCTCATCGGTGGCGGCGGCGAGCGCAAAACGCTGCGCCTGGTCGCCGAGTACGCCGACATCTGGCATTCCTTCGTCGACGTGGAGACGCTGGCGCACAAGAACAAGATCCTGGCCGAGCACGCGGCCGCCGTCGGCACCGACGAGAGCCGGATCGAACGGTCGGTGCAGTGGCAGGGCTGGGCACAGGCCGAACAGTTGCGCGCGGCGGGTGTGAGCCTGTTCACCATCGGCGTCTCCGGTCCCGACTACGACCTCGCCGAGGTGCGCCGCGCGATCGAGTGGCGCGACGAAGTGAACCCGGAATTACTGGAAGGCCTCGCATAAAATCTTTGACCTGCCCGGATGCACCACACCAGGCGCGGGTGGCGAGTGGGGACACAGGCGGGCATTAGGGTCTATCGGCATGGCAGGTGTGCGTGCTGTGCGAACCCGAGCGCGGATTGCCGCGCTGTTGCTCCTCGTCGGCGTGGCCGCGACCGGATGTGGTGGCTCCGGTGGCGAGACGGCGACGGGTGACCTGTGCTCGCCTCCGGGGCAGAGTGCGGCGGCCGCGGCGCCGACGAATCTCGCCTCCTCCGACACGGCGGGCACCGACCGCTACACGACACCGACCACGGTGCCGCTCGAGTCGATCGACACCAGCAAGCTCGGCCTGCTCAGTCCGGGCAAGCTCAGCGTCGGCACCCTCTCGGACGCGCCGCCGAGCATCTGCGTGAACGGCCAGGGCACCTTCACCGGCTTCGACAACGAACTGCTGCGCGAGATCGGCGCGAAACTCGGTCTGCAGGTGGAGTTCTCGGGCACCGAGTTCGCCGGGCTGCTCGCCCAGGTGGCGGGCAAGCGCTTCGATGTCGGTTCGTCCAACATCACCACCACCGACGCCAGGCGGGAACTCGTCGGCTTCACCAACGGCTACGACTTCGGCTATTTCTCGCTGGTCGTGCCGCAGGGTTCGGCGATCAAGGGCTTCGGTGACCTGAACGCCGGTTCGCGAATCGCCGTGGTGCAGGGCACCGTGCAGGACGAGTTCGTGGTGAACCAGCTGCGCCTGGACCCGGTGAAGTTCCCCGACTACAACACCGCCTACGCGAATCTGAAGTCCGGCCAGGTCGATGCCTGGGTCGCCCCGTCGGCGCAGGCCGAGGGCGCGATCAAACCGGGCGACGGAATCGTGGTGTCGGAGAACACCTTCAGCCTCGACAACTTCGTCGGCTACGCGGTGGCCAAGAACAACCAGCCGCTCATCGACGCCCTCAACGCGGGCTTGGACGCGGTGATCGCCGACGGCACCTACGCGCGCCTGTACGCCGACTGGGTGCCGCGTGAGCTGCCACCGGGCTGGAAGCCGGGGTCCAAAGCCGCACCGGCGCCGGAGCTCCCGGACTTCGCCGCCATCGCCGCGAGCAAGCAGCCCGGTGAAGCCGAAGTGGCACAGCAGAAATCGACCATCCAGCAGTTGAAGGACACCTTCTTCGACTGGTCGCTGTACACCAAGGCTTTTCCCGACCTCATCAAGACCGGTCTGCCGAATACGCTGATCCTGGCCGTGGTTTCGGGTGTCCTCGGCACCGTGCTCGGCATGCTCCTCGCGGTGATGGGTATCTCGCGCACCCGCTGGTTGCGCTGGCCCGCCCGCGTGTACACCGACATCTTCCGCGGCCTGCCCGCCGTGGTCATCATCCTGCTGATCGGGCTCGGTATCGGCCCGGTGGTTCGCAATGTCACCGGCGGCAACCCGTACTGGCTCGGCGCGGTGGCCCTGGCGCTGCTGGCGGCGGCTTATATCGGAGAGATCTTCCGGTCCGGTATCCAGTCGGTGGAGCCGGGTCAGCTCGAGGCGGCCCGTGCGATCGGGTTCGGGTACCGCCAGGCGATGACCCTTGTCGTGATCCCGCAGGGCGTGCGCCGGGTGCTGCCCGCGCTGATGAATCAGTTCATCGCGCTCATCAAGGATTCCTCGCTCATCTACTTCCTCGGGCTGCTCGCCTCCCAGCGCGAATTGTTCGCGGTCGGGCGCGACCTCAACGCCCAGACCGGCAACCTGTCCCCGCTGGTCGCGGCAGGTCTGATGTATCTGGTGCTGACCATCCCGCTCACCCACCTGGTGAACTACATCGACCGCCGGATGCGCATCGGGAAACCGGTACCCCCGGTCGACCCGCTCGAACAGGCCGTCATCACGGAAGGCCGCGGCGCGTGACCGCCCGGACGTACGAAGGAGTTACCGCCCGATGAGTGCATCCCTGACCGGCACCGGCCTGCACCTGACGCTGGGCAACAACCACATCCTGCGCGGCGTCGACATCCACGTCGACGCGGGCAAGACCACCACGGTCATCGGCCCGTCGGGCTCCGGCAAGTCGACCCTGCTGCGGGTACTCAACCGCCTGCACGAACCCGACAGGGGCGACATCCTGCTCGACGGCGAATCGGTGCTGCGCGAGAACCCCGACCGGTTGCGGCAGCGCATCGGCATGGTGTTCCAGCAGTTCAACCTGTTCCCGCACAAAACGGTCGCCGACAATATCGCCCTCGGGCCGCGCAAACTGCGCGGGCTCTCGGCCGAGCAGGCGCGGGCGCTCGCGGTGGAGCAGCTCGAGATCGTCGGCCTGGCCGACAAGGCCGACGCGCGACCCGGTTCGCTGTCGGGTGGGCAGCAGCAGCGCGTCGCCATCGCCCGCGCCCTCGCCATGAAACCGGAACTGATGTTCTTCGACGAGGCCACCTCCGCGCTCGACCCCGAGCTGGTGAAGGGCGTGCTCGCGCTCATGGCCGACCTCGCCGCCGGCGGCATGTCGATGATCGTGGTGACCCACGAGATGGGGTTCGCGCGCAGCGTCTCCGACAGCGTGGTGTTCATGGACCAGGGCCAGGTCGTGGAGACCGGCGCGCCCGCCGAGCTGTTCGACGACGCCAAGACGCCGCGTCTGCGCCGCTTCCTCGATCAGGTCCTCTGACCAGCTACGAAGGGCTCGCAGCAACGCATGCGCAACTGCTAATGTCGGGAGAGTTGCAAGCTCGATTCGATCCGGAGGAGAGCAGATGACCACCGCGCACGCCGAACATCCGCAGCACACCCACGTCCACGGCCCCACCTGCGGGCACGTCGCCGTCCCGCACCAGGACCACGTCGACTACGTCCACGATGGGCACTTACACCGCGAACACGAGGGCCACTTCGACGAGTGCGAACCCTCGTCCCACGTGGCCTGCTCCGATCACGACCACGTCCACGGCCCCGGCTGTGGGCACGTCGCCGTCCCGCACAACGACCACGTCGACTACATCCACGACGGTCACCGCCACGCGCCCCACGACGGACACTACGACGACCACTGACAGCCGACGGCTCACGCCGCAGCCCTTGGCACGCTGTGGTGCCGCTGTCGCTGCGGGTCCTCGAAGATCTCGCTGAAAGCGGGGGCGGTTGATCTGAGGACATCACCTCGCCGGTCGCCATCGAGACCGGCGCGACGGCCGGAGCCGCAGGTTGGGCGGTGGCCATCGTCGCGGCAAGGTCAGCCGGTGACCGTGGCGAAGGCGGACCAGAGGAGGGGGGAGTTCTCGGTGGTCGGGGTGGATCGCCAGGCCGCGAGGCGGGTCCGCTGCCAGTCCAGGAGCGTCGTCACCGGGGTGGGGGAGTCATGGGCGGTGTCGACGGCCCGGATGGCGGCTTGGAGCGGGTGGCCGGTTGTCGCTGTGAGGGTGTGGAAGGCGTGGTCGGTGGGGAGTGGCCAGCGGGTGGCGGTGACCAGTTCGGCGCCTGCCGACAGTGCCGCGGTTGTCAGGCCGAGGGCTTCGGTGAAGCGCAGGTCGCCACCGCTTTCGCAGGCGATGAGCGCTACCCGGCTCGGCATCGGCCACAGGTCGCGGCCGGCGACCGGTGCGGGCTCGAGGGTGTAGGTGCCGAGCAACAGGTCCTTGGCCGACAGCGGGCGGTGTGAGCGGGTCGGCGCCGCGAAACCACGAGTGTCCGTGGTGCACGCCAGGTGCAGTCGCGCGTGCTCGCTTTCCCCGGACTCCGGTGCGGGCGCGGTGACATGGCCCACGTAGATCAGGCGGCTCGCGCCCGCGCGGAGTGTGTCGGACAGCCAGTCGCGATCCAGATCGGTGCGCCGGAACAGTTCCACCGGATCGGCGACCGTCGGCACCACGCGGTCACCGTAAATACTGAAATGTTGCGCCACAATGGAATCCGCACTCGGACGGCCGAGCACTGACCCGAGCTCGGAGTCCGCGCGGAAACCGGGAACTCGCGGATCCAGCACCGCCACCACCGGCAGGTCCCGGGTCTCACTCCAACGCCGCACCAGTCGATCCGGTGCCCGAACCACCGATACCGGCGCCAGCAGGCTCACATCGGCGATATCGAGCAGCCGGATCGCCGGATCGGGCGCGATGATCTCCCACGGAACCTGGGCGAGCCGAGGCGACGGTTGAATCCGCAGATGCGGCCGGATGCCCCGCTGCGACAGTTCGTACAGCTGCACCGCGAGCCCGTACGGCAGCAGCGCGCGTGACAACGACTGTGCCAGTGCGTTTTCCGCCTCTGGATCGACCAGTGCGCCCTCGGTCATCACCCGGCTCAACTCGTCCGGGCGGCGGGGATCGGGCACCGCGGCGGCCAGCTGCCGCAATACCGCACGCACATCATCGCGCGGCAGCATCGCCACCCCGCGCGCCGAGGTGTCCTCGACCCATCGCCAGGACACATAGACGTCGCCCGCGTCGGCCATCCGGATCAGCGCGGTGGGTTGTTCGATGCTCACGTGCACTCACTCATCGCTCTGGAGTGCTCGGCTGCTGCCGGGCACTGGCTCGCTGCTTTCGGGGTGCGGTCGCCGGGCGGGCGCTCGTTGCGCTCGGTGGTGTGATCACAGCGCGATCACCCGGTGGTCACGGATCAGGCGCCCGTATCGCTGCTCGGCGTGGGAAATGTAGTCCGACAGCAGGATTCGACCGCGATCGGACAGGCGCGGTGGTGGGGTGACGCGGATTCCCGCTGCGGCGGCTACGTCGGCGAGGGCGGTGCCCAGATGTAGCGCGGGGGCCGGGTCGTCGGAGACCGGTGGGTCGAGCAGCTCGAATTCGAGGGTGGCTGAGCGCGGTTCGATCACCGACTCGACATCGAGGGCTGTTCCCGCACAACGGCTGTCGATCAGATCCGCGACCAACTGGCCGTCGCCGGTGCGGGCCGCGCACTGAAAGGCCAGGCGCATGGCGGGTTCGGCGACCATGCGGTGCCAGTGCTCGCGCTGATTCCCGTTGGGCAGCGTGTGGCGAACCGCATCGATGGCCAGCGCGGCGGGGACCGCGAGGGTGAGCGCTCGCGACAGTGTGGCCGGATCAGGATGAGCGTCGGCCTCGATCGTCCGGTGCAGCAATTCGGCGTGCCAGTAGTCGAGCTGGGCGCAGTGCATTCCGAGACCGTGTTCGGCGTAGACCTCGAACGACATCGCGAGCAGTTCCTCCGCGAGGGCGAGATCGTTTTCGGCGGCGGCGACGGTGGCCAGCCGCAACCGCACATCCGCCGCGTCGAGCACCGCACCGGCCTTGTCGAAACAGTCGAGCGCATGCCGATATCGGGCCCGCGCGGTGTCGAAGTCACCCCTGCCTTCGGCCAGGTAGCCGTAGGTTTTCGCACCGATACCCGCGCGATGCTCGAGCTCGGCTCCCTCGAAGAATCCCTGGCTGGCCCCCAACGGTTCCTCGGCATCGTCGTAGCGGCCGGACCGCACGAACATGATGGCCAGGTTCTGCTGGGTTTCGGCCACGGCCGCGGCATCGCCCACCGTCTCGAACGCGGCCAGTGCTTGCCTCGCGAAGTCGACGGCCAGTTCCCGTCGGCCGATCTCGAACGACGCGGCCGCCAGATTCATCAACGGATGACCGATCAGCTCGGGCGCCAACCGGCGGGTCACATCGAGCGACTCGGCGGCGAGCTCATCGGCCCGCGCCCACTGCTGGCGGTGCAGCGCGACAGCGGTGAGCGAAAGCAGACAGGCCACCGGCAACAGGCCCTGGTCGGTGCCGTCGGCGAGCAGCGACCGGGCCTCTTCCAGCGCTTCCTGGGCGGAGTCGAGCTCACCCAGATGCTGGTAGGCCTGCGAAAGATCGACCAGCGCGGCCGGTCGTTGATGAGCCGCGTCGGCGGGCATCACGGCGAGCGCGGTGCGCATCAGGCTCACCGACCGCCGATGCTCACCCAGCTCGTCGGCCATGCTCGCCGCGTTGATCAACGCCGCGCTGCGCAGGCGGGGCGGCGCGTCCTGTGCGGCGCGTTCGAAGATCTCCAGTGCCCCGAGCACGTCACCACGCTGGTAGGCCGCGTATCCCGCGGCGAGCTGGTCGTCGTCGCTGTCCGATGTCCTACCGGTCGCTGCCATCGCATCGGCTCCTTGTCGTCCGGGCGCGCTCGGCGATCCGTGCGCGCATCAGAAGTCGTCATCGGATTCGGCGGCTGCGGATTCGGCGGCCAACAGCTGGACACCACCCTGCGCGGTGAGTCGTCTGCGGGCGAAATCGCGGATACGCGCACGCATAACCGACTCGTCCGGGTAACTGGTCGAGGGGCCGACTCCGGGGACGAAAACCGAGAGGGTGGTGAAGGTTTCGGTGGTCTCGGGCAGCTGTACCTCGGCGGACCAGCTGTCCGTGCGCAGATGCAGTTCGGCAGTGACGGCGGCCTCGGTTCCGTTGTCCACATCGAGCCGGACATGTGGGCGAAGGTGCTCGGGCAGGTGGAGTGGGCAGTCCGGCGCGGCAACGACGGTGACCCGTGTCGTCGAGATGCCCGAGGACCGGGAGACCGTCCAGGCCAGCGCATCGGCGCCCGCGTCGAGAATCCCGGGTGGGCATCGCCGCCAGTCCCAGTCACCGCTCCCATGCGCGACGATCAGCCCGTCGCCGGGCTGCTTCCCGCCTGCCGCCAGCGCGTAATCCTCGGCACGAGCGGATGATTCGACGCCAGGGCGGCTTCGCTGGGAGATCGACTCGGGACCTGTGGTTCGACGAGAACTCAGCTCAGTGATCAACCCCTCGGCATCATCACCTGGAGCGAGCTCGAGGAACTCCGAATCTGCGAGCACCATTTCGCACATCGCACCGAGCTGCCCGATTTCTGCGTCGAGTAAGTGACGGTCGAGGGCTGGAATACCCTCGACGGTCGACGCCGGCCACCAACGAGAAGCCCAGTGGGCGTACGCAAGTCGCCGCAAGGCGGCAACGAGATCAGGCCGAACCGATTCGGCGGCGATTTCGCCGTCCGCGCCGTCGGCCACTGCGATCGCGACACCCTCTCCATAGATCGCCCACAGCCAGTCCTGCGCGGTTACGGGATCGTCGAGCACAGCAGCGGGCAGCTGCCGATCATCGAGCAAGCTCCAACTGAGGTGCCCACCGACAACTTCGAGCACCATCGCGTCCAACGGAGCCAGGGTGTCGGTGACCAGTGGAGTTTCACCAGGAGCGATGGTCAGCAGACCATCGGCGCGACTGAGCCGAATCATCAACTGGCCCTGGCTTCCTCGACGTCGTCCATGGCCACCGTGAGTGCCTGTTTCACTCGCGTTCGGTGGTCGAGCATCACCGACCGCGCGACCCCGTCGAGCAGATCCCACAGCTCGACCGGATCGAACACCGCCAACTCGCGAACGTCACGCCCGTGCAACCGAACCCACAGCCTGCGCAGGTAGGGGCGCCACGGTGTCCGCAGCTCGGCGGCGACCGCCGCCAGCGGTCCACTCACCTCCTCACCGAGGTGGACCGAGTAGCGCCGCGCTTGCAGGACGTACGCTTCCCGCCGCCATCGCGCGTTCACCACCGCGTGCGCCCGCGACCCGGGACCGGGCTCGTCCGCTCGGGGCGTGGTCGAAGGCGTTGCCGCCACCCGCCGGCCCGAATCTTCGGCGCCACGAGCACCAGGCAAGCCCGTCACGAACGGCTTCGACGACGGTGAAGTCCCATCCAACGGTGAAAAACCAAGGGCTAATTCGCAACCCGCCGCCGCCGTCACGCGAAGAGATTCGTCGAGCAACCCCCACGGCGAACAGCTCCGGGTCACCTCGGTGCTCACCAACGTCGGTAGATCGGGCAGATCGGTCCGGTCGATGCTGCCCTGCAGAACGGTGAAGACACGTTCGTAGATGCTCCGGTCGAACGGGAGCGCGAGAGTGGCGGTCGAGGCGGTGGCGCCGACTACGGGGCGTGGTGGGCACTCGTGCACGGTCAGGCCCAGGTCGTCGGCCCCGTGCCTAGGATGCGGGCGCCACAGCGCGATGCCCCGGTGGGTGCCCACCTCGTCCTCGATCAGTTCGTCGAGCAGCGGGCCTGCGTCGGCGGGGTCGCCCTCGCGGGCCAGCGTGCTCGCGTCGAGTAGTTCGGTCAGCGCGGAGGCGAGCTCGCGCGCACCGGAGTTCGCCACGGGGCGTGCGCGCCAGGCGGACTCGATGAGCGATGTCAGTTCGGCGAGTCGGTTCGGTTCGGTCACCAGGTTTTTCAGCGCCGTCGTGGTGCGCCCGCCCGTTCCCTCGTGTACCTCGCGCAGCACTGCGGCAGCACGCTCGCGGGCATCCGCTCCCGGTTCACCGTGCAGAGTCGCCAGCTCGAAGCATCGCTGGAAGTACAGATCCTGCGCGTTGCCCTCGGTGATCCGTAAGGCGCGCCGCGCCTGTTTGAGGACGGTGAACCAGCTCGCGCACGCCCGCAGCGCATCGGAACGCGCGAGTACCAGGGAGGTCAGCAAGGTGACGCCGTCGGCGTCGAGGACGCTGCCCGCGCACAGCGGATGCTGCATCGGCCGGATGACCAGCGGATCGAGGATCAGTTTCACGGTGCGCCGCAACGGCGCACCCTGTGGTCCGCTCAAGGCGTCGACACCGTCGAGCCCGCGCCACACCTCGTCGAGCACCATGGCGCGGGGTCTTCGCATTCGACCAGGGTAACCGCAGGTCAGCCGACTGTCCGAGGGAAAACTTGGGATCGGTAGGCGGCGCGGGATTTCTACCTTTCTCGCAACGGGTTCACGACCCGCTCACACCGAGAGAGAACGGAAACACCATGAACACCAAGCTGATCGCCACCCTCGCCGCCGCCTCCGCCGCGACCGCCCTGTTCGTCACCGGCTGCAGCGACTCCGGCAGTTCCACCAGCACCCCGTCGAGCACCGCCGCCGCCCCCGCGCCGGCCGCGGGCAAGTCCACCGCCAGCGTCGACGGCAAGGAACTCACCGCGAAGTTCGACACCACCTGCGCCGAGCAGGGCGGAACCTTGGCGCTCGCCCTCACCGACACGGCCAACTCCACCTACGGCAGCCTCTCGGTGAGCGCGACGCTGGAAGGCGAAACGGTGCAGGCCGTCGCCATCGCCGGCAGCCAGGGCGGGTCGAGTGGCATGCCGTACGCCGTGGGCTACGGCAACGGCCAGCCGGGCGGCTCGGCCACCCTCGCCAAGGACGGCAACACCTTCCGCGTCACCGGCGAGGGCGTCGGTGCCCCCGATATGACCAACCCGCTGGCAGGCCCGTCGACGGTGAAGTTCGACATCACCTTCGCCTGCTCCACCATCGTCGGCTGACCCGACCACCCCGATCGCGATCCGGTCGCATCCATTTCGAGGAGGAAAAAAATGACATCCAAGCTGCGTGCGGCCGCGGTCGCCTTCGGGGTCTTGGCCATCGGCTATTACCTCTACTACGGCTTCACCTACACCCCCGACCCGTACACCGGCTCCATGCTCGGCTGGGTCGGTCCGCAGATGGCGTTGCCCATCATCGCGCTGACGATCGTCCCGATGGTCTTCGCCTTCACCGGTGCCGGCATCTTTGAGGCCTTCACCGGCAACAACAGCTCCGAGTTCCGCGGCGGTGAGATCGGCATCGGCACCATCACCGCCTACCGGCAGACGGGGGTGTCGGTGAACGACCAACCGCAGGTGCGGATCGAATTCCGGGTCGAGGGCGCCGACGGCAAGACCTTCGACTCGCACGCGAAGATGATCGTGCCGCTCACCGAACTGGCCCTGCTGCGCCCCGGCGTCGTCCTGCCGGTGCGGTACCTGCCCGGCCGCACCGACCGGGTGGAGGTCGACCGCTCCGGCGACGCGAACGCCGCCCAGCGCGCCATGAACGAGTCGCTCATCCGCAAGGGCATCACCACCCGCGACAAGCTCGACATCGCCGAACGCGGCATCGCCGCCCAGGCGGTGGTCCGCAGCCTCGATGTGCCCGGTCGCATCCGCGGCGGCTACACCGAGGTGGTGCTCGGGCTGGTCGTCACCCGCCCCGACGGCAGCACCTTCCAGACCAGCGCCGAGAAGTACCTGCCACCGACCGCGATCGGATCGGTGCAGGTGGGACGGATCATCGGCGTCCACTACCTGCCCGGCGACGAACAGGAGGTGGTGATCTCCCTGCCCATCAACGCCTGACCCACCCCCACTCGGCGCGTGCTGCCCACGCGCCGAGTTTTGGTCGTGCGTTCACCTTCACGTTCCCGACGCCTCGCCTGCGCTGCCTACCGTGCCGGAAACCGCACTAATCAGGAGTAATCGTGAGTCTGAAACCGCTCGCCCTTTTCGTCACCCACGACGGTCAGTCGTCACGCTCGGCCATCACCTGCGAATACAAGTGCGGCAACGCCTGCTTCCACGAGGTCCCCAACACCTCTGACGGCGAGTACTTCGGTGACATCGTCGCCCGGCTGAACCGTCGCGGACTCATCAAGGGCGGTGCCGCTGCGGTGCTCGCCGTCGGCGCCGCGAGCATGCTTGCCGCCTGTGGCGACGACAGCTCCGACACCGGTTCGGCCGGTTCGCCCGGCACCGGCACCGGCTTCACCCCCGTCGCGCCGAACAAGGAAGACGCCGTCGTCGTCCCCGAGGGCTACGAGCAGTCGGTGCTGATCCGCTGGGGTGACGCGGTGCTCGAGGGCGCGCCCGCCTTCGACTTCGAGAAGCAGACCCCGGCCGCCGCCGCAAAGCAGTTCGGCTACAACTGCGACTTCGCCGGCCTGCTGCCCATCGAGGGCGAGGCCGACAAGTACGTGCTGGTCGTGAGCCACGAATACAGCACCGAGCCGATGATGTTCCGCGGCTACAACAAGGACGCGCCGACCCGCGAGCAGTTCGAAATAGCGCTCGCCTCACACGGTTTGAGTGTGGTCGAGGTACACGGGCAGGCCGGATCCGGTCAGCTGAAGCCGGTGTTCGGCAAGTACAACCGCCGCATCACCGCGACCACCGAGTTCGAGGTGCGTGGTCCGGCCGCCGGTAGCGCGCTGCTGAAGACCAAGGCCGATCCCACCGGTACCAAGGTGCTCGGCACGCTGAACAACTGCTCCGGTGGCGTAACTCCCTGGGGCACTGTGCTTTCCGGCGAAGAGAACTTCAACCAGTACTTCGGCAACGCCGAGAAGGTGACCGACGCCGATGTCGCCAAGAAGCTGAAGCGCTACGGCATCGAGGGCGGCGCGTCGGAGCGTCGCTGGGAGAACTTCGATCCCCGTTTCGATCTCACCCAGGAACTCAACGAGGTGAACCGCTTCGGTTACGTCGTGGAGGTGAACCCGTGGGACGCGTCCTCGGCGCCGGTGAAGCACACCGCGCTCGGTCGCTTCAAGCACGAGGCCGCCACCATCCACGTCACCGCCGACGGCAGCGTCGTCGCCTACAGCGGTGACGACGAGCGCTTCGACTACATGTACAAGTTCGTCTCGGCCAAGAAGGTACAGCCGGGCGTCGGTGCGTCGAGCATGCGCCACAACATGACCATCCTCGACGAGGGCACCCTCTACGTCGCCAAGCTCACCGGCGACCACGCCGCCGAGATCGACGGTTCCGGTAAGGTCCCCACCGGCGGTTTCACCGGTAAGGGCGAGTGGATCCGCCTGCTCGAGACCGGCGCCGACGGCAAGGGCAAGTCGTTCGTCGACGGCATGTCGGCCGAAGAGGTCGCCGTGTACACCCGCCTGGCCGGTGACAAGGTCGGCGCGACCAAGATGGACCGCCCCGAGGACTTCGAGACCAACCCGAAGACCGGCAAGGTGTACGTGGCGCTGACCAACAACTCCAACCGCGGCGCCGACGGCAAGCCCGGTGTGGACGAGGCCAACCCGCGCAAGCAGAACAAGAACGGCCAGGTCCTCGAGCTCACCGACAACCACACCGGCACCGACTTCACCTGGACCCTGCTGCTGGTCTGCGGTGACCCCGCCGCCGCCGACACCTACTTCAGCGGCTTCGACAAGTCCAAGGTCAGCGCCATCTCCTGCCCCGACAACCTGGCCTTCGACCCGTACGGCAACCTGTGGATCTCCACCGACGGCAACGCCCTGAAGTCCAACGACGGCCTGTTCGCCGTGGTCCTCGACGGCCCCAACCGCGGTGAGACCAAACAGTTCCTCACCGTCCCCCGCGGCGGTGAGACCTGCGGCCCGATCATCACCGAGAAGCAGGTCATCGTCTCCGTCCAGCACCCCGGCGAGTCCGACGACGCCACGGTCGACAAGCCCCTGTCGAACTGGCCCGACGGTGGCACCACCCAACCCCGCCCCTCGGTCGCGGTGGTCTGGAAGAAGAACGGCGGTCGCATCGGCGTCTGACCCCGCCGAAACCCGATCTGCTGACGAAGCCGCTACCCGACTGGGCGGGTAGCGGCTTCGTCATGTCACCGCCGCGTCAGGATTCGTCGGTGGGTGGACGTATGTTGGGCGCACGGCGGCGATGGGAGTGGTGTGAAGGTGGGAAGGCGGGTGCGGTTCGAGCCGGGCGTGGCGGTGCTGGGGGAGTTGCGGGCCGCGGTTTCCCCCGATGACGATCCGGTCGGGGAACGCGAGGTTTCCGGGGTCGAGTATCGAGGTGTCGATTTCGCCGATGCGCAGGTGTACGGGTTCGGTGTCGAGGGGTGCCGGTTCGTGAGTGTGCGGTTCCCGACTTTGTTGCGGCAGGCCACTATCGCGGAATCGGAATTGCAGGTGTGCGATCTGGCGAATGTGCAGGCCGATGATTCCTCGATGTTCGAAAGTGTGGTCGGCAACGGCCGGATCACCGGGTTGTCATGGACCGCAGGGGTTCTGCGTGACGTGCTCGTGGAGTCGACGCGAGCCGACATGGCGTCGTTCGCGGAATCCCGGTTGAGCAAGGTCGTTTTCCGGGATTGCGATCTGCGCCAGGCCGATTTCCAGCGCACCGACTTCCGCAATGTGCGCTTCGAACGCTGCAATCTCGCGGGTGCCCGGTTCACCGGAGCCCGCATCCAGCAGGACCTTCGTTTCGAAGACTGCGATCTCACCGGCATCTACGGGGTCACGGCATTGCGCGGGGCGACGATCCAGGGCGGTGACCTCGAAACGTTGGCCGCCACACTGGCCCGCGAGCTGGGCATCACGGTGGAGCTCGGGAGCTAGCCCAACCAGTCGAGGACCGAGGCGGCCGTCCAGGACTGTTGCATGCTGCCCAAGGGTGCGCCGGTGAAGGGCTCGTAGTATTCGGCGAAGGAGCCGTCGGCGGCTTGGCGGAGGCCTTCGGCGCGCAGGAGGTAGGCGCGTTCGGCCCAGCCTCGGCGGGCGAACGCCCAGGAGAACAGCCAGCTCATGACCGGCCAGACGGGGCCGCGCCAGTATTCGCGTGGGCGGAAGTCCTTGGCGACGGGGGACGTCGACGGTGGCAGGGCGTAGCGCAGGTCGGGGTGGCCGCAGAAGCGTGGGCCCTCGAAGGTGTTGAGCAGGGCGCGTTCGGCGGACCGGGGCAGGCCGCCCGAGATCAACGGCGCGAACATGGCCAGCGTCTCGGTGCTGATCCAGCGCCCCAACCGCACGTCGTAATCCTTTGCGGCACCGGTCCGTTCGTCGGCCGTGGCCGCCACACCCTTGCGGAAACGCGCTGCCCAGCCGTGCAGTTCACGCACATCGGAATGCGGCTGCTTGTACTCCTCGCCGATATCGGCGAGCACCTCGCAGGCCAGCGCGAAGATCGCGGAGACGAACACGTCCTCCACGGCGAAACTCATCACCGAGGTGAGCTGGAAGTCGTCGTAATTGGCGCGCCGCATCTGTTCGACCAGCCACAGGTACCGGTCGTACTCACGGTCGCTCGGGCGTTGGGTCGGGTCGGAGATGATGACGGTGTCGGCCCGGCGATACGGCGGAAGATCCACGCCGGGAACGACATTGGCGTAGGCGCGATCCCAGCGCGGCGAGTTGTCCATACCGGATTCCCACCCGTGGTACAGCGTGATCCGGCCGTTCTCCTTGGGGTCGCGCGCATGGGCGAGCCACCGGTGCCAGCGCACCAGATCCGGCCACCGCCGATTCAGGAACTCCTGCGCCACCGCCCGCGTCGAACGCCCGTGCCTGCGCGAATGGTCGAGAATGCGCTGCACGGCGATGGCATGCACCGGCGGCTGAGTGATGCCGGAGGTGTCGGGCCCCTCGGGGGCGTTGGCGGCCAGCCTGCGGCACTCCCAACGCGCGGGCCCGGGGAAATACCCGTCGACACCGTTGGCGAACACGATGTGCGGGATCATCCCGTTCTTCCACTGCGCCGACAGCAGCGTGTCGAGTTCGACGACCGCCCGCTCCACGCTCAACGGCGCGAGCCCGACCGCGACGAACGCCGCGTCCCAGCTCCACATATGCGGATACAGGCGCGGCGCGGCACTGGTCATGGTGCCCAGGTCGTTGCCGCGCAGAAGGTAGGCGGCGCGTGCCGCGAGCTGCGTGGGGGTGAAACCCGGGTCGGTCATCTCCCTATTCTGCGGCGGAGCAGCACCGATGGCATCTCGACATGACTGTGACGATCAGTACCCGGTCTCGCGGGTGACATTCTGTGACGCCGTGCCGACCGAGCTGAGCATGGTGGTGATGCACAACCCGAGCACCAGGTTGATGACCGCGGTCGCGATCTTGGCCTCGATATCGGCGACGAAGGTGAACGGCAGGATCACCGCCACGGCCGTGAGCAACAGGCAGATCCAGGTGAAGAACGTCATCGGACTCGGCATCGCCAGCAGCAGCACCATCAGCAACGCGGTGGCCAGCAGGGCGGCACCCGCGGCGGCGACGGCATACGACGTGGTGGAGACGGTGCCGTAGGCGCCCGCACCCTCCGGGGAGAGAATCGCGATGCCGAGCACACCGCGCACGAGCATGATCGCGACGACCGCGAGCAACGCGGCGACGACGGCCGTCCCGATGCCGCCCGCCCACAGCTTGCCCACATTGACCTTGGGCTCCTGCGGTTCACCCTGGTGCGGGGCGTACTGGCCCTGGCCGTAGTGCGGCTGGCCCTGCTGCTGCGGGTACTGCGGGTCCGAGGGTCCGTAGTTGTACCGGGGATCGGTCATAGTGCGACGGTACTAGTGCACGCCGACATCTGCGCGAGGAACGTCCAGGTGTCGTCGCCGCCACGCCGATTAGCGTGGGGGACATGACGGTGACAAGTACTCCCGCCCCTTCCGCCCTCATCACCGGCGCCAGCCGTGGCCTCGGCGCCGCCATCGCCCGCGACCTCGCCCCGACCTACGATCTGCTGCTCGGCGCCCGTTCCGCCGACGCCCTCGCCCCGATCCTGGCCGAACTGCCCGGCGCGACGGGCTGGCCTGTGCCGCTCACCGACTACCCGGCCGTCGCCGACGCCGCCGCACGCATCGAGCGACTCGACGTGCTCGTACACAACGCGGGTATCGCCGACCTCGGCACCGTCGCCGAATCCTCGCTCGACCAGTGGCGCAACACCCTCGAGGTGAATCTGATCGCCGTCGCCGAACTCACCAGGCTGCTGCTTCCGGCGCTGCGCGCCGCGAACGGGCATGTGGTGCTGATCAATTCGGGCGCGGGCCTGCGGGCGAACGCGGGCTGGGGTTCGTACGCGGCGAGCAAGTTCGGGTTGCGGGCCTTCGCGGACGCATTGCGGCTGGAGGAGCCTCAGTTGCGCGTCACCTCGGTATTTCCGGGCCGCATCGATACGGACATGCAGCAGGCGATCGTGGCCGAGGAGGGGCGGGAGTATCGGCCCGAGGAATTTCTCACCGCCGAAACGGTGGCGCGAGCGGTGCGAAACGCCGTCGACACTCCGCGCGACGCGCATCCGACCGAAATTGTGCTCCGTCCTCGGTGATATTGGCGCCGGCCCTGTGGTTCACCGTGCCACGGTGGCGCCGCAGGTCGCTCGGCAACAGAATGACCAGGGGTTACTCAGGGACGACGACCCCTACGCAGCCGGTCGTGTTCGCGGAGTTGAGCGCCGAGAACCGCGGCGCCAGCCGCTATGTCACAGTGAGGAGGAGTGGAGTGGACAGACGTCGAATGCTGACCTTGCTCGCCGCGGGGACGGTAGGGGCGCTGGCCGGTTGCGCCAGCGCGGGCGGCGAGACCGCGCCGGTCGGCGAGGCGGTCGGGCCGGTCGTACCGCCGCCCGCACCGACGCCGAAGCGACCGGTGCTGCCTCCGCCGCCTGGTGGTCCGAAGTCGATCATCGGCGCCGAGACGATCACCGCCCTGCCCGGTCAGGGCTCGAGTATGGCCCTCACCGTCGACGACGGCGCGAGCCCGGAGGTGGTCGGCGCCTACATCAAGTGGGCCGAGGACACCGGCGCCCGCTTCACCTTCTTCGTCACCGGTTCGTTCGAGGCCTGGACCATCCACCGCGATGCCCTGCGCCCGCTGGTCGACTCGGGTCAGATCCAGCTCGGCAACCACACCTGGAGCCACGAGGCCCTCACCAAGATCGGCTCCCACGGGGTCGTCGACCAGCTGAGCCGCACGAAAACCTTCCTGCGCAACAACTTCGGTGTCGACGGCACCCCGTACTATCGCCCGCCCTTCGGCTACCACAACGCCACGGTCGACAAGATCGCCGCCGACCTCGGCTACACCGTGCCGACCATGTGGTACGGCTCGCTGTCGGACTCCGGTCTCATCACCGAGGAGTACCTGATGGAATGCGCCCGAAAGTATTTCGCCGCGCAGACCATCATCATCGGCCACGCCAACTTCCCGCCGGTCACCCACTGCTACGGGCAACTCGTCGACATCATCCGCGAGCGCAACCTGTCGCTGGTGACCCTGAACGACGTCCTGGAAGTCCGGAGCTGATGGCTATGTGAAACAGCTTGCCGCGTCCCCGACTCTCCCCGCACCTGGGTCTGGCCGAAGGCTCGGGGAGGCGGACAGTCACAGTACGATGTTCACCATCTTGCCGGGCACGACGATCACCTTGCGAGGGGCCGCGCCCTCGAGCAGTGCCACGACCTTCTCATCGGCCAGCGCGGCCGCCTCGATCGCGGCCGGGTCGGCGTCGGCGGGCACCTGAATCCGGCTGCGCACCTTGCCCTTCACCTGAATCGGGTACTCCACCGAATCCGCCACGAGCAGCGCCGGATCGGCGGTGGGGAACGGGCCGTGAGCCAGGGAAGCATTGTGGCCCAGCCGTTCCCACAGTTCCTCGGCGATGTGAGGCGCCAGCGGAGCGAGCATCAAGACCAGGGGTTCCACGGCCGCGCGCGGTGCGCCGTGGGGGTAGTTCTTGGTCAGGTGGTTCGTCAGCTCGATCAGCTTCGCACCCGCCGTGTTGTCCCGCAGGGCGGCCAGGTCCTCGTCGACCCCGGCGATGGTGCGGTGCACCAGGCGCAGCGTCTCGTCGGACGGTGCCGCGTCGGTGGCCTTCACCGTGCCGGTCTCCTCGTCGACCACCAGTCGCCACACCCGCTGCAGGAAGCGGTGCGCGCCGACGACGTCCTTGGTCGCCCACGGACGCGAGGTGTCCAGCGGACCCATCGACATCTCGTAGAACCGGAAGGTGTCGGCGCCGTACAGGTCGCACATCTCGTCGGGGGAGATGGCGTTCTTCAGCGACTTGCCGATCTTGCCGTATTCCTGGGCCACCTCGATCTCGACACCGTCGGGACCGGTCCAGAAGAACTTCGAGTCACGCTCGACCACCTCGGCGGCGGGCACGTACGCACCGCGCTCGTCGGTGTAGGCGTAACCCTGCACGTACCCCTGGTTGTAGAGGCGGCGGTAGGGCTCGCTGCCCGACACATCGCCCAGGTCGAACAGAACTTTCTGCCAGAAGCGCGCGTAGAGCAGGTGCAGCACGGCGTGCTCGACGCCGCCGACGTACAGGTCGACGCCGCCCGGGTCGTTCGGGCCGTGCTTGTCGGTGCGCGGGCCGAGCCAGTACTTCTCGTTCTCCTCGGCGCAGAACGTCTCGGTATTGGTCGGGTCGGCGTAGCGCAGCTGGTACCAGGAGCTGCCCGCCCAGTTGGGCATGACATTGGTGTCGCGGCGGTACTGCTTGGGGCCGTCGCCCAGGTCGAGTTCCACGTTCACCCAGTCGGTGGCCTTGGCCAGCGGCGGGGACGGCTCGGAGTTCGCGTCGTCGGGATCGAAGGTGACCGGCGCGAAGTCCGCCATCTCCGGAAGTTCCACGGGCAGCATGGATTCCGGCAGGGCGTGTGCGACACCGTCGGCGTCGTAGACGATGGGGAACGGCTCACCCCAGTACCGCTGCCGCGCGAACAGCCAGTCGCGCAGCTTGTACTGGATGGTTCCGGTGCCGTGGCCCTCGGCTTCGAGGTGGCCGATCATGGCCGCCTTCGCCTCGTCGACCGAACGGCCGTTCAGGAAGCCGGAATTCACCAGCTCACCCTCGCCCGACCAGGCCGCCTCGGTGACGTCGCCGCCGGAGATGACTTCCACGATCGGCAGGCCGAGGGTGGAGGCGAAGTCCCAGTCGCGCTGGTCGTGGCCGGGCACCGCCATGATGGCACCGGTGCCGTAGCCGCTCAGCACGTAGTCGGCGATGAAGATCGGCACCTGGCGGCCGTCGGCGGGGTTGGTGGCGTAGGAGCCGAGGAAGACGCCGGTCTTCTCCTTGTTCTCCTGCCGCTCCAGATCCGACTTGGCCGCGATCGACTTACGGTATGCCGCAACAGCTTCCGCCGGGGTGGCGCTGTCGTTGGTCCAGCGGGGGTCGGTGTCGGCGGGCCAGGCGGCGCCGGTCAGCTTGTCGACCAGCTCGTGCTCGGGCGCGAGCACCACATAGGTGGCGCCGAACAGGGTGTCGGGCCGAGTGGTGAACACTTCGATGATCTCGCCCTCGGGGGCGTCGAAACGCACCTGCGCACCGCGCGAACGCCCGATCCAGTTGCGCTGCATGGACTTCACGTTGTCGGGCCAGTCCAGCTCGTCCAGATCGTCGACGAGGCGGTCGGCGTAGGCGGTGATCCGCATCATCCACTGCCACATGCGCTTACGGAACACGGGGAAGTTGCCGCGTTCGCTTCGCCCGTCGGCGGTGACCTCTTCGTTGGACAGCACCGTGCCCAGGCCGGGGCACCAGTTGACGATCGAATCCGACTGGTAGACCAGGCGATACGAATCGAGCAGGGCCGCCCGCTCGGTTGCGCTCAGCGACGCCCAGTCACCCTCGGGCACCGGACGCGCACCGCTGGCGAACTGCTCTTCGAGCTCGGCGATCGGCCGGGCGCGGCCGGCCTCCTGGTCGTACCAGGCGTTGTAGATGCGCAGGAAGATCCACTGCGTCCACCGGTAGTACTCGGGATCGGTGGTGGCGAAGGAGCGACGCGGGTCGTGGCCGAGGCCGAGCCGGTCCAGCTGACGCTGCATCGTCGCGATGTTCGACTCGGTGGTGACGCGCGGGTGCGCACCGGTCTGCACGGCGTACTGCTCGGCGGGCAGGCCGAAGGCGTCGTAGCCGAGCGCGTGCAGCACATTGCGCCCGCGCATGCGGTGGTAGCGGCCGAACACGTCGGTGGCGATGTAGCCGAGTGGGTGGCCCACATGCAGGCCCGCGCCCGACGGGAACGGGAACATGTCCTGGATGAACAGCTTGTCGTCGGGAGTGTCGCCCGCGAGCGGCCCGACCGGGTTGGGCGCGTCGAAGGTGCCGCGTTCGGCCCAGTTGCGCTGCCAACGCTGTTCGATCCGCCCCGCCAGCTCGGCGTTGTACCGGTGCTGAGGTACGTCACTCTCGGTCGCACGAGTGTCCTGCACGGTCCCGCCTTCTTGTTCTCGCCGATCAGGGGTAAACATCGTCTAACAGGGTAGAACGTTGCGGCCAGTTCATTTCCGAAGGGCTGTGCAGCGGGCCGCGCTGTGTGGCGGGTCACCTCCGTGGGGAGCACCGGATCGGTACTCGGCAAGGGTGCGCTAGCCTGCATGAATGGTCGTCGTCGCTCTCTTGCTCTTCGCGCTGGCCGCGGTCGCCATCACGACCGGTGTGCTCGGGCTGCTCGGCAAGTTGCCCCGCAATCGTTTCCTCGGTGTCACCACCGAGGCCGCCCTGCACAGCGACGACAACTTCCGCATCGCCAACCGCATCGCCGCCCCCACCTCCGTCGGCGCGGGCGCCCTGCTGTTCGCCGGCGGCCTCGTGGTCCTGGTCGCCGGCGGTTTCGCCGCCCTCGGCGTAGCCGCCGCCGTCGCCGTGATCGCGATCTTCACCCTCGGCACGGGCGCGAATGCCGCCGCCCGCACCGTAGAACCCCTCATGCCCCCAGCCCCGGTCGGCGGCTGCGGCTCCTCTTGCGGCAGCTGCTCCCTCCGCGACACCTGCGCCCCCGCCAACTGATTCCTGGCCCCGCCGTCGCCCTTCCGGTACAACGGAAGCAGATACTTACCGGGGGGTTCATGATGATTTTCGGAGTGGTGGTTCTCGTAGCGTTCGGTGGCGTGGTCGCCGTCAGCTTTGTTCCTTGGCTCGGCATCGCCTTGTTCGTGCTCGCGGGGGTGCTGTTCGTCGTCGGCATCGTGCAGAGCAGGCGTGAGCGGGTCCTGTTGACGAAGCCGCAGGCTCGTCGCGCCGGCGCGGCGGGTGCCAGTGGTGGCGGTTGGTCGGCGGCGGGGTTCTTCGACTGGGGCGGTGGCGGTGGTGGTCACTCCGGAGACGGCGGCGGTGGTGGGGGCGGCTGCGGCGGGGGTGGTGGCTGCGGAGGCGGCAGCTGACCGGGTGGTGCTGCTAGCTCGCGGTAAGTGAATCGCAAGGTGGCGCACCTAGATTCGGGATCGAGAGGCAGATCCCGAATCAGGAGGAGCCATGAGTTTTGTCGATCTCGTCGGCACGGTTCTCAGTGTTGGCGTCGCTGTTCTGGTTGTGGCGATGGTGGCGTTCGTTCCGCTGGCCATTGTCGCCGCGATCTTGCAGGCGGCCCTCGGTTCGGGATCTCGGCAGTCTCGGCCGCCGCAGTACCGGCCGGGCCCGCGTCAGCGCCGGAACGACCGCTGGTCCAGTGGTAGCGACTGGACCTACAACGGTGGCTACGCGAGCGGCGGTTATGCGGGCGGCTCGGCCGGCAGCTGGTCGGACGGCGGTTCGTCGAGCAGCTGTGACTGCGGTTCGAGCTCGTCGAGCAGCTGCGGCGGGGGCAGCAGTAGCAGTTGCGGTGGCGGCGGCAGCTGCTGATATCAGCCGCCCGACGGGGGTGGCACCTGACGCGACAGCGGCGCACCCGCCGGGTTCACGTAGAGCACGAGGATGCGGACCTCGGTGGTCCCGTTGTTGCGGGCGACGTGGGCGTTGTCCGGCCCGCTCGGCTCGCGGAACAGCCGGAACCGGCGATATTCGACGGGTCCGCGAGCAAGGTAGGGATGATCGAGCACACCACGGGTGACCAGCACGAACAAGGTTCCGTCGTGGAAATGCCAGCCGCTGGTGCCGCCGGGAACGATACGGGTGCGGCGAACGACGATGTCGCGGCCCGCCAGCCGCAGGCGCAGCAGCGTACGGCTGGCGGTGCCGACCGCCGGAGCCGGGTTGGCGACGAACTCTCGGGTGCACCAGCGGATCATGTCGTCATGAAACCACCTCCACGCAGCCAGGCGAGGGCAGCGTGCACGGCGCGTCCCGCCGCCGGATCGCCTACCGCGATGCGGGCGCTGCCGTCGGGGTAGGCCTTGGCTTTGATCCCGGCCCGGCGCAGTGCTGTCGCCACGCCGGGCCCCGGCAGGTACAGGAAATTCGCGTGACTCTGCGGAATGTCGAAACCGCATGCCCGCAACGACAAGCGCAACACATCGCGTTCCCGGTTGATGCGCTCCACCCGCTCGCGCAGTTCCTCGCCTGCCGCGTAGGCGGCCCGCACGGCGGCGACCGAGGCGGTGGCGACTCCGAACGGCAACTGCTGCGCGCGGACCCGCTCGATGAGCGCGCCGCGCCCGACGCAGTAGCCGATACGCAGCCCCGCCAGCCCGTACGCCTTGGAGAAGGTCCGAAGGACGAGCACGTTCGGGTGCCGAGCCAGCAGAGCATGCAGATCGAGCCGGTCGCCCGCCGCGAGAAATTCGACATAGGCCTCGTCGAGCAGCACCGGCACCCGCTGCGGCACCGCCGCGACGAACTTGCGAACGGCGCTCGCGTCGAGCACCGTCCCGGTCGGATTGTGCGGCCTGCACAGCACGACGAGCGCCGTCCGCCGGTTCACCGCACGCCGCATGGCGGTGAGGTCCTGGTTGCCGGCCAGATCGAGCGGTACCGGGACGACCGTCATCCCGGCCATCTCCGCCATGATGGGATATCCGTCGAATGTCGGTGTGCCCGCGACGAGTTCACCGCCGCCAAGGGCGCGCATCACCTGCATCGCGACCCCGGTGGCCCCGGCACCGACCACCACGTCGGCGGAGGAGACACCGAGATGCGTGGCGATGATCCGGGGCAGTTCCTGCGGCAGGAACTCGGGGTACCGGTTGGCCTGGGCAAGTGTCTCTTTCACCGCCGTGAGAACAGAAGGCAAAGGCGGAAAGGGATTCTCGCTGAGGCCGAGGTCGAACGCGGCCGGTGCCGGTTCGCTGCCGAATCGCTGCGACGGGATGGTCGGCTCGACCAGCCGCACACTCATCGCGCCGCTCCCCAGCGCACCGCAGCCGCTCCGGCGAAGTCACCCGCGTGCGCGAACGCCGACAGCAGAACCACCGAGCCGTTGCGCAATCGACCGGCCTGGTTCTCCACGTCGAGTGTCACGGGAATGCCTGCGGCGAAAAGGTTTCCGCACCGGTCGAAGGTGTCGGGGTGACGGTCGGCGGGCAATTCCAGCGCGTCGTGCCAATTGCGCAGGAACAGCCGATTGGGCTGATTGGTGACAAAGGTGTCGATATCGCGGCTCTTCACCCCGATCCGATCACACACCGCGAGCGCCACTTCGGGGACGAGCCGGTTGCCGCGCGCGAAGACCTTGGTGATCTTCGATTCGGAGAAACTCACGCATCCCTGGCCCTCGCCCGGTTCCCAGTACTTGCGGGTGCCGTTGGTGGTGAAGTCCATATCGCCCGCGAATTCGGGGTAGGTGCGGCATTCGATATCCAGAATCGGCGCCGAATCGTCCTTACGCAGCAGACCGACTCCGCAACCGTCGCCGGGCACCGGGGCCTGGGCGAGTTTGCGGATATCGGGCTGGGTGAACACCGGGCCCGCGCAATTCTGGGCCGCGACGATCAGCGCGGTCTTCGCCTCGCTCGTCGCCATCATCATCCGCGCCATCGCCATCATGTGCACGAAGGCCGCGCAGCCGCTGTTGTGCACGTCGAGCACCTGCGAGGGGCGCGCACCTAGCCTGCGAGCCAGCTCGGGTGCGGCGCCGAGCACCGGATTGTCGGGCAGCTGGGTATGGGTGATGATGATGTCGATCTCGGCGGCGAGGTCGGCGCCGTGGCGTTCGCGCAGCACGTCGAAGGCGCGTTCGGCCATGTCGACGGCGGTTTCGTCGCGCGTCACATGGTGGCGGCCGCTGGGCGAACGGAACATCACGTTCTTGGCCATCCGCTCCGAGCGGGAGAACTGGGTGAAGTATTCGGTCGGCACCGGGTCGCCGGGCAGGTAACTCGCGACATCGACCAGACTCACTGACGGCATACTCACTGCATCCACTCCGGCTTGATCGGCAGCCCGTTGGCCGCGCGGTATTCACAAATGGCCTTGAGGTTGTCCAGCTCCAGCTGGTGACCGGCGGAGAACATGTCCCAGAAATCGCCGACCCACACCGGCCGCTTCGGCGGCGCGGTCTCGGGATAACCGTTCTCGTCGTAGAAGGGGTGCTTGCAGTTCACCCACAGCACCACCGAACCGGGCTTGTGGAACACCACTTGCGCGTCGACAACCCGCATCAGGTAGATCATCCACAGGTGTTCGGACTGGTCCCAGGCGCAGTGATAGTCGACGGTCATCGCATCGGGGTGAGCGACCGTGCGGGTGAAACACTTGGTCTCGTCGCCGAGCCGGTCATAGGAAAGCCACAGCCCCGGTTCGTCGGTTTCGGTGAATCCGCGCAGGCTGTAGGTCCATTCCTCGAGCGAGCGGGTGTCGGCGAGATACTCGAAGACCTCGCGGGGCGGTGCGTCGATATAGGTCTGGACCGGGCAGTAGTCACCGAAGATCTGGTCGTGCGGGTACACCGAACGCAGCATGTCCATGATGATCGGGGTCGTCGCCTCCCGGTCCGAGTTCTCGATGCGCAGCACGCCGGGCACCGTCCGGCCGGGAATGTCGCTGAGTGCGGGCAGGGCACTTGTTGTCACGGTGTTCTCCTCGTTGTCAGGAAAGGAAGGGCAGGAACGGTGGGATTTCGTCGGGGTCGCAAAGGATTTCGACGAACGACGGGCCGTCGGTGTTCAGGCAACGGCGCAGGGTCGCGTCGAGTTCGGTGGGTTCGTCGACGGTGTGGGCGGGTAGTCCGGGAAACATGGCGGCGATGCCCGCCCCGAGACGCGTTGTGCGGAAACGGTTGAAGCTGTAGCGATCTCGGTAATAGATCTGTTCACGGGTGACGCACATGGCGTGCGCGTTGTTGTTGAACACCACGAAGGTGATCGGCAGGTCGTATTCGACGGCGGTGTGGATCTCCATGCCGTGCATGAAGAACGAGCCGTCACCGGCGATCACGACGGTGCGGTGGGCGGCACCGCGGGCGAACGCCGAACCGATTCCGGCGCCGAACGCGTAACCCATGCCACCCATGCCGAGCGCGACGACGAATCGTCCACCCTCGGGCACCCGTAGGTAATGCACCACCGAAGCGCCGGTGTTACCCGCGTCGGCGAAAATGTCGGCGCCCTCGGGCAGTTCGCGCTGAATCGCCTCCACGACTGTGCGGTAGCGCAGGCCGGGACCGTCGGCCGTCGGAACGGACATGAGGGTGAGGTCGGTGTTGTGCGGTTCGGTGCGTGTGGCTACGGCTGAGTCGTGGTCGACCACGGGGTGGTGCCGCTCGGGGCGAAGGACGGTCAGCGAGGTCGCGAGGTCGGTGCTGGTCGCGTGCGTGGCGGGCAGATAGGGGGCCAGCGCTCCGACGCTGAGCAGGGGTAGCCCGGCTAGGGCGTCGTCGAGGCCCGCGCGGGCGGTGACCGGCAGGCGGGTGCCGACCAACAGGCAGGCGCTCGCCGATTCCAGCGCATCGAGCAGGTCGGCGTGACCCATGCTGCCCGCGACGCCGCAGAAGCCGGGGCCGGTGTTGGAATACACGTCCTTCGCGTCGGGCGCCACGCCGATCGAGGCGTCGAGACTCTCCACCAGCGCCGCCAGCTCGGCGCGAGCACTGTCCCGGGCCACCTGGCCGCCCGCGATCACGACGACTTTTCCGGTCCTGCGAGCTGCGGCGAGTTCGGCGGCGACCGCGGCCAGCGCGTCGCGCTGGCCGCAGTCGGCGGATGCGGTAGCGGCCACGGCGCGACCCCAGTGCTCGTCCGCGGCGGAGGGCGAGGCGGCAGGTTCTCCAAGTGGGCTCTGCTCGTAGATCGCGGTGGGCGAGGTGCTCGATCTGGTAGTCGTCCGGACAACCGCCGCGGGCCGTCGACCACTCCCGGTCGCGGTGTACGCCGCGACCGACTCCGGCATTGTTTGCTGCTGAATATCCTTGGGCAGCAACAGAACCGCCGGGCCGCCTCGCTCGGCTGTCGCGAGAGCCTCTGCAAGCTGCCTCGGTACCTCGGCCGCACTGGTGACTCGCGCGCAATACCGGCTCACTGTCGCGAACAATGCTGCCGCGTCGAGAGATTCGGCCAGCCCACTGGAATCCTGGAACGCGCCGCGCCCTTCCAGGTTCGTCGGCGGCTGACCGACCAGCGCGAGGACCGGCACCCCCGATGCGAACGACTCCGCCAGCCCGGCAACCAGATTCACCGCGCCACCGCCGGACGTGGCCGCGACGACCCCGAGTCCACCGGTGGTGCGCGCGTATCCGTCGGCCATGGTCGCCGCCGAGAACTCGTGTTTGGCGATGATCCCGGCCGGGTGACCGCCCGCGTCGAAGATCGCGTCGTAGAGGTCTTCGATATTGGCGCCGTCGACGCCGAAGATCTGGCCGATGCCCAGGTCGGCCACCGCTCGCACCAGGTAGTCCACCACTCGGTCCGGCATCGGCACTCCTTCTCCGCCACGCGAAATACGGCGATGACCACCGCCGTCACCTCGGATTACGCGGCACACCGACGCCGAGTTCAGAGGGTGGGTGAACACCAACCCTTGTGTGTACGTATACATCTATGTATATTGAGTTCATGCCCAACAAGACGATCTACGTTTCCGACGACGATCTGCCGGTGTTCCAGCGGGCACAGGAGCTCGTCGGCGGCAACCTCTCCAGCACGGTGGTCAGCGCACTGCGCAAGCTCATCGAGTCGGAGGAGGGTCGTGCGGCCGGGTTCGACGAGGTCGTCCTCAGGGTCGGGCGCGACGGCGTGCGGCAGGTGCGCTTCCAGGGCGTCCTGCTGGGCGAATGGCGCGATATGACCGACAAGCGAACGCTGCACCAGCAGGTGTATCGCAGCCGCAAGGGCAAATTCGTGCTCGCCACCCACACCGCGAAGTGGAAGGACTACCCGTCCGACGACCTCGGTGACCTGAAGGACTGGAAGAACTGGCGGCGTCTGCTCGGCATCGGCGATCAGGCCACCGACTGGGGCGACTACGAGTACGAGATCCTCGACGATCTGAAAGACCTGAAGGACCGCATCCCCGACAACCTGTACCGCAAGGTCGAAGAGGTCACCGCACACCCGCGCATCGAAGACCTCGACATCTAGCGCACCACAACAACTCCTACGACACCGCGGCCCCGAGGGGGCGGTGTGGATCAATCATGCAATTATTCGCACCAATGAATGCAATTCTCTGGAAAGGGACAGCAATGGTTCACCCGGCCATCACCGCCCGCGGCCTGTGCAAGGCGTACGGCGAGCACACGGTTCTCGACGGCATCGACCTCACCGTCGCCGAGGGCACGATCTTCTCCCTGCTCGGGCCCAACGGCGCGGGCAAGACCACCACCGTGCAGATCCTCACCACCCTGATCGGCGCCGACGACGGCGAGATCCGGGTCGGTGGCCACGATGTACGCACCTCGGTCGACGACGTGCGCGAACTCATCGGCGTGACGGGCCAGTTCGCCGCCGTCGACGAGTTGCTCACCGGCCGCGAGAACCTCGAACTCATGGGCGCCCTCAACCACCTCCCGAAGCGGGAGATCCGCAGCCTCGCCACCGAACTACTGGAGCGGTTCGACCTCGTCGAGGCCGCCGACAAACCGGCGAGCACCTACTCCGGCGGGATGACCCGCAGGCTCGACCTGGCCATGACCCTCGTCGGCGATCCGCGCATCATCTTCCTCGACGAACCGACCACCGGCCTCGACCCACGCAGCCGCCGCTCCATCTGGGACATCATCCGCACGCTCGTCGACGACCTCGGCGTCACCGTCTTCCTCACCACCCAGTACCTGGAGGAAGCCGACCAGCTGGCCGACCGCATCGCGGTGCTCGACCAGGGCCGCATCGTCGCCGAAGGCACCGCGGCGGAACTCAAACGACTCATTCCCGGCGGACACATCCGCATCGACTTCGCCGACCGTGCCCGCCTCGACGCGGCGCGCTCGGCCCTCGGTTCCTCGGCGCAGGTGCTCGAAGGCGGCGACGGCCTCACCCTCGCCGTGCCGGGTGACGGCGGCGTGCGTTCGCTGCGCGCCGTGCTCGATGTGCTCGACGCCGATCACATCGAGGCGGGCGGTATCTCGGTGCACACCCCGAACCTCGACGACGTGTTCCTCACCCTCACCGGCAAGCCGACCACTCAGGAGACCGTACGATGACCACCAAGACCGTCCGGCGCGATCACACCTTCGCCGACACCATGACGATGTTGCGCCGCAACATCACCCACGCCAAGCGCTACCCGAGCATGACGTTCAGCATCATCATCATGCCGATCGTGCTGCTGCTCGTGTTCAATTACGTGTTCGGCGGCGCGCTCGAAAAGTCCTCCGGCGGTGAGTACATCGACTATCTGGCCCCGGGCATGCTGTTGCTGCTGCCCGCCTACATGACGGTGTCGGTGGCGGTCTCGATAGCCACCGATGCGAGTAAGGGCATCGTGAACCGCTTTCGGGTGATGGCGATTTCGCAATCCTCGATGCTCACCGGGCATGTGCTCGGCGCACTCGCCCAAGCGATGGCCGGTATCACGGTGATGACCGCTGTGGCGCTGCTCATCGGGTTCCGGCCCAACGCCGACGCTCTGGAATGGGTGGCGGCCTTCGGGTTGCTCGCGCTGGTGACCTTCGCCTTCGTCTGGCTCGCCATCGCACTCGGTCTGCTGTCGCCGAACCCCGAAAGCGCCAGCAACGCACCGTTTCCCATCGTGATGATGCCGTTCCTCGGCAGCGGTCTCGTCGCCACCGACACGATGCCGGTCGGTCTGCGTCAGTTCGCCGAGTACCAGCCCTTCACCCCCATCACCGAAACCCTGCGCGGACTGCTGATGGGCACCGAGATCGGTGTGAACGGCTGGGTGTCGCTGGCCTGGTGCGCGGCGATCGCGGGCGGCGGTTTCCTCTGGTCCAAGTCGATCTTCCGCAAGCGAACCCGCTGAGACGCACCAGGTCCGCCCGCCCTACGGAATCAATTACGTTCCAGTTCGATCGGGTGGGTGGCCAGCAGCGACAGCGGCAACGGCTGACGCCGCAACACACCCGCCCACAGGTCGTGGCGATCGGTCGCGACCGGGTCCGACGGCAACGCCGACACCACCACCCAGTCGTCGTTGTCGAGTTCACCCTCGAGCTGCCCCATCGACCAGCCCGCGTACCCGGCGAACACACGGATGCCCTCCACCAGCGGGGCGATCTCGTCGGGATCGGCGTCCAGGTCCACGAGCACCACGCGCCCGTCCACGCGGCGCAGCCCGCGCACCTCGCCGATCTCGGCGCCGACCCGGAGCACACCGAGGCACAGCGCGGCGTCGCGTTTCACCGGCCCACCGATGTAGAGCTCGGTAGGCGCGGCCACCAGGTCCGCCCACAGCGGCAGCACATCGCGCACCGGGGTCTCGCTCGGGCGGTTGAGCACCACGCCGAGACTGCCCGCGTCGTTGTGCTCGATGACGTACACGACTGTCCGCCGAAAAGTAGGTTCTACCAGGTCGATCGCGGACACCAGCAGGTTACCGGCACGGATGCGGGCACCGAGCTGTCCGCGCCGTCGGTCGTCGCCGTGCCCGTCGCGAGTCCGGCGTTCGTCCGGGTCGTCTCCGCGTGCCACCGGCCCATCATCGCATTGGATGGGTGTCCCGCGCTTCCCTCGACCCGGGGAGAACCGGAAAATATCTCGACCCGACCGGCCCGGCGCTGCCCGGTAGGGTCGCGGCATGCACACGCCCGAAGTCCTGCTCGACGACAGCGACGCCGTGTACGACTACTACCTGCGACATCGGCAGAACCGGTGGAAGGCGCTGGCTTCCTACGCGGTGCTCGCCCGGCGGTTCCGGCCGAGGATCAGCTACGCCGAGGGTGCCAAGGCGCAGGTCGCCGCGCTGGTGCGCGGCAAGCGGCCGATCATCTACGCCATCAACCACCTGTCCACCAGCGACCCGTACACCGTCGCCGCCGCGGCCTGGCGGTCCCCGCTGCGCGCCAAGATCGGCCGGGTCCGTGTGCTGGCCAAGGACGAACTGTTCGTCGATCCCGAACAGCGCCGCAAGGTCGACATGATGGGTGGGATCCCGGTTTTCCGGGGCAAGGACCACGGCATTCGCGCGGTGAACGCGGCAGGTCAGCGCATGATGGACGTGTGCGCCCAGCGCCTCGCCGACGGCGATCACCTCGCGGTCTTCCCCGAGGGCACCTGCAACCTCGTCGACCACAAGACGGTGCAGCCGGTCGGCAGCGGCATCGGGCACATCGCCTTCCGTGCCGCCAAACTCGGCGCCCCGCCCGCCCTCGTCGCCATCGGCTTGAGTTACGGGCCACGCCCCGCCGACGCGATCGAACCGGGCGCCGACGAGGTGGTGTCGTCGAGCTTCTACTTCCGAACGCCCGTGCTGGAGCTACCCGCGCGACCGGGCGACATCGCCCGCCTTGTCAAGGACGAACTGCAAGCCGCCGTCGACGGCGCCGTCGCCAACTACTGAGGCAGCCCGAACATCTCCCTGGCTCCCTGTGGGACCAGGGAGATGTAGCGGGGGTTCTCGGTGATGAAGTGCAGCACCATCGAACACATCGGCAGCACCTCGAACCCCTCCTTGCGGCTGGTCGTCAGCGCGGACTCGACCAGCGTGTTCCCCAATCCGCGACCCTGGAATTCCGGGTAGATCTCGGTGTGGACGAGGGCGCGTTCGGCACCGGTGTCCTGGTATTCGATGTAGCCGGCGGGGGTACCGTCGGAGATGAGTTCGAACCGCTCCAGCGCGGTATTTTCGCGGACCTCGGTCGCCATGGGTAGAAGCTACAGGGTGTGCCGACCTACCAGCGATGCGACGAAGACGGTGGCGGGTTCCGGGGTTTGCCCGGAGAATGTCGGGATGAGTGGTCCTCGAGTGGTGCTTGCCCCTGACAAGTTCAAGGGTTCGCTGACCGCGCCCGAGGTGGCGGCCGCGTTGGGGGTGGGAATCAGGCGCCGGGCGCCCGGGGCCGATGTGCTGGCGGTGCCGGTGGCCGACGGTGGAGACGGGATGGTCGAGGCCTTCGCCGCGGCCGGGTGGCAGCGAGTCGAGATCGACGCGCCGGGGCCGACGGGTGAGCCGTCGCGGGCGGTGTACGCGATGCGCGACGAGACCGCGGTGGTGGAGCTGGCCGCGGCGGTCGGATTGGTGAAACTTCCCGGTGGCAGGCTCGCGCCGTTGCGGGCCGACACCTTCGGTCTCGGCGTCGTGGTGGCGCACGCGCTGGACGCGGGGGCGCGCGAGATCGTGCTCGGGCTCGGTGGAAGTGCCTCGACCGATGGTGGATCGGGTCTGCTGCGGGCACTCGGCCTGCGCCTGCTCGACGAGAACGACGACGAACTGGACGGCACCGCGATGGATGTCGTCACCCTGCTGAGCCGGGTAGCGGCCGTCGACCGGGCCGGCCTGCATCCCGCTGTCGCGCGGGCCCGGTTCACCCTCGCCTGCGATGTGGACAACCCGCTGCTCGGCCCGGCCGGTGCGGTGGCGGTGTACTCGCCGCAGAAGGGCGCCGACCGGCACATGATGGTGAAACTCGAAGCGGCACTTACCAATTGGGCTGCCATCCTGGGTACCGGCTATGCCGAGATCGGGGGCGCGGGGGCGGCGGGCGGCACCGGTTTCGGGGCGCTGGCCGTCCTCGGCGCCGAGGTGCGCAGCGGCATCGACGTGCTGCTCGAGCTGCTCGAATTCACCGCGCTGGTCAAGGGGGCGGCGCTGGTGGTGACGGGTGAAGGGTCGCTCGATCACCAGAGCATGCACGGCAAGGCGCCCGTGGGGGTCGCGGCGGCGGCCAACGCGGCGCGGGTACCGGTGGTGGCGGCGGTGGGTCGAACGATGCTGTCGCCGGGCGAGATTCGCGCCGCCGGGTTCGCCGCCTGCTATCCGCTCAGCGAACTGGAACCCGACGCCGCGCGGTCGATGCTGACCGCCGGGAAACTACTCGAGCGCATCGGCGAGCGCATCGCTCGCGAACACCTGTAGCCCGCCGGTCACACCAGTACGGCGCGATGCCGGTCGCCCCACGCCTCGAGCGGGGCGAGCGCGTCGCGCAGCGTTTCGCCGAGCGGGGTCAGCGAGTATTCGACGCGCGGCGGGATCTCCGGGAAGATCTCGCGACGCACCACCCCGGCCGCCTCGAGATGGCGCAAGTTCTCGGTGAGCACCTTCTCGCTCACACCGTCGAGCAGCCGCCGGATGTTCCCGAATCGCTGCGGCCCTTCGCCGAGCACCCACATCAGGTGCAGTTTCCATTTGCCACCGACCACGTCGATAGCCAGGCTCATGCCACACACCTGGTGATCTGCGTCACTGCTCATCCTCTGCGCACCCTTCTGACCGTATTTCGAACCTATAGGTAAGCAACCGCACTGCGACGTGCGGTCTTCCCGCGCGCTGCCGCCGCCGACACCATGGAAACCGGCGCCGAACCAATCCGTATCGAAAAAGCGAAGGGCTACACCATGAGTACCCGATCAGTTTCCGTTCTCGGCCTCGGCCCGATGGGTCAGTCCATGGTCAAGGCGTTCCTCGAGGCGGGCGTCGAGGTGACCGTGTGGAACCGCAGCACCGCCAAGGTCGACGCCATGGTCGCCCTCGGCGCCAAGCGGGCCGACACCGTCGCCGAGGCGCTCGACGCCAACGAGGTGTCGGTGCTCAGCCTCACCCACTACGACGCCATGTACGACGTGCTCGGCCAGGCGGTCGACCACCTGCCCGGCAAGGTGATCGCCAACCTGTCCTCCGATTCGCCGGAAAAGGCGCGGGCGGGCGCGAAGTGGGTGCGTGAGCGCGGCGCCGAGTTCTTCTCCGGCGGGGTGATGTCGGCGGGCGACAATATCGCCCATCCCGCGTCCTACATCTTCTACAGCGGCCCCAAGGCGGTGTTCGACGCGCACGCCGACCTGCTTCGCCCGCTGAGCCCGCAGGAGTACCTCGGCGCCGACGACGGCCTGGCGCAGGTCTTCTACCAGGCGCTGCTGGTGATCTTCCACCCCTGGCTGCTCGCCTTCGACCAGGCCACCGCCGTGATCGCGAAGTCCGGTCACGACATCGCCCAGTTCGTTCCGTTCGCGGTCCGCGCCAGCGAGGCGTTCCCATACTTCATGGAGCAGTTCTCGGTGGCGAACCAGAACGGCGGCTGGGCCGACCTGGCCAGTCTGAAGATGATGGACGCGGGCGCGCAGCACATCATCGACGCCAGCGAGGAAGTCGGTGTCGACGCGGCGTTCTCGCACCTGGCGCAGTCGTTCTGGCGCAAGGCCATCGCGGCCACCGAGGCCGCGGGCAAGCCCGTGTCGACCTATGAGCTGATGCGCGGCGAGAACTCCTGAGGCACAAGCGAAACCGTCCGACGTGGGGTCGGACGGTTCGCTCGTTCTAGGCCGTTCCGGTGCCGAGCCGGGGGAACGGCTCGGTGGAGAACACCACCTCCACGGCTACCTCGAAGTAGGCCGCGATGCGCAGCGCCAGGTGCAGGCTCGGGCTGTATTCGCCGCGTTCGAGGTAGCCGATGGTCTGGTAGTGCACGCCGAGTGCTTCGGCGAGGTCCCGCCGGGAGATGCCACGCTCGGCGCGCAACATCGCGATGCGGTTGTAGATGACCTCAGAAGGCACGCTGCATCGCCTTTTCCCGTCGCGTCGCCATGGTGGCACCCGATTCGTGCTGGGCCATCCGCCGCAGCACGAGGGGTGCGAGGGCCAGGCCGACGACAGCCCAGATACCAAGGACCCCGACGGTTTCCAGATGACGCCAGGACTGGTCGAGTTCGATGCCGACGGCCTCGCCCGGCAACAGCGCCGAGCGCATGCCGAGGCCGAGCCAGTACATCGGGAACAGCTGGCCGAGCACCTGCAACCAGCCGGGCAGCGCGGTGATCGGGTAGAAGACGCCGGAGATCGCGATCAGGCCCATCAGCGGGATGGTCAGCAGGAAGGCCGTCCTGGTGTCGAGCACGCTGCCGAGGATCGCGCCGATCGGCAGTACGGCAAGCAGACCGAGCGCGAGCACCCACGCGAAGGTCGCCACCGCGCCGGGTCCGCTCAGCGAGGAGCCGCCGATGATCGCCATACCCACACCGAGCACGATAACCACCTGCACCACCACCGCCCCCGTGGTGCTCACGATTTTGCCGACGAAGTAGCCGACCATGCCCTTGGGCACCGCCTTGGCCCGCAGCAGCGTGCCGTCCTCGCGGTCGAGCACCAGCACATTGAGGATGGCGTACATCCCGTTGAACGCGATGATGCTGCCGAGCAGGCCGGGTACCGCCAGCTCGGCGATACCGAGCCCGCTGTCGCCGTAATCGCGGTCGCGCAGCAGGAACAGCACTCCGAGAGTGATTGCCGGGGTGAGGAATTGACCGATCAGATCGGGTGCGTTGGTGTAGACCTGCCGCAGTTCGATCAGGCCGCGGGCGAAACCGGCGCGCAGAGCGGTGTTCATCGGGTCACCTCCGTGAGGGCGTGGACGGTCTCGCCGGACTCGGCGCGCCGGACCAGGGTCATATAGGTGTCTTCCAGCGAGGCGCGGCGCACCTCGAGGTCGGCGATGTCGGCACCGTGCTGGGTGAACAGCTCGTGCACGAACTTGGTGGACTCGGTGGTGGTGTGCACGAACCGTTGATCGTCGACGGTCCAGCTCACCTGCGCTTCCCCCGCGATCGAGCGGGCGAGCGCGTCGGGTGACCCGTCGGCGATCACCCGCCCACCGGCCAGGATCAGGATGCGGTCGGCCAGCTTCTCCGCCTCGTCGAGATCGTGGGTGGTGAGCAGGACGGTGGTGTTCTCCAGATCGGCCAGCCGGTGCACCAGATCGTGGAAGTCGCGGCGCGCGGCCGGGTCGAAACCGGCGGTGGGCTCGTCCATGAACAGCAGTTCGGGCCTGCCGACGATGCCGATGGCCACATCGAGCCTGCGCCGCTGCCCGCCCGAGAGCGTGGCGATCTTCGCGCCCGCCTGCTCGGTGAGGCCGACGAGTTCGATGAGTTCGTCTGTGTCCCATGGTCGTTGGATATTCGCCGTGGCATAGGAGCGGTAGTAGGTACCGAGGTGCTGAAGTAGTTCGCGCACACGCCATTTCGCGTGATCGCGCCAGGACTGCAACACCACCCCCACCCTGGCGCGCCAGTGCTCGTCACCGTGTTCGGGATCGGCCCCCAGCACATCGACCCGACCGGCCGACCTCCTGCGGAACCCCTCGAGGATCTCGATCGTGGTGGTTTTGCCCGCGCCGTTCGGCCCGAGCATGACGAGCACCTCCCCGCGTGTGGCCTGAAATGTCACATCGTGCAGCACATCCGCCTCGTCGTAGCGCATCCGCAACCGCTGGACGTCGAGAACGACGTCGTTACTCGAAGCCATGATTCCTCCCAGTCATCGACCTTCGATGATATGTAGCATATGTACTACATCTCATCGCGGCAATACTTTTGCGAAATCGGGCAAATGGGATCTCGATACTCGGTTCGGCGGCACGGCTGAGATGCTTTGGACATGGAGAACGCGAGTCGCCGCTATCTGGCGCCCTCGGGCATCGAGGCAAGACTGCTCGGAGTCGTCGATTGGTTGCCGAAACTCGGCATCAGCATCATGGGTTCACGGCTGCTCGCCGTGCGCGGCCGCACCAGCGGCGAATGGCGCACCACGATGGTGAACGTGCTCACCGACACCGACGGCACGCGCTATCTGGTCGCCCCACGCGGCCACACCCAGTGGGTGCGCAATATGCGCGTCGCCGGCGGGGGCGAATTGCGGCTCGGCCGCAAGGCCGAAACCTTCTCGGCCACCGAGGTTCCCGATGCGGACAAGGTGCCGGTACTCCGCCTCTACCTGAAGAAATTCGGCTGGGAGGTCGGCGCCTTCTTCGAGGGCGTCGGCAAGGACTCGACCGACGAGGAACTCGCCGCGATCGCGCCGGGATTCCCCGTCTTCCGCCTGGCCTAGACCCGCGTACTCAGGAACTCGATCGCCGCCGCGTAACCCTGGATGCCGAGCCCGGCGATGACGGCGGTGGCGATGGGGGAGACGAAGGAGTGGTGCCGGAACTCCTCGCGGGCGTGCACATTGCTGATGTGCACCTCGACGATCGGGACCTCGGGGATCACCAGGGCATCGCGCAGGGCGACCGAAGTGTGGGTGAGGCCACCGGGGTTCACGACGATGGCCGACTCGACGCCGCGCGCCTGATGCACCCGATCGATCAGGGCGCCTTCGTGATTGGACTGGAACGCCACCACCTCGCGCCCGAAGCGGGCCGCCGTGCGCTCGCACAGGGCGACCACGTCGTCGAGGGTGTCGGAACCGTAGATCTGTGGTTGACGGGTGCCGAGCATGTTCAGGTTCGGTCCGTTGAGTACGAGAATCGGACCGGTGGCCTGCACAGACTTCTCCATGGGGCGAGCCTAACCCGCGGCCCCGGCTTCGGTCGTCGCACCGTCATCGGGTCGAACGTTCCCTAGTGTCGGGGCCGCGGAACTCAGAGGCCGGTAGGGCCTTCCGCGCGTAGGTCGTCCACTTTGCGCATGGCTTCGCGCAATTCGGCCAACCAGCTCTCGGCGTGCTTGCCCGCCAGCTTCACCGTCCAGGCCAGCGCGTCGGCACGGGAACGGGCGACGCCCGCATCGATCAGGGTGTCGAGCACCTGGCGTTCGGGCTGACGCAGGCGCGTCATCACGGGCACGGCCAAGTGCGTGAACAGGATTCGTTCGCCGTTCACCCGCACGCCCCAGGCGACACTTCGCCCGTAGCGGCGCTGGGCCTCGTCGGCGATGCGCATGCGCGCCGGGCGGGTCGACTCGCGGAAACGGGCGAGCGCGCCCTCGCGGGTCGCCGCCGAGGCGGGTGCGTCCGCGGCGCCGGGATCGGGGAGTTCGCCGACGACGACGATCTCGTCGCGGTCGATCTCGAGTTCGGGTGGGCCGGTGAACCAGTCGGCGGGCAATCGCCCGGCGAACCAGTCGGCGGCGTCGGCCGCGTCGGGTAGGTCGGCCTGTTGCCAGCCGCCGGGACGGCCGAATCCGCGTTCGCGATGGGCGTTGCGCATGGTGATCACCTGCTGTCGGAGAGTGCATGTATTGCAGTGATTACAAGATTACGCCGAAATTCCGATGCGCGATTGTGCCGTGGGTGAACGCGAAATCCGACGGCCGGTGGCGCACGATTGGTTGTCCGTGCCGATGGGTATCCTCGCTGTGAATCGCCAGCCGATGCGAGATACATACAAGTGTGCGGGCCTGCCGGTACGGTAAACGCGCCAGTTGTTGCCACAGGCAGGGCGAGGTTCGAAATCACCCCCTCACGGGGTCGGAGTTCGGGCACAATCGAGGTGCTGAGGTCGGATAGCGTCCCGTTTACCGGGGCATCGGAGACGGGTCAACTTCCGGTACGGTTGTTTTGTTACCGGAGTGGCAAGAGTGAAGAGTGGGCGATATGGATGTGTGGGGATCCCGCCGCTTTCGCGTCCGGGGCGCAATGGCGATCGCGGGGGTTGCGACCCTCGCGATCGCACTGTGCTCGTGCGGCGTGGGTGGGAAGACGAGTGAGTCCGAGACCGTGGTCCAGCGGTTCACCGAGCTGCTCGACAAACAGGACTACACCAAAGCCGCCGACCTGACCTCCTACCCGGCCGCCGCTTCGGCAACCATCAAGCAAATGTTCGAGGGGCTACAGTCGGGCACCGTCGACTACGAGAAGACCCAGGTCATCGACCTCGACGCACAGTCGGCCATTTTCAGCATGGACGTGGCCTGGAACTTCGGCGAGAACAAGGACTGGAGCTACACGCTGCAGGGCACCGTCCGCAAGCTCGCCATCGGCTGGCGGATCAGCTGGGACCCCGCCGTGGTGATGCCGCAGCTGGCGAACAACCGCACCGTGAAGCTCGTGCGAACCACAGCCAAGCCGCCGCCGCGCGTGGTCGACCTGGCGGGCGAGCCGCTGATGACCGAACAGATCATCAATGTCATCAAGATCGACCCCGCCCGTACCGGCGACCTCGTCGCCTCCACCAACGCATTGGCCGAGGCCATCGAACCCGTCGCCCCGCTCATCACCGGGCCCTACCTGATGGATCAGCTCGCTGCCTCGCAGGGCAAGCCGGTGGTCGCGGTGAACCTGCGCGAGGGCGATTTCGCCATTCTCGAGCCGAGGATGGCCAAAGTGCCCGGCGTGGTGATGGAGAAGCAGCCCAAACTGATCTCCGCCGACCGCCGCACCTGGTCGCCGATGCTCGACTCGCTGCGCGAGGTGTGGAAGGCCAGCCTGGAGGCCACGTCCGGTTGGGGCGTGCAGATCTTCGAGGCCGACGGACGGTTCGTCAACCAGGTGGCCGGATACCAGGGCCCCGCCGGTCCCGACATCGCCGCGACCATGGACCAGCGGCTGCAGCGCGCCGCCGAGGACGCGGTGGTCAGCGTCGGCACGCCCGCCTCGGTGGTGGCGATCCAGCCGTCGACCGGTGCCGTTGTCGCGGTGGCGCAGAACAGTTACGCCACCGAGAAGGGGCCGATCGCGTTCACCGGGCTGTTCCCGGCGGGCGGCACGATGGAACTGTTCCGGGCGGTAGCCGCCGCGACGAAGAACAAAGCACCGCAAGATGTTTCGGTTCAGGAGGCCGCGGAGGCCGCCGCCGCGCTCGGCGTGGGTGTCGACTTCAAGGTGGCCGGGCTCGACGAGGTCACGGGACGGATCGCCGCACCCGGGCGCAGCACCGAACAGGTGCGTCAGGGCGCCGGATCCGATGCTGTGCTGGCCAGCCCGTTCGGCATGGCGCTCGCCGCCGCCGCCATCGCCCGTGGCGAGGTGGCCGCGCCGATGATCGAGGCGGGCAAGCCGGGCAAGGTCGACAACCCGATCCCCGCCCTGCCCCAACCCGCCGTCGACCGATTGCGCGCGATGATGCACGAGGGCATCAACAAGCCGGAAACCGCCGCGCTGCGTGGCTTCCGCGACGTCACCGCGTTCGCCGCGACCGGCGGATCCGACGGCTGGCTGCTCGCCACGATGGGTGACCTGGCGTTCGCTGTCCACATCGCCGATGTCGACAGCGGTGACGCCACCTCCCGCCTGGCGGCCGTCCTCCTGAAGTCCCTGGCCACCCCCGACGCTTGAGCTGTTCCGCCTCTCCGGGGATTTCGGCCGGAGTCAGGTGCGGTGAGACGTGCGTCGGCGGCCGGACTGGGCAGCGGGTCACGCTAGCCCGTGCCCGGTGAGTTACCCATGTGCTTGCGGGATCAGGTGCCGCCTTAGGCTGCTCGGTGTGAAGAGATTCGCGCCTTTTGCTGTCGACGCCCTGCTAGTGATCGTTTTCTGTGCGATCGGGCGGCGTAGTCATGACGAGGATGTGCTTGCCGGGCTGGTGAAGACGGTGTGGCCGTTCGCGGTCGGGCTTCTCGTCGGGTGGGGGATCGCTTGGCTCATCGCACGGGGGAGGCGGTTCGATCCGGCGGCGCTGTGGCCGAATGGTGTGGTGATCTGGGGGTCGACGCTCGTCGGTGGGATGGTGTTGCGGGCCGTGAGTGGGCAGGGGACCGCGGTGAGCTTCATGATCGTGGCGGCTTCGGTGCTCGCGCTGTTCCTGCTCGGGTGGCGCGCGGCTGTGCGCGCGCTGCGCTAGATCCGGCGCTGCTTGAACTCGGCCTCGTATTCCTCGTCGTCGGCCTGCTTGGTGCGGAACAGGAACGCGAAAACGATCCAGCCGACGATCGCGACCAGGATGAAACTCACGAACCGGTACACGAACGCCGCGGCGACCGCCTGTGCGGCGGGCAGGCCCGCACCGGCGGTGAGACCGTAGATCAAAGTGGCGTCCACGTAGACGATGCCGCCGGGCGCGAACGGAATCGAACCCACCGCCTTGCCCGCCGCGAACGCGATGAGCAGGCCGGACAACTTGGGATCGGCGCCCACCGCGTAACAGGCCGCGCCCAGACAGGCCACGTCGGCGAACCGGTGCACCAGCGCCCACACCCCGACCAGCGCGCCGTCACGTTTACCCAGGTCGACCGATTCCAGTTGCGCCCGGATCTCGGCCAGCTTGGCGATGCCGTGGTCGGCGGGCTTCTTCCGCAATCGGTTCACCAACGCGAGCACCTTGCGCAGCATCGCCTCGAGCGTGCCCGGATGCCTGGCCAGATAGGAGCCCGCCACCAGCACCGCACCCAGCAGCACCAGGGTGGCGATCAGTTTCACGCCGATGCCCTGGCCGACGAGGGCAGCGCCGGCGATACCGAGCAGCGCGAGCCCCGCGGCGGCGACCACGCCGGAGAACACCAGCTGCCACGACGCGACGATAGGGCTCGCACCCCAGCGCCGGGTCTGGCGGTAGGTGAAGGCGGTGGAGAACACCTGGCCCGCGGGCAGGGTCAGCGACATGGCGGTGGCGCCGTACACCACCGACACCGACTTGCCCTGGCTCACGTCGACCCCGCCGGCGTGCAGCAGCTGCTTCTGCACCCGCCCGAATCCGCTCATGGACACGGCCTGGGCGAACACGCACAGCAGTACCCAGCCCCAGTGGATCTCGGTGAGCGTGCGCCACGATTCGTGCAGCCGGGGCCACAGGTACACGCCCTCGCCGACCAGCAGCGCGAGCAGGATCGCGCCGAGCACCCATTTCACCCAGCGAAACCGGTTTCCTCGGCGCGCGACGGGATGCGCGGCGGGATCGCCTGCTAGGTCGCCGTCGGCCGTCACGATGTCAGCCTAGCGAACGCGACTGTTCTCCCTGGTCCGCGCCGGGCGCGGCCGCCACCGGTTTCGGCCAGGCCAGGCGGGTTTTTCTGCGTCTGCCACGTAGCTGGACCTCGTCGCCGGTCTCCCAATGGTCTTGCTCGCTTTCCGAGGCGAAGTACAGCGCGCTACCCGAAGCGAGAACGCGGCCGGGGTGCTCTTTGGCCAGTTCGGTGAGTCGCGACGCCTCGTTGACGGGGTCGCCGATCACGGTGTATTCGAAACGATTCGCCGCGCCGATATTGCCCGCGACTGCCAGCCCCGCCGACACGCCGATACCGACATCGAGGGTGGTCACCTCGCGCAGCGCCTCGCGCAGTTCGCGCGCGGCGGCCAAGGCGGCGGTCGGCGCGTCGGGGCGGTCGAGCGGTGCGCCGAAGATGGCGAGGGCGGCGTCGCCGACGAACTTGTTGACGAAGCCGTGGTGGCGGTCGATCACATCGACGACCACCCGGAAGAACTCGTTGAGCAGGCTCACCACCTCGGTGGGCGGACGTTCGGCCGCGGCGGCGGTCGAACCGACCATGTCGACGAAAAGCACCGCGACGAAGCGGGTCTCACCGCCGAGTTCGGTCCCGTAGTCCAGCGCGCGCTGCGCGACTTCCTCACCGACGTGCTGACCGAACAGTTCCTGCAGCTTGCGGCGTTTGGCTGCCTCTTCCATCATCCGGTTGAAGCCGACCTGGAGCAGACCGATCTCGCTGCCGTCGTAGACCTCCACCTGCACGTCACGCGCGCCCGCCTGCACCCTGTTGATGGCTTGGGACAGCTGACGAACAGGGTCGGAGATGGACGATCCGGTGAGCATCGACAGCGCGAGCGCCTGCAGGATCACCACGCCACACAGCAGCAGGATGGAGATGGCCAGCGACTTCGCCGAGAACTTCACATCCGAGGAGATCTGGGTGACGCACAGCAGCACGATCGCGATGGTCGGCGCGAACGTGCCCATTCCCCAGGTCATCGCCATGCGCGTACCGACACCGGGGGTGAGGGTGTGGTCGAAGGTGCCCTCGGTGAGCGCCTCGGCCGCGACCGGGCGCAGAATGCGTTCGCCGAGCATGTAGGTGAAGCCGAACACGATGGTGGCGGCCATACATTCGGTGACGATCACCGCGCCGGCCAGCTCCGGCGATTCGGCGATGATGAGCGCGGCGAGGATAGCGCCGCCGATGATCCACAGGACCAGGTGCACGATCGACTGCCGCAGCGGCACGTGCAGCGCCGCCATCTGTTCGCGCCTGCTCGGCGGACCACCCCGCATCTGCCAGCGCATCACCGGCCGCAACATGATGGCGGCGGCGATGATGCTGAGCACCGCGGCGGCACCGAACACGACGAGCGGGGCGAGCAGTCCCGCTTCGCGCACGCCACCCTGATGGCCCTCGGGAACCGGCAGGCCGTACTGGATGAACGCCCAGACCAGCACCGCGCCGAAGGCATTGGCCAGCAGTACTGAGGTCAGATACAGCGGCCAGCGCGTTCGCATGGTCTGTTTGACCGCTTCCAGTGGCGCCGACACGACAACCAATCTAGCGTTGCGACCGATAGGCTCTCTCGGGTGACCGTCCAGAAGCCGGATTCCGGGCCCGCGTCCACGCCGTGGCGTTCCGACGCCGAGGCAGTACATCCGCTGGTCCGTAAAACGGCCGCGTGGTGCTGGCGGTTGCTGATCATCTTCGCGGCGCTGATCGCGCTGGGGATGCTGGTGCAGAAGTTCGCGACGGTCGTGATCCCGCTGGCCATCGCGCTGTTGGCGGCCGCGCTGCTCGCGCCGCTGGTCGACTGGATGCAGCGGGTGGGGATTCCGCGCGCGATCGGCGTGTCGGTGGCGCTGATCGGGTCGATCGGGTTGCTCGCCGGGATCATGACCTTCGTCGTCGAACAGTTCGTCGACGGTGTGCCCGCGTTGTCCAACGAGGTCACCAACAGCGTGCACAAGGTGCAGGACTGGCTCATCAACGGGCCCGCGCACCTGAGCGACCAGCAGATCCGCAGCGCGGGCGACACCATCGTGCGCACCATCCAGGACAACCGCGAAAGCCTCACCAGCGGCGCGCTCACCACCGCCACGACCATCGGCCACATCCTCACCGGCGCGTTCCTTATCCTGTTCATCCTGATCTTCTTCCTCTACGGCGGCGATCAGATCTGGCACTTCATCACCCGGGTGGTGCCCACACCGCATCGCGAAAAGGTGCGCACCGCAGGCGAACTGGGCTTCGGCACGCTGGTCGGTTTCGTGCGCGCGACCGTCGTCGTGGCCGGTGTCGACGCGATCGGCATCGGTGCGGGACTGGCGATTCTGCACGTTCCGCTGGCGCTGCCGCTGGCGTCGCTGGTGTTCATCAGCGCGTTCATCCCGATCATCGGCGCGGTCGTCGCCGGGTTCGTCGCCGTGTTCATCGCGCTGGTCACCAAGGGTTTCGTCACCGCGCTGATCGTGCTCGGGATCATCATCGCGGTGATGCAGCTGGAAGGGCATGTGCTGCAACCGTTGCTGCTCGGGCGTGCCGTGAGCATCCACCCGCTGGCGGTGGTCCTGGCGATCACCGCGGGACTGGTTGTCGGCGGTATCGCGGGCGCGCTGCTGGCCGTGCCGCTGATCGCGGTGGGCAACACCGCGATTCGCTATCTGCTGGCCGACACTCCCGACGAGGCGTACGGCGAGCTCGCCGGTGCCAGGGACGGCGGCTGGTTCGACGCCGAGCCCGACAAACCCGAGCCGGGCCGATTCGACGTGACCGCGCGGTTGCGCAAGGCGACAGACGAGTCCGGCGATGCGGACCCACACAGCTGAGCTGAGCTCGGCCGACGCGGCGACCGCGCCCCTGTGGCGGGCCGCCCAGGCATTCCGGCTGGTCACGTTGCTGTACGCGATCGGCCAGCAGATCGCGTCGGTGCCCTACTACCAGCATCCACGGCTGAGCTGGGTGCTGATCGCGCTGATGGCGATCTGGTCGGGTACCTCGGCACTGCTGTTGTCGCAGTGGTATTTCCCCGAGGCGACCAGCCGGATTCGCGGGTGGGTGGTCGTCGGCGACCAAGTGGTGACGGTGCTGCTGATCGCGGCCACCCGGCTCGTCGCCGACTACGACTGGTATCACGGGCATCAGACCCTGCCGACCACGCTGTGGATCGCCAACTCGGTGATCTCGATGGCGATTCTGCGTGGACCCGTCGCGGGAGTTGTCGCGGGGCTTGTCATGTCGGCGGTCGTGGTGACCGTGCGTGACCAGTGGGGGCAGGACGTGTGGGGTGATGCGACCGCGCCCGTGCTGGTGTCGGTGGGGCTGGCGCTCGGATTGGCGGCCAATACGGCGCGGCGTGCGCAGGGGCAGCTCGAACGAGCGCTGCGGATCACCGCGGCCGCACAGGAACGCGAGCGTTTGGCGCGTGAAGTGCACGACGGGGTGCTGCAGGTGCTCGCCTACATCAAGCGACGCGGCGGCGAGATAGGCGGGGCGGCAAGCGAACTAGCGCAGCGGGCGGGTGAGCAGGAGGTGGCGCTTCGGGTGCTGCTCTCCGAACAGGGTGACCGGGCCGATTCCGGTGCGGCCGAGGTCGACCTGCGGCCGTTGCTCACGGCGCGCGCCACACCGAAGGTCTCGGTGGCCACACCCGGCGACCCGGTACTCGTCGGAAGGACTGTCGCCCAGGAGATTTCGGCCGCGGTGGCGACCGCGCTCTCGAATGTCGAGTTGCATGCCGGCGCGGCGGCGAAAGCCTATGTGCTGCTGGAGGACACCGGTGACATGCTGGTGGTGAGCGTGCGCGACGACGGTGTCGGCATCGCGCCGGGCAGGCTGGCCGAAGCCGCTGCCGAAGGGCGGATGGGTGTTTCGCGCTCGATCGTCGGGCGCATCTCGGCGCTCGGCGGCACCGCCGAACTGCTGAGCGAGGACTTCGGCACCGAATGGGAATTCCGGATCCCGCGCCACGCGGCGCACCGAGCGAGCCAGGAGCAGTGATGGGCGACATCAGCGTGATGGTGGTCGACGACCATCCGATGTGGCGCGAGGGCGTGTCGCGCGACCTCACCGAGGCCGGGTTCACCGTGGCCGCCACCGCCGACGGCGTCGGCACCGCCACCCGCCGCGCCGCCGCCGTGCAACCCGACGTCGTGCTGATGGACATGCAGCTCACCGACGGCAACGGGGCGACCGCCACCGCCGACGTGCTCCGCGTATCACCGCACAGCCGGGTGCTGGTGCTCTCGGCATCGGACGAACGCGACGACGTGCTCGAGGCGATCAAAGCCGGGGCCAGCGGGTATCTGGTGAAAAGCGCGTCGGCCGCCGAACTCATCGATGCGGTGCGCGCCACCGCCGCCGGGCAGCCGGTGTTCACGCCCGGCCTGGCCGGGGTGGTGCTCGGCGAATACCGGCGCATGGCCACCGCACCTGCCGAACCCGATCAACCACATCGGCCGTCGCTGACCGAACGCGAGACCGAAGTGCTGCGGATGGTCGCCAAGGGATTGTCCGCCAAGCAGATCGCCGCGCGGCTCAACCTCTCGCACCGCACCGTCGAGAACCATGTGCAGGCCACGCTGCGCAAACTTCAGCTCGCCAACCGGGTCGAACTCACCCGCTACGCCATCGAACAGGGCCTCGAGTAGGACACGGAATTGGGGGTTTGCCCTGATGCGCACGTCGGTGTTCCTGGCTAGCCTCGAAACATGGGTGGTCCCGATTCCCTCTTCGCTCCCAACGCCTTCGTCCCCGGCACACCGACGGCGGGCCCGGTCGGCGACCGCGACCTGCGCGTCTCCGATTCCGAACGCGAACACGTCGGCCAGCTGCTGCAGCGCGCCGTCGGCCTCGGCATGCTGTCGCTGGGCGAGTTCACCGAGCGGATGGACACCGCGCTCGCGGCCAAGACACGCGGCGAACTGAACGCCGTCCTCGTCGACCTGCCCGGCATGCGAGTCGCGGGCGCGCCCCAACCGGCCGCCATGCCCAAACCTCGCCACACCCCGGTACCTGGCGGCACCGACCCGGCCGTCATCCGCAGCAGGCTCTCCAGCGTGCAGCGGCGCGGGCCGTGGCAGGTGCCGCCGAGACTGCACCTCAACGGCCTGATGTCGGGGGTCACCCTCGACTTCACCTCGGCCGTGATGCAGACCCAGGTCGTCGAAATCCAGGTGGACGACTACTGCACGAGTCTCACCCTGCTCGTCCCCGCCGCCGCGACCGTCGACCTCAACGGCCTCGCCCTCATCGGCTCCAGCGCCAACAACCGCGTCCGCACCGGCCCTCCCATCGGCCCACTGCACCTGGTGGTGCACGGCCGCGTCCGCTTCGGCTCCGTCACCGCCAAGTACCCCTTGATGGTGCAGTGGCGCCGCTTCCTCGGCCAATGATCAGGTAGGAAGAACCACCCCACCCGGGTGGTTCTACTCATGCCCGGCGAGCGGGGTACGCGGACGATGGGGTCATGAACGCCATCGATCCTGCGCTGGTCGCACGCCTGTCGGATGAACTGACGACCCTCGGGGCGCGATTGGGCCGTGTCGGTGCGGATCTGGGCGTTTTGCGTGAACAGTTGAGCCGGCCCGGGCAGTCGGTCGGTACGCAAACCGGTGGGCGAGTGCCGACTGGACAGGAGTCCGCCGGCTGGTTGCTCGCGCAGGCTCGGCTGGCCGCGGCCAGTGGTTGGTCTTCGCCGGGTGCCGCGGTTCGCGGCGACGCACAACCCGCTGCCGGTTCCGGCGATGGTATTGATCGGGCAGCGTGGGATGCGGCGGGTCGGCCGGGCGGGCAAGGGCAGCGAGCGTGGGAGAACACGGCCCAAGGTTTTCCCGGGCATGGTCGGCCGAGCTCGGGTGGGTCTTCCGTCGGTCCCAGACCTGAATCGGGGACCGGGGCACTCGGATCTCCGTGGGGCGGTCCGGAGCCGTCCGGATTTGCGGTGCAGGGCCATGGGGTGCCTGGTTCCCCGTCGTCCTGGGATTCGGTGGAGAGCGGGGCCGAGGCGGCTGGGTTTCCAGCGCCAAGGCCCGCTGTGCGAGGGTCGGCGACGGGTTATGCACCTGGGGCGCGGACGCACATCCAGTCGCCGCACGATGCTTCGACCGGTTGGGGACCTGGCTCCGGGCAGCGTGGGCCGGTGCGGACAGGGCGGGCGCCGACAGACCCTCCGGTTGCGTGGTGGCAGCGGGAAGGGGTGATTGCTCGGGTGTTGGCGGTGGCTGGGGCCGGGGTCACCTTGATCGGGGTGTTGATGTTGTTGGTGCTCGCCGCTCAGGCAGGGTTCTTCGGGCCGGTGGCGAGAGTTGTTGCGGGTGCGGCATTTTCGGTGGCACTGGTCGGCGTGGGTTGCCGCGTGATGGGGCGGGCCGGCGGGCGGGTCGGTGGATTGGCGCTGGTTTCCACCGGTATCGCGGGACTGTACCTGGATGTTGTTGCGGTGACCGGCTTTTACCGCTGGGTGCCGGGTGGGGTCGGGTTCGGCGTGGCGTTGATTGTGGCGCTGGTGGGGCTCGGGTTGGCGATGCGGTGGCAGTCGCAGCCGTTGGCGGTGGGGGTTGTGGTCGGGGCGGCGGTGTTGTCGCCCGGGGTGGCGAGCGAGTTGATGTTGCTCGCGTTTCTCGTGGTGTTGCAGGCGGCCGGGGTGCCGGTGCAGCTGCGGCGGGACTGGCCGGTGCTGCATGTGGCGCGCGCCCTGCCGGTGGTACTGGCCGCCCTCGGGTTGATCGCTGTCAGCGGCTTCGAGGCGGGAATTGCCGGGGAGGAGGCAGCGCAGCGGCAAGGGCTGCTGATGGCGGCGGTCGCGTGTGCGGTGGTCGGAATCGTCGGTGCTCTGCTGACGGTGCGGCGTCGCACCGGGGACATCACCGCCAGCGTGACCATCGCCCTCACCGCACTGCCGGTACTCGCCGCTGCGCCGCTGTTCGACCGGGCGGTCTCCGCGTCCCTCACCGGCGTGCTGGCCTGCGTGCTCCTCGCGGTGGCCGCGACCGCATTGCGACCGGAAATGGCCGCACGGCTGAACATCCCACGTCACACGGCTCTGGTCTCGGCGCTCACCGGTGCGGTTGCGCTGCTGCAGACCTGCATCACGGCGACCGGCGGCAATCCGCATTTCCTGCCGACCGCGCTGTTCACAGTCGCGCTCGCGTTCCTCGGTGTCGCCGCAGCCGGCCGAAACCGGGTTTGCGCAGTTCTCGGTGTTGCCTTCGCCCTGCTCGGCGGACTGGTGCTCTTCGCGATCGCCGACCCGGAAACCCTTGCGGCACAAACCCTCGCGATCCGGCATCTCGACGGTGCAACGGTGATCGCCGCACTGCTCGGCCTCGGCACCGCCGCGATGGTCGCCTGGGCCGTGCGGCGACTGCCCGGCGGAAACAACGCGCTCGTCACCGGAACGTGGGTCGCCGTCAGCCTCGCCGGCCTGTACTTCGTCCTGGTGGCGACGGTCTCGATGGGTGTAGCCCTCAGCGGCACACAGGGTTTCCTCATCGGCCACAGCATCGCGACCATCATCTGGATGGCAGCCGCGACCACTGCCCTCTTCGTCGGCCTGCGCAACCTCCGCACCGCCCCCGCCGTCGCCAAAGTGTGCCTGGCCTCCGGCCTCCTGGTGGTCGCGGCGGCCCTCGCCAAACTCTTCCTCTTCGACCTGGCCACCCTCTCCGGCCTCCTCCGCGTCGCGGCCTTCCTCGCGGTCGGTACCCTCCTACTCCTCACCGGCACCCGCTACGCCCAAGCCTTCGCCACGCCCGACCACACCGGTTCGAAGCGGTGATCGAATCATCTTGCAGCGAGGTTCGGTTCCGAACGGTCAGCTGTCCGCGCAGACGACTCCGGCCACGGCGATCCCGGAAGGGCCGTGGCCGGAGTTCTTGTCGGAGTGGGTCTTACGGAGTTTCGTCGTTGCGACGGCGGAGGAGTTCGTTGACGCTCACCGTGCGGCCGTCGCCGTGGTGGCGGCCCTCGTCGACCGGAGTGCTGCCGCGACGGGAGGAACGCAGTTGCGCCATCCAGTTCTCGATCTCCGTGCGGGTGTCCGCCTGGGGGTCGTCCTCAGGAGTTGCCGTCGAGCCGTTTTCCGGGACGGCCTCGCCGCTCGCGTCCCCGGTGGACGGTGAAGACGGCTCTGCCGCATCGGAATTCGGGATCGGCGTGAATCCGGGCGGTGCTTGCCATCCGCCTGCCGTCCGCGGGCTTTCGCCGGTCGCGTGACCACCGGTGGCGCCCTGATCGCCCACCTCGTCGGCTGCGGTGAAGGGGGCGGTTTCGGGATCGCCGTCCGCGCGGGATTCCGGCTCGGCCGGACGGGATTCCGGCGACATGGGCTCCGGCGCAGACACCGGAGTGAATCCGGGCGGTGCGACCTGAGGACGCAGAACGTTCGGCGTGCGACTCGTATCCGATTGTGCGGCAGCCTGTTCCCGCGCGGCAGGGTCCTGCGGCGTACGGCTCTCGGTCGATTGCGCGTTGTCCGGGGAACCTATTTGCGCCGACCGTCGCGCAGTGTCGATCGACGCCCACATCGACGACGCACCGGCCGACATCGGCGGCTCCGCTGCCTCGGCGGTCTGCGCATCACCGGGGACGCCGTCGGTCCACGGAAGTTGCTGTGGGTCGACGGGAACCGGAGTGCCGAAGACGTTCTGGGCAGCCGGGGTCTGCGGTTGCGCGTCGCGCTCCTCGGGCGCGGGGCGGCGCATCGGAAGGTCCGGGAATTCCGGGAGATCGGACGCCGGCTCGGCGGCCTGCTGCGCATCCGCGCGGTGAGCACCGGGTGTCGCGGTCAGATCGGGCTGGGGCGGAACGAAAGCCTGCGGACGTGAGTCCGGTTCGCGCGCGGCATCATCCGTAGCGGGGCGGCTGATCCGGTCGGCGGCGGGTGCCTGTGGGCCCGATGCATCCTCGGAGGGGCGAACCGCCTCGTCCTCGCCGGTTCGCGGAAGCGGTGTGAACCCGTTGAAGGTTCCACCCGCCGGGAAGTCGGAAGGACGCGGCACCGGACGCGGTGTCGGTGGGTGCACGATGCTGGGCGGTGGCGTCACCGGAGGCGGCGTGTTCACGATGCCCGACGGCGGTGTCACGGGAGGTGGCGTGTTCACGATGCTCGGCGACGGCGTCACCGGGCGCGGCGTATCGGTGCTCGGCCGAGCGGGAGCGACGATGCTCGGACGGGATTCGGCTGTGTCCCTGGGGAATTCACCACCGACAGGCGTGCCGGGCGTCGAGATACGAGGCGTCGTCGGACTGTATCCCGCAGGCGGCTTGACCCGCTCCGAACCGCGCGGCGCGGCCTCGCTGCCCCGGGAATCGGGCAGGTCGAGACCGCCGATCACACCATCGACCGGGGATGCCACATCGGCCGGTCCGGAACCGCCGATCACACCGTCGACACCGAATTCCGCACGGCCCGAATGGTTCCCCGCGGTTGGATCGACGGGTGTCGAGCTCGGGTACCGCTGATCGTCTCCGGCTGCCGAGCCGGGAGCAGGGGTTTCGGAACCTGCGCCGAAAACCTGGTGGTCGGAACGGTTTCCCACCACCGGATCCCCAGGCGCGACCGCACCATGATCCGGCCGGATCGCAGTCGAATTCCCGGAAGCGCCTGTTTCCCCACGTCCCGATCGGAACGCGGTCGGCTCCTCGGGAGTGGCCGTATCCCCACGGTTCGATCCGCCTTCGGACGACCCCGTCGGCATGCCGGAATCCCCACGGCCAGGGCGATTTTCGCTGCCCGGCTCAGGAGCAGGCGAATCCGGTTGCACAGCAGGCAGCATCTGCGTCGGCTCGTCGTCGGCGCCGACCGGCTTCGCCGAACCGGGCTGCACAACCGGCAACACCCGCGTCGGCTCACCCGACAGCATCGACGCGCGCGGCCGCGTGGGATCCGGCGACATCGGCTTGCGCGGCCGGGCCGGTTCGGCGGACTCGGTGATCTTGTCGATGCGCTGAGTCGGCGCTTCGGCCTCGATCTCGGCCACCGTGCGCGGACGACGCGGTGTCTTGGCCAGTTTGGCGTCGGGGACCGAGACCATCTGCATGGTCGGCGGGTCGGTGATCGGGGTGGTTTTCACCAGGTCGACGACGGTGCCCTTCTGCGGGCGTTCGTCATCGAGGATGGGTTCGCCCAGGCCGATCTTCTCCTGAATCCGCTTCATCCACTTCGGCGCCCACCAGCAGTCGTCGCCGAGCAGTTTCATGATCGCGGGGACGAGCAGCATGCGTAGAACGGTGGCGTCGAGGAACAGCGCGGCGATCATTCCGTAGGCGATGTACTGCATCATCACCATGTCGGAGAAGGCGAACGCGCCGGTCACCACGAGGAGAATCAGCGCGGCGGCGGTGATGATCCGACCGGTTTGCGCGGTTCCGATCCGCACGGCCTCCGTGGTGGATGCCCCCTGCGCACGTGCCTCGACCATGCGCGACAGCAGGAAGACCTCGTAGTCGGTCGACAGGCCGTAGATGATCGCGATGATCAGCATCAAGACCGGCGCGCTGATCGGCTGTGGCGTGAAGTTCAGCAGGCCTGCGCCGTGACCGTCGACAAATATCCAGGTCAGGATGCCGAGCGTTGATCCGAGACCGAGCGCGCTCATCAAGGCGGCCTTCAACGGCAGCACCAGCGAGCCGAACGTCAGGAACATCAGTACGGTCGTGGCGACCAGCACGAGCAAGATCATCCACGGCATCAAATCCAGCAGTGTGTCGATGCTGTCGGCCATCAGCGCGGGCTGACCCGTGACATACATCGTGACGCCGTCCGGCACCTCGATCGCGCGGATGTAGTCGATCGTCTGCTCGGCGCTACCCGTGGGATCCACGAGAGTGGCGGAGGTGCGGAAAACCGTTGCGTCAGTGGGCGATTTGACCGGGACCTCGAACGGGCCGACCAGTCCGGGCGCTTGGTTGGCTTCCTTCCACACCTTGCCGATCGCGGTGGTGTTGTCCGAGACGAAGACCAGCTGAATGGGATCGGTCTTCTTCTGCGGGAAGACCTCGTAGAAGTGCTCGAGCGCGACACGGGTCGAGTTGTCCGGTGGAAGGTACTTCTCGTTGATGCCGCCGAATGCCAGGTCTTTGACCGGGATGATCAGCAGCAGCAGGCCGACGGTGATCGGAATGGCGATCTTGAGCGGGTGCCGCATGACCCAGCGGGTCGTGTTGCCCCAGAAACCGTTCTCGATCTGGTCGGCGGTCTTGGTCTTGCGGAATCGCTTGAGCCCGAGCATGTCCACGCGAGGACCGAGAATGCCGAGCATCGCGGGCAGGATCGTGATCGCGGTGAGCGCGGCCAGCGAGACAGCGGCGATCGTGCCGTACGCGACCGACCGCAGGAAGCCCTGCGGGAAGATCAGGATGCCGCCCAGGCTGGCGATGATCATGGTCGCGGAGAAGACAACGGTTCGACCGGCGGTCATCACCGATCTTCGGACGGCGGCGGCCGTGTCGTATCCCTCGGCCAGCTCTTCTCGGAACCGGCTGACTATGAAGAGTCCGTAGTCGATCGCCAGACCGAGGCCGATCATCGATACGACGCCACCGACGAAGATGTTGACCTCGGTGAAGTTGGTCAACCCCATGACGAGGCCGTTCGCGCCGATGATCGTCAGACCACCGATGATCAGGGGCAGGGCGGCGGCGACGATGCCGCCGAAGACGAAGAACAGCAGCACCGCCACCGCCGGAAAGGCCAGCAGCTCCATGCGTTTGGAGTCGTGGTCGAGAGTGTCGGTCAGGGTTACGCCTAGTGGCTGCAAACCCGAGACCTCGACATCGACGCCGGGGATGTCGAAGGCACCCTGAACAGCGCGATAGTTGGCCATGACGGTGGTGTCGTTGTCACCGATGATGGCTATCGAGGCGAATGCGTGCTTCTTGTCCTTGGACCCGAATGCCGACGGCACCGCGGGCGCATCGCCCACCTTCCAATAGGTGCCGTTGATCTTGTCGATGTGGTCGGGGTGATCGGCGACAGCCTTGCTGAGGCTGTCGACGGCCTTCTGCCGGAACTCCGGGTCGTCGATCGTTTTGCCCTCGGGGGCGTTGTACATGACGATGACATCCGCCATGTGGTCGCGGCCGAAGGACTGGTCGGCGATCTCCGCGCCTTGCACCGACTCCGAGCCGGGGTCGAACCAGCCGCTCTGCGTCAGACGCGGGCCGAGGCCCATGCCGTAGGCGCCGAGCGCCAACAACGCGGCCCCGACCACCGCGATGACGGCGAATCGGAACCGATAGACCAGATCGCCCCAGCGGGTGAACACTTAAGCGACTCCTTGACCAGGGCGAGATGTGAGTAGCGCAGAAAGCGGCCGGAAGGGCTGCAACCATGCGCCCTCGTCGGGCAGCGAATCGAGGCTCACCCGCGGTAGCGGTTCCCGGAACACTCCCGGGATGTCCTCGAGGTCGACGAACTCGAGAGTATCGGAAGTGACAGCCCAACTCGCGTGCTCACGGAATCCGAGTACCTGAGCTGGGGTTCCCTTGGCGGCGATGGCTTCCAGTGGTTCCCGGAAGGCTTGACCGTCGGCGGAGGCGACCATGATTCCGGCCAGTCCGCCGTGGCGGGCCCGCATGGCGATGTGGGCGAGCATGTCGGCGTCGACGTCGGAGTCCTCGTCGATCTTCGGCTTGGCGAAGACCGCGAAACCCACGTTGCGTAAGGCCTCGACCCAGGGGCGGACCACGTCGGCGGTGCCGGGGGCGATATTGGTGAAGACGGTTGCTTCGGCTTCGATGCGGGTTTTGGAACCCACCGACAGCTCGGCGGTCCTGGCGAGCAGCCAGCGGCCGAGCGCGTCGAAGCGGGGACGATAAGCGGCCGTGGGACGTCCACCGAGGATGGCGCCGAGTCCCATGTCGAGGTTCGGCGCGTCCCAGACGAGCAGCACGCGCCGGACATCGGGCCCGGAACCGCTCAACGCCTCGGCGCCGGCACCTGACTGGTCGAGTTCCGGCATCTCGGGGGCGATCTCACTCACGCTCATCTCTCGATCTTCCCCCATATGAACTCGTTGATGACGCTTCCGGCACGCAGGCCTTTGCCCTCGAACTTGGTGACCGGCCGGTCGAACCCGATCGGCGCGGTGTCGCGGTTGGCCGCGCTGTCGCCACCTGTGGTGTCGTTCAGGCCGGTGAGCAGCGGTTCCTGTGAGCCTACTTCGAGAATGTGTTCGGCGTAGTCGGCGTGGTCGGTCGCCACGTGCAGCACACCGCCGGGCCTCAGTCTGCTCGCGATCAGCGCGAAGGTCGGCGCCTGCAGCAGGCGGCGCTTGTGGTGGCGGGCCTTGGGCCACGGGTCGGGGAAGAACACGCGCACACCGGTCAGCGACTCCGGGGCAACCATGTTCTCCAGCACGTCGACGGCGTCACCGCGCAGCAGCCGGATATTGCCGATCTCCTCGCGTTCCACCTGCTGCACCAGCTGGGCCAGGCCCGGTTTGTAGACCTCGATGCCGATGAGGTTCAGATGCGGCTCGGCCTTGGCCATGGCGGCCGTGGCGGTACCGGTTCCGCAACCGATCTCGATGACCAGCGGGGCGCTGCGCCCGAACCAGGCGTCGGCGTCGATGGGCTCGTTGGACACGTCCCGGCCGATCACCGGCCAGGTGCGTTCCCAGGAGGCCTGCTGGTTGGGCGTCAATGCCCCTCGCCGCGAGCGGAAGCTCGTCACGCGGGGGTAGAGCCGGGAGCCGGTGGTCGAGCGGCGGCCCGCTTCGTTCGGCATCTCCGAGAGCTTCAGGTGCTCCGGGGCAGTGGACGGCGGCCCGGGAACCGACTCGACAGGGTGGTTGGCGGCGTCGTTCACGTCGTCCATTGTCCAGCATGCGCCGAGTTACGTCGCAGCCGCCTCACGCCGGATCTGACAGAATGCCCTCCGAAAAGGGGGTGCGCGCAAATGCCGACAGGGACCATGACCGCACAGACACGGCCATCCGACCAGCTCGATCAGCTGATCTCGGACCTCGGCGCAGGTGGGGGAACCGACCCGGTGATCGCCGAGCGGCTCGTGGAGGCAGTGCACCGCAGACGCAGGCCGTTGCGGATCCAGGTTGCGGGGCGTGCGCTCAGCGGACGGACCACCGTCCTCGCGGCGCTGGCACTGCTGTCCGCGCAGGAGACCGACCCGGTCGACCAGCCCGAGCTGCCCGACCCCGTGCTCGACGGCGATCTGGTGGTGTATGTGCTGGCCGGCGCGCCGCAGGCGGCCGATCTGCGGGTACTGGAAACGCTGCCGAGGGACCGCGGCATCGTGGTGTTGAACAAGGCCGACGCGATGGGTTCGCGCTGGGGTGACGCCGTGGCCGCCGCCGAACGGTTCGCCCGTGAGCTGCGACTGCCGGTGGTTCCGGTGGTCGCCTCGCTGGCGGCGCGCACCCGGGCGGGCAGCGTCGACGCGGCCGACCTGAGCGACCTGCGCAGGCTCGCGGTCGGCCCGGACGTGCCGTCGGTGCTGGCCGCCGACCTGTTCATCGGTGCCGGTTCCGATCAGGACGCCCGCAGGCGCCTCATCGAGAACTGGGACCTCTACGGCGTGGACTGCGCGCTCACCGCGCTGCGCGCCGACCCGGATCTCACCTCCGCCGCGCTGATCCAGATCCTGCACTCCGCAGGCGGCATCGACCCGCTGCACCGGCTGGTCCACCGCCGATACGAGCAGGTCGAAGCCGTGCGCGGGGGCGAACTGCTCGACGAGCTGGTCCGGCTGGCCGCACGCGCCGTCCCCGGTGACGGCGGTCGCGCCCGCGCGCTGATCGAGCAGTACCTGGCCGGTGACGAGGCCTTGTGGATCGGTCTGTGCGCCGGGCTGGCCTGCCCGCAGGTCGCCCACCTGGCCGCCGGATACCCCTCGCCCGCACCCGACGACGCCGACGAGGCGCTCTCGCGCGCCACCCGCTGGCGGGCGGTGGTGTCGAGCGACATGCCACCCGCCGCCCGCCGCGCCGCGCTGCGCGTGCACAACGGGTACATCAGAGCCTGGGAGCGGATGAGCAGTGCCGGACTCTGACGAGACCGCACTGCCCGCCGACGTCGACGCCGTCATCGAACGATGGAACCCGCAGGGTAAGGCGCTGCTGCGGGCGATGGCCGGTTCCGGCGCCGCCGCGAGCGTGCTGTTCTACGCCCCCGACGACGCCAACACCACCCTGCTGCGCACCGAGCTCGCCCGCTTCGAACCGCGCATCGACCTGATCGACCCGGCCACCCCGACCACCGAACCCGCCCCGGCCCTGATCCTGTTCGACGCGGGCAGCGTGATCGGTGCCGACCTGCTCGCCCTCATCGACCGCCTGCGCGGCGCGGGCGCCCCGATCCTGCTCGCCATGAACGGCTTCCACGCCTATCAGGACTGGCGTGCGATGCGCGAGCGCAGCCTCGCCCTGCTCGCCGCCCGCGGCAGCGACGACCTCGACGTTCTCGCCGTCTCGGCCCGGCTGGCCGCCGCTGCCCGCGCCGCCGACGACTCCGCCCTGCTCGACCGTTCCGGTCTCGGTGCCCTGCACGCCGCCCTCGCCGCGGCCACCGCGCAGACCCCGGTCGACGGCGCCCGACGCCGTGCCGCCGTGCTCGCCCGGGTGCTCGCCGACACCAGGGCCCGCATCGCCGAACAGATCACCGCACTGCGCGCGGGCACCGAGACCGCGCGCATCCGGGAGGAGCGGGTCGCTCTGCTCGCCGAGCGCGACGGCGGCCGTCAGACCGGTCTCGCGGCGGTGCGCAGCCAGGTGCAGCTGGCCCGCGTCGACCTGTCGACCGAGGTGGGGGCCATGGTCCGGGCCCTGCACATGCGCTCCCGTGCCGAGCTCGACCGCTGCGACCGCACCGAACTGCGCGCCTACCCCGAGCGCTTGCAGCAGGCCGCCGGTGAGCTGTCGGCCGCGGTCGACGCCGCCATCGACGAGCGCGTACTCGAGACCGCGCGGCGCGTCGGCACCGCCGCACCCGCCCAGCGCCGCTACGACGCGGCGCCCAGAGTGGGTCCGGAACCCACGCCGAGGCACCGTGGTGTCGAAGATCACCTGGTGATCGCGCTCGGCGCGTCGGCCGGTGTCGGTCTAGGCCGGTTGATCGTCGCGCCGCTGTCGCTGGTGCCGACGCTCGACGTGGCGAGCGTGCCGGTGGCGTTGCTGCTCGGCGCCGGTGCGGCGGCATGGGTGGTGCGTGCGCGCGGGCAACTGGCCGAACGCAGTCACATGTCACAGTGGGTGTCGGAGGCGCTGGTGAATGTGAAAGCCCAGCTCGAGCAGCGTGTCGCGGCCGTTCTGGTGGACGTGGAGGCGGAGCTGGCCGAACATGTCGTCCGCGAATCCACGGCCCGCGCGGTGGCTGTGGACCGGCGCATCGCCGAGCTCGACACGCTCGTCCGGCGCCTCGCCGCGGAGCGGCCCGCACAACTTTCCGCCTGCGAACGCGATATCGCGACACTCGACCAGGTGTGACGAGAACGATTGGTCCACCCGCCGATGGGTACTAGGTTGGGCGAACCCGATTCCTTATCGATCGTCAGATCGCGTTAACCTTTAAGCAGGAACCTGGGCGTCCTGCTCCGTGCCAGTCGATGCGCGGCTCCGTCCGTGTGCGGCCCTGTACGCCGTCCATTGGGGTTGTGCGGTGGCTGGTTCGCTGCCGGACGTCTTCCCGCCACGGTGGCGCCCCCGCCCATCTCAGGAGAGTTTTCATGACCTCAGCGACCATTCCTGGTCTTCGTGGATCCGACGGCACCGCGCCGACCGAGCACAGTGAACTGCTCGCCTGGGTACAGGAAGTCGCAGAGCTCACTCAGCCTGACCGCGTTGTCTGGGCCGACGGCTCCGACGCGGAATGGGATCGCCTGACCACGCAGCTGGTCGAAGCGGGCACGTTCAAGAAGCTCGACGAGAAGAAGAAACCGAACTCCTTCCTCGCCCTGTCCGACCCCTCCGATGTGGCTCGCGTGGAATCGCGCACCTACATCTGCTCCAAGACCGAGGCCGACGCGGGCCCGACCAACAACTGGGTCGACCCCGCCGAGATGCGCGCCACCATGACCGAGCTGTACCGCGGCTCGATGAAGGGCCGCACCATGTACGTGGTGCCGTTCTGCATGGGCCCGCTCGGCGCCGAGGACCCCAAGCTGGGCGTGGAGATCACCGACTCCGAGTACGTGGTCGTCTCGATGCGCGTGATGACCCGCATGGGCCAGGCGGCGCTGGACAAGCTCGGCACCGATCGTCCGTTCGTGAAGGCGCTGCATTCCGTCGGCGCTCCGCTGGCCGAGGGCCAGGCCGACGTGCCGTGGCCGTGCAGCGACACCAAGTACATCACCCACTTCCCCGAGGACCGCGAGATCTGGTCCTACGGCTCGGGCTACGGCGGCAACGCGCTGCTCGGCAAGAAGTGCTACTCGCTGCGTATCGCCTCGGCGATGGCCCACGACGAGGGCTGGCTGGCCGAGCACATGCTGATCCTCAAGCTGATCTCGCCCGAGAACAAGGCCTACTACATCGCCGCCGCGTTCCCCAGCGCCTGCGGTAAGACCAACCTGGCGATGATCCAGCCGACCATCCCCGGCTGGCGCGCGGAGACCCTCGGCGACGACATCGCCTGGATGCGTTTCGGCAAGGACGGCCGCCTCTACGCGGTGAACCCGGAGTTCGGTTTCTTCGGCGTGGCGCCGGGCACCAACCACAGCTCCAACCCCAACGCGATGGCCACCATCGATGCGGGCAACACCGTCTACACCAACGTCGCCCAGACCGACGACAACGATGTGTGGTGGGAGGGCCTGGAAGGCGACCCGCAGCACCTCATCGACTGGAAGGGCAACGACTGGACCCCCGAGTCCGGCACGCACGCCGCGCACCCGAACTCGCGCTACTGCACCCCGATGTCGCAGTGCCCGATCCTGGCCCCCGAGTGGGACGACCCGCAGGGCGTGCCGATCTCGGCGATCCTGTTCGGTGGTCGCCGTAAGACCACCGTCCCGCTGGTGACCGAGTCGTTCGGCTGGGAGCACGGCGTGTTCATGGGCGCGACCATGGGCTCGGAGCAGACCGCCGCCGCCGAGGGCCAGGTCGGCACCGTCCGCCGCGACCCGATGGCGATGCTGCCGTTCCTCGGCTACCACGTGGGCGACTACCTCGACCACTGGATCGAACTGGGCAAGAACGCCGACTCCACCAAGCTGCCGAAGATCTTCTACGTCAACTGGTTCCGTCGTGGTGCCGACGGCCGCTTCCTGTGGCCCGGATTCGGTGAGAACTCCCGCGTGCTGGAGTGGATCGTCGGCCGCATCGAGGGTTCGACCGGCGCGTCGTCCACCCCCGTCGGTCACGTCCCCACGGCCGCCGACCTCGACCTGGACGGCCTCGATGTCGACCCGGCCGATGTCGACGAGGCCCTCGCGGTGAACGCCGACGAGTGGCGCCAGGAGATCCCGTCGATCGAGGAATGGTTCGAGTTCATCGGCGACCGGCTCCCCTCGGGCGTCCGCGACGAGTTCGAGGCGCTCAAGCAGCGCCTCGGCTGATCCCCCGAACAACGACCGCCCGCACCGGGTTTCCGGTGCGGGCGGTTTCGTGCTATTCGGGGAAGGGCGCGAACTTGATGAACTGGGTGAATCCGGTCGACATGAGCCAGGCCACCCGCCCTTCGGGGACCGCGGCGGCTTCGGCGGCGAACAACGCGGTCAGGTGCTTCTTCAGCTGGTGGCGCGGGTGCCGGGTGAGCAGTTCGCCGACCCACCGGGGATCGAGGTCGGCCAGCCGATCGCCGAGCACGTCCACCGACGCGCCCGCGGACACGAAACCGCCCGGGTCGCCGAGGTTCGCCGCGATGCCGGGGGTGAGATGGGCGGCGATGGCCGCACCGATGGTCGCGGCCCGTTCGGCGGAGGCACCGTGCCGCCGGGCGAGGCCGACCGCGCTCTCCCCGCCGACCACCGCGAAACACCTGCCAGGCGTGGGCTTTTCGAGGGCGATGTCGTGCAACAGGCAGGAGACGTAGGCGATTTCGTCGTCGTACTCGGCGCCGTCGAGGTCGGCGAGAGCGCGACCGAAGAAGTAGGTGCGGAACGAATGCGCCAGCAGTGCGCCCGAAAGCTCCTCGCGCGCATGTAGTTCCGCCTCTCTGGCCAGCCGGGTGTCCGGGAGCCGCACGTCCTCGACGCGTCCGGTGCCGCGCCGACCGAGTGCCAAGCGCAGCCATCCCGGCGCGAATCTCGGTACGGTGCGCCCGAGTACCGCCAACAGCCGACGGCGCTGCGCCGCGGTGAGGTTCCCGCCGGTGCGCTGTGCCCAGGTCCAATCGAGGCCTGCCGGATTCGTCATCAGATCTCCCTTGTCGTGCCTGCGTCAAGCAAAGCCGGAGCGGGGCGGGGAGAACGAGTGGCAGGCATGCCAGCAGTGCCCGGATTCGTGCCAAACTCGGGGAGTGATCTCGGTGGCCGCACTCGCCCTGGACGGCGTGATGACCTACGACCTCGCGTGCGTGGTCCAGATCTTCCGCCACGGACCGGGCCGGACCGGCGAGCCCGCCGGCTTCGACATGCGAACCTGCGGTGTGCGGCCCGGCCCGGTGTGGACACCGAACGGCTTCGAGCTGCGGGTGGAGCACGGTGTCGAGCTGCTCGCCGACGCCGATCTGATCGTGGTCCCCGGCATCGGCCTCCCGACCCTGCCCACCCCACCCCCGGCGCTCGACGCCCTGCGTGCGGCCGCCGCCCGGGGCGCAACCATCGCCAGTATCTGTATCGGCGCCTTCGTCCTCGCCGAGGCCGGGCTGCTCGACGGCCGCCCGGCCACCACCCACTGGGGTTACTGCGACGAATTCGCCCAGCTCTACCCGGCCGTGAAACTCGACCCCACCGCCCTCTACGTCGACGACGGTGACATCCTGACCTCGGCGGGCCTGTCCGCCGGATTGGATCTGTGCCTGCACATCGTGCGCCGCGAACTCGGTGCCGCGGCCGCCGCCGACCTCGCCCGCTGGAACGTGGTGCCGCCGCACCGCGAAGGTGGTCAGGCGCAGTACATTCCGCGGCCGATGGCTCGCGTCGCGGCGCACGGTGGCATGGCGGCCACGCTCGATTGGGCAGCGGCCAATCCCGTGGACGCCGTTGATGTCTCAGCGCTTGCCGCGCACGCGTTGATGAGCGAGCGGACTTTCATCCGCCGCTTCAAGGCCGAGGTCGGCACCACGCCGCGCGCCTGGCTCGACGCGCAACGGCTCGGACGGGCCAGGGAACTGCTCGAGCGAACCACGCTCACCGTGGAGACCGTTGCCCAGCGATCGGGCTTCGGCAGTGTGACGGCCCTGCGCGAACACTTACGTGCGGCCACCGGGCTTACACCGTCCGCATATCGACGCTCATTGCGTCATTGACCCACTTTCCCGACGCGGAGTTTCCTTTCGGGCACAAAATAAGACGATTCCCCCGTGTGAATTTCGGGTACCTATTTCGATGACAGAGAGTCGCTGGGGCAAGGGAATCGCCGTCACCTATATTCCCAGTCAGGTTTCTGTGAACGTCGCACCATCCCCGAGCAAACTCCGTTGAGATCGACGCTGAGAGGTGGTTGACGCATGACCGATCTGGTGACCCGCCCGGAGGACGACACCTGCTCGAGCACGCCACTGCACCGGGTGGCAGGTCGCCTGCAGCGAGTCCTGCCACCCGGATGGCGCGTCGACGTGGTCGACCTGCCCGCCAACGGCGAGGTACGTGCCCAGCCGGTGCTGCGGGTAGTGATGCCGGAGGACTAGCCGGTCCAGCCCATCGGCATCAGCACCGACTTCTGCTCACAGAAGGCGTCCAGGCCCTCGGGCCCGTTCTCGCGGCCGATGCCGGAACTCTTGTACCCACCGAACGGCGCGGTGGGGTCGAAGGCGTACCAGTTGATCGCGTAGGTGCCCGTGCGCACCCGTGCGGCGATCTTCGCGCCGCGTTCGATGTCGGTGGTCCAGACCGAGCCCGCCAGGCCGTACACGGAGTCGTTGGCGATGGCGACGGCCTCGTCCTCGGTGTCGTAGGGAATCACCGACAGCACCGGCCCGAAGATCTCCTCCTGGGCGATGGTGCTGGAGTTGTCCACGTCGGCGAAGATCGTCGGCTCGACGAACCAGCCGCGCTCCACGCCGTCGGGCCTGCCGCCGCCGAGGACCAGCCGCGCGCCCTCGGCCTTGCCCTTGGCGATGTAGCCCTCCACGCGCTCGCGCTGGCGCTCGCTGATCAGTGGGCCGAACTGTACCGACGGGTCGGTGGGGTCACCGGTCTTCAGGGTGCTCACGTGGGCGACGAGCGCGTCGAGGATCTCTTCGTAGCGGCTGCGCGGTGCGAGGATGCGGGTCTGCGCGACACAGCCCTGGCCGCTGTTCATCAGACCGGAGAACGCGAGAACGGGAATGCTCGCCGCCAGATCGACGTCGTCGAGGATGATCGCGGCCGACTTGCCGCCCAATTCGAGGGAAACGGTCTTGAGTTGTTCGCCGGCGAGAGCGGCGAGTTTCCGGCCGACGGCGGTACTTCCGGTGAAGGTCACCTTGTCGACGCCGGGATGACCGGCCAGGTATTCGCTCGCCTCCGCCTCGGCGGGCAGCACCGAGATCACGCCGTCCGGCACGCCTGCCTCGGTGAAGATATCGGCGAGGATATTCGCGCTGAGCGGGGTGAGTGGCGACGGTTTGAGCACGATCGTGCACCCGGCGAGCAATGCGGGCGCGAGTTTGTTCACCGCGAGGAACATCGGAACATTCCACGCGGTAATAGCGGCGACGACACCGCGCGGTTCCCGTGACACACGGGTAGTTCCGAACGGGCCGACCCGAGTCTCGTTCCAGGGGAAGGTCTTAGCGAGCGAGACTAACGCGTCGAGCGCCGCGACGGCGGGAATTTGGTTGAATGTCAAGGCGCCTACCGTTGTTGCGCCCATCTCGGCCGTGAGTGCGGCGAGCAATTCCGGGGAACGCTGCTCGATGAGCCGCGCGGCCTTGCCGAGTACCTCGGCTCGTTCCAGTGGATCCTTCTTCGGCCACGGTCCGCTGTCGAAGGCGTCGCGTGCCGCGGCGACCGCGGCGTCGACGTCGTCCTTCGTTACCGCGGGCACGCTGCCCACGGTCTCCTCGGTGGCCGGTGAGACCACGGGAATGCGGTCACTACCGGCCGGGGTGGTCCACTTGCCGCCGATGAACAGACTGTCGTAGTGCATGAGAACACGTTACAGTTTGGCGGCCGGATTGTCTGCAACACGTTCTACTTTGCCTGGTCGCGGGCACTCTGAAGTGCGCGAATTCCAACCCGTCGGTTCGCTTTTCGGGAAAACGCACTATTGCGTTCTCGTGGTGAAAAGGGGATGCTTTAGCTACTGATCAGCTCGCTCGATTCATCGGACCTTTACAGCGAATTGGGGAGACCGACTCATGGCTGTGCAAGTGATCGGCCGATCGTTGATGACCAGCGACCAGACCGACCATCAAGCGAAGAGTGTGGGCAGTGGAGGATGGGTTGTGTCATTCCTTCCGGGCCGCACACTGACGATCGAGCAGGCAACTGCCGCCATTCAGGCCGCTGAGGCGGTCGCGATGGTCGGCGCGCTCGCCGATCAGGTCGGCCTGACCACGTTGGAGACCGTCGGCCTCGCGATTCAGGAATCCCCGTGGGCCAGTTCGTTACCCGAGCCGGTGCGCCGGACGCGGCGATTGAGCTGGCTGGCCTGAGTCACCGTTTCATCGCCACCACAACGAGATTGCTCACGAGTAGCTCGCGAATCACCGGAATCCGAACCAGCCACCACGCCCAGCGCGGGTGATAACGAGGGAAAACGGTTCGCACGTCCGCCGATGTCGTTGCCGCCCAGCGCAAACCCTCGGCGGCGGTGACAGCGAACAGTGACCTGCCGAATCTGTTCTTGGGTTCACGACCGTGCTTACGGACGTACCTTCGGGCCGCGTACTCGCCGCCGAGGTAATGCCACAGCCCGGTCTCGTGCCCGCCGAACGGCCCGTGCCACACCGTGTACGAGTAGACGACGAGCCCGCCGGGCTTGGTCACGCGGACCATCTCGTCGGCCATCGCCCACGGCTCGGGGACGTGTTCGGCGACGTTGGAGGAGAAGCACACGTCGAAGGCGTTGTCGCGGAAGGGGAGTGCCATGCCCGAGCCGCGCACCGAACCGGCCACCCGCAGGCCGGCGGCATGCATCTCCGACGGGTCGGGTTCCACCGAGATATAGCGCGCACCGCGTGCGGTGAACTCGTCGGCGAAGTAGCCGGGTCCGCCACCGACGTCGAGCACGACGGTTCCGGCGAGATCGTGGCCGGTGATGTCGGCGTAGTAGTCGTCGATCATCTCGGCGCTGTCGGTGGCGATGCCGCCGTAGAACCTGGCCGGGTCGGACTGCTCGAACCGGAAGCTCGTCAGCAGGCGCAGGGAGCGGCGCAGCGTGGCGCGACGGGCGAAGCGGGGGGCTCGGCCCGGCTGGTCGGTTCTCGGCGGGGATGCGGTCGGCACGGCAGGAGTTTAGGGGCTCGGCGGCGGCACATCGCGGCCGTGTGCGTGTTCGGCGGTGATATTGCCGTGTCGCGTGGGCCACACCCGCTAGGGTGGTGGCCGACGTTTGTCCGAAGCCGATCCGATTGCGAGCCCGACCGTGCGTGAAGTCCTCCTGTTGTGCTGGCGTGACACGGGGCACCCACAGGGCGGCGGCAGTGAGCGGTACCTGGAGCAGGTGGGTGCGCAGCTGGCGGCCCGTGGGGTCAAGGTCACCCTGCGTACGGCCGGGTACCCCGGTGCGTCGCGACGCGAGCGGATCGACGGCATCGACATCAGCCGCGCCGGTGGTCGCTTCACCGTGTACCCGCGCGCGCTGGCCGCCATCGTCGCAGGTCGGCTCGGTGTCGGCCCGCTGCGCGGTGTGCGGCCCGACGTGGTGATCGACACCCAGAACGGCATCCCGTTCTTCGCGGCGGTCACCGGTGTGCCGTCGGTGGTGCTCGTGCACCACGGGCATCGTGAGCAGTGGCCGGTCGCCGGGCGGCTGGTCGGGCGGATCGGCTGGTGGATCGAGTCCAAGCTGTCGCCGCGCGTGCACCGCGACAACCAGTACCTCACGGTGTCGCTGCCCTCGGCCGAGGAGCTGTCGGTGCTCGGGGTGGACCGCGAACGCATCGCCGTCGTCCGCAACGGTGCCGAGCCGGTGCCCGCCGAGGTCGTCCCCGGCGGCACGAGCACCCGCGCCACCCACCCACGCATCGCCGTGCTGTCCCGTCTCGTCCCGCACAAGCAGATCGAAGACGCCCTCACCGCCGTCGCCACGCTGCGCGAGCGCTTCCCCGATGTGCACCTGGACGTGATCGGCGACGGCTGGTGGGCGCCGAACCTGCGCGCGTGCGCCGAGGAGCTCGGCATCACCGACGCCGTCACCTTCCACGGCCACGTCGACGAACGCCGCAAGCACGAGATCCTGTCCACCGCGTGGGTGCACGTGATGCCCTCCCGTAAGGAGGGCTGGGGCCTGGCCGTCATCGAAGCCGCCCAGCACGGTGTACCCACCATCGGCTACCGCAGCTCCCGGGGTCTGACCGACTCCATTGTCGACGGCGTCACCGGCCTGCTCGTAGACGACGCCCCCGCCCTGGCCCGAGCCGCCGCCGACCTCCTCGCCGACCCGGAAACCCGCTCCATGATGGGCGAAAAGGCCCGCGCCCGCGCCCACGAATTCTCCTGGGAACAAACAGGTTCCGGCGTCTACGAAGTCCTCGCCGCAGCGGCCCGAGGCGACTACACCACCGGCCTCGTCGCCCCCTCGGCGATCAGTCGCTGAACACGTCGTCGACAGTCTGCGCCCCGATCTCCCGCGGTGACCATAGCGAGCGAACTAGATCGTCACTCGAATGTGGCCATCTTGACGCGGCGTGTTCCGGGACGCGCGGGCGGCTGGCCGGGTGACACTCCGTCAGTTGGGTTTTCGGCGGAGGGCGGCGGTCAGGAGGGCTCCGAGTAGGAGGGTGGCCCAGAGGAGGTGGGCGGTGGCGGAGATTCGGCGTTGGGTGGGGGTTGCGGTGTCGGTGGGGGTTGGGTTGGGGATTCGGTAGAGGGCTAGGTCGGGGTCTTCGTAGGTGAGTTGGGTTGTGGTCAGGGTGGATCGGGAGGCGCCGAGGGGGCCGGGGGTGGTGCGTTCTATGAGGATCCAGCCGACGCCGAGGGCGGCTAGGTCGGTGGCGGGGGCACCTTCGAGCAATGCCGTTTCAACTGTGCGGGCGCGGTTTCCTTCGCCTGCTACGGCGTAGCCACGGACGCGGAGTTCGCCTGTTTGGAGGACGTCGTTGGGCAGGATGCGGGGGGCCGGGTCGAGGACGGGAGCTGTTCCGCTGTAGGGGAATCGGCGGAACATGCCTGCGGGGAGGACGGCTACGTCGCCCGGTGCGTCGATATGTTCGACGACCTTTTCCCAGCCGGCGGGGTAGTGGACGGGGCGCATCTCGCCGCCGACGCCCCAGGTCAGATCAGGGAGAGGGAGAATCAGCAGTCCGATGAAAAATGTTGCGACAGCGGCTTTTCCGGTTCGTGCACCGTCTTGGATCGTCGGCGCGAACCTGCGGGCGAAGGTGAGCACGGTGGTGCAGGCGGCCGCCGCACACAACACATACGCCGGCATCGCGAGCGCCACGTATTTCTGGCTGTCACGCAACAACCCCGCACCGGGCACGTGCGCGACCAACCATTCGCCGACCGCGATCCCCCCGCTGGTCGCCCCGAGCGCGGGCACGACCACGGCCACCACCGCGATGACCAGCAGCGCCCGGTGCCCCCGCGCCCACACCGCCCGCACTCCGAGCGCGACTATCCCGAGCAACAACATCGTGGCGACGAACGCCACCGGCGTTGTCCGACTGGCCGGAACCGCCTCCGCGTTCCAGATCCCCCCGAGCCCGGCCAGGCTCCCCAACGTCCCCAACCACGGCTCCGCCCGCGCCGCGAAGGCCGAAACCCCCTCGGGATCCGACGGTTCGGCACCGGCCCCCAACGCGGTCGCCGTCAACCACGGCGCGCAGGTCAGCACCCACAGCAGGCCGGCGGGCACCAGATTCCGCCGCCCGACCAGCGCCAACCCGATGATCGCCGCCAACAACGACCCGGTCGGCGTGAGCCCGGCAGCCGCGAACGCCGCGACCAACGCAGCCCATTGGCCTACATCGACTCGAAGCCGACGAGCGCGAGCGCCGGAAGCGACCTCGATCTGCCGGCTCGCTCGTTCCGGGCCGGCCCCCGGGCTGTCTTGGTCGTCGCCGACCTCGGTGTGTGCGAGGTCGGCTCCGCTGTTCGAGCCGCCGATGTCGTGCTCGCGTTCTACGCCGGTGACGTCACTACCGATCTCGGTTGCGACACCGCCTGCACCTTCCCCGGCGATCTCATGACCGCTGCCGACATCGTGCCCATTCGAGTCCGCCCAGGCGCGGCTGTCTCGGCCTCGTCGGGACGCGGTCACCGACCCCGACTCGCGAAGTCGCACCGCCGCCAACGCCGTCCAAGGCAACGCCGCGTACCCGGCGAGCAGACTCCAGTGCCCCTGGAGCAACCGCTCGGCGACGAACGGATTCCACAGTGCGAGGGTCGCCGCCACGAGTTGGGGCCCGGTGGTCGCGCCGACGAAACGGCGGGCGAGGACGGCGGCACCGTAACCGGCCGACCACAGGGAAACGATCAGGATGGCTTTGACGAGGATGCCGCCGTCGACGACGGGGGAGAGGGCGGCGAGCAGCGCGTCCTGGGGCACCGCGCGTGGCGCCGCCGCGCCGAGCCCGAGCGCGGAGTCCGTCAGATAAGAGCGCGGGGTACTCACCGCGTCGCGCAGCAGCAGGTACCCGGAGCCTGCCAGCGGGCCGACGATCACCGCCGTGAGGAGCGCGCAGTACGCGGCAACCCAGAGCCTCGCGCTACCTGTCACATCAGAGCACCCTAGATGCTGCGGGGAGCGCAGCGGGGCCCACCCTGATCTGGACCGACCACCCGAAGGGCCTCGCCTCGAACGCGCCGGCGCTCCGGAAGCGAAGCTCGAGGTGAGTCCGCTCGGACTCACATTTCGGGGTACCGCTCACCGCATGGGCGATGAGGTGCGACGATGGGGCGTGTCTTCGGTCCGCCGCCCCCCTGTTGTTGCCGATCTGACGTGGGTCACGGCCGGCGCGATGACCGCCAATGTCGCCGGTTACCTGCTGCAGATGTTGGCCGGTCGCTGGCTCGGTGTGACCGGCTTCAGCGAGTTCGCGAGTCTGCTCGCGGTCCAGTTGTTGTGCGCGGTGCCCGCCTTGGCGATGCAGAACGTGGTGGCGCGCGAAGTGGTGCGCGGCGCCGGTCTGCGCGCGGTGCGGGCGATGCAGTGGCGGTGCGCGGCACTGGTCGCGGCGGTCGCGGTGGTGCTGATCCCGGTCGTCGCGACGGTGCTGCACGTCGGTGTGCCGGCTGCGGCCGCTGCCCTCGGCGCCGCTCCCGCTCTGGTGATCCTGTCCGGTGAACAGGGAATCCTCCAGGGCGCCAACCAGTTCCGTGCGCTGGCCACCGTTCTCGCGCTGGCTGGAACCGCTCGCGTCGCGCCTGCGCTGATCGCCCTCGCCCTCGGCGGCGGATCCGCAGGTGCCCTGCTCGCGGCAGCAGGCGGGCTCGTCGTCGCCGCGATCGTCGCGGGCCGCATCGTCGGTTCGGCGACCACAGGCGAACCAGCGACCGCTTCGCCGCGCGATTCCGCATCACCTCGTCGGGCCGCGTCGACGGCCACACCGATGCGAGATTCGACAGATCCAGCGAGTCGCGCCGAGTCGATCGCCGAGCCATGGCGCGCCACCACTCCGAGCCGAGCCGACTCGCGCACCCGAAAGTCCGGTGCACACTCGCTCGCGGCGCGCCTGTTCGGCAGCGCACATCCGGATGCGATCGGCGTCCTGCCGGTATTGCGCGCGGTTCAGGTGCAGGCCGCGCTGATGGCCCTGTCCTCGGCCGACCTGATCGTCGTGCGCATCGTCCTCGACGACGCCGACGCCAGCCGCTACTCCCTCGGCACCATCGCCACCAAGATCGCCTTCTGGCTCCCGCAGGCCGTTGGCGTGGTGCTGTACCCGCGCATGGCCCAGCCGACGCATTCGGCCCGCGCCATCCGCGACGCCCTGTCGGTGCTGTCGCTGATCGGCATCGTGGCGGTCGTCGGCGCCGCCCTGGCCGCTCCGCTCGCGCCCCTGTTCGCGGGTCAGGACTACTCGCCCATCCAAGGCATGCTGTGGATTTTCGCGCTGCACGGCGCCATGCTCGCGGTCCTGCAGGGTGCGCTGCTGTCGGCGATCGCGGTGGAACGCACCGGCCTGGCGATGGTCACCTGGGTGGGATTGGCCGTGGAGGTCGCGCTGATGCTCGCCTTCGCCGACAGCATCGGTTCGCTCATCGGCATCGCTGTCTGCGTCGCCGCCGTCACCACGACGATCGTCGCCTTGGTCGTGTTGCGCACCGCGCGAAACGACGACGGCCCCGGTCGGTGACCAGGGCCGTCGTGAACCGTCGCGCTCAGGGGCGTTTGTTCGTGTCGATCTGTTCGGTCGGCGAATCGTAGTCACCGCGCGGGAACTGGGTGGTCGGCGCTTCGTCGCCGTCCCAGCGGGTGGCGCCGGTGTCGGCGGCGGTGGGCGCGGGCGTGGGCCGGGTGCCACGCGGCGACGCGTGGGCCGGAGCGCTACCACCGCGCAGACCGAGGAACAGGCCTGCCAGCAGCGCGATCACGCCGAGGATGCCGAGCACGATCGGCACGATGCGCCCGAACAGCGACAGCTTGTCGGTGTTCTCCTCGGCGATGGCCAGCTGCGACTCCACGGTCGACTCGTCGAAGACGATGTGCGACTTGAGCGCGGTCACCTCGGGCTTGTCGGCCGTGCGCGCGTAGAACAGGTGGATCGATTCACCACCCTTGACGACGGTGCCGGTCTGCGGCTCGACCCACAGGTCACGCACGTTGGTGTAGTAGCGGGTCATGGTGACCGGCGCGTCGGCGGGCACATCGGTGACGCCCCACTTGGCGGCGGGCAGGGTGAGCCGGTTGGTCGGCGACTTCACCACGTCCCAGGTGCTGGTGACCGGCGCGATCATCTGGAACCGGTACACCTTGGTGCTGTTGATCTCGGTCTCTTCGATGAAGTTGGCGTCGAAGGACTTTCGCACGTTGATGTCGAAGTACGGGTACGTCTTCTTCTCGGTACCGATCGGGAAGCGGTAGCCGATGCCGGTGTGCTGCACCGGTTCCATCACGCTGCCGTCCTTGTTGACGGTGACCGCGATGGAGCCGTTGGGCTCCTCGTCGACCGGCATGCCGGTGGTGCGCGAGATGGTGACGCGGTCGATGGCCGCGGTGAGCAGGCCCGTGTCACCCTGCACATCGGTGCGGCGCAGCGTCTGACCCGCCTGCAGCGTCATCTTGTCGGCGTCGGAGGGCTCCTCGACGGTGACGAAACGTTGCGAGATCAGCGGCACGTTCTTGTCGACAACGGCCGGACCGTCACCGGAGGTCAGCGACTTGGAGTCGAGGACGAGACTGTCCTCGCCCGGCTGGTTCTCCGCGATGGTGGTGATCTCGAGGTCGAGCGGAGTCTTGGCCACCTTGCTCACGGTGTAGGTGGGGATCATGAGCGCGGCAACAAGCAATGCCGCGCCCAGACCCACGAGCACGCAGGCGACCGTCCTTCTGGTACCGGCACTCAGTGCCATGCAAACTCTCCTCGTCGTTCGAACACGGATTGAGCCGACACTAACAGCCCATGACGACGGAAGGCGGCGCTGTGCCCGCTAAATCGCCGACACGGCAGACTGGACCCCGATGACGAGCCCGCACGCCCCCGTTCCGCCGCCGCGCGCCTTCATCCCCGCCCTGGAAGGAATGCGTGGGATGGCGGCGCTCGGCGTGCTCGTCACCCACGTGGCTTTCCAGACCGCGGCATCCGGAACACCGGTGCTCGGGCCGATTCTGGAGCGCTTCGACATGGCGGTCGCGGTGTTCTTCGCGCTGTCGGGTTTCCTGCTGTGGCGTCCGCACGCGGCGGCCGCGCACGGGGTGGGTGCGGCGCCGTCGACCGCGCGGTACCTGCTGCACCGTTTCGCCAGGATCATGCCCGCCTATTGGGCCGTCGTGGTGTTCGTGCTCGTGTTGCTGCCCGGCGCCGCGCAGACGGCGAACCTGCGGGTATGGGTGTCGAATCTGTTCCTGCTGCAGGTGTTCGTCCCCTTGACACTCACCGACGGCCTCACCCAGATGTGGAGCCTGTCGGTGGAGGTGGCCTTCTACCTGGTGCTTCCGGTGTTGGCGTTGGCGTTCGTCCGGCTGCGTGGTCCGTCGGCGCGGTGGCGGGTCCCGGCGCTGTGCGCGCTGGCCGCGGTGAGCCTGACGTGGAACCTGTGGCCGGTGCCGACACCCGACGCCATCCACGCCGACAACTGGCTGCCCGCCTACATCCCGTGGTTCGCGGCGGGCATGCTGCTCGCCGAGCTGATCTACCGCCTGCGCACCGATGCCCGCTGGCCGAAGCTGCTGGCGAATCAGCCGCTGATGTGGGGCTTCGCGCTGATCGCGTTCCTGATCTCGGCGACGGAGTTCGGCGGACCGGCCGGTCTGGAACGTGCCGAGCCGTGGCAGTACGCGGTGAAAATGCTGCTCGGTGCGATCATCGGCTTCGGCCTGCTGGCGCCGCTGGTGCTGCGCCCGGCCGACGCGCCACCGCATCGCTGGCTGGAATCGCGCACGGCGGCGGTGCTCGGCCGGTGGTCCTACGGGGTGTTCCTGTGGCACCTGGTCGTACTGTCCATGGTGTTCCCGGTGTTCAGCCTGTTGCCGTTCAGCGGCAGCTTCCTGTACGTCCTCGTGCTCACCACCGCGCTCACATTGCCGCTGGCCGCCGCGAGCTACGCGCTGATCGAGGAACCCGCGCGCCGGCTGGCCCGGCGCTGGGACAAGCGAAGGGCTGTGCAGGAAGCCGCCCGCGTCTGAGCCCGGTGAGGCGGCATTGTCGGGCGACATCCCGTCCGCTCGCCTCGATGGAGTCGGCCGGACACAGGTCAGTGCCGGCGTGGAAGTGCGGCGACTCCCACCGCGACAACAGCGATGACCGCGGGTGCCTGCGCCCAGATCGAGCCACCCATGTAGGCGGTCCCCGACCGCCACGTGCCGGTCGACAACGCCGCCACCGAGACCAACGTCCCGACACCGGCGACCCAGGGCAGTACCCGGCTGGTGACAGCAGGCCGGAAGTGACTGCACACAACCGCGACAACTGTGCACACCACCCCGAACGGACCGGAAACCACCGCCACCGCACCGGTGAGGCCGAGCGTTGCCAGTGGACGGTTACCCCACGTGGTCGGTGCGGGGCCGAGGTCGGGAAGGGGTCGTCTACGCGGAATGGCAAGCAGTGCGAGCGGAATCAGCAGCAGCAGACCACCGAAGATCGCCAGCCGGTACCAGCGGTCGTCCGGGAACGAGACGGTGATCTCCCCGGTGGCCTCCGCCGGAACCAGCCACCCCTGCTGCCACCCGTCGACGACAACGGGCTTCAGTAGCTGCCCGTCGGCGGTGTGCGCTTCCCAACCGACGTTGGTGCTCAACGGCAAGACGAGCAATCGTGTCGTCGCCGGATCGGCTGGCGGCGCGGCGGGGCTGTCGCTGGTTACATCGCGGGCGGGGGGTGAATCAGGACCACGGGTCGAGCCGTCGGCATCGGTCGGGCTCGCGGGCACATCAGCACTGTGCTCGCCGGTAGGGTCGGTGGGTTCGTCTGCGGTGCCGCCGACCGGTCCAGTGGGCTCCTCGCCTTTGCTGTTCTCGTCGGCAGGGCTCGATTCGGAAGGTTCACCGGCCCTGCCCAGGATCGGGGTAGCCGGAAGATCGGTGCGCGGCAGCCGAATTCGGTCGACCGTGAACAGTTCGGTCGGCACGACGGTGAGGTCGGGCTTGCCGGGCAGCAACTCGATATCGGCCGCGTCCAGTTCGCAAGGGCGGGCGGAAACCGGTGCACCCGAACGGAGTTCGTCGGCGGTCGCGGTGACGGTCGTGTGTACGGCGCGCCCGCCGATGGCGATCACGGGTCCGGCCTCGCAGCCGATGGTGACGAGCCGGTCACCGGGGGCGCGGGCCGGGTAGTCGGGGCCGAGTACTTCCACTTCGGCGAGACCGGCGGGCTGGGTGAGCACGAAGCCGAGCGCGGTGCGGTCGAGCACCTCGTTCCACTGCTGAATGCTCACCTCGACCCGATCGGTGACGGTGGGGTGCAGCGAGATCCGTGCGGGTTCGCCGTGTTCGCGTTCGGGCAGTTCGCGCATCTGCGGGCCGTTGCCGAGGTTCACCAGGACGGAGGTGGCGGTGGCGGGCAGACCGCCGAGGGCCGTGGTGATGTCGAGCCCGGTCACCAGTGCGGGTTCCGGAAGTTCCAGTACCAGCGTGGGTTTGGCCCCGGCGAGTCCACGGACGGTGGCCTCCGGTGCGGTCCAGGTGGTTCGGGGGTCGCCGTCGGTGGCGGCGAAGGCGGCGCCGCGCAGGTCGGCCACATCCGCCTTGCCGCGCGCGATCGGTCTGTCCGGGTCGGTGAGCAGCGCTTCCAGCGCGGGCCCGGGCCGGGTGCGTACCGTCAGGTCGGTGCTCACCCGCATCGGTTCGGGCACCGAAAGGGTCCGCCCGAAGACGCCGGGTTCCTCGGCGGGCAGACCGAGTCCCTTGCTGCAGTGCACGCGCAGCGGCCCGTCGAAACACGCACTGCGACCGGGGAATTCCTGACCGAGGTCCCAGCCGGTCACCGTGGTGCCCGCCGGAACCTCGGGAAGCACGACGCGATGCCGGATATCGACGCGGACCGGTGCTTCACGTACCGAATAGTCGTCGAGGGTGAGTTCACTGATCCCGAATTGCCCACCACGGGTACCGGTTTCGGTGCGGGCGGCGGTGATCATCACCCAGTCGGTCCGGCCCGCGGGCAGCGCCACGGTGGCCGGCGCACCGGGTTCGGTGATCCGGGCCGACACGGTGCCGCGCGGCGTGCGCACCTCCACCCACTTCACCGGGTCGCCGAGCGCGGCGGCGGTGGTCGTGAACTGCAGGGAACCGCTGGTGATCGGCTTGTCCAGATCCAGCCTGAGCCACTGGCCGAGTGCGGATTCCGCGCCGTTGCTGATCCATGCGGTGCTCGGGTCGCCGTCAACGGCGGCGGCGGTGGAGCTGCCGGGTGCCGCGCCGCCGATCTGGGTGGCATCGGCTGCCGAACTCGAGCTGGTCACCTTGGCACCGGACCACTGGCCACGGACGAGTTCGGTTCCGTCGACCGGATAGTCGGGGACGAGATTGTGGGTGCGCCGGGCGTCGTCCGTGGCGCGAACGGCGGAGTTGTGGTTGTCCACCCGCCCGAAGTCCGCTTCCCGGTCCATCGGTGTGTCGGTCAGCAGCACCGGCTCGGTGGGCAGTCCGGCCCGCGCCGCGTCGGCTTCGAGAAGTACTGGGGCGCTCGCGCCGTCACGCCGGACACGCTCGAGCACCTCCGGCCCGCCGCGTACGACGGGAACCGAATCGAGACCCACCGTGTAGGCGCCGTGGATGGAATCGGGTGCGCCGGTGCCGCTGCGTACCTGCGTCGGCGTGCCCGGCGTCGCGGGATCCACCCGGTAGATCTCGATGGCCGGGTACGACGGCAGCAGGTCGTTGTCGACGACCAGCCCGGCGTCGTCGGCGCGCGGTCCGATGGGCGCGCCGAATTCGGCGACCTTGGTCAGTCCCGGTGAACCCTCGACGGCTTGGTGCGCCAGCATCGGCCGGGTGGAACGGGAGGTCTCCGGGTCGAGATCATTGCGCAACACCACGACTCCGATGCCCTGACTCACCAGGGTGGCGGCCAGCCCGGTCGACGGTCGTCCGTCGGCGATGAGCCGCTGCACCGAATCCATGGCCCGGATGGTGCCCGGCGGATTCAGCGGCACCGAATCGCGCACGGCCCATGGGGTACTCGCCAGCGCCTGGAGTGGTTCGTCGCGGGTGAGTCCCCAGATCTGGCTGCCGAAGGGCGCGCCAGGGACCACCAACGCGCGGGTGTCGGCGGCATTGTCGGCCAGCCATCGCGCGGTGTCGGTCCAGTAGGCGGGCACCCGGTCGTAGGCGCCGCGCGGGGCGAGTCGGCCGGTCCACGCCAGCGAGGTCGCGAGGGTGAGCGCGGCGAGAACCAGGGCCGCCACGGCCACGACCCGATCGCGCTCCGGATGAGCGAAAGCATTGCGCCACACCGGCATCGGCGCCGACGCGGGCAGCGGCACCCGGCCGAGCAGGTGCGCGAGCCCGACCACCAGCGGCAACCGGATCAGCGGCTCCAGCTTGTGCACATTGCGCAGCGGCGCACCACCGGAGTCGAGGAAGATCCGCACCGATTCCGCGAACGGCCCACCGAGCGTGCCGACATACCCGGCGCAGATCCCCGCCAATCCCACACACAGGATCAGCACGAAGCGCCCGCGATACGGCATCGACGACCGCGCGAGCCCTGCCATTCCCGCCGCCGCGAGCAGCCCGGTGGCGAGCACCGCGGCGGGCTGGGTCACCAGCACGGCCCCCGCGATCCGCTCGGGCGACACGAACGGCGTCCAGCTGTCGGTACCGCGCAATACCTCGCTCAGCGCCGCCCACTGCGTGGTCACCCCCGACGACTCGATGTAGTCGAGGAACGGCGGACTCACCTTCCCGAGCAGCAGCAGCGGCACCACCCACCAGAACGTGGCGAGCACGAGCAACGGAATCCACGCCCGCGTGAACCGCCACCACCGCCGATTCGGCCGGTAGGAGGCCCACCACAGCGCGGCGGGCAGGAACGCGGCCACCGTCGCGACAGCATTCACCGACCCCATCAACGCGAGCGCGAGCGCACTACCAGCGGGCGAGAGCATTCCGCCGCGTGTGGGTCCAGGCGCGACCGACTCGCCGGTGCTCGCGCCGCGACCGGCCCGCACCACTCGGCCACGCAGGCGACCGACTTCGCCGGGCTCGGTGTTCCCGACCGCGCTCCCCGCAGTGCCGGCGGTGGCAGGCTTGGCCACGCTGTCGTCCGGCGCGTTGTCGCTTGGACTGTCGGACCGCTCGCTGTCGGGCCGCGGACTTTCCGGCGCCGCGTCGACCCTCGTGGACTTACCGCGCAGTGCGACGCCGAGCGCGGCGGGCGCGAGCAGTACCCACGGCGCCAGCATCATCGGCAGCGTCTCCGAGGAGATCGAGCCGAGCGTGGTGAGCACCCGCGGCGACAACGCGAACGCGACACCCGCGATCACCCGCGACCCGCGCGCCCCGATGCCGAGGGTTTCGCAGAGCTTGACGATGCCCCAGAATCCGGCGAGCAGCAGCAACGCCCACCAGACGCGCTGGGTCACCCAGGCGGGTACATGCAGAAGGTGTCCCGCGGAGAAGAACGCGCCGTGCGGGAAGAAGTAGCCGTAGGCCTGGTTCTGCACCTGACCCATGGGCGCCTGGCTGCTCCACAGGTGCGCGGCGCGCGCGAGGAAACCGAGGGGGTTCTGGGCGAGGTCGTATTTGGTGTCGGCGACGGTGAGGCCGGGCGCCTGCGCGAAGGTCAGGACGAAGGCGGCTACGACCGAGCCGACGAACCAGCGCCAGCCCAGTGGCGCCTTGTTCAGGTGCCCCGAGGGGCGCGACGCACGGGCCTGCGCGTCAGCGGCTGCCGTATTCAGGAGCGTTGAGCAGCGAGGAGTCCTTGTCACCGCTGCGGTCGATCGAGGGAGCCGTGTTCTGCTGCACCGCTGCCGTGATGGCGAAGACGGCGATCGCGCTCAGCAGGGCGCCGCCGACCGCGCTGGCAACAGCCGGAACAGCAAACTTCATCGCGCACTCCAATACGTCGACGTCGGGGCCTGTCTGGTGGCCAACCTAGCAGGTGTGCGCCGGTAGGTCAGCGTTCGGGCAGTTCGCAACGCAGGGCGGCGAGCAGAGTGCGGAATTTGGCGGTGGTCTCGGCCAGTTCCTCGGCCGGATCGGAGTCGGCGACGATCCCGCCGCCCGCGCTCGCCCGCAGCACGCGCCGGTCGGCCGACAGTTCCCCGCCCCGGATGGCGACCACCCATTCACCGTCGCCGTGGCTGTCGCACCAGCCCACCGCCCCGCCGTAGAAACCGCGCCGTTCGTCGGCGGTGACGGCGTCGAGCGCCGCGGCGAAAGGGGTGCCGTTCACGGCGGGCGTCGGATGCAGCAGCAGTGCCAGGTCGAGCGCGGTGGTCGACGGGTCACGCAACACCCCGCTGATGGGGGTGGCGAGGTGCCAGACCTGTTCGGTGCTCAGCAGTTCGGGCCGCTCAGGGATGCGCAGTTCCGCGCACACGGGTCCGAGTTGCTGCCGGATCCACTCGATGACGAATCCGTGCTCGTCGTTGTTCTTGCTGCTGGACAACAACTTACGGGCCTGCGCCGCGTCGGCTGCGGCATCGGGCAGGCGCGGCAACGTGCCCGCGAGCGGATGCAGGCTCACGCGGTCACCGTGGCGCGTGACCAGTACCTCGGGCGTCGCGCCGAGCAATGTCTGCGATGCCCGGCCCGCCACCGACAGGTCGACCGCGTACACATTGGCCGTCGGATGCCTGGTGAGCAGGTACCCCGCGAGCACTTCGGGATCCAGCGGCGCATCGGCTTCGACGACAACGCTGCGCGCGGCGACCACCTTGCGCAACTCGTCGGCCGGATCGGCCAGCTGTTCCACCAGCTTGCGAACGCGCGCCACATGCTCTGCCGCACTGGGCGTTTCAGTCACAACGCGCATCTGCGGCAACGGCGGGAGCGCGGCCGGACGCCACGGCCCGGCCATGTGCAGAGCGGTCTCGGGCTGCCACAGCGCGGCGGGTTCGCGGGGATCGAACGGCAACGCACCGACCACCAACTCGGGCGCCGCGTCGCGCAGCGCCGCGACCGCCGCCGTCGGATCGGCGAAACTCGCGCGCACCCCCTCGGCGCGCAGCACCGCGTCCGGCCGGGCCAGCAGAAATCGGTTCATAGTGCTTCGACCATAACGCCGGGAACCCACCGCCGAACCGCGAGAGCGACGCAACTCTCAGTGCTCGGGCGGCACCAGGAACACCGGCCGGTGCCCGTGCTTGAGCACCGCCTCGGCCACACTGCTGTGCAGCAGCGCACGCAGCCCGGTATTACCCCGTGTACCTGCGACGATGATGTCCACATCGAGCTCGTCGGCACAGTCGACGATGGCGTTCCAGATGGTTGTCGTGCACTCGACGGTTCGGGCCTCGGCATCGATACCGGCCTGCTTGGCCAGCTGCACACCTTCGGCATTGATCTTGCGGGCATCGGTGTAGGCGATGTCCTCGATCTCCTCGTCGGGCACCCATTCCGGTTGCATCACCCCGGCGAGCCCGGAGATGCGGGCGGCTTGGCGGACCATCGGTTCCCAGGCGGTGAGCAGAATGGCGCGTTCGGCGGAGAGGAACCGGCCCGCGTACTGCACAGCGCGCTTGGCATGTTCGGAACCGTCGTAGGCGATGAGCATCCGATCGCACGGCATGACGACCTCCTGCGCAGGGTCTTTCCCCCAGGTTACCCGGCTATTTGCCGCTTGAACCCAACCTGACGACGCCACCGGTTCCGGTCCGGGTCTACCGTGGAGTGCATGCGGAAATCGCCTGTGGTCGTGTTCGCAGTTGTCGCCGCCGTCGCCACCGCGTGTTCGGGAGGGTCGTCGACCGAGACGACCACCGCCGCGAGCAGCAGCGGAACGGCACCGTCGTCGGAGAGCGGCTCGCCTGCCGCCACCACCGGAGCCCAAAAATCCTGCGGGGCCGACTATCTCGACACCTTCTCGCAGCGTGAGAAGCTCGCCCAGCTGCTCACCGTCGGCATCACCGGCGCCGACGACGCCACGAATGTGGTGACCACCGAGCAGGTCGGCGGCATCTTCGTCGGTAGCTGGACCGATCCGGGCCTGCTCGATCGCGCCCAGCTCGACGCGGTGAAGGCCCTCGCCAAGGCGCCCCTGATGGTGACCATCGACGAGGAGGGCGGGCGGGTCTCGCGCGCGTCGGCCGTGATCGGTGAGGCACCCTCGGCTCGGGTGGTCGCCCAGACCCAGACGCCCGAACAGCACTACCAGAACACGCTCACCCGCTCGAAGGCGTTGAAGGACCTGGGCATCACGGTCGATTTCGCACCAGACACCGATGTGAGCGCCCAGCCCGACAACAGCGTCATCGGCGACCGCTCCTACAGCGATGACCCGCAGGTGGTCACCGAATACGCCGACGCCTACATCCGCGCCTCCAACGAGGTCGGCCTCGGTTCGGTCATCAAGCATTTCCCCGGGCACGGCTCCGGTTCCGGCGATTCGCACACGGGCGCGGTGCGCACGCCCCCGTTCGACGAGCTGAAGACCAAGGACCTGGTCCCGTTCCGGAATCTGGTGAACTCCGGCGCCGCCGTGATGGTCGGCCACCTCGACGTGCCCGGCCTCACCGAACCCGACACTCCGGCCAGCATCAGCCCGGCCGTGATGTCGCTGCTGCGTGAAGGCACCGGCTACGGCGCGGCGCCGTTCAACGGCCCGATCTTCACCGACGATCTGGGTGGCATGGCCGCCATCACCGACCGCATGACGATCGCCGAAGCCGTCGAGGCCGCGCTCGTCGCCGGGGCCGACAACGCGCTCTGGATCACCACCGATGCGGTGCCGCAGGTACTCGACCGCTTGGAGCTGTCGGTGTCGAGTGGCAAACTGCCCGCTGATCGAGTCGATGCGTCGGTGCTGCGGATGGCCCGCTACAAGGGTGTCGCACTGGGCTGCTGAGCGGCGTGGCGACTGTGCGGCAAATGGGCACGGGTGAAACTTACCTTCAAGTAAGATGGAGTCTCACCCTGCGGTAGGAGAGTGGATGGCAGGCGGGACGAAGCGGCTTCCCCGGGCGGTTCGCGAGCAGCAGATGCTCGATGCCGCCGTCGAGGTATTCGCACGCAAAGGCTTCCACGACACATCGATGGACGCGATCGCCGCCGAGGCGAAGATCTCCAAACCCATGCTCTACCTGTATTACGGCTCCAAGGACGAGCTTTTCCGCGCGTGCATCCAGCGCGAGGGACTTCGCCTGATCGAGGCCGTCGCGCCCGCGGGCAATCCCAAACTCAAGCCGCACGAACAGGTGCGAACGGCGCTCGAGGGCTTCCTCGATTTCGTCGACCGCAACCGGCAGTCCTGGCAGGTTCTCTACCGGCAGGCAATCGGTCAGCAAGCATTCGCCGCCGAGATCGAGAACGCCCGCGAGCGCGTCATCGAACTCACCGCGAAACTGCTGGAATCCAGTGCCAGGCACGCCGAGCCCGGTACCAATTTCGAGGTGGTCGCCGCCGCCGTGATCGGGGCGGGTGAGGCCATCGCCGACCGCGTCGCCGGTGGCCGCATCGAGGTGGCCGAGGCGGTCGACCTGCTCGACGATCTGGCCTGGCGCGGTCTGGCGGGCCGCAAACCCGAGTAGCGGTTGCTCCGACCGCCGCGACCTGCGATCGTGCTTGTCTGGTAGTTCAAGACCGACGGGGTGGCAGTGTTCGGAGTGTTGAAGCCGTGTGCGCACGGTGCGGCGAAGTACGGCATCGATCCGGACCAGTGGCAGGCACATATGTGCGGGCTGTGCCTCGGTCTGCGCGACCGCCACGGCCAGCTGGCCCGCGCGGCGACCAATACCGACGCGATCGTGCTCAGCGTCCTCACCGAGGCTCAGTCGGGCGCGGGCTCCCGGGCGAACGCCGCGCCCTGCCCGTTGCGCGGTATGCGCCGGGCCTCGGTGGTCGCGGCCGACGCGCCGGGTGTCCAGCTGGCAGCGACAGCGTCACTTCTCCTGGGAGCGGCCAAGATTCGCGACCATATCGACGACGGCGATGCGGGCACCTTCGCCCGGACGCCGATGCGCAAGGTCTCCAGTTCATGGGCCGCCCGCGCCCAGCGTCAAGCCGACAGCATCGGCCTCGACGTGTCACCGCTGCTGGCGGCCATCGCCTCGCAGCCAGACCTGGAAGCGCGCGCCACGGGTCGCGCTGTCGACGTACGGTCGGCTGGTGCGCGAGGTAGGCGCGAACTCGGCGCGAAGTCGGCCGCCGCGCGGGGTACAGGCCTGCGCCGAGCCGACGCGGAGCCGGCCGGTCGGGCGCCATCGGCAGGCGGGCAGCCTGCGGCGGCACCGGGTGCACGGGCAGGCGGGCGGCAGCTGGACGTCGAAATCACCCTCGACGAGCTCACCGGCCCCACTCAGCTGTGCGCGGCGACCTTGTTCGGCCACACCGCAACCCTGGCGGGGCGACCGGAAAACGTTGCGGCGCTTCAGGAGATCGGTCGCCACGTCGGCCGCATCGCCCACCTCGCCGACGCCATCGAAGACCTCGAACGCGACCGTGCGCGCGGCCGCTTCAACCCCCTCGACGCCACCGGCACCGACATGCCGCGCGCCTACGAACTGGTCCGCGAAAGCGAGGCGAGCATCCGCCGTGCGGCCGCCGAGGCACACCTCGACCAGGTGCCGACGGTGCGCTGGGCCCTGCTCGACCCGCTGGCGGCATTACTGCGCAACCTCGGCCGTGGACTCGGGCTGATCACCGGGCACGCCTGTCGTGCCTCGGCGAATCACGACCCCTACCGATTCCCTTCCGCACCGGACCAGAAGCCGTCCGCGTCCGGACCCGGCCGCGACTTCGGTCCGCTCCGGGCGATCGGCCAGATCTGCGGCGTCTACTGCACCGGTGCGGCGTGCTGCGTCGACCACAACAGTCCTTGCGACGGCAGGCGCAAGAAGGCCTGGCGCAAGAAGTGCAAGGACTGCTGCGACGCGTGCGAGTGCTGCGGCAACTGTGGCGAGTGCGGCAAATGCTGCGGCGACGGTTGCTGCTGCGACTGCAACTGCTAGGAAAACCTCACTCGCACTTCACGATCGGGATGGGGTCGTACTTCACGGTCCGTGTGTGCCGCGAGATCTGCTGCCCCGTCTTGCGATCGGTGATCACTCGGGTATCGGAGATGGTGAATCCGGGCGCGCCTTCGGAGGCGATGCAGTCCTTACCCTTGGGCAGGGTGATCTCGGTCGGTTCCGTCGGCTTGGACTTCTCGCCCGTAATCGACTCCACATCAACAGTTTTCGTCCCCCAGAGCCGCACCGTGATGTCGGACCCGGTGGCGACGGCCTGGATGAACACGCCGTGTTCGGAGTTGTTGCGGAAGGCGAGGTCGATCGCGCCGTCGAACACCGTCGCCTCGCGCGCGGCGGGGTAGCGCGAGATGTAGTAGCTGTGCTCGGTGTGCCCGGCGTCTTCCATGCCCGCGAAGTAGGCGGCGTTGTACAGCGTGGTGGCGAACTGGCTGATGCCACCGCCGACCGCCGTGCTCGGCCTGCCCTTGTCGATGATCCCGGACTCGACATACCCTTCCGCGGCGGTGCGCGGACCGGTGAACCCGTTGAGCGAGAACGTATCTCCCGGCTTCACGACGGCACCGTTCACCTTGGCGGCAACGGTCCGGATGTTCACCCCGGAGGGCCCGCTGAACCCGCCGGTGGTGAATTCGCCGATGGTTTCGTTGATGCCGAGCTTCTCGGCGGCCTCGGTGGTGAGCTTCGGTTCGATGCGCTGGTAGACGGCCTCGAACGCCCGCTCACCCGGTTGGGTGAGCAGCGCGGGCAGCTTCTCCAGCGTCTTCGCCCAGTCGATCTTTTCGCCGACCACGGCCGGTACGACCGTAGGCTTTCCGGCGCCGACGGTGAACGTGGCGTCCTTGGGCTCGATCTCGGTGGTCACCACCTGTGGTCCGAGCAGCCCGATCACGGCATCGTTGTCGATCTGCGGTGCGAGCCCGCCGTTGCCGTCGGGTACGAAACTCAGCACGCTCGCGATCTGCTCGGGCGTCAGGGCCACCCGGGTGTCCTTGGCCGCCAACGTGATCGGCGAGGCGACAGCGGGTGTGGCGATATCGCGCAACGCAGCCTGCACCGCTTCGGTTCGCACCTCGACCGGCGCCGCGACGACGGGCAGGTCGAGCAGGCTCACCTCGGCCCAGCGCTCGGTGATGGTGCTGCGCGCGCCGTCGATGTCGAGCACCCGGCCCGGGACCGGCGGCACCGCGACGGGTGCACCGTTCTCGAAGCGAACGGTGCCTTCCACGGTGGGGTTGTCGTGGGTGCGGAACGTGCTCAGCTGCTGATCGAGCGCCGCATTGTCAACGGTGCTGGACACGGGGACGTCGCGCGTCCCGAACAGTGAGACCAATCGGCCGACCGGGTTCAGCGGCTGACCGCCGACGGCATCCCAGGTGGCGTCCCAGTCGATGCCGAGACCGGCCGCCGAGGGCACCATGCTGGCCTGCACATCGCCGATGCGCACGGGCAGCGGTTGGTCGGCGCGCGGTCCGAGGACGCTGCGCAGCTTGGCATCGGCCTCGCTCTGGTCCATGCCGCCGACCTCCACGCCGGCGACGACGACGCCGCGCGGCACCTCGCCCACGTTCAGCGCTAAGTCGGCCAGGTAGGCGGCGGTGCCGACCGCGAACACGGCACCGACGGCGATCCCGATCCGCTTGACCAGCTGCTGGTCGCCCGGCGGGGTCGGCTGAGGCGCCTGTGGGCGGTGGTCACGGGCGATGGTGCTGATGGGCTGGGTGGGCAGGGCGGTGGTGTCGGCATCGAAAGTGCGATTTGCTTCGAGCAGCTTGCGTAGTCCGACCTCGCCCCGCCCTCGGTCCGCCGGTCGTCCGGCGGTCGACTCGCTGGGCACGGAGGTCCTTCCGTTTCATGGGCCCCGTTGGGTTTACCGGGTGCTCGCCAAGGGTAACGGCCCGGCGCGCACTCGGCAGCCCGGCGAAGTGGGGCAGACAACAGGAAGGCCCCGTGTAGTTGCCGGGTCGGGGGTCTGGCAACTACACGGAGCCGATCTGTTTATCGCGGCCCTCACCGGGGCGTTACAGCCGATTTTCGGTCGATTTCGACCGGGCGCGCGATGCCGCCGGGCAGCTGGGCTCGGTCGCGCGCGACAATCAGGGGTGAGACTCGCCACCAGGGACCGGACAACGAGGGAGAACTGATGCAGTTGGGAATGATCGGCCTCGGCCGGATGGGCGCCAATATCGTGCGCCGCATCGTGCGTGACGGGCACAGCGCCGTCGGGCACGAGCGCCACCAGGGCCACATCGACGAGCTGTCCGCCGAGCTCGGCGACAGCTTCCGGGGCAGCACCGACCTGAAGGAATTCGTCGGGATGCTCGACGCGCCACGGGTGGTGTGGGTGATGATTCCCGCCGGTGCCACCGGCGCCGCGATCGACGAGCTCGCCGATCTGCTCGAGCCGGGCGACACCATCATCGACGGCGGCAACAGCCGCTACCACGAGGACATCAAGCGCTCGAAGGCGCTGGCCCCCAAGGGCATCCACTACCTCGATGTCGGTACCTCGGGCGGCGTCTTCGGTCTGGAACGCGGCTTCTGCCTGATGATCGGCGGCGAGGACGAGCAGGTGCGCAGGCTCGAGCCGCTGTTCAAGTCGATCGCGCCCGGTGTCGATGCCGCACCGCGCACCCCCGGCCGCACCGGTGAGCCCACCCCGTCCGAGCAGGGCTGGCTGCACTGCGGCCCGGCGGGCGCGGGTCATTTCGTGAAGATGGTGCACAACGGCATCGAGTACGGCGCGATGAGCGCCTACGCCGAGGGCCTGAACATCCTCAAGCACGCCGATATGGGCGCCGATCACGGCGGCGAGCACTCCGCCGAGGAAACCCCGCTCGAGCACCCGGAGTACTACCAGTACAAGCTCGACATCCCGGAGATCACCGAGGTGTGGCGGCGTGGCTCGGTGGTGGCCTCCTGGCTGCTCGACCTCACCGCGGGCGCGCTGTTCGCCGACCCCAACCTCGATTCCTTCAGCGGTCGGGTGTCCGATTCCGGCGAGGGTCGCTGGACCATCGACGCCGCCATCGACACCGCCGTCCCGGTTCCGGTGCTGTCGGCCGCGCTGTTCCAGCGCTTCTCCTCGCGCGGGGAGGCCGAATACGCCGACAAGATGCTCTCGGCCATGCGCAAGGCGTTCGGCGGCCACATCGAGCTGCCGAAGTAGACGTCCGCACCCGGCCGCCCGTCATCACGGGCGGCCGGTCCGCGTGGGGCACAAACTTCCGGAGAATACCTGGTCAAGCATGTCTTCAAGAGTAAAACAAGGATGTTCCACAAATAGTGGAACACGTTCCTGTTTTCCAGGACAACTGTCCAGTTCCACCGTTACCTTGTCGCCAGAGGGGGAGCACCACTCGATGAGGATTCGCCCCACCCGTTCAGGGTGCGGCTTTGGAGGAAATCATGTTCCGGACTTCGCGCACCGCCGCGGGAATCGCCACGACCGCGCTGGTCGTCGCCTGCGCGGGCGTAGCCCTCGGCTCCGGCGTCGCCGCCGCCGACACCACCTGCTCGGTTCGTAGTCACGCCGAGAAGCGCGACGCGAGCACCGTCGGCGTCACCCACGTCTACGACAAGATCGCGAGCGCCGAGGAGATCGGCGTGGGCACCACGGTCACCTACAAGGTGGTCGTCGGGACCACCGGCATCGGCAACCCCTACGTCAACACCATCACCGACTTCCCACCCAGCGGCTTCGGTGCCCCCGTCAAGACCACTGTCACCGCCTATCACGCCATCGGCGGCCAGGTCACCGAGGATGTGACGCCCGAACCGAACGCGGGCGGCTGGAAGGTCACCAGCACCGGCTGGTTCGTGAACTCGGGCAACCCCGTGACCCTCACCATCACCTACCCGGTTCCGTCCTCGTTGCAGCCAGGTCAGCAGGTGACCAGCGGTGGTGTCGGCGTCGCGGGCACGGTGGGCGTGAGCAACGAAATGCCCAACCTCACCGCGTGTTTCACCGCGCGCGGCGCCAATGCGGGCGAGACGGTGATCGGCAGTCTCGGCGAGAACGGCCTCGGATCCTCCGAGGGTCAGCTGAGCTCCACCGGTTCGGCGACCGACATCCTCTCCGACGTGCTGCGCAACCTGATCGGCAGCTGATGTTCGCCCGGCTGTGTTCGATCGTGGCAGCGGTCTCGGCGTCGATCGTGCTCACGGTCGGCACGGCCGGGGCCGACGTCTCCCGCCTCGACAGCGTCGAGCGGCCCGGCCAGCGGCAGCAGACGCTGCACGTGTACTCCGCGTCGATGGACCGGGTGATCCCGTTGCGGGTCATCACACCCTTCGACACCAGCGAACCCCGCCCGACCCTGTATCTGCTGAACGGGGCGGGCGGGGGCGAGGACGTGGCGAACTGGTACGACCAGACCGACATCGTCGAGTTCTTCGCCGACAAGAACGTCAACGTGGTCACCCCCGCCGAGGGCGCGTTCTCCTACTACACCGACTGGCAGCGCGACGACCCCGAGCTCGGACGCAACAAGTGGCAGACCTTCCTCACCGAGGAGCTACCGCCGATCATCGACGCCACCCTCGACACCACCGGGGTGAATGCCGTTGCGGGCCTGTCCATGTCGGCCACGTCCGCCTTGAACCTGGCCATCACCGCGCCCGACCGCTACCGCGCCGTCGGTGCCTTCAGCGGCTGCGCCACGGTCGAAGATCCGATGAGCCGCGCGTTCATCGACCTGGTTCTGGCCCGCGCCGGCGCCGATCCGGTGAACATGTGGGGCCCGCCCGACCACCCCGCCTGGCGTGCCAACGACGCCTACCTCAACGCGGATCGACTGCGCGGCAAGGCGATCTACCTGTCCAGCGCCTCCGGGCTCCCCGGGCCCGCCGAAACCCTTCCGCCCGGAGCGACTCCCGGCAAAGCCCTCGGCATGGCCAACCAGATCATGCTCGGCGGTGCCATCGAAGCGGCGGCCAACTTCTGTACTCAGCGGCTGGCTGCTCGCCTTGCCGAGTTGAACATCCCGGCGCACACCGTGTTCCGGCCTGCTGGCGCGCACACCTGGCACTACTGGGAGCAGGATCTGCACGCCTCCTGGCCGGTGCTCGCCGCCGCGATCGGCACGGAATAGCCAGTTACACAATAAGTTTCGCGAGTCAAGCCCCCACAAGTTTCGGAAACGCGCTCGCTGAAACCCCCGATGTGACAGTTAGCTCTGCTCAGTTACCCGAGAGGTTCCCCCATGCACCGTCGAATGATCCGAGTCCTCGTCACCACCGCTGCCGTCGCGGGCATCGCCGCGGGCGCCACCTCCCCGGCCCTCGCAGCACCCGCGCAGCCCGCGGTCATCGCCGAGACCGGTTCCGCGGGCACCGGCTCCGCGCTGGTCGACTTCCCCCTCGGCATCATGAAGATCCTCGTTTGCGGCATCTGGGCATCCTCCGAACCCCACCCCAGCCCGATCTGCCGCTGACCTGAGAACGCGAACGGCGGGTGGCTTCCTCGGAAGCCACCCGCCGTTGTCGTGTGTTTTAGCGCTCGATGATCGCGACGACGCCCTGGCCGCCCGCAGCGCAGATGGAGACCAGCGCGCGACCGGAACCCTTCTCCGCCAGCATCTTCGCGGTGGATGCGACGATCCGGCCGCCGGTCGCGGCGAACGGGTGGCCCGCGGCGAGCGAGGAACCGTTCACATTGAGCTTGCTGCGGTCGATCGAGCCGAGCGCGCCGTCGAGACCCAGGCGCTCCTTGCAGTAGGCGTCGGACTCCCACGCGGCGAGCGTGCACAGCACCACGGAGGCGAAAGCCTCGTGGATCTCGTAGTAGTCGAAGTCCTGCAGTGTCAGGCCGTTGCGGGCAAGCAGACGCGGCACCGCGTAGGTGGGCGCCATCAGCAGGCCGTCGGGGCCGTGGATGTAGTCCACCGAGGCCACCTCGGAGTCCACCAGGTGCGCGAGCACCGGCAGCTTGCGCTCGGCGGCCCACTCGTCGGTCGACAGCAGCACCGCCGACGCGCCGTCGGTGAGCGGGGTGGAGTTGCCCGCGGTCATGGTGGCGTCGCCCAGCTTGGTGCCGAACACCGGCTTCAGCGTGGCCAGCTTCTCGACCGTCGAACCGGGACGCAGGTTGTCGTCGCGGGTCAGGCCGAGGAACGGGGTGATCAGGTCGTCGAAGAAACCACGGTCGTAGGCGGCGGCCATGTTCTTGTGCGAGAGATAGGCCAGCTCGTCCTGTGCCTCGCGGGAGACGCCGAATTCCTTGGCGGTGATGGCGGCGTGCTCACCCATCGACAGCCCGGTGCGCGGCTCGGCGTTGCGCGGGATCTCGATGCCGAGCATCGAGGGCCGCAGCTGCCCGACCAGCTTGAGCCGGTCCTTGTTGGTCTTGGCGCGGTTGGCGTTGAGCATCCACTCGCGCATGTCCTCGCTCACGCCGATCGGCGCGTCGGAGGTGGTGTCGGTACCGCCGCCGATGCCCGCGTCGATGCGGCCCATCGCGATCGCGTCGCCGACGGTCGCCACGGCCTGCAGGCCGGTGCCACAGGCGAGCTGCAGGTCGTGTGCGGGGGTGTAGGGCGAGAGCTTGGAACCGAGCACGCTCTCACGGATCAGGCTGTGCTCGCCGACGCGCTTGAGCACGGCGCCGCCGACGACCATGCCGAGGCGTTCGCCCTGCAGGCCGAAGCGGCTGACCAGCCCGTCGAGGGTGGCGGTGAACATGTCCTGGTTGGACGCGTGCGCGTAGGCCTTGTCGGAGCGCGCGAACGGGATTCGGTTACCGCCAACGATCGCGACCGGGCGCTGCGTCTTCGCGGTTTTGGCGGTACTTGCCTTGGCCGCCGTCGAGCGGGCTTTGCTTGTCACTCGAGTTCTCCATGGTCTCGTCGGGTGATCGGTTGTCATCCAACTTACTCTGGAGTAAGTTCGTTGTCGACACCGTACCCGCGAATGTGAAGGTAGGAACAGTGGCAGCCAAGAGCAAGGGCGCACCCAACCTCTACGGATCCTTCATCCACTCCGCCCCCGGCGCGTTCCTCGCGAGCAAGCTGGGCCTGCCCCAGCCCGCGGAGCTGCGCCGCTACAAGGCAGGCGAGCCCGCGCTTCCGGGCCCGGTGCTGCTCGGCGGCAAGGGTCGCCTCGCCGAGCCGATCCGTGCCCTGCTCACCGATTACACCATCGCCGACTCGTTCGAGTCCGGAACCAAGTACGGCGCGCTGGTCTTCGATGCCACCGGTATCGACTCCATCGAGAAGCTCGAGCAGCTGTTCGAGTTCTTCCAGCCCGCCATGCGCAACATCGCGCCGTCGGGCCGCGTCGTGGTGCTCGGCAGCACACCGGAGCTGGTCGGTTCGGTCGACGAGCAGATCGCCCAGCGCGCGCTCGAGGGCTTCACCCGGTCCGTGGCCAAGGAGCTGCTGCGCGGCGCCACCGCCCAGCTCGTCTACGTGCACCCCGAGGCCGGCTCCTCGGCCACCGGTGTCGAGTCGACCCTGCGCTTCCTGCTCTCGGCCAAGTCGGCGTTCGTCGACGGCCAGGTCATCCGCGTCGGCAAGGCCGAGTCCGTCGCCCCCGCCAGCTGGGACAAGCCCCTCGCGGGCAAGGTCGCCGTGGTCACCGGCGCCGCGCGCGGTATCGGCGCAACCATCGCCGAGGTGTTCGCCCGTGACGGCGCCACCGTGATCGTCGCCGACATCCCCGCCGCCGGTGAGGCCCTGTCCGAGACCGCCAACAAGGTCGGCGCCACCGCCCTGGCGCTCGACGTCACCGCGCCCGACGCCGCCGAGCGCCTCGCCGAGTTCGCCACCGAGCGCTTCGGCGGCATCGACATCGTCGTCCACAACGCCGGCATCACCCGCGACAAGCTGCTCGCCAACATGGACGAGGGCCGCTGGAACTCGGTCATCAACGTCAACCTCGCCGCACCGCACCGCATCACCTCCGGCCTCGTCGCCAAGGGTGTGCTCAAGGAGGGTGGCCGCGTGATCGACGTGTCCTCCATCGCCGGCATCGCGGGCAACCGCGGCCAGACCAACTACGGCGCCTCCAAGGCGGGCGTCATCGGCATGGTCGACGCCGAGGCGCCGCTGCTGTCGGAGAAGGGCATCACCATCAACGCGGTGGCGCCCGGCTTCATCGAAACCGCCATGACCGCCGCCATCCCCGTCGGCACCCGCGAGGCGGGCCGCCTGATGAGCTCGCTGCTGCAGGGCGGCCAGACCGTCGACGTCGCCGAGACCATCGCCTACTTCGCCAGCCCGGCGTCGAACGCGGTGAGCGGCAACGTTGTTCGCGTCTGCGGGCAGAGCCTGATCGGCGCCTGATGACCGAGACCATCACGCTCACCGAGATCCCGGGCAACGGCGCGCTGTACGCGAAGGCGGCGATCGGCGCAGTCCCGCTGCCCGCGCCGCTCTCGGGCCGCAAGCCCGCCCTGCCCGACCGGCGGGTCACCATCGAGGGTGTCCAGGTCGACCCCGACCACCTCGCCGCCTACTGCCACGCCACCGGCCTGCGCTTCGGCGATACCCTCCCGCTCACCTATCCGTTCGTCCTGGCGTTCCCGCTGATGATGGAACTGCTTGTGGCGCGCGACTTCCCGTTCACCGCAGTGGGTTCGGTGCACTTCTCGAACGTCATCGAACGCACCCGTGAGATCTCGGCGGCCGAGCCGTTGGACTTCACCGTCTACACCGAGAACCTGCGGGAACACCCGAAGGGCCTGCTGGTGGACGCGGTCACCGAGATCCGCGTCGGCCGGGAACTGGTGTGGCGTCAGGTGGCGACCATGCTGCACCAGCAGCGCACCTCGCTGTCCGGTGGCCCGAAGTCCGCGCCCCCCGCCGACGAGGTCCCGCCGCCCCCGCTGCGTGTCCAGCGCGTCGACCAGAAGATGATCAACCGCTACGCCGCCGCTTCGGGCGATCGCAACCCGATCCACGTCTCCGGAATCGGCGCCAAGGCAATGGGTTTCCCCACCACCATCGCCCACGGCATGTGGTCGGCGGCGACCATCCTCGGCACCATCGAGGGCCGGGTCCCCGAAAAGGCCACCTACACGGTCAAATTCGGTAAGCCGATCCTCCTGCCTTCCTCGGTGAACATCTACGCCGAGAAGGCCGATACCGGCTGGGATCTGTCGATGCTGCACCCCAAGAAGGGTTTCCCCCACCTCACCGCCACCGTGCGCTGAGTTCTTCGTTGCCGGAAGGCCGCGTATCCCATTCGGGATATGCGGCCTTTTCCGTTGTGCACGTGGTTATATGGCGGGCAACATGTAGCTATACAGTGTCAATCAAACCGGTTGCGCGACAATCGTTCTGGCTGATCGTTCTGTTACTGGTCCAGCGTGTGACATCAATCATGGTGTACGCCAGGTATTAGCTGGGTATCAAGATGGGTTCGGCACCGTGCCGAAAGATCACGAGTGCATCGGGCTTCGGGTCGAATCCGCCTCTGAGCCGCAACCGACCGCTTGTACTGCAGTGTTCAACTTTTCCACCTGGCATCGAGTTCTCGATTCCGAACGATCGTTCTGAAACCCTCGCACCGCTCTCCGATTACCTCCACCTCGACGGCAAATGTTCAGCATTGCCCTGGCAAGTGCCCCGAAAACAAGTGTCTGCGGAACTGTCCGCCACCCGTGTTAGAAACATTCCAGTCGGCAACGCTGTCGGCAATCATGCTTAATACCAAGGGGTTTCACTTCATGAAGAAGATCCGCACGCTCGGCTTCGGCATCGCCCTCGCGGCCGGCATCGCCATGTTCGGCACCGGCGTCGCCTCCGCCGCCGAAGAGCCCGCAACCGGCTCCTCCGAAAGCCTGGCCGCCATCGTCGAGGCCCTGTCGTCCGGTTCGGCTGCTGCGGAGGACCCGACCGATCCGGCCACCGACATCGCCGAGGAGCCGGCGGAGACCCCGGACACCGGTTCGGCTGACAGCCTGGCCACCATCCTCGAGGCCCTGTCCTCGGGTTCGGCCGGCGCGGAAGAGCCGACCGATCCGGCCGACATCGCGGAGGAGCCCGCGGAGACTCCGGACACCGGTTCGGCTGACAGCCTGGCTACCATCCTCGAGGCCCTGTCCTCGGGCTCCGCCGGCGCCGAAGAGCCGACCGACCCGGACACCACCACCCCCTGATTCATCAGCACGTAGAAAGCAAATGCCCCGTCCCCCGACGGGGCATTTGCCATACCGGCACGCGGCCCTCGACACACAACTCGGCGGCTCGGTCCTGGTCGAGATGACCGAAGAAGACCTTGTCGCCGAACGGCCAGTGGAACATGGGGTCGCGCTTCGTATACGGCGCCGCCGAATCCAGGAAAAGGCCGCCATCGACAACCCTCACCGAGCACGGTCTTCGCCGGCAGTGCGTTTCCGGCGCTTCTTCGGTCAGTCCGGCAGCTCATAGGGAAACTCTGGGTCGGTGTAGGCAGTGCCGTAGCGCGACACACATACGGTCGGTGTCCGCATCGTGTTTGCCGCGCGCGTTCAGAGCACCTCTCGTCGAATACTGCGGGGGCGGTGCTGATTACTAATCATTCGGAGGATCGGCTGTGTACAAGATGAGGGCATTTGGGTCTGCTGTCGTGGTGGGGCTCGCGTTGACGTTGTCGGGGGCTCAGGCTTCGGCGGTTCCCGGCCTGCCCAGCGGTTCGTCGGAGGTCGTCACGCCGACCGCCGAATCGATCAGCGCTGCGTTTCCGCGGTTGGTTCCGCAGAGTGCGGAAAGTGAAATCGGGTACCGGGGTGCGACCTGCTGGCAGACCGATCGCGGGTACGTTCCCAGCGCCAATGCCGGCGACCCGGAATTCGGCAACTGGGCGTGGCAGTGGCGGTGTTATGGCGGAGGGGATGGCAACGACCCCCTCTATCGGATCTACGCCTACCACTCCGCCGTCGACGTTCAGTCGGTGGTCGCCGCCCTCCCTCCGTCATCGGTGACAACCGACCTCAATCACGGCCGCGCGTACACGAACCATCAGTACACCAACAACGGAAACAAGATCATCACCACCTTTTCGGGCGACGCCCAACGCGCAACCTTCCTCATGTTCACCGACGGATACGGCACACCGGACGAGGTCATGAACTGGTGGCGGGATGCCCCACTGAACTAGCATCCCGTCACCCGCAGGGCGCCCGCAGCACAGAAGATTTCACCCTTTGCCTGGTTACGCGCTGATCGAGATCTGTCAACCTCGGCATCACGCTCGAAGAGGTCGCCGTTGAGCCGCATCCTTCTCCAACATGCTCTGACTGACCCAGGTCTCAGACCGCTGCCCGCGCGAGTGGAAGATCTCCTGCGAAATCTCGCGGCTCCACCTCGTCTGGCCGCTCACCTTCGAGCAGTTCACGAGGTCGCGTGGGAGCTGGCCGACTGGGTCGACAGCCACTATCGAGGCCTGTTGTTCGACCGCGATGCGGTGCTGTTCGGCGCGGCAACACATGACATCGGCAAGATTCTCCATCCCGAGGAACTGTCGGGGCCGGGTTCGGCCCACGAGCTGGCCGGGTACGAACTACTTGTGGCACAAGGCTTTGCCGAGGAATCGGCGCGCTTCGCGTGGACCCACGGCTCGTGGACCGCGCCCGAGGTGCGGATGGAGGATTTGCTCGTCAGTCTGGCCGACAAGGTGTGGAAGGCGAAGCGCGTTCCTGAACTCGAGGAGTTGGTGGTGCGGCACCTGGCCGTCGCTGATAGCCGGGAATCCTGGCAGGTATTCATGGCACTCGATGACGAACTCGACCGGATCGCCGCCGATGCCGACCGAAGACTCGCATTCCAGGCACGCTATCCGGTCAGTGCGTGACTTCGTGTCGCGCGAGCTGGCTGGTTATCCGGCGGTGAGGTCGGCCGGGGTCGGGACTACCACTCCGTAGATGTCGCCGATGGTGGCGAGGGCGGCGGCGTGGAGTTGGGGGGCGGTGACTTCGGCGAGGGGGCGGGTGGCGCAGGCGTTGGCTACGACGGTGGGCTTGTTGCCTCGGAGGAAGGCGCCTTCGGTGGTGAAGGTGACGCACATGTGGGTCATGAAGCCGGCGATGACGACGGATTCGTTGCCTGCGGCGTCGACCAGGTCGCCCAGTTCGGTGTCGACGAAGGAGTTGGGGAAGGACTTCACCACGACGGCTTCGTCGGCGGTGGGGGTGAGTTTGGGGTGGATTCGTCCGATGTCGGTGGTGATGTCGTAGGGGCTGCCCTCGCCGCCGTTGTGCATCACGTGGATGACGGTGGTGCCTGCTTGCCGGGCCTTCTCGAGCAGGTCGGCGGCGGCGTCGATCGCCTGTTCCCAGCCGGTCAGTTCCATGACACCGCGGGTGTAGGTGTTCTGATAGTCGACCAGGATCAGGGTCGAGGTGGCGAGGGCGGCGGGGGTTTCGTCGAGGCCGCTGAGCTGGCGCAGGGTTGTGGAGGTCATGGGTTCAACGCTATGGCCGGGCGGTGATGTCTGCAATGTCATGTAACCTGCAGATTAGGACATCGGCAGGAGGTGGATGGTGGGACGGCTCATTGTGGTGGTGCTGTTCGAGGGGGTCGACCTGCTCGACGTGACGGGGCCGCCCGAGGTGTTCTCGCTGCTGCAACGGGAGATGGACGAGCCGACCGGCTACGAGGTGGTGCTGGCCGCCGAGACGCTGGATCCCGTCACGACCTCAGCGGGTGTCCGGGTGCTGCCCGACGTGACGTTCGACGGGTTGGCCGGGCGGCGGATCGACACGATCGTCGTGCCGGGCGCGGTCGAGACCGATGAACGACGACAAGTTCGCGCGGTCGTGGAACCCGCTGTAGTAAAGGCTGTTTCGACGATGGCGACCGGTGCGCGCCGGGTGGCTTCGGTGTGTGTCGGTGCGCATGTGCTCGCGGCGGCGGGGTTGCTCGACGGCAAGCGCGCCACCACGCACTGGTCGACCGCGCACCAACTCGCCGCCGAGCATCCGGCGGTGCGGGTCGATGCCGATCCGATCTATATCCGCGACGACAATGTATGGACCGGTGCGGGGCTCACCGCCTGTCTCGATCTCACGTTGGCGCTGGTCGCCGACGACTTCGGTGAGGAACTCGCGCTGCGCGTCGCCCGTCAGCTGGTGATGTTCCTGAAGCGGCCGAGTGGGCAGAGTCAGTTCAGTGTGTCGCTCGAGCCGGTCTCCACCACCCGTCGCATCGACGAGCTGCGGCACTACATCGCGGGCAATATCGCGCGTCCGCTCACGGTGACCGAGCTGGCCGAACAAGCGCACGTGAGCGAACGCCAGCTCACCCGGATCTTTCGGACCGAGCTGGGGATGACGCCTGCCGCTTATATCGAGGCGGCGCGGGTGGAGGTCGCGCGGCATCGGCTCGAGACGACCGACGAAACGCTGCAGCGCATCGCGGCGGGCTGTGGGTTCAACACCGTCGACACGCTGGCGCGTGCCTTTCGCCGCCGGCTCGACACCACGCCTGCGGAGTACCGGAATCGGTTCCGCATCGGGTGATCACTAAGCTGTCGACTTTACGGTGAATTGATGAGTAACAAGGGGATTCGGGTGTTCGGTATCGCGGAAGAATGGCCGACGTGGCCGGTTACGACAATGCTGTGGGCGATGACGGGTCTGATACGCCTGCTGACCAGCGGTTCGGGCGCCTGAGCAAACCCTCGGCTGCTGTCTTGCCCCCCTTTCAGACGTCTGCCGAGCGGTCTGGCGTGGTGTTAGACATCTTGTGCGGCGGAAATTCGCCGCAAATCTGAAAGATGAGGGGTTCACAATGGCAAAGATTCGTGCATTCGGTGTGGCGATGGTCGCGGCGGCTGGCATGTCGATGATGGGCATGGGGGTCGCGGCCGCCGAGGAACCGGCCACCGGGTCGTCGGAACTGCTGAGCGGGCTCACCTCGGGCACCGCGGAGACCGAGCCCGTCGCGGAGGAGCCGACCGGCTCGCTCGAGGGCCTGGACCTTGCGGCCCTGCTCGCCCTGCTGAGCAGCGGCTCGGGCGAGGCCGAGACCGTGGCGGAGGAGCCCGCCACCGGTTCTGCCGAAGGTCTGGACCTGGCCGCGCTGCTCGCGCTGCTGAGCAGCGGCACCGCCGAGACGCCTGCCGAGTAACAGGCCCTGGACCGGGTGCGAACGCACCGACGGGATCGGCCGTCGGTGCAGATGAGTTCTTCTCACGTTCATCCGAATTATGTGCTGCGTAATTCGGCGCTGATAAGAAGTGACTATTCGTCTAGAAGGAGAAGCATGTTCGACACCCTGGTCCAGATCCTGCCCCTGCTCGCCGCCTTCGCCTCCGGGTCGGCCGGCTGAGCATCGAGGCAGTGCAACACGGCGCCCGTCGGATTTCGACGGGCGCCGTTTTGTTGTATCTACCGCGACGGGATCATCCGGTACAGCCACCACGGGCGGGTGGGGAAGGCCGGGTCGTAGATGCGCAGCAGGTAGCGGCGTTCGACGCCGGTGGTGCGGTCGCGCACCCGCACATGCCGCCGGGCGACATCTTGCGGCCGGATCTCACTGGCCCACACCGCATCCCAATCGGGTGAGACGGCACAGGCGGTCGTGATCGCGGTGACGCGCTGAGTGGGAGCCAATGGCGACAGCATGCGGAAGGCGTGCACGAGCACCTGAGCTTCGGTGGTCCAGTCGAGCAGGGTCTTCTTGGCGGCCGGGTTCAGGAACATCCATTCGAGCAGGTTCACCCCGGCGCCGGTGCCGGGGAAGATGCGCTGATACTCGGCGTTCGCGGCGAGCAGGTCCATGGTGGGGAAGCGCTGGTAGCAGGCCGGATGGGTGAGACTGCCGAGGTCGGCGAGATCCTCGGTCGACGGTGCCGTCGGCGCGGCGCCGGTATCGACCGACGGCAGACCGAGCACGAGAATGTGCTTCCTGTACCACGGCGGCACATCGAGACTGTCGAAAAGCCGTTGCAGCATCGCGGTATTGGGCACCAGCGCCCCGGTCTCGATCTGTGTGACCAGCAGCGGCGCCATCTGCGCACGAGCCGCCAGCTCCGCCCGCGCCAACCCCGCCGCCAACCGCCGCTCGCGCAAATACACACTGAGCGCAGAACTTTCAGCCATCCCAACCCCCGAGCCTCACCCCGACGACGGTAAAGCCAAGAGTACGCCGCAAAGATCACCCGGAAACAACGAAACGGCCCGGAGCTCGAAAGCTCCGGGCCGTCCGGGAGAGACGAACCTAGAGGGTGTTCAGGTCGATTGCGGCGGCCATCGCTCGGTAGCCTGCCGCGTTCGGGTGCTTGTGGTCGCCGGAGTCGAAGGCGGGGTCGAGGCGCTCCGGGTCGGCCGGGTCGGCGACAGCGGTGTTGAAGTCGGCGACGGCGTCGAATTCGCCGCTGGTGCGGATCCATTCGTTCAGTGCGCGCAGTTTGGCGGCGGAGGTGGGGGTGTAGTACTCGGCGCCCTTCATCGGCAGGAGGGTTCCGCCGATCACGCGCAGCCCGGCTCGGTGGGCCCGGGCGATCATGTCGCGGTAGCCCGCGATCAGCTGTTCGACGGTGACGACCGGGTTGGGCTTGTAGGTCGGCAGATCGACCTCCGAGAAGCCGATATCGTTCAGTCCGCCGAGCATGACGACCGTGCGGGCACCGTCCTGGGCGAGGACGTCACGGTCGAAGCGGCGCAATGCGCTCTCGCCGTACCAGGGCGAATCGCTGATGATGGTGTTGCCGCCGATGCCCGCGTTGAGGACGGGGCGGGGGGTGCCTGCGGCGGCGAGGCGGTCGGCCAGGGCGTCGGGGTAGCGGTTGTTGCCGTCGTTGTCGGAGCCGAAACCGTCGGTGATCGAGTCACCGAACGCGACGATCGCATCCGCGGAGGCGGCGCCGCTCATCTGCACGCTCGACAGGTAGTACCAGGAGTGGGTTGTCTCGGTGAAGGCGGTGGCGTCGGCGTCGATGGCGTGGTTGCCTGGCGCGCGGTAGGACGTCGCATAGCCCTGGGCGTGGAAGGTGGCGGGCCCGGTGGGTTCGTCCAGATACAAAGTGACCGTGGCAAATTCGAGCGGAGACAGGTTCAGCTCGGCGGGGTCGCTGGTCAGGTCGGCGCCGGGGGCGATGGTGGTGGCTTCGCTGCCGTGGAAGCGGAGGGGGCGCAGCGTGTCCTGATGAACGCGAGCCCCGGAATCGGTACGGGCGATCGTGGCCGAGGCGATGCGCAGATCGGTGCGGCCGAAGCGGTTGGAAAGGGTGATCCGGGCGGAATCACCGCCGGTGGTGACCCGGACGACCTGCCGGAGTGTGTGCTGGGCGAATCCGTCGAGCGACCAGTTCGGCTCGAAACCGGTGCTCGGCTGCTGCATCGGCACCGACCAGGCGGTGCTGGCGGTGTCGGCGGCGGCGGCCTGGGTGTTGGCGCAGGCTGCGGTGAGGGTGGCGGTGATCGCGATGGCGGCGGTCATCATCTTCTTCCAGACGTGCATGGGTTCGTCGATTCTCGGTAGTCGGTCTAGCCGCGGCGCTCGAGCGCACGGGCGAACAGGGTGGTGAGCAGGGCGGCGGCGGCCAGAGCCGCGCCGATCCAGGCGGGCGCGGTCAGCCCGAACCCGGCGTCGATGGCGGCGGCGCCGAGCCAGGAGGCCACCGCGATGCCGATATTGAAGGCGGAGATATTGGCGGCCGAGCCGAGCGCCGATTCGCCGCCCGCGGTGTCGAGTACGCGCATCTGCACTGCGGGGACGATGGCGAAACCGGTCGCGCCGAGCGCGAGGATGCCGACGGCCGCGCCGACCGGATGCCCGGCGACTACCGCGAAGATCATCAGCACCACGGTCAGTGCGGCGAGCGCGCCGATCAGCGTAGGTAGCAGGGCGCGGTCGGCCAGTCGGCCGCCGACGATATTTCCCGCGAACAGGCCGACGCCGAAAACGACGAGCAGCCACGGGACGGCACCGTCGGGCAGGCCGGTCACCTCGGTCAGGATCGGTTCGAAGAAGGTGAACGCCGCGAAGACGGCACCGAATCCGAGCGCGGTGATCGACAGCGCCAGCCACACCTGCGGCCGAGCGAACACAGCCAATTGCTCTGTCAGAGAGATGGATTCGCCGCTTGGCTGATGCGGAACCAGCATGAGGACGGCGAGCAGCGCGGCCACCCCGACGGCGGTCACCGCCCAGAATGTCGACCGCCAGCCGAATGCCTGGCCGAGCGCCGTGCCCAGCGGCACGCCGGCGACATTGGCCAGGGTGAGCCCGGTGAACATCGTGGCGATGGCGGCCGCCCGGCGGTCGGGTGCCACCAGGCTCGCCGCCACCACGGAACCGATGCCGAAGAACGCGCCGTGGGTGAGCGCGGCGACGATCCGGCCGGTGAGCAGCAGTTCATAGGTGGGGGCCAGGGCCGACAGCAGGTTGCCCGCGATGAAGAGGCCCATGAGTGTCGCGAGCATGGTCTTGCGAGGGACCCGCGAACCCAGCGCGGTCATCAGCGGCGCTCCGACGGCGACGCCCGCGGCATAACCGGAAACCAGCAGGCCTGCGGTCGGGACCGAGATGGACAGGTCGTCGCCGATCACGCCCAGCAGTCCGACGATGACGAATTCGGTGAGGCCGATGCCGAAGGCGCCCAGCGCAAGCGCGCCGAGGGCGAGGGTCGGCCGGTCGGTCCCCGCCCGGGGCGGGGCGGTCAGTGTCGTGGTCATGTGAGTGTGCAACTCCCTTAGTGGGAAAATTGTTCCGTTAAGCCCATTCGTGTCGGTACCCGGACGTACGGTTTCGAATGGAGTGATTTCAGACTGCCGGTCGCGTTCACGTGCATCAACGGCCGTCGCCGACATGGTCGATTAGCGGGAGTTATGGAACGGCAGGAGATCGAGATCTTCCTGGCTCTATGCGAGGAATTGCACTTCGGACGGGCCGCGGAACGGCTGTATCTGACGCAGGCGCGGGTCAGCCAAACCATCAAGAAGCTCGAACGCCACTTCGGCGCACAACTTTTCGAACGCACCAGCCGCCAGGTGCGGCTCACGCCGGTCGGCCGGATCCTGCGCGACGACCTGATTCCGATTCACGCGCAACTGAACCGGGCCATCGAACGCGCGCAGGCGGCGGCACGCAGCGTGGAAGGGACACTGCGCGTGGGCTACCTCGGCGGTTTGGCGGCGAGCCTGCTGGTCGACACCGTCCTGGAGTTCCGGAACCGTCATCCCGAATGCGAGGTACACGCCCGCGAGGTCCACCTGGGCGATGTCTTCGGCCCGCTACGCCGCGACGAACTCGACCTGGTCATCAGCCACTCCCCGGTCGGCGAAAACGACGTGGTCGCCGGGCCGGCCCTGCTCACCGAGCCCACGGGCCTGGTGGTTCCGCGCGATCACGCCCTCGCCCGCAGAAGTTCGATCGACAGCACCACGGGGGGCCTCGAGGTGATCGCCATCGGCGGACCCGCAAGCGCGTACTGGCACCGCTACCTCGACGAAACCTGGCACATCAGTCCGGCAGGCCCGAACGGTGCGCAAACCTTCGAAGACGTACTGACCGCCGTCGCTTTCGGCGCCGGGGTCCACCCGGCCGGTGCACATGCCGAGCGGCATTACCCCCGGCGAGGAACGGTCTACGTACCGTTCAGCGACGGACAGGGACACGTGTGGCGCCCGGTATGGATACCTGGCGCGGAGACGGCGCGCCTACGAGCCTTCGTGCAGATGCTGCTCGAGTCAGTTGCTCAGCGAGGTGCGGACCACTACTTCGCTTGAGTGAGGGTATAGACGGCAGCCGCCGGCACGGGGGAGTGCACAGGGTATCCGGTCGCGCCAAGCTTGAGAACATGGAGGCCAATTTCAAGGTTGCCTCGTTAACCTTGAAATTACGTTGCTGCCCAATCCTGATCTTCTGGCGCGTCCGGCTACCCGCCGCGAAGCGGTAAGTACCTCCGCGTTGGAAGGCACCTACGCGACACTCAGCGATGTCTTCGAGGCGGACTTTCTCGAGCGTGGCCAAATGTCCGCCTCGGTCAGCGAGGTGCAGAACTACGTCAGCGCGGCGGAACACGCCTACGGATGGCTTGCCGAAGGTCGGCCCATCACTCTGAGCATGATCGAGCAATTGCACCAGGTTCTGATCGATGGGACACCGAGCGATGGCCCGGAAGCCGGTCACGTTCGGACAACGCAGGTGTTCATCGGCGCCGGACGTGGGCGGGTTCCTACGGCTAGGTATGTTCCTCCGCCCCCGGGCGATCTTCTTCGGGATGGTCTGCTCGATTGGGAGCAGTGGATTCGGCAGCCGTCCTCCACGCCGTCATTGATCCGCATCGCGGCCGCGCACTATCAATTCGAATCGCTGCACCCCTGCAACGATGGAAACGGTCGTCTGGGACGATTGATTGCTGTTCTTCAGCTCATGGCGTACCGGGAGTTGCGCTATCCCATCCTGAACATCTCGCCGTGGCTGGAACGAAACCGCACGGAATACTTGGATCAGCTGCTCCGCGTCTCCACCACCGGTGAATGGGACAACTGGGTCCAATTCTTCTGTGCCGCAGTGCATGCCGAGTCGATCGAGGTGGTCAGCCGCGTCGATCGATTGGTGTCGCTCCGCTCGGACTTCCATCAACGACTCGTCGCTGCCCGTGTGAAGGGCGTTGCGCTGCGGATCGCCGACGACCTGATCGGCTACCCCATGATTACCGCCACGCTTGCCAGCGAGCTGTACGGCGTGAGCTACCAAGCCGCCAACCAGGCAATAAAGCGACTGACCGAACTCGGAATTCTGAAGCAACGCGGCAGCGGTCGATACGACCGGATCTTCTCCAGTGGTGCTGTCCTGCAGGCTCTCGACTACTGACCTGAAATGGCAAACGGCCCGGAGCAAACGCTCCGGGCCGTTCCTTCAAGCTGTCAACCTCAGAAGGCGGCTTCGTCCAGCTCCATGATGTCGTTGTCCAGCGTGGTGAGGATCTGACGGGTGGCGGTCAGCTCCGGCAGGACGTTGCGGGCGAAGAACTGCGCCGAGGCGACCTTGCCGGTGTAGAACGGCACGTCGGAGCCGGTGGCGCCGTTGTCGAGGGCGGCCAGGGCGATCTCGGCCTGGTTCAGCAGCATCCAGCCGATGAACAGGTCGCCGACGGCCATCAGGAAGCGGACCGAACCCAGGCCGACCTTGTACAGCTCGGACGGCTGCTCCTGGGCACCCATCAGGTGGCCGGTCAGGGTGGCGGCCATGGCCTGCACGTCCTCGAGCGCGGTGGCGAGCAGCTTGCGCTCACCCTTGAGACGCTCGTTGGCGTTGTCGGCGTCCAGGAACTTCTGGATCTGGCCCGCCACGTGGGCCAGGGCCACACCGCGGTCGCGGGCGATCTTGCGGAAGAAGAAGTCCTGCGCCTGGATGGCGGTGGTGCCCTCGTACAGCGAGTCGATCTTGGCGTCGCGGATGTACTGCTCGATCGGGTAGTCCTGCAGGAAGCCGGAGCCACCGAAGGTCTGCAGCGAATCGGTCAGGTACTGGTAGGCGCGCTCGGAACCGACACCCTTGACGATCGGGAGCAGCAGGTCGTTCACGCGGAACGCGACGTCCTTGTCGGCACCCGAGACGGCCTCGGCGATCTCCGGGTTCTGGTGCGCGGCGGTGTAGAGGTAGATGGCACGCAGGCCCTCGGCGTAGGCCTTCTGCATGGCCAGCGCGCGACGCACGTCCGGGTGGTGGGTGATGGTCACACGCGGCGCGGTCTTGTCGGTCATCTGGGTGAGGTCGGCACCCTGCACGCGGGTCTTGGCGTACTCGAGCGCGTTCAGGTAACCGGTCGACAGGGTCGCGATGGCCTTGGTGCCCACCATCATTCGCGCGTTCTCGATGACGTCGAACATCTGGGCGATGCCGTTGTGCACCTCGCCGACCAGCCAGCCCTTGGCGGGGACGCCGTGGCCACCGAAGGTGAGCTCACAGGTGGCCGAGGCCTTGATACCCATCTTGTGCTCGACGTTGGTGACGAACACACCGTTGCGGTCGCCGAAGGTCTCGGTCTCGAAGTCGAAGTGGGTCTTCGGGACGTAGAACAGCGACAGGCCCTTGGTGCCCGGTCCGGCGCCCTCGGGGCGGGCCAGCACCAGGTGCATGATGTTTTCGAACATGTCGTCGGAGTCGGCCGAGGTGATGAAGCGCTTCACGCCCTCGATGTGCCAGGAGCCGTCCTCCTGCTTGATCGCCTTGGTGCGGCCGGCGCCGACGTCGGAGCCCGCGTCGGGCTCGGTCAGCACCATGGTGGCGCCCCAGTTGCGCTCGGCGATCTTCTTCGCCCATTCCTTCTGTTCATCGGTGCCGTTGTTGTAGAACACCTGAGCGAAGCCCGCGCCTGCGGCGTACATCTGGATCGGCGGGTTGGCGCCGAGCACCATCTCGGCCAGCGCCCAGCCGATGACCGACGGGGCACCGAGGCCACCGAGCTCCTCGCGCAGCGGGACCTTGACCCACTCGCCGTCCTCGAGCGCCTTGTAGGACTTCTTGAAGGACTCGGGGATGGTGACGGTGTGGGTGTTCGGGTCGAAGACCGGCGGGTTGCGGTCGGCGTCGGCGAACGACTCGGCCAGCGGGCCCTCGGCCAGGCGACGGACCTCGGAGAGCATTTCCTTGACGGTGTCGGTGTCGAGGTCGCCGAAGGCGCCCGCGTCGAGCACCTTGCCGACGCCGAGAACCTCGAAGAGGTTGAACTCGAGGTCGCGAACGTTTGCCTTGTAGTGGCCCATGTGAGTACTCACTCTCCGTTGAGTTCTGGTGCGGTCGGTTGTGTGCCGTTCCCGCCCGTCAGGTCGTCCACCGGGTAGCTGACCGGTTTTCCGCATGCTACTCGCGGGTAACTTATCTGCCATATTACCGATGGGTAAGGCTCTCGGCAAAGGGGTTCGCCGGCAATGTGACGTGAAAAACACGCGCGCGTGCCGAGACGTTGCTCGCGGCGACCGCGGGGCTACCGTGAGGTGTGCGCATCGAGACGTCAGCCGGACCGGCCGAGATCGAGCTCGACGAGGTGGCCGATCCGGCATTCCTGCTGGTGATGACCCATGGGGCGGGCGGCGGCGTCGATGCGAAAGACATTCTCACCGTGCGTGATTCGGCCCTCGCCGCGGGTGCCGCGGTAGCCCGTGTGGTGCAGCCGTACCGGGTTGCCGGACGGCGGGCGCCGGGCAATGCGGTGGCCCAGGACCAGGCATGGGTCCAGATCGTCACGGCGTTGCGCGATCGATTTCCCGGTGTGTCGCTCGTGCAGGGCGGCCGGAGCAATGGTGCGCGGGTGGCGTGCCGGACGGCCGTCGAGCTGGGTGCGCGCGGGGTGATCGCCTTGTCCTTCCCGCTGCACCCGCCCGGAAAGCCGGAGAAGTCCCGGCGCGACGAGCTGGTGTCGGTGGGCGACGCGCAGGTGGTCGTCATCAACGGCGGCAGCGACCCGTTCGGGATCCCCGACCCCGCCGATGCCGCCGAGGTACGCGTCATTCCAAAGCAACCCCATTCCTTCCGCACCGGATTCGACGTGATCGCGGCGACAGTGCAACCGTGGTTCGGCCGGTGGAGTTAGGCTTTCGGCACATCGGACCAGGTAGGGGGAGCCAATGAAAGCGCTCATCGTGTGCACGTCCAAGGCGCTCGGCAACACCAGGAAGGTCGCCGACGCCATCGGCTCGGTGCTCGACGCGCGGGTGGTTGATCCGGCCGAGATCAGCGCCGCCGAGCTGGGTGATTACGACCTGATCGGATTCGGATCGGGGGTGTACTGGATGTCGCTCGACGCCCGGCTGCGCGCCTTCGTCGGCGCGCTGCCCGCCGGACAGAACCGTGACGCCTTCATCTTCGCGACCAGCGGGCTGCCCGAACTGCGGGTGCGTCCCTATCTGCGCAATCTCGGCGAGCAGCTCGAAGGCAAAGGGTTCGAGCTGGTCGGTGGGTTCTCGTGCCGTGGGCTCGACACGATGGGACCGCTCGGGCTGGTCGGCGGGCTGAACAAGGGGCGGCCCAACGCGGACGATCTGGCGTCGGCGCGGGAATTCGCCGAGCAGCTGCGCGGTCGTTTCGACTGACGCCGCGGACTGTCGTCGAGCAGCCTCGCGGTCGTTTCGACCGCTTGTCGTCGCGGCTTTCGCCCAGCAGTTACTCGGCAGGTTCGGACAGTTCGGCCACGACCAGCGAGTCGATGGCGTCCGGCCCCTCGGTGGGGCGGAACACCTCGCGGGCGGTGGTGACGGTGACGCCGGTGCCGTCCAGGTCGGCGCGGATGTCCTCCGGGGTGAACAGGATGCTCGGGTCCTGAGGGCCGCCGTAACCGTCGGTGATGTTGCGGGTGGCGTGGCCCAGGACCAGCAGCATGCCGCCGGGGGCGAGCATCGACGCGAGTTGATGGAGGAGCGGGCGCCGCTCCTGCGGTGGCATATGGACGAAGACCATCAGGATCAGTTCGAACGGACCGCTGACCCCCGCAGCATCGAGGTCGGTGATGTCGGCGCAGGTCCACTCGACGCGCGAACGTACCGAACGCGACAGGCGTGCGGCGACCGTTCGCCCCTTGTCGATACCCACCTGGGCGAAGTCGACGGCCTGCACCTGCCAGCCGTGAGTGGCCAGCCACAGCGCGTGACGGCCTTCACCGCAGGCCAGATCGAGGGCGCGCATCGGGGCGGCGGTGCCGTCGGCTTGCAGCGGGAGCCTGCGGTCGAGGCCGTGGACGTATTCGACAACCGTGCTGTTGGGCGGTGCGCCCCAGACCAATTCGCTGCGGGCATAGCGTGCGTCCCACTCCGCCGCGTCCATGCTGTTCCGCCTCCCCGCGAATTCTGGCCAGACTCAGGTGCGTTCTCGGTTGCGACGCGGCTGGCGGGATGTCGCTGTCATGGTAGCCCGTGCCCGGTGAGTTACCCATGTGCTTACTTGCGGTGGTCGAACTGTCAGAGGGATGTGCGCATCAGGATGACGTTGTACTGGGTGTGGACGGTTGTGAGGAAATAGAGGTCGCGGCCGGTCTGGTACGGGAAGATCTGTGGGGCGTACGCGGTGGGCAGTTCGCGGGCATCGATGAGGATCTCGGGCGGGCTCCACGGGCCTTCCGGTGACGGTGCGCGGCGCAGCACCACCGAGTTGCCGGGGTCGGTGGTGAGGGAGACGAACTGGCCGAGGTGCTCGTTGTACATGACCGACAGTTCGGCTGCCCCGGCCATGATGGGGGCCGCGGCGTTCGCGTCGCCGCGCTGCCAGCCACCGCCGTCCCAGTACTCGTAGGCGTCCAGATTCTCGATCTCGCCCTCGGGCACGCGGGCGAGGAAGGCTTCGTTGTCGCGGCCAGGCGGGGTGCCGAACTCGTAGACGTAGCCGCCGTCCTTCAGGAAAGCATTCATCTGGAACTTGTTGTGGCCGTGGTCGTTCGGCCTCCGAGTATGGGCAAGGTCCGCCCATGTCTCGCCGTTGTCCGACGACGCGGCCAGCCCCGAGTAGTTCGTGCTCCATTCGCCGGGCGCATCCCAGCTGCGCACCGACATCAACGACATGTACTGCACCCCGCCGACCGACACGCCCGCCGTGGGAATCCGGCTGATCTCCTCGCCGTCCTTCGGGCTGAAGACGAGTTCGCGGGCCTGGCCGATACCGTCGCGCACCACGCTGTGGAAATGGATGCCCTCGGCCGGATTGCGGCTGAAACTGCGGGCCAGGAAATTCGAGCGCCAAGCCCACTTGCTGTCGCGCAACAGGTTCGGGAGGCCGACGCCCGCGGTGTCACCGAAGGCGGTGAGCATCTCGCCGTGCCCGTTGTCCCACATGATCCCCAGGTCGGTGCCGAGGACGTTGTAGGTGTGGGTGGCGTTCGGGCTCGCCATGCCGGTCACCTGGAACACGGCCTGTGCCCGGCCGTGCAAGACCGGCAGGCCGTAGGTGCCGTTGAGGACCGGGATCGGGTTGATCGCGTTCGGGTCGGCCGCGGCGGGCGCCGTCCCCACGAGCAGTAGTGCGGTGGCCCCCGTCAATACGGTCATCGCGAGCGAGTTCACGTCAGCCTCCGGGCACACGGGAATAAGCACACCCGGTTGAAGCGGGTGCACTTTTCCGTCGGATTGAGTGAACTGAAACTAACAGCCGGAGGCGGAAGAAAGTACTGTGACGCGGCCTAGAGTTGGGGTTGGGTTTATTTGTCCGCGTCAGCGAATAATTGCCTTACGCAGCAGCAGGGGGATTTGTGCCGCCCGCTCCGCGGCGAAACTGCCGCGTGCGCGTCGATGCCAGGAACGGTCGAACAGGCGCTTGGCGGCGGCGACCGCGCGGGGATCGCGGGCCGCGATCCGATCGGCCAGGGACTCGGCGGCGGCCACCGGATCGTCGGCGATATCGGTGACCAGACCGATCCTCCTGGCGTGATCGGCGTCGACGCGCTCGGCGGTCATGGTGAGCAGCAGGGCCTGATCGATGCCGATGAGCTGCGACAACGATGCGGTGCCCGACATGTCGGGAATGAGGCCGTGCGCGGCTTCCATCACCGAGAACTCGGCGTCCGGGGCGGCGATGCGGAAGTCGGCCGCGAGGGCGAGTTGCAGTCCGCCGCCGAAGCAGCGGCCGTGCACCGCGGCGATCACCGGGACGTCAAGGCGACGCCATGCCCAGCAGGCTTCCTGAAAAGTATTGGTGCCCCGCCACGGTCGCGGCAGGAATTCACGCACAATGGCGATCGGGTCGCGCGTCGCAGCGGCTATATCGAGTCCGCTACTGAAACTCGGGCCGTTACCTGTCACGATGACCGCGCGAATTTCTTTGTGCCCGGACACCGCATCTGCCGCTGCGACTAGGTCACGCAACATTTCCAGCGTCAGTCCGTTGTGTTTCGCCGGACGATTCAGCGTGACATAAGCGCGTGCGTTCTCGAACCGCAGATCGATGTGCTCTCCCATGACCCGATCTTACTCGTGAGTCAGTTCAAGGGTATGGCTCATCCGTCGCCGTTCGGGCATGATCCATGGCGGCCACGCATCGGCCGATGCGCGTCGACCGGGAGGACACAGAGTGCGGATCTGTCTGATCGCCGCAGCGCTGATAGCGCTGCCGGCACTGTCGGCCTGCGGCAGCGACGAGCCTGCGGTAACCCAGGCAGAACTGTCGAAGTCCCTGCAGGACAAGGGTTTGAAGGACGTATCACTCGCCGACTGCGCCGCCCAGGTCTTCCTCGACTCGGGCATGTCCCAAGGCGGCCTGCGCGTGATGGTCGCCAACGGCCAGGCCGGCGACCAGGCCAAGGAGCTCAACGAGGAAGACGCGGCCAAAGTGGGAGCGGCTCAAGCGAAGATCGCCGCCGAGTGCGTGAAGCTGGGCGGCTGACGCCGGGACGGTCCTGCGTTCGGATCGTTGTCGGTGGTAGCTGATTCGATGTGCTCATGAGCGAGCCCGATCTGTACACCTTGATCCGCGAACACATCCCCAAGCGATACCAGGATGACTATCGGCTCGCCGTGCGCGACGCGATCCGTCTCATGCATGCGAAGGACGACGACGAGATCGTCGGATGGCTCGGTGGCGCACCGGTGTTGCCGGAGGGCTTCGACTGGCCGAGAACCGAGGGGCACTACTACGAACACGTCGCCACCATCGATCTGGGCAAGCTACCCGCGATAGATCTGAATTTGCCTGATGCGGGGACCATTTCGCTGTTTCATGACGGCGGTGGGATCGTCTGCTGGTTCCCCGCCGGGGTGGCGACCACCGAGGCTGATATCCCGTCTCGGCTGGTCGACCAGCGCAGGGCGTACCCGCGCATACCGTTGACCTGCCGGATCATCCCCACGCTACCCACCTGCTATGAGATGCCGCTGCCTGCCCTGGACGATTGGGAAGACGAGTTCGACGAGCTGCTGTTCGAGGCGGCGGAGAAATTCGACGCGGCACGGTCGGCCGTTACTGAACCCTGGCATCAGATCGGCGGCTGGTCGTACCAGATTCAGGGTGAGAACGACCGCGGAGTTCTGCCCGGTAGCGCGGCGGAACAGCGCTTCTACTCGCACCGGGATCTGCCGGAGGGGCAGCTGTTGCTTGTCCAGATCGACCACGACGGTGGCAATGGCATCGGGTTCGGTGACATGGGGATGTTCTACTGCTTCATCGCACCGGAAGACCTGGCGGCGGGGAATCTCGGCGCGGCAGTGGCGTATTCGGAAAGCCACTGACGCGGTGGTGGTCGGGCTCAGCGGGGATATGGCTTCGATCACATGGGTTGACCTGAATTTAAGTTGAGGTTGGAGGCTGTGGCAGCGCCAGAGCTGGTGCGATCGTCCAGAGGAGGGGCCTCAATGAGCAACTGGCACGTCGATTCCGAAGGGTCGCGAGGCGGTCTTGGTACGGCTCCGCTGCGAGTCGCGGTGGTTGTCGGCAGCACCCGGGAGGGTCGGTTCGGTACGACCGTCGCGGACTGGTTCGTCGGTGAGCTCCGGCGCGACGGCGCCCTGGAGGTGGAGATCGTCGATACCCGGCAGGTCGCGCTGTCGCACGCCTTCGGTGTGGTCACCGATCACCCGTCGCGGGCAGAGACGACTGAAAAGCTCTCCCGCGCGGACGCTTTCGTGGTGGTGACACCAGAGTACAACCACAGCTACCCGGGTGCGTTGAAGAACCTGATCGACGAACATCACGTCGAATGGCAGGCCAAGCCGGTGGGTTTCGTTTCCTACGGCGGGATCTCCGGCGGTCTGCGCGCGGTGGAACACTTGCGGCCCGTCTTCGCCGAACTACACGCGGTCACCATCCGCGACACGGTCAGCTTCGCGAACCCGTGGCGGCGATTCGACGACGCGGGCGAGCTGGCCGATCCGGTCGACGCGGTCACCGCCACCAAGATCATGCTGAGGCAATTGACTTGGTGGGGTGAGGCGTTGCGTACCGCCCGTGCCGCGAACCCGTACGGGGCGTGAGAGTCGTGACCACTACCGCGAAGACTGCCGCGTCGCCCGTCGCCGCCCGCAATCCGATGACGATCGCCCTCGTGCTTGTACTCGGCACGATCATGGCGACGCTGGACCAGACCATCGTCAATGTCTCGATCAACACGCTGTCCGCGGAATTCGACGCGGGACTGAACACCATCCAGTGGGTGGCGACCGGTTACTCGCTCGCGCTCGGCGCCGTGGTGCCTGCCTCGGCCTGGCTGGTCGGCCGGTTCGGAGCCAAACGGCTGTACCTGACCGCGGTCGCCGCGTTCGCGATCGGCTCCGTGCTGGCCGGGCTGGCCTGGAACATGGAGTCGCTCATCGCTTTCCGGGTCGTACAGGGAGCGAGTGGCGGGCTGCTCATGCCGGTCGCGATGACGATCCTGCTGCGCGCGGCCGGGCCGGACGGGCTCGGGCGGCTGATGAGCACCCTTGGTCTGGCCATTCTGGTCGGCCCCCTGCTCGGGCCCGTGATCGGCGGCTACCTGATCGACGAGGTGTCGTGGCGGTGGATGTTCTTCATCAATCTGCCGATGGGGGTGTTGGTGCTGGTCCTGGCCGCGCGGATCGTGCCCGCCGATCTGCCGGAACCGCGGCACGCACTCGACCTACCCGGGCTCCTGTTGATGTCGCCCGGCCTGGCCCTGGTGATCTACGGGGTTACCGCAGCAGGTGAGCAGGTCGGATTCGCCACGCCCGGCGTGCTCGTCCCGCTGCTGGTAGGGGCCGGGCTCATCGCCGGCTTCGTGCGCCGGTCCTTGACCACCGCGCATCCGCTGCTGAATCTGCGGGTGCTCGGCAACCGGATCAGCGGTACCTCCGCCGTGCTGCTCGCTTTGTTCGCCGCCGGCTACTTCGGTTCGATGCTTCTGCTGCCCTTGTATTTTCAAGTGGTCCGGGGTGAATCCGCTCTGGTGGCAGGCGCACTGGGCATCCCGTTCGCGATGGCTTCCGGTCTCACCGTGCAGGTGGCGGGCCGGCTGATCGACCGGATTCCGCCCGGTCGCTACCTGCCGGTCTCGATCACGGTGGCGCTCACCGGGTTCGTGCTGTTCATCGTCCAGCTGGACGCGGACGCGTCGTACTGGGCACTCGGCGCGAGCATGCTGCTCATGGGCGCCGGTGGTGGCGGCACGATGATGCCGGTCATCACGACCGCGACCCGATCGCTGAGCCGGGAGGATCAGCCTGCGGGATCGACGGTGCTGAACATGATCAGCACCACCGCCCTCGCGGTCGGCACCGCGGTGTCGTCGGTGACCCTGGGCGCTATGCTCCCGGTGACCGGCGGGCTGCAAGCGCTGCACGGCATGGAGCCGGCCCGGCGCGCCGACATCGCTCCCGCCCTGGCCGAAGCGTTCCAGCACACCTACCTGATCGCTCCCGTTATGATCACGCTCGCGTTGATCCCGGCCCTGCTGCTACCGCGCCGGTCGGCCGGCGGACCAGCCGCGGGATGAGCCGGAACCAGGCGGGCAGCGCTCCGCGCGGAGGCCTGAGTACTCAGCGGGAGCCGGCTGGACGAGTAAGTGGCATAGATGGCGCAGTCTGGTTGTCTATCCTGCCGTCATGTTCTCATCGAGCGGCTGGGCTCGCGTTCTTGCCGGACTCGGGGCCTGCGTCGCTGCGGTACTGGTGTTGGTCTACTCGTTCTTGTTGATGGTGGAAGGTGCACCGGACAGGAGGTCTCGGCGGGCAGCCACAACCTCCTCGTCACCAAGCTGGTCGTTGTGGGCCTCGCGGGTGTGGCATTGATCGTCGGTGCTGCGAGCGGGTGGCGGCGGGCGATCGTCGCCGGCTGCTCGTTGTACTTCATCGATTTCGCACTCTGGCTCATTTGGTCCACCGGAACTTTCCGGCTTCCGACCTACGAGCACCCCGACCCCGGCCCGGTCGCGCTACCACCGGTGTTCTGGTTGATCCTGATCACCGTGTGGGTCGTCTTCCCCGGACTGCTCGCAGCCCTCGCGCATCGACAGTCCCTATAACCACCGGCCGCACAAAAAGCCTCCCCGCGTTCAGGGCTGGCCTGAGTTCGTGGGGAGGCGGGAGAGCCGATGACGGGAATCGAACCCGCGCTACCTGCTTGGGAAGTAGGAGATTGAACGGGCAGGGCGGTCTGACCTGCGTTTGCTGTTGTGCGATGGGCACCTCGGTTTACCCCTGCTGACCCTGGCTCATGGCACGCATGTGGCACGACGGATCTCCGCGCCACAGCGCCCCGCCCTCGACCATCAAGTCCGGTAACCACGGTGCTAGCAAATCTGGCAGGACAGAATCGCTACCGGACCTCTGCCAGCGCCAGCGCCGACGCAAGGTAGGTGGTGGTTGGGCGGGTGACGGTGGACCCGCAGATTAATCGACTAAACCGCGGTTGCCGCCAAGACGGAGGCGGCATGATGTCTACATGAGCCGAATCGAGTGGACGCGAACGAGCCCTGACGATATCGAGGAAGCCGTTTCCATGTTTATCTGCCGACTCTATCCTGGGGGGTTTCGTGTACGGCCATCGAGAGGCGATGGTGGCATTGATGTTTGTGTCCCAACTGAACCGAACCATTTTGAGATTTATCAGGTGAAGCGATTTGCGTCCAATTTGACTGCGACACAAAAGGCGCAAGCCATTAAGTCGCACAAGCGAATAGCCGCTTACGCTAAAAAGCAAGGGTGGGAAATCGATAAGTGGTATCTGACAATGCCACTCGATCCGACAAAGGAGAATCTGACCTGGCTGAAAGCGTTAGAGGCATCCGCAGAGTTTCCATGCGAATGGCGAGGTCTGACACATATCGATGGATGGGCTGCAAAGTTTCCAGATATTGTCGACTACTACTTCGAAAATGGGCGGTCGCGACTTCAAGATGAGCTCGCCAGGTTTGCGGCTATATCTGGGCTGATGATGCCCGGGGGAACTTCCATAAGTCCGAGCGGCTACACACACCTCACACCCTCCGACACTCTCAACGGGCTTACCCAGCTCAGGGAAGCACTCAACACGCGTGATCCTCATTTCTATTATGATTTCTCTGTTACCGGCACGCCACCGACATGGAATTATGAAGATTCGACCAAACCTTCATTAGCGGCCCGAGCTGTTCGACAGGTGGGAGATAGCTACGTTACATTCGACGTGCATGCCCGATGTGTCGAATCGTTGCGCGAGAGGCCAATTCAAGCCCGGATGACCCTGGTTGCGGAGCCGGGCAGCGACAACGAGCGAGAACTGCAAGAGTTCATGAAATATGGTCGAGTTCCTCGCGGTTCGATAACCGCACGAGGAATGGATATCGATCTTCCAGGCGGCCTGGGGCAAGTAGGCGAAGATGGGCAAGTTCGTATACTTGAGCCCGATCGCGAAGAGAGTTCGTTCGAACGGCGCTTGGATATCCTGTCTTCAGATCGGCAGGTTATAGGGTCGGTTGAGGTCAAGATGTACCCACCACTAATTAGCCCTGATGGCAACGGGGTGTCGAATAGGGGAATCGACAAGAGTGGAGTACTTGAACTAGAGACCCTGACTGTACTCAAGCCAAATCCGGAAATGACCGTTCGCTTCCGGTTTGGCACTGTTGAGGGTAAGCATCCCGACGAGGTCGAGCCGACGCTGTCAGTCATCTCCGGACTCCGGGTGGGGAATCTGTTTCAGCTCAGCGCTTCCAGGGGGTCAAAGAAGGCGCCTCCCGAAGAAATTAGAGCGGAAATGATGCCTGAAGCTGACATGGCATACTTTGGGCTCATGTTAAAGTACGCCCGGGCGTTGATGGTAATTCAAGAACACACGGACGTCGAGATAGTCATTCCCGAATTTCAAACTCTAAACGATCTGAGGATTTCAGAAGTCCTGCGCGCCGCTCGACTTCTGAAAGGTGAAACGATAGAGATTACGTGGAACAGGTCAGAGCTGGTGGCATATGCTGACACGCCGAGACCGACAACACCTTTCGCTATCGCGCTCGCGGAACCTCTGATAGTGCCTGTCGGAAACACTGAAATCGCCCTAGGAATGAAGCGAACGGTTATTGAAGCGGCAGAGGTTGTAAGCGTTGAAGGGCGATCCGACGGCAACCAAACTTTCACCATAGAGCCCGCGCAAGGTAGGAACACAGGGCAAGTGGACTGGCTGGGTATTCCTCCGGCAGATTCGTGATGATCGACGACCGGTTGGCCTTATGCGGTGCTTCCACTGGCCAATTTGCCGACACACGCCCGGCTTTGGGATCACCTAGGCGGGCTTCTGCGTGCCTGGACCACGGTTGGCCCTGCTGCTCTGGGTTGGGTCGCACACACTGGGCTGGCTCAGCGCCTGCCCGATAAGGCCTGCCTTTCACGCGCAGAGGCTCACAGGTCAAGGGTGGCGATAGCCATCAGCGAAGCTGACGCTAATGCGCCCTTGAGGTGTGAGGGGCGCGGGATCACAATGCAGGCCAACCCAGAACAGGGCCACGCGGCCACCGGTCGCGATACCACCGACCTCACCGCGGTTTCGTTCAGCAATTCACCGCGCCGGGGTTCCTGGCCTGGGGTCGGCTTCGTTGGCGACCCGCTACCGGCCTCGTTGACGGCGGCCGGGAGGTGAGAAAGGGGGCCGAAGCCCCCTCCCGGGCTAGGCGTATTCGGTCATGGCGGTCTCGGTGGCGAGGTAGTCGGTGAGGCAGGGCTGGCAGGCGAAGAGGGGCTTCCAGGGGCCGGGCTCGTGCTCGGGAAAGACGGTGGTAGCGGGTGCGGTGGTGCAGGCCCAGCAGGTGGGGGCGGTGGTGATGATCATGATCGGGGTTCCTCTCCGGTCGGGGTGGTCTGGCTGAGGGCGTCTCGATCACGACTGCGGTGGGTGTCAAGGGTTGCGAAGCAATCACGTAGTGACGCCGTAGGCGCCCTTGATGCCCGCCGTAGTCGTGATAGCCCTTGGATCAGTCAGACCGCCACGACCGGAGAGGAAACATGGTGAGCGTCGCCGCGGAACTGGGTGCGTCGCAACGCGAGCCATGACCAACTGAGCGGAACGACTGGACATGCTGCGACCTGACCGAACCAGAACAACCGACCCGGGGCAGGGTGGCGACCATTCGCCGGGGCTGGTGACGGTTCGGTGACCCCGTGCCCAAGTCCGGCAGATGGGTCTATGAGGCAAGCGAGCGAAGCTCGTGCGGCAGCACCGTATAGGAGTCGGTGTGCTGGTGGCCGTCGATCGGGGCAGATGCCAGGCCGAATCGGGTTCGTGAAGTCGTTCAGCAATTCTGCCGGGCTGGTTCCTCGTGCCCGTTGACGCTTCCGGGTCCGTGCGGATTGAGCATTCAGGAGCTCCGGCGTCTGCCGTAAGCGCGTGCTCGTCGCCGACGCGCCGACGCGCCCAGGCGGCGCCTTACCAGCCTGGTTGCGCGTCGAAGCGCGGCGGCGGCGCGCATGCGCCGCCGCAGGCGCCTTGACTCTATATAGCGAAATTCAGCAACAACTCCGTGTGGTGACGGGCGCTGCGGTTGCTACTGCGAGACGACTTGGCCGTGAACGGCGTCGAGTAGCGCGGACATGCTGGTGATCGTCGCTGCTGGCGCGTAGGGAGCGAAACGCTCGACCTTGCCGGGCTTGTTCGCGTAGGCGATCGCGGGGACGGCTGCGGAGTTGGCTGCCTGTAGGTCGGTGGCTGAGTCGCCGGTAAATGTGGCGGCCGTGGCCTCGGTTCGTAGACCGGTCAGGGCGGCGTGGAGTAGGTGCGGGTTCGGCTTGAGTGCGGTAGCCGCTGAGCTGCGCGCGTAGATGCCTGCGACGTGTGTACGGAGTCCGTGACGGCGGAGATAGGCGTCGATCGCGGCAATGGAGTTGTTGCTGACGATTGCGACTGAACCGCCGTGCCTGGCTGCTCCGTCGCGAATTACGTTGTGGGCGTGCGGTGTTGGCGTTGCAACTGCGACGGCTTCGACCTCGAGGCGGGTTAGTTCCTGCTCGGTTGAAACGGCTACCGCGTCTGAGAGTTCGGCGGCGTAGTCGAGGAGGTCGAACGGATCGGATGTGGCGCCGAGGTGAGCGGGCAGAGGGACACCCATCGCGGCGCCGAGTCGTTCGGCAACGCGTCGGCTCGACAGGCCAGCGAACACGGAACAAACCGGGCCGTCGAAGTCGAGCAGAAGGCACGGCCGGGCAGCGATGAGGGCTCGGAGTTCGGTCACGGTCGGTAGTCCTGTGCGACCGAGTTCCAAATGCTGTCGAACCACAACAGCGACTGTGCGACGAACTGGCTGCCCGTCGAGTCGGGGTCGACATCGCGGGCGTGGTGGAACAGCGTCGCGTCTTTGCCCATGAGATCCCACATCGCGACGTTCTCACCGTCGAGCGGGATCGTGTGCTCGACCACCGGGTAGTAGCCGGAGAACGCCTGTTCGCCGTTGAGTATGTACAGCTTGAACAGCGGGACAGCCGGGTAAGTCCTGATTTGAGCTGTCGCGGTGGGGACCAGGCCGAGACGACCGAGCTCCTCGACCGACTCAACGATTGCACTGCTATGGCGCTCCATGATCTTGGTTGCGCGCTTGCGGAACGCAGGGCTGTCCTGGAGGTCGTCCACTCGGGCCGGGAGTGACCAAGGCTGCGACGGGTCCGGCAGTAGCAGTCGGATGCTGAGGCTTTCTGGTCGTAGCCGTCCCTCGCGGATTCGGTCGAGTGGTTCGGCGATAGCCCCATGAAGGGTTTCCCCGGAGAATCCGGCGAAGTCGACGGTGACGTTGGTGGACTCGAATGCCTGCTCGATGTGTGGGCGAAGGCCTACGGGGCGTTCCGTCCGTTCGCGAACGTAGGTGCCGCTCCCGGGCCTGCTGACAACTAGACCCTCCTCGCGAAGGGTGCGAATGGCTGATTCGGCAGTGGCCTTCGCGACGCCGAATCGCTCGACCAGTTGGGGGCCAGACGGTAGCCGCTCGCCCGGCGCGAACTTCCGGGTGAGGATGGCGGCTCGCAGGATGTTGGCGATTTGCTGCGATGCCGGTCGCGGGTCGTCGGGGTCGATTGTCTCCATTCGCCCAGCATAAGGGCCCTTCCCTAGGCAAGTCATGTAGCTATTGACCTCCCTAGGGAGCTAAGCTAACCTGAAAGCTACCTAGGGAACCTAGGGGCTTGGCAAGGCCAAATATGGCGCATCCGATATTTCTGTCTATCCCCACTGACACACAGGAGCTGATTTCAATGGCACTCAAGGACATGTGGATTCCCACCGACTTCGCCGCCGTCTTCCCGCAGGGGCTGATGCTGGTGGGCGACATCGAGCCGGACGAGGAGTTCAGCTCGGATCGCAACGCGCCCAAGCGGCAGAAGATCGACATGGACCGCGACGGCAACGGCTCGCGTATGCGGCTGTGGAAGGCCACGGTCATGGACCCGGCCGGTGCGGGCAAGGGTGCGAAGAATACCGGTTTGGACATCACGTTCGTCTCCGATGTCGTTCCGGTGCCGGTCGCGGCTGAGGTGATGCCCGGTTTCCGGCCGATCCAGTTGGAAGGGCTGATGCTCAAGCCGCGTGTGGTCGGCAACGGTGAGTTCAAGTCGATCGGGTTCTACATCCGGGCCACGGGCATCGTCGGTGACAACTCGGGCGCGAAGGTCAACGAGCCTGCAGCACGTAAGGCCGCGTGATCGCCATGTCTCACGTGAGTATGTCGGCCATCCTGCTCGACTCGGTCGCTGTCGAGTACCACCCAGCCAGCGTCGATGACACCTTCGATTTCGTGCACCCGGCCAAGGTCTGGGTGAGGCTGGAAACCAGGGACGCGCATTCGACGGTGTTCCTCGATATCGAGCACGTTCGCCAGCTCGCCGAGGAACTCCCGAAGCTGCTGATGGTTCATGATGCGTCCGAGCACGTGGCCAAGGAGCAGGCTGCGGCCCTGGCTGAGGCGGCCTGAGATGGGCACGGCGGATCAGCAGTCCTCGGGTATGCGGTGGGCGCGCTGGTCCGCCGTCCTGGTTCTGATCGGTATCGGTGCCGCGGCGTTCGTGTTGTCGTTCGCGGCGCTGCAAGACCTCGCGATCATGGGCGGCACACCACGGGGTTTGGCGTGGTTGTTCCCGGTGATCGTGGACGGCACCATTATCCAAGCCACGATGGCCGTGGTCGCTCTGCCACCGGAATCGGCTGAGCGGTCCTGGTTCTCCCGCATCCTTGTCGGCGGGGCGGCGGTGTCGGTGTCGAGCAACTCGATTCACGCCTACCTGACCGGCCACGGCTGGGGCGGTGCCCTACTGGCAGCGATCCCACCCCTCGCCCTGCTCATCGACACACACGGCCTGGTCCTGCTTCGCCGTGCGGCACAACAGGAATCGGCTCCGGCTGTGGCCGAGTCGGCACCCGACACACCTGCCGTCGCGCCTGATCCGGCGCCCACGGTCGAACCCTCCCTTCCTGGCCCGGTCCCTGCATCGGCGCCGACCTTCCACACTTCTCCGCGTTCGGCTGCGCCGTTGCTGCCTGTCGCGGTCCCGATCCCTACAGGGGGCAACTGACATGTCTGACTATTCGTTCATCTCGGTCACGTCGCCGACCTACGACTGTGACTTCGACGTCCGCTACCTCGAAGACTTCGGCAAGATCCTCGCCTCCCTCGGCTGCGGTGATCTGTACCTGACCCCGTTCGACGCTGCCGACCTCGCAGACAAACTGGTTGCGGCGCTGGACGTCTACGCCTCGACTCTGCGGGCGGTGGCGTGATGGGGCCGCGTTTGGTTTTCGTGTCGGTCGTGCTGCTGGGTCTGCTGTCGACCCCGGTGGTCGTGCCGATGATCTTGGCCGGTGAAGAGTCCGGCGATGGTCCGAACGTGGTGTCGTCGGTGAATCCGCTGGTGCTGGGGTGCTCGATGTTCTGCGACGACGGCCCGGCCGTGATGCCGCTGCCCGGCCCCGAAGTTCCCGCGTGTGTGGCGTTCTGCGATGACGGCCCGGTGTCGCTGCCCATGACCTCGTCGGGGGTGAAGTGATGGGTTCGACGATTGTTCCGCTCGCGGCCGTGTTGGCCTCGGGGCTGATGTTGTGGTGGCGACACCTCGACAGCCCCACCCGCCCGGTGGGTGACGTGGACCTGTTCGCGGGAGTGCCGGCCGAATTGCGCACCGCCGCCATGGTGCTGACCGATGTGCGCCACCTCAAGCTGATGTGGTTGGCGGTCGGGTTGGGTTCGGAAACCGGGTGGCCCCACGTCGTCGGTGGGGTCGACCTGATCCCGTCCGGGGCGGTGTTCGACGTGCAGATGATCGGTGGGCAGAAGCTCACCGACTGGACCAACGAACAAACCCGCGACGCTCTCGCACACTACCTCGGTGTCGGCAAAGTCTTCGTCCAGCAATCGGGTCCGTCGTTCGTGCGGGTGGAGCTGCGGACCTTCGACACCCTCGCGGCCGCGGTCGATGTCCCGGACGTGAGGGCCTCGACAGGGGTCGATCTGGAAGCGGTGCTGACCGGGGTTCGTGAAGACGGGCAACTGTGGTTGCTGCGGGTGCTGTATGCCCACATCCTGCTCGCTGGTGCGACCGGTTCGGGCAAGGGCTCGGTGTTGTGGTCGATCATCCGGGGTATCGGTCCGGCGATCAAAGCCGGGTTCGTGGATGTGTGGATGGCAGACCCGAAGGGCGGCATGGAATTCGGGCGCGGCTCCCGGATGTGGGTGCGGTTCCAGTGGACCGCTGACGGCATCCTCGCCCTGCTCGCCGAAGCAGTCGAGGTGATGCAGAACCGGGCTGCGGAACTGCGCTCGGCCGGTATCCGCAAGCACGTCCCGACCACGGACGCACCGCTGATCCTGATCGTGATCGATGAGGCTGCCGCCCTGTCGGCCTATGCCAATCGTGAACAGCGCCAGGAGTTCGAACGCCTGCTCGGTCTGCTGCTGTCGCAGGGGCGTGCGGTCGGGGTCTCGGTGATCGCCGCGTTGCAGGACCCGTCGAAGGAGACGATGCCGTTCCGGCAGCTGTTCCCGGTGCGGATCGGGCTGCGCCTGGATGAGCCTTCCCAAACCGCGATGATCCACGGCTACGGCGCCAAAGATCGCGGCGCTTTGTGCCATGAGATCCCTGAGACCACACCGGGTGTGGGCTATGTCGGGGAGGACGGCACCGCCGAGTTCGTGCGGGTGCGGGCGTTCTGGGTCTCCGACGAACAGATCGACGCGATTGTCGACGCCTACGCCCCGACCCCGACCATCACCACCGCTGATGACAGCGACGAATTCGACCCCACCACCTTCGACCCGGACTACATCCCCGGCGAAGACGACAACCCGATGGAGCGTGCGGCATGAAACGCGGACTCGTCACCGAATCCCACGTCGTCATCTACTGCGACACCTGCGGAGATGTCCTCACCGACGCCGATGGGGAATCGATCTGCTTCGACACCACCCACCAGGCCGTCGGATTCCTCAACGTCAAGGTTTCGGGCTGGTCCTACGACGGCGACCGCGTCACCTGCGATGCCTGCTCCGGAGCCGCGGAATGCGCCGCCAAAGGACACCGCTGGGCCCCGGGCTGGCAGCAGGAGATCTGGCCCGTATCCGGCGCCCAAACGGCCTGCAACAACTGCGGCATCACCAAATCCGAACTCGCACAGGAGAAGTGACTATGAGGAACCACAACACCGGCCTCGCTGACGTGACCGACTTCGCCGCCCGTGCCCGCTGCCGTGCCGAAGCCCGCGGCCTCGACCCGGCCACCGTGGCGGCAACCGTGCTCGCCGAAACCGGCACCGTCCCAGCCTGGAACGACTACGCCGAAACGGGCGGATGGGACGACGTGGCATGACCACTCGCAAGCCCAAAGCCGCAGGACCACAACCGAACCCGGTTGTGGCTAGAGCGGCCGAGGAAGTCGCCGCAGCGAAGAAGAACACCCACCAGCTCGAACTGTTCCCTGTGACCGATCTGTACCGGAAGAAGACGCCATGAGCCGTACTCAGAAGATCACCATCACCGAGCAGGTCGACTACTTCGACGTGATCCTCGACGCGCTCGGGCGGGCCATGATCGCCGCTGTTGTCGGGGTCGGGTGGTTGCTGTGGTGGGCGGTGCTGTTCCCAATGGTCTCGGCCCCGATCGCCGCTGTTGTCGCGGCGTGGGTGCTGCTCGGGTGGGTTGCCGGGCTGGGGGTGGCCGGGGTAGCTGTCGCGGGGATGGTGCTGTGGCGACTGCGGAGTCCGCAGACCTTCGAGCGCTTGCTGTCCAGTCGCATCCGCTCCCGGTGGTTGGCCTGGTTCCGGTACCGGCGCCGCTGGGCCACCCTGCTCACCGCCTGCGACCTGGTCAACCGTGACGGGGACCGGGTGCTGGTTCCGCGGCTGGTCTCGGTCCACATCGGCGACGCCCTCGACACGGTGCACGCCCGGATGTTGCCCGGCCACACTCCCGACTCCTGGGCACGCCGGGCTGATGCCCTCGCCCACGGGTTCGGTGCCCGACAGGCACGGCTCCGATTCTCCGGGCCCGGACAACTGGCGATCACCTTCCGCCGCTCCGATGCCCTGGCCGAACCGATCCTCGCTCCGATCGAATCCATCGCCGGATTCAAGACCGTTCCCGGCACCGAAGCCGCATGAGCACACACACCACTACGACCGAGGGAGGCCGCACCATGTCCACCACGACCGCTACGGCCTCTCTCGGCCGTTCCACCGCACCGATCATCGGTCTTGCGCCGAACCGGGAAACCGCGGCTGATCGTCGCGCGATGCCCGACATCACCGACATCGCCGAAGCTGCCGCCGAGAAAGAAGGCGTGTGCGCTCGGGTCGTCCCCATGCGCGCCTTCGACCCCATTACCTCCCGCACGTCGTACGTCGGGGCGCCGTGCAAGTCGACGGTGGCCTCGGTCTGCCCCGCCTGCGCCAAGGCGAACCGGTACCTGCGCATGACACAGTTGCGCGAGGGGTGGTGCGCCGAACACGAACCGGTCGACCCCGAAACCGTCGTCACCCCAGCACAGCAAGACGTCTTGGGCGCTCGCGCATTGCTGTTCAACGATTACCACGATGCTCGCCGCGCTGGGGATCATGAACTCGCCGAAGCTATCAAGGCTCTGGTGGCCGACCTCGACACCGAGCTCCGCGAACTCGGCGTGCGTGGTCGACTCCCCGCCCTCGATGAGAAGCCACGCCGCAAAGCCAAATCGACCCGTCGCCGTGACGACGTGCCGGACCTGCCGCGTAAGAAGGTGAACAAGAACCTCACCATCGGGCAGGCGTACGCCGAGGGCAAGTACCGGCCCTCGACGTTCTTCACGCTGACCCTGCCGTCGTACGGGTCGATCAACCGTGTCCGTGACCGGGAAACCGGTGAGATGGTCTCGGACGGTTCCCCGCGTGACCCGGACTCCTACGACTACACCCGGCAGGCTCGCGACACGATCCACCTGGCCAAGCTGTTCGACAGGTGGGTTCAGAACCTGCGGCGTGCGGTCGGCTGGAACGTCCAGTACTGGGCTTCGGTCGAACCTCAGAAACGCGGGGCACCGCACCTGCACATCGCGATCCGGGGTTCCATCCCGACGAAACTGCTCTACCAGGTCACCGCCGCTACCTACGTCAACGTGTGGTGGCCGCACTTCGACCGCCCCGTCTACACCGATGCGAACATGCCGGTCTGGGACTACTCCGCCGGCACTTTCGTCGACCCCCGCACCCACAAACCGCTGACCTACTGGGATGACGCACTGGCGGTCATGGATACCGTCGATGACCTCGAGCCAGCTCACACGATGCGGTTCGGTGGGCAGGCCAAGCCGGTGCCGATCCTCGGCGGGTCTGAAGAGATGGACACCAAGGTTCGGTACCTGACGAAGTACCTCACCAAGTCAATCAGCGAAGTCCTCGAACCGGACTCGACCCGCGTCGCCGTGCACTACGACCGGTTATACGCGGAGTTGTGCGACACCCCGTGCTCGCCCCGCTGCGGGGTCTGGCTGCGCTACGGCATCGTCCCCAAGGGCGCCAGCGAGAAGACCCAACCGGGCAAGTGCAAAGGCAACGCACACCGCCGCGAAACCCTCGGCCTGCCCGGCCGCCGCTGCCTCAACTCCGGCAAGTGGTCGGGCAAAACGATCCCGGACCACAAAGCCGAACGCCTCGACTACGTTCGCGCCGAACTCGCCCGCGTCGGCATCATCAAACCGGACACCTCGCACCTGCGGATCACCCCGGTACACCCTGGCGACAAAGACGCGCCCCCACGCTCACACCTGGTCATGAACCTCGTCACGCGGCGGATCAACGAACGCGCCGAGTACACAACGGCCAGGCTCGCGATAGACGAAGGACCACCAGGCGTTTCACGTGAAACCGTTGTGCCACAACAACGTTCAACAAACCAGCAGACGGCAGCATAGGGAGGGTGAGGAAAATGGCAACCGAGAGCGGCTCGGAATATCTGACGGTCGAGCAGGCCGCCGAGTATCTCGGCACGGGTGTCCGGTTCATTCGGCGCATCGTGGCGGAGCGGCGGGTGGTGTTCTACAAGGTTGGGAACTACGTGCGGTTCAAGCGGTCGGACCTGGAAGCGTTCGCGCAGGCCGGTCGTGTCGATGTTGCGCCGAGCTATCAGGCGGTGGCGTGATGGGTGGAAAGCGGGCCTTCGGGAGCGTGCGCAAGTTGCCGTCGGGTCGGTGGCAGGCGCGCTATCGCGGACCAGACGGCCAAATGCGCCCTGCGCCAAGGACATTTGCGACCAAGCGTGCGGCAGAGCAGTGGTTGTCCACTACCGAGGTGGCGATCCTTCAGGGCGACTGGATTGATCCCGAGCGGAGCAAGATCCTTGTCGGTCAGTACGTGAAGCGGTGGATCGATCAGCGTCCGGGCCTGCGACCCAAGACGCTCGAACTGTATCGGTGGCTGTTGCGCGCTCACGTCGAATCGACCGCGCTGGGTGGAACGGAACTCGGCAGGCTGACGACGCCGATGGTTCGGCAATGGCGTTCGGAACGGCTCGACGCGGGCGTATCGGAGATTACGACGGCGAAGGCGTATCGCCTCGTTCGAGCTGCGTTGAACACTGCGGTGGACGAGGACAAGATCATTCCTCGCAATCCGTTCCGTGTGAAGGGTGCCGACAAGGAGACCAGTGCAGAGCGCCCTGTGCTCTCAGTCGGTCAGGTGTTCGCGCTGTCCAAGGCTGTTCCGGATCGCTATCGGGTCCTGGTCCTGATGACGGCGTTTCTGTCGCTGCGCTGGGGTGAGGCTGCCGCGCTGACTCGCTCGGACATCACAGAGGGCGCCAAAAACGTTCGCATCGGAAAGTCGCTGCTGGAAATCGTGGGGAAGGGGCTGGTGGTGGCCGCACCGAAGTCGCGGGCGGGAGTTCGGACGCTGACCGTTCCCGAAGCCATCCGCGCCGACATCCTTTCCCACCTCGAGCTCTACGTCGACAACCGGCCGGATGCCTACGTCTTCACCGGGGTGAAGGGGAACCCGCTGCGACGGACGAACTTCACCAAGATCGTGAAATGGCGGATGCTCACGGCGTCGGTCGGCGTCCCGGGTATTCACTTCCACGACCTTCGCCACGCCGGAAACCTCTGGGCGTCGAAGTCGGGAATGTCGACCAAGGACCTGATGGCGCGCATGGGGCACGACGACATGCGGGCCGCGCTGATCTACCAGCGGGCTACCGACAGTGCCGAACGCCGGATTGCCGACGATCTTTCGCGGATGGCGACGGAGTATCGCGAGGGCCGTTCCAGCGCGTGAGTGGCACGTGTGTGGCACGGCGGCTCTGCGTGGTGCCGCTCTCACAACTACAGAAACGACGAAAGCCCCCGGATCACCTGGGGGCTTTCTCTTTGAGCCGATGACGGGAATCGAACCCGCGCTACCTGCTTGGGAAGCAGGAGTTCTACCATTGAACTACATCGGCAGTTGTGCGATCGCGACTCTATCAGAACTGGCGTGCGGGGATGCAAGTCTTCGGGGGCTCGGTCGGGTGGTGGGGGCGTCACCTGCTTAAACTGGGCCGGTGCTGCTCTCCGATCGTGACATTCGCGCCGAGATCGCCGCTGGGCGGCTCGGGGTCGAGCCGATGCTCGAGTCGATGGTTCAGCCGTCGAGTATCGATGTTCGGCTCGACGGGCTGTTCCGGGTGTTCGACAACAGCCGGTACACCCATATCGATCCGGCCCAGCAGCAGGACGAGCTGACCAGTCTGGTCGAGCCGAAGCCGGGGGAGCCGTTCGTGCTGCATCCGGGGGAGTTCGTGCTGGGGTCGACGCTGGAGATGTGCACCTTGCCCGACGACCTGGCGGGGCGATTGGAGGGCAAGTCGAGTCTGGGCAGGCTCGGATTGCTCACGCATTCGACGGCGGGGTTCATCGACCCGGGATTCAGTGGGCACATCACGCTCGAGCTGTCGAATGTGGCGAATCTGCCGATCACCCTGTGGCCGGGGATGAAGATCGGGCAGCTGTGCCTGATCCGGTTGACGAGCCCGGCCGAGCATCCGTACGGGAGTGCGGCGGCCGGGTCGAAGTATCAGGGCCAGCGGGGGCCGACGCCGTCGCGGTCGTACCTGAATTTTCCCCTGTCGCCCGATTCGCTCAACGCGGTCGAGACGCGCTGAGGACCGACTTCCAGGGCGATCCGCAGCACCTGCGTGAGCGGCGGGAAAGCGTCGCCAGGGCACGGCGGACGCACCCAGTGGCAGCCCTCGCGGCTCCAGCGGCCGAGGCTGGTCGGAAGCATGACGGCGCTGCCGATGCCGGGGACGTCGATATCGAGGCCCGACAGTTCGGCGGCGAGATCGTCGGTGGGTCTGGCATCGGGTGTGGCCAGCACGCTCCAGCGGATCTGACGGGCGAGCACGGGACCTTCCGCCCGTTGCTCACGCAATCGCGCGAACACTTTCTCGGCGCGTGCGGTCGGCAGATGGACCACACACAGCCGATCGGTGATCGGCAACATCACGAAGCCACCACGCTCGCGCACGGGCAGCCCGAATTCGCGCTGGTAGCAACGCACCCAGTCATCGACAGTCCTGGCTTCCACCCCTTCAGGATCACCCCTCACGGCGGTCGGTGACCACTGCCCCGCACCGCCCTTTCGCTGCCTCAGACAACCGATTCGGCGAACCTGTGGTGTGTCTCACTGTCGCGCTCGTACTCTGGAAGATGTTGTCCATCGGATGAGGTGACGTCGTGGTCGGGGAGTGGACGGGTAGAGAGGCCAGAGCTCTTCGCGATGCCAAACGAATGAGCATCCGGGAGTTCGCGGCTCATCTGGGCGTGCACGAACGGCTGGTGTCGAAATGGGAAGCCGGTGGGTCGCGGGTGAAGCCGCGGCCGGTGAACCAGGCGGCACTCGATACGTCGCTGGCCCGCTCCGACGAGGTGGTCCGCGCCAGGTTCACGGCGCTGCTCGCCCCGGCGGGCGAGACCGACCTGCTCGCCTTCGTCGACGCGGGGGTAAGCAAAAGCGCTGTGCCCGAGTTGATGTCGGAGAGGGAGTTGATCATGGCGGCTGCGCACGAGGCCAGCGAACACGCGGCCGCCGCGGAGAGCACCAATGTCGGACCGACAACGTTGGCCCAGCTCGATGCCGACGTGCGACGGATCGCCACGGAATACGTCTATGCCGCACCGGCTCCCATGATGGTGGAGATGCTGCGGGTGCGGCGGCGGGTGTACCGGCTGCTCGACGGCCAGCAGAAACCGGTGGACACCTCGCACCTGTATTTACTGGCGGGCACCCTGTCCGGGTTGCTCGCCAACGCGAGCACCGACCTCGGCTATCTCGACGCCGCGGGCGAACAGATCAGGGCCGCTTGGGCTTACGCCGAACTCAGCGGGCACAACGGGTTACGCGCGTGGACGCGCGGTATGCACGCGCTGATCGAGAACTGGTCGGATCGCCCACGAAACGCCGTCCAATTAGCCCGTGGTGGACAGGAATTCGCGCCGGGCGGATTGGCGCGCGTGCGGTTGCTCAATATCGAGGCGCGGGTGTGGGCGCGGCTGGGGAACGACTCCGAGACCGACCGATGCCTACGCGCGGCCGAGTCGGTCGATCCGGACCGGCGCGAGGAACTGCACGACGAGATCGGCGGGGTCTTCGGCTTCCCGACAGCCAAGGCCGCCTACTACGCGGGCGCCACCTGCATCCAGCTCGGTCGCGCCGAACCGGCGCTCGCGGCCACCGAACGCGCGATCGCGCTGTACTCGAGCGGACCGCCGCTGCAGCGTTCCTACGGTGCCGAGTCGCTGGCGCGCGTCGACAACGCGGCCGCGCACCTCATCAACGGAAGTATCGACGGCGCGGCCGACGCGCTGCGCCCGGTGCTCGGCCTGCCGGAGGACCGGCGCATCGCTCAGCTGGGCGAACGGCTGGTCGGTCTGCGCCGCCGGATCGCCGCCCCGAACTACCGCAACGCGGTCGAAGCGCGCGGGCTCGACGAGCGCATCGAGGAGTTCTGCCTGGAAACGGCGGCTCAGGCGGGCAAACCCCGCCTGTGAATGTGGTCGGCAACCATCTTTAACATGGGGTGGGTGAGTCCACAGCATCCGCATGTCGCCCCGCGCGTCCTCGAGCAGTCGAAGAAACTGCAGGACGTGGTCTACGAGATCCGTGGGCCGGTACACGCGCAGGCAGCACGCCTGGAGGCCGAGGGGCATCGCATCCTCAAGCTCAACATCGGCAACCCGGCCCCGTTCGGGTTCGAGGCGCCCGATGTGATCATGCGCGACATGATCGCGGCGCTGCCGTACGCGCAGGGGTACTCCGAGTCCAAGGGCATCCTGTCGGCGCGGCGCGCGATCGTCACCCGCTACGAGCTGGTGCCGGGCTTTCCCGAGCTCGACGTGGACGACGTCTACCTGGGCAACGGCGTGTCGGAGCTGATCACCGTCACCATGCAGGCGCTGCTCGACAACGGCGACGAGGTGCTGATCCCGGCGCCGGACTACCCGCTGTGGACGGCCATGACCAGCCTCGCCGGCGGCACCCCGGTGCACTACCTGTGCGACGAGGAGAACGGCTGGCAGCCCGATATCGCCGATATCGAATCGAAGATCACCGACCGCACCAAGGCGCTGCTGGTGATCAATCCGAACAACCCGACGGGCGCGGTGTACTCGGCGGAGGTGCTGCAGCAGATCGTCGACCTGGCGCGCAAGCACCGGCTGCTGCTGCTCGCCGACGAGATCTACGACAAGATCCTCTACGACGACGCCAAGCACATCTCGCTGGCCTCGCTGGCTCCCGACCTGCTGTGCCTGACGTTCAACGGCCTGTCCAAGGCCTACCGGGTGGCCGGGTACCGCTCGGGGTGGCTGGCGATCACGGGACCCAAGGATCACGCGGCCGGGTTCCTCGAGGGGATCGACCTGCTCGCCTCGTCCCGGTTGTGCCCGAATGTACCTGCTCAGCACGCCATTCAGGTAGCGCTGGGCGGTCATCAGAGCATCGAGGACCTGATCCTGCCCGGCGGGCGGTTGCTCGAGCAGCGCGATGTGGCGTGGGAGCGGCTGAACATGATCCCTGGCGTGTCGTGTGTGAAGCCGCGCGGCGCGCTGTATGCCTTCCCCCGTCTGGATCCGAATGTGCACGAGATCCACGACGACGGGAAGCTTGTGCTCGATCTGTTGTTACAAGAGAAGATCCTCATGGTGCAGGGCACGGGCTTCAACTGGCCCGCCACCGACCATTTGCGGATCGTGACGCTGCCGTGGGCGCGGGACCTCGCGGTGGCGATCGAAAGGTTCGGTAACTTCTTGTCCAGTTACCGACAGTGAGTGTCACTGTGTCAGGGGCCTTGACGGGGGCGGCATAGGGTTAGACCGGCTGAAACCAACCCAGGGTTCGGAAATCTGGGGATTTTGAAGATGCACTAGCGCAAAAGTCCAACTTTTGTGTACAGTGGGCTTCGGCGCTTCGGCGCCCCGGCCCGGTCGTCTACCCCCCCTGGACGACCGAGAGCCCTAGGTACGAGCGCCTACCCCCCTGGGCGCCTGCCTGACGGGCGGCGGAGACAACCCCCTGCTCTCCGCCGCCCGGTACCGCCTCCCCGCGAATTTTGGCCGGACTCAGGTGCGGGGTTTCTTTGCGTTGGCGGCCAGACTTGCGTTCTTGGTGCTGGTAGCCCGGGCCCGGTGATTACCCATGTTCTTGCGAGATCTGGGGCTGCGTTCTTCGGCTGCGTGAGTCGTTCTTGAAAACGGATTCCCTTAAGCTCTCTCGGGTGAGCGATCATCATCACCACCATCACCACGATCATTCGGGGCCCATCGCTATCGGGGCTACCGCTGCCAAGGTTGTCGTCGGGCTGTTGGCGGTTATCGGGGTGGCGGTGTTGATTGCTACCGCGCTGTTGTGGCCGAGTAAGCCCGAGATCGATATTCCCGCGCCGATGGGGACCGTCAGTGGTGGGGCGGTGCAGACCGAGGCCGGGACCGTCGTCATGCAGGATGTCGGGCTGTGTGGGAGTCCCTCGCACGGGAAGGCGTTTCCCGACAAGCCGGTGCAGCCGCAGGTGGGGTACTCGTGTCAGCGCAGCATCATCGACATCCGGTCGGGGCCCGACGAGGGTAAGAAGACCCTGTTCGAAATCGCGCCGGGACCGGGGCAACCCGATCTGCGGGTGGGCGACGAGATCCGGATCGTGCGGGCGGCCGACCCGAGCGGCGGGACCATCTACGGATTCGAGGACTACTCCCGCGGGTTGCCGCTGACATTGATCGTGATCGCGTTCGTCGCGGTGATCTGCATCGTCGCGCGGTGGCGCGGGTTCCGGGCGCTCGTCGGGCTGTGTTTCGCCTTCGGCGTCGTGGTGATCTTCCTGCTGCCCGCTCTGCTCGACGGGAAACCGGCGATCCCCGTCGCGCTCGTGTCGGGAGCGCTGATCCTCTACGTGGTGCTCTACCTCGCGCACGGACTGAATCTGCGGACCAGTTCGGCTCTGCTCGGCACGCTGGCATCGATGCTCGTGGCGGCGGCATTGTCGTGGCTGACGTTGAAGGTCACCCACCTCACCGGGCTGTCCGAAGAACAGAACACCAACGTGGCCACCTACATCCAGCACGTCAGCATCACGGGGCTGCTGCTCGCGGGGTTCATCATCGGCTCGCTCGGCGTGCTCAACGACGTCACCATCACCCAGGCCTCGGCCGCCTTCGAACTCGCCGCACTCGACGAAGGGGCGTCGCGGCGCGAGATCTTCACCGCCGCCATGCGCGTGGGACGCGACCACATCGCCAGCACCGTCTACACCCTCGTGCTCGCCTACGCCGGTGGCGCGCTACCGCTGCTGCTGCTGTTCAGCGTCGCCGGACGGTCCATCACCGATGTGCTCACCGGTGACGCCGTCGCCATCGAGATCACCCGATCCGCGGTCGGCGGTATCGCCCTCGCTCTGTCGGTCCCGCTGACCACCGGCATCGCGGTGCTGCTCGCCCGGCCCTTCGGGGCACAGAAGGCGACCGTCGCGCCGCCACGCGCCCGGCACGCGAGGAACTGACTTACCGCCCGGGCGGCGGCATACCGGGCAGCACCACCGGCGGCAACGTCGGCACGATGATCGGCGGCAGACCCGGCACCACGGTGAAGGTGTTGGGCCCCTGCGTCGGCACCGGTTCCTCCGTCGGGGTATTCGGCGGAAGCTGGACGGGCGGCGCCGCCACTGTGCCGTGCACCGCTTCGGTCGTCGACGGCGGCGCCGTGGTGGGCACGGTCGGGCGCGGCGTCGAACTGGCCGGTACCGCCTGCGAACCGTCGCTGGAATTGCCGCTCTCGAGCACCTCGGGGCCGTAACCGAGGCCGATACCGATCGCCGCGACCACCGCCAGCGAACTCACCGTGAGCACCGCGCCGTTCAACTCCCGGCGACTGTGGCCGCGACCGGTCAGCGCGGCGAGCGGACGCCTGCCACGGGTCGGGGCGGTGAGCCAGGCGGGCGTCACATCGTCGAGCTGCTCGATGGGTGCGATCGGCGGCGCGACCGGTGCCTGCGCGACCTGCGCGGGCCTGGCCAGCAACGCGGCGCCCCGCGCCAACGCTGTCTCCGGTTCGAGCGGGACGATCACCGGCACCCCGATCGTGCGTTCGAGCACCCGCGCGATCAGCGGAATCCGGGCGCCGCCACCGATCACCAGCACCGCCTGCACCGGATGCTGGGCCCGGATGATGACATCGCGGGTCATCCGCGCCGACGACTCGATCGCCAGCATCATCAGCGCTTCGAAGTTCTCCTGGGTGAGCAGCACCAGCCCCTGCTCACTGGGCAGTGCCACCGCATTGCTGGTCGACAGCTGCTCCTTGGCCGCCCGGCACAACGCGTCGAGCGCGGCCAGGCCGGCCGGATCGGCGGGGTGGGCGATCCGGCCCGATGCGATCTGCTGCTCGCGGATCAGCGAATCGAGGTAGTCGCCGCTGATGTCGCTGATGCGTTCACACTGGTGCACATCGCTGGTTCGCGCGTCGACCACGCTCACCGTGAGACCGGAACTGCCCAGGTCGTAGACGGCCAGCGTGGCTACTTCACGCAGGTCGGCGGTGGCGTGCGCGAAATGCACGGCGGCAACGGCTTCGGGAATCAGCTGATAGTTGGTGAGTTGCCTGCGGGCCATGGCGGCGCGGATGGCCCGAGCCTGCGGTTCGCTGCGGAAGGTGACGGTGGTCGCCGCGACCTCGGGGCCCGCGGCGAGGGTCGCGGCGATCGCGTCGGCCGCTGATTCTTCCGCGTGTTGTTCGGGGACCGGAAGGGTATGCACCTGAAAGGAATTCGGTGCACCACCGGGCTGGGGGCGCGCCAGGCGCACCGTCGCCGCTCCGACGGAAACTCCCAAAACCGCACTCATCAGCTGCCCATCTCGTTGCACGACATGCGGAGCCTGCACAACCTGCCAGCCCCCGCCCGCCGTAACTCTACGGGGTGCCGAGTCCGGCGTACACCCACCCGGCATCACGCCAGGCGTGACGATCCAGACAATTGCGACCATCGATGATCGAGCGGGAACGTACCACCGGTTCCAGATCGGCGGGCGTCAAATCCGTGAATTCATTCCATTCGGTAAGGACCAGAACCACATCGGCGCGATCACACGCCTCGGCGACGGATGTCGCGTAGTTCAGTGTGGGGAAGACGCGACGCGAATTCTCCACCGCTTTCGGGTCGTACACGGTGACCACGGCGCCGTGCAGCTGGATCATCCCGGCCACGTTGAGCGCGGGCGAATCGCGCACGTCATCGGACTCCGGCTTGAACGCCGCGCCGAGGACAGCGACGTTCGCGCCGAGCAGGGAACCACCGCAGGCGCGGGCGGCCATGTCGACCACTTTGGTGCGGCGGCGCATATTGATGTTGTCGACCTCGCGCAAGAATGCGACCGCATGGTCGGCGCCGAGTTCGCCCGAGCGGGCCATGAAAGCGCGAATGTCCTTCGGTAAGCAGCCGCCGCCGAAACCCAGTCCGGCATTGAGGAATCGGCGACCGATGCGCGCGTCGTAACCGAGCGCGTCGGCGAGCATCGTGACATCGGCGCCCGTTGCCTCACAGACTTCGGAAACAGCGTTGATGAACGAAATCTTTGTGGCCAGAAAGGCATTCGCCGAAACTTTCACCAATTCGGCGGTGGCTAAATCGGTGAGGAGGAAGGGGATTTCGGCTGAGATGAGATCGGCGTAGATGTCGCGAATGTGTTGTTCGACCCAATCGGCGCGCTCGCGGGTGCGGTCCAGGCCGAGGACGAGGCGGTCGGGGCGCAGGGTGTCGTGCACCGCGAAGCCCTCGCGCAGGAATTCGGGGTTCCAGGCCACCTCCACGTCGACGTCGGTCAGCGCGCGAGCCCTGATGCCGAGGGCGGCAGCGGTTCCCACCGGGACGGTCGACTTGCCGACGATCATCGCCGGGCGTTCCAGCATCGGCGCGAGGGTGTCGACCACGGCGTGCACGTACTTCAGGTCGGCGCCGTACTCGCCCTTCTTCTGCGGTGTGCCGACACCGAGGAAGTGGACGTCGGCGTGCGCGGCCGCGTCCTCGTAGTCGGTGGTGAAGCGCAGCCTGCCCGCCGCGAGGTTGCGTTGCAGCACCTCGTCCAGGCCGGGTTCGTAGAACGGCACCACCCCGTCGGCCAGTTTGGCCACCTTGCCGGGGTCGACATCGACCCCGACCACATCGTGCCCCAGCTCGGCCATACACGCTGCGTGCGTGGCCCCCAGGTACCCCGTTCCGAAGACTGTGCATCGCATACTCTCGTTGGTAAGCGGCGCGCGTGGCTACGCCGCGTCAGCGAGGCAAGGGCGGGCGCAACATCTGGTGTACAGGGGGGAACGTGAGTTCGTCCCGCCGTTGTACGGGGCTTCTACCTGCGGTGATATGTCGCTGGTGTGTGCATGGTTCGCTTCGTGGGCGTGCATCGAGCAGTGGCTAGCTCGGTTTGTGGTGCCGTCGGCCGCGGTCGCTTTCACAAGGTCGGACCAGGCCCGTGACTTCGAGCATGACGGAGCGGTTGTAGTTCCAGACCGAGGTCGAGCGCCAGGCGAAGGCGGTGGGTGGGTGGTCGCCGGTGAGGGCCAGACCGTCCTCGTAGACGTAGAGGCGGGCGTTGTTCAGGCGGGTGAATACCCAGCGTTGATACGGGCCGAAGACCTCACGCAGTGCACCTAGATTGTGTTGTGCCGCCCGGTGTCACCAATGCTGCTGTGCAGCACGATGTTTGATCCTGTGGCACAACTTATCCGGGATCCGGCCGCTCGGCCAGTGGTGTTGCCTCTCTCGGGTGGGTGCTCGGTCGGTGTCGCTCGAGGCGGGTCAGCCCGGCTCGGTGACCGGATGGGGGCATACCATCGGCGGATGCGCCGCAAGGTGGTGGTGGGTTGTGTGGTCGTCGTGGTGTTGTTCGGGGTGGTGCTGTGGCCGGTGTACGGGCGGCCGCAGACGGATGAGCCGCGGCGTGCGGATGCGATTCTGGTGCTCGGTGGAGCGCATGACGGTCGTGAAGAGCTCGGGTTGCGGTTGGCCGCAGAGGGATTCGCGCCGCGGGTGCTGATATCGGATCCGTATGAGCGCAGTGCGATGGTGAATCGGATCTGCCACGGGGGCTACTCGTTCGAGGTGATCTGTTTCGATCCGAGTCCACGGACCACACTCGGCGAAGGCCGCGCCCTCGCCCGTCTCGGTGCCGACTGGGATCGCGTCATCGTCGTCACCTTCACGCCCCACATCTCTCGCGCCCGCTACATCCTCGGCAAATGCTGGCCCGGCGAACTCCTTTTCGTCGACCCACGCCCCCACCTCTCACCCGCCCGCTGGGCCTGGGACTACGTCTACCAATCCGCGGGCTACGTCAAGGCCTGGTTCGCCGACTGCTGAATCAACTGGTCGACAGCCGGTGATGCGGCTGACCTGTTACCTCGGCGATCGTCTGATAGTCGTTGTCCACATGCATCACGGTCGCTCCGTGGACCTCCGCTGTCGCTGCGATGACCAAGTTCGGGATAGGTATTGGATGGGCACCACGTTCGGCTAGCAGACCTTGCACGGCAAGTGCGCGATCCATTACCTCCTCGGTGACCGGCAGCCACACCAGCGACTTCTGCAGGCCGATCCGTTCGTTGTAATCGGACAGCGTTCGCGCCGAATACCCGATCTCGAGGGCGGTGAGATGGCATGCGGCGACAAGTGCTCCCGGCATGCTGGTGGCAGCGTGAAAATCCGCAGCAGCTGCGGGGTCCCGGAGGACCCACTCGAAGGCGGACTTGTCCGCCAACATGAACATCGTCCTCAGCGCCAGGCCCCCTGCATTCCCTCTGCTGACAAGTCGGTGCCGGTATCGCGCAGATGCTGGAGCATCTTCGCCACAGCACGTCGGTTCGCGACCTCGCGTAGTGCGGCGTTGACCGTCGCCACCTTGGTCTTGGTCCCCAACTCTTCTGCGGCCAGGCTCAAGGCATCTGGCAGTGCCCCCAATACACAGCAGTGAGGCGCGGATTCTTGGAATCCGCGCCTCACTGGTTGTTCAGTTTGTCAGTTCTTGCGGCCGGGAGCCTTTGCTCCGGACTTGAAGCCGAGGCCGCCGGGCTTGGCGGTCGGCGGGGCCACCGGTGGGGTGCCGTTGCCGTTGGAAGGTGTGGGCTCGTGGGCCGTGTCTTCCTGGGCGGTGGGCTCAGCCGGGGTTTCCGGTTCGGCGGGGGCCGCTGCCGGTTCCGCCGGCTTCGGGGCGCCGGGGGCCTTGGGGCCGGGGCGCTTGAAGCCGGACTTCATGGCGAGGCCCTTGGCCGCGACGGTCGGCTTGGTTTCGGTGGGGGCCGAAACCGGTTCGGCGGCAGGGGCTTCGGGGGCCGGTGCGGACTCGGTCGGGGAGTCGGCGGCGGGGGCCTGTGCCGATTCCGCGGGCTTCGGAGCACCCGGCGCCTTCGGGCCGGGGCGCTTGAAGCCGGACTTCATCGCGAGGCCCTTGGCGGCGACCGTGGGCTTGCTCTCCGTGGCAGCGGCTTCGGCGGGCGCTTCCGCAGCCGGAGCCGCATCAGCAGCCGGAGCCGCATCGGCGGCCGGGGCGGCAGGAGCCTTGGCGCCGGGCGCCTTCGCGCCGCCCTTCATGCCGAGTCCGCCACCGGGGGCCTTGGCACCACCCTTCATGCCGAGACCCTTGACCGGGGGAGCGGTGGTTTCGGGGGTCGACTCGGCGGCCGGAGCTTCGGCAGCGGGCGCCTTCGCACCCGGGGCCTTCGCGCCGCCCTTCATGCCGAGACCGCCACCGGGCGCCTTCGCCCCGCCCTTCATACCGAGGCCCTTGGCGGGCGCGGCCGGAGCCGACTCCGCGTCGGCGGCAGGGGCCTTCGCGCCGGGCGCCTTGGCGGCACCCTTCATACCCAGGCCACCACCGGGCGCCTTGGCAGCGCCCTTCATACCGAGTCCGCCACCGGCCGGTGCGGCCTTCGGGGCAGCTTCGGCGGGGGCTTCGGCGACCGGCTCCGGCTCGGCTTCGGGCTCCGGCTCGGGTTCGGCCTTCGGCTCCTGGACGACGAGCAGGTTCGCCGACAGCTCGGCGGCATCGATGCGGGTGATCGAGTCGAGCATCAGCTGCGACACGTCGACCACCTCGACGCCCTCGCCCTGGCCCTGCTCCTGACGCGCGGTGACGCCGTCGTTGAGCATGACGCGGCAGAACGGGCAGCCGGTGGCGATCTTGGTCGGGTTGGTGGACAGCGCCTCGTCGACACGGTCGACGTTGATGCGCTTGCCGAGCTGCTCCTCCATCCACATGCGGGCGCCACCGGCACCACAGCACATGGAACGTTCGCCGTGGCGCGGCATTTCGACCAGAGTCGAACCGGAGGCTTCCATCAGCTCACGCGGCGCGTTGTAGATCTTGTTGTGGCGACCGAGGTAGCAGGGGTCGTGGTAGGTGATGTTCTGCGACACCGTGGCCACCGGCACCAGCTTCTTCTGCCGCACCAGGCGGTTCAGCAGCTGGGTGTGGTGCACGACCTCGTAGGTGCCACCGACCTGCGGGTACTCGTTGTTGAGCGCGTTGAAGCAGTGCGCGCAGGTGACGACGATCTTCTTCTTGGACTGCTCGACACCCTCGAACACCGAGTTGATGACCTCGATGTTCTGCATCGCCAGCTGCTGGAACAGGAACTCGTTGCCGGCGCGGCGAGCCGAGTCACCGGTGCAGGTCTCCTCGGCGCCCAGCACCATGAACTTGGTGCCCGCGGTGGCGAGGAGTTCGGCGACGGCCTTGGTGGTCTTCTTGGCGCGGTCCTCGTAGGCGCCGGCGCAACCGACCCAGAACAGGTACTCGTAGCCGTCGAAGCTGTCGGCGTCCTTACCGAAGACCGGGATGTCGAAGTCGACTTCCTTGATCCAGTTCAGGCGGTCCTTGGAGTTCTGGCCCCACGGGTTGCCCTTGTTCTCCAGGTTCTTGAACAGACCGGCGAGCTCGGAGGGGAACTCCGACTCGATCAGCACCTGGTAGCGGCGCATGTCGATGATGTGGTCGACGTGCTCGATGTCGACGGGGCACTGCTCCACGCAGGCACCACAGGTGGTGCAGCTCCACAGCACCTCGGGGTCGATCACACCGTGCACGTCCTCGCCGCCGACGAGCGGGCGCTCGGCCTCGGTGCGGGCTTCCTCGGTGATCTTGGCCAGCTTGGCCTCGTCGGGCTTGCCGTCGGCGTCGACCAGACCGATCTCGTCGCCGCCCATGTCCTTGCGGCCGCCGGCCAGCAGGTAGGGCGCCTTGGCGTAGCCGTGGTCGCGCAGCGACATGATGAGCAGCTTGGGCGAGAGCGGCTTACCGGTGTTCCAGGCGGGGCACTGCGACTGGCAGCGACCACACTCGGTGCAGGTGGTGAAGTCCAGCCAGCCCTTCCAGGAGAAGTCCTCCATCTTGCCCGCGCCGAGGGTGTCGGTGTCGGGGTCGACGTTCTCGATGGTGAGGACCTTGCCGTCCGACATCATCGGCTTGGCGGCGCCGAGGGCGACGCCGCCGTCGGCCTCACGCTTGAAGTAGATGTTGGGGAACGCGGCGAACCGGTGCCAGGCGACGCCCCAGTTGACGTTGCGGCTGACCACGACGACCCAGACCAGCGCGGCCATCAGCTTGAAGAAGGCGAAGACCGAGACCGCTTCCGCGCTGGCGGGCAGCACCGAGGCGATGTGCATGCTGACGAAGTCGCTGCTGGCGTGGGATTCGCCGGTGTAGGCCAGGACGAGGGACTTCGCGCCGAGCATGCTGATGCCCTCGACGAGCACGATGAGCTCGACGAAGTAGGCGGCGAAGAAGTTGGAGCCGGAGAAGCGCGACTGCCGGGCGGGGACGCGAGGGTGGTTCAGCTGACGGATGACGATCAGCACGATCGCGCCGATGATGGTGCCGAGGGCGAGCAGTTCGTCGAGCAGGTGGTAGACGAAGGTGTTACCGACCAGCGGCCAGGTGAAGGTGGGGCTGAAGATCTGCCCCTGCGCCTGGAAGACCGTGACGAAGCCGAGCATGAAGCCGACCATGACGAGCCAGTGCGCCCAGCCGACGGTCCGGAACTTCACCATGCGCGTGTGCGCGGCGAACTCCTTGATCATGGTGGCGAACCGCGGCACGAACGGAGTGAACCGGTCGGGGGCGGGCTGCCCGAGCATGATCGTCCGAGCCATCTTCCGGATGGCGAGGCCGAACCCGATCCACGCGGGGACACCGACCAGAATGGAGATGATGCCCAACGTCAAAGATATGGGGCTCATGCTGTGGCCTTTCGTTCACGAAGCGACGCGGTGCCGCTCGTCCCAGGTCGCATCATAGTACGGTCCAAGTTACCCGCCAGTAAGGGTACGGATTCTATGTTACCGATGGGTAGCTTCGATGTCTTCCCGGAGCTGAGGATCATCCTAACGGTGCAGTTCAGGGGTTTATTTGGCGCATGGCCGTTGCGGCTCGTTCCGGGATCGCGCAGGAGGGGTCCGCGTGTCGGCTTGTGCCGGTGGCGGGTGCGGCGGCCGGGTGCGTGCGCTGAGACGCGACGCCCAGCGCGGATGTGGAACAAGATGGAATTAATCTATCGTCCAGTTGGTTTGGTCCGTGAAACAAATCCCGGCGAATTCACATCCTCACCTGAGCGAGCTCATGGCTGTGAGTTGCGTAGACCATTCTATTCTCGGGGCGTCAGCTGGGCGGATCGTGACATCGGGGCATGAACATGCCTGTCCAACTGTAGGTTTCACCAGTTGGACACCGTCAGGTCGGTTCGTTACCGGCCGGTCGGGCAGGGCGCCGCACGCTACTGACCTGCGCGGCGACCTGGGCGGGGGTCTCGGATCGAACACTTGCCCGAATTGACTCACTGCGATATTTTTTTACGCGGCTCTTGATCTTGATATCGATGCACAGCTTGAAAGACTGGGGGGCTTGATAGGTGAATCGCCCGCTGAAATCCAACCGGGTAAAACAGTCTGTGGAAATCGCGTCGCTCGTCATGGCGGGCTCCCCCCGATTCGAAGGGGAGGACCCCGCTCATATCGAGCGGCTGGTCGAGGCGGAATGGCCTTTGCCGCCCATTCTCGTCCATCGTCCGACGAATCGAATCATCGACGGATTTCACCGGACGAGCGCGGCGCTACGCAAAGGTCTCACGCACATCGACGCGTATATGGTCGATGGTTCCGAAGAATTGGCGTTCATTCTCGGCGTGCAGGAGAATGTGCGGCACGGCCTGCCGTTGTCGCTGGCCGATCGCCGGGCCGCGGCGGAACGTATCATCCGTTCCCATCCGCACTGGTCGAATCGGTCGATCGCCACCGCTGCCGGGCTTTCCGCGAAAACTGTGGCCTCGATCCGGAGCGGTACCGGCGATACGTCGCAAGCGAGCCATCGGCTCGGCAGTGACGGCAGGCTCCGGCCGGTCGACACGAATTCGGCGCGCAAGACGGCCGCCGAACTCCTGCTGGCCCGCCCCGATGCCTCGCTGCGTTCCATCGCCCGCGAAGTGGGCCTCTCGCCGTCGACCGTCCGCGACGTCCGGGCCCGGCTGGAAAGCGGCATGGGCCCGCTCGTCCAGCCCGACGACACCAGGACACCGGTGCCCGGCGGACCGGCGGAGAACGACCGGCTCGCGCCGACACCGCACAAGAAGCAGGTGGACCTCGACGCCCTGCTCGCCGTGCTCTCCCGCGACCCGGCGCTGCGGATGAGCGTCGGCGGGCGCGAATTGCTGCGGTGGCTGCATCAGCATGCGGTGAACGCGGGTGACGCCGAGAAGATCGTCGAATTCGTGCGGCCCCATTCCTCCTACCACGTGATCGAACTCGCCAACCAATGCGCGGCCAACTGGGCGAATATCGCCCAGGCCCTGCAAGCCGCTTCCGATAATGCGTACGGTAATTCGCCGGGCGCCCGTTCGGCCTGAATCTCCGAACTGTTTCCCATTCTTACGGACCTAAGGATCGGCATGTCCAAAATCGCCGTTGTCACCAGTGGACTGCAATACGACATCGTCGGGAAGAATCCCGAGCGAGAAGCCGCTATCGCGGCCGCGACGCCCCGGGTGAACGAATTCCTGACCGAGATGCGTAAACGGGGCTGCACGGTTTATCATCTGCAACTCTTGAATCAGCCCGACGACCCGCTGGCCGAGCGGTACGACGGTCGCGTACCGGCACTGCGCGGAACTCCCGGCGCCGAGGTGATCCGGGAATTCGTCGACCCCGACGACGTGATCCAGGAACGCAGTAAGGACAGTGGCTTCTACGAAACCGACCTGCACGACCGGCTCCAGGCCGAGGGCGTGGAAGCCCTGGTGCTGATCGGTCTGCAGACCCAGATCTGTATCCAGACCACCGCCGCCGACGCCTTCTTCCGTGGCTACATCGTCGCGGTCCCCGGCGACTGCGTGTTCTCGGCGCAGGAGGCCGACCGGGTGCGGGCGCTGGACTGGCTGGAGAGCTACTGCGCCACCGTCGCCGACTCCGCCGAGATCCTGCGGCTCATCGACACCACCGGCGGCCTCCCGCGCAAGGAGACCAAGACACCATGACCGTGGCCACGCAGCACATCCAGCTCGACCACGGCACCGGCGCGGTGCTCTCGGGCGAGCTGGTCGACTTCATCGCGCGCACCCTCGGCGACGTATACGTGGGGGAGATGGAGGACAGCGCGGTTCTGCCCGTGGAGGGCGACCGGATCGCGATGACCACCGACAGCTTCGTGGTTGACCCCCCGTTCTTCGGCAACGGCGACATCGGCAAGATCGCGGTCTGCGGCACGGTCAACGACCTGGCCGTCTCGGGTGCGGTGCCGCGCTATCTCACCCTCGGACTCATTCTCGAGGCCGGATTGTCCTTCGACCAGCTCGAGCGCGTACTCACGTCGGTGCGCGAGACCGCGCGCGAGGCGCGGGTGCAGATCGTGTGCGGTGACACGAAGGTGGTGCGGGCGGGCGAGGCCGATCAGCTGTACCTCAACACCAGTGGTGTCGGGTTCTTCCTGCGCGAACCGCTGCGGATGGACGCGGTCCGCCCCGGCGACGCGGTGATCCTGTCGGGCCCGATCGGCAATCACACGGTGCACCTGCTCTCCATCCGGGAGGGGCTCGGCTTCGAGAGCCGGGTGCTCAGCGACTGCGCGCCGCTCAACCTGATGATCGACAGCGTCTTCGCGGCAGTGCCGCGCGAGGCGGTGCGGTCGATGCGTGACGTGACGCGCGGTGGTCTCTCGGCGGTGCTGCACGAATACGCGGGGCGTATGGGCAAGGCCATCACCATCGACGAGCAGTCGCTGCCCATCCAGCACGAGACCGCGATGGCGGCGGACATGCTCGGCATCAATCCGCTGAATTGCGCCAACGAGGGCTGCCTGGCGATCTTCGCCGATCCGGCCGCCGCCGACCACATCGTGGCCGCGCTGCGCGGGCACGAGTACGGCAGGCACGCCACGGTAATCGGGGAGGTGACCGGCCGGGACGGCGCGGCGGTCGTGCTGCGTGACACCGCCGGACGCGAATCGGTACTGCAACCACTGCGGGGCGCCGAGCTGCCCCGCCTGTGCTGACCGGGCCGCCATGACCGCCACCTGGCAGATCAGGGTCACCGGGGTCGTGCAGGGCGTCGGGTATCGCCCGTTCGTCTACAAACTCGCCCGCGAACGGCAGCTCACGGGCTGGGTGCGCAACGACCCCGAGGGCGTGCTCGTCGAGGCGAGCGGCGCCGAGGCCGCGCTGGAATCGTTCTGCGCGGAGCTGGCCGACCGGGCGCCCGAGCTGGCGCGGGTGGACCGGGTGGTGACGCAGAGCCGGGTGGCGGGCGGGTCGGCCGCGTCGAGCTTCGAGATCGTGCACAGCGAGCACACGGGGGAGAAGGTGGCGCTCGTCCCCGCCGACACCCACGTGTGTGCGGACTGCCTAGCCGAGCTGCGCGACCCGGCCGACCGGCGCTATCGCTACCCGTTCATCAACTGCACCAACTGCGGGCCACGGTATTCGATCATCCGGGCGTTGCCCTACGACCGATCACAGACCACCATGCGTGCGTTCACGATGTGCGCGGATTGCGCTGCGGAATACCGGAATCCGATGAGCAGGCGGTTCCACGCGCAGCCGAACGCGTGCCCTGACTGTGGGCCGAGGCTGTTCCTCGCCTACCCCGACGGGACGGTGCACGAGGACGCGTTGAGCCGGAGTGTGCGTGAGCTGTCGGCCGGTCGGATCGTCGCGGTGAAAAGTGTTGGCGGTTTCCATCTGGCCGTCGATGCGATGAATGCCGCGTCGGTGGCGCTGCTGCGCAAGCGCAAGCGGCGCGATTCGAAACCATTCGCGGTGATGGTGCGGGATCTGGATACGGCGCATCGGATCGTCGAACTGTCGCCTGCCGAGGAGCAGGTGCTGCGTTCGCCCGCACGACCGATCCTGTTGGCACGTAAGCGAACCGATGCGGTTCCGGAAAGTGTCGCGCCACGGAATCCGAACCTGGGGGTGATGCTGCCCTCGGCACCGCATCACCACCTGCTGCTCGACGAGGCCGACACCGATGTGCTCGTGATGACCAGCGGCAATGTGTCGGGATATCCCATCGTGCACCGCAATGAGGACGCGTTGGCACACCTTTTCGAGATCGCGGACGCGATTCTGTACCACGATCGCGAAATCGAGTCCAGGGTGGACGATTCCGTGGTCCGCGTGTCGATCCACCCGGATCTGGACGGGCCACTGCTGACCTTCCTGCGCCGTGCGCGCGGGTACGCGCCGTACCCGGTGGAGGTGGGTCGTCCGCTGCGGCCGCTGGTCGCCTATGGCGCCGAACTCAAGACGACGGTCGCGCTGTCGGCAGGCACGCGGGTGTATCTGAGCCAGCACATCGGCGATCTGAAGAACGACGAGACGTTCGACTCGCACCGCCGAACCGCTGCCCACCTGGCCTCGCTGTACGACCTGCGACCCGAGGCCGGGGTGTACGACATGCACCCGGACTTCCGGATCAACCGGGGCCACAGCGGTATCGGGGAGACCGGTGAGCCGATCGCGGTGCAGCACCATCACGCGCACATGGCGGCCTGCATGGCGGACAACAAGCTCGACGGGCCCGCGATCGGTGTGGTGTTCGACGGGGCCGGGTACGGCACGGACGGCACCATCTGGGGCGGTGAGTTCCTGGTCGGTGACTACGGCAAGGTCGAACGGGCCGCACATCTGCGGCGAGTGACGCTGATCGGTGGTGATCAGGCTGTGCGCGAACCGATCCGGACGGGCGTCGCTGTCGGTGTCGACGCGCTCGGGGCCATCGATGCCGCGGTGCGAGCGTTTCCGGTGCTCGAGACGCTCGACGACGATCGCAGACACGTCTACGCGACCATGTGCGCCCGTGGCATCAACTCGCCCGAGGTGACAAGTATGGGGCGCTTGTTCGACGGGGTGGCGGCTCTGCTCGGGGTGTGTTCGCGGGCCGAATACGAGGCGCAGGGCCCGATCGAACTCGAGGGCCTGCTCGATCGCGACCTCACGCTCGTCGACGGCTACGAGTTCGGCTATACCGCAGGAGAAGTCGACCACCGGCCGGTGATCCGTGCGATAGCGGCCGACCTGGCCGCCGGGACCGCGCTCGAACGGATCAGCAGGCGGTTCCACAGCGGGGTCGTCGCCATGGTCGTCCGGCAGTGCCGGAACCTGGCCGACACCACCGGTATTCGGCAGGTGGTGCTCTCCGGCGGCGTGTTCCTCAATGAGTTCCTGCTGGTCAACTGCATGGTGATGCTCGAACGCGCCGGACTGGCGGTGTACAGCCATCGGCAGGTTCCGCCGAACGACGGTGGTATCGCCCTGGGGCAGTTGCTGGTGGCCGACCGGGCGAAACAGGAGTGATGATGGGTTCTTCGCAATTCGCGGTGGTGCTGCCGATCGCGCTCGTGGTGGTGATGCTGGGCCTCGGGCTCACGCTGACACCCGACGACTTCCGGCGGGTGGTCCGCCATCCCAGAGCGGCGGCCGTCGCCCTCGTCTGCCAGCTCGTGGTGCTGCCACTGATCTGCGTGCTGCTCGTGCTCGCCTTCGGGCTCACCGGGGTGCTCGCGGTGGGCATGATGCTGCTCGTCGCCTCGCCGGGCGGCACCTCGGCCAACCTGTTCAGCCACCTCGCCGGTGGCGATGTGGCGCTCAACATCATGCTCACCGCGATCAACTCGGTGATCGCGGCGTTCACCATGCCGCTGGTGATCACCTTGTCGGTGGCGGCGTTCATGGACGGTGACGCCTCGGTCGGGCTGCAGCCGGCCAAGCTGGTGCAGGTGATCGTCATCGTGCTGGTGCCGGTGGCCGTCGGGATGTGGATCAGGCACGCCAGGCCCGCGTTCGCCGACCGGATGGGTAAACCGGTGAAGCTCGGTTCCATGGTGGTGCTGGTCATGGCGGTGGGTGTGGCCGTCGGGTCCGAATTCGACACGCTCCGTGCGAACTTCGGCAAGCTCGGCGCGATCACCGTGCTGCTGTCTGCGCTGAGCCTGGCTGTCGGCTATTACGTGCCGCGCTGGTTCGGGGTCGATATCCGGCAGGCCATCGCCTCGTCCATGGAGATCGGCATCCACAACGCGACGCTGGCCATCGCGGTCGCGGTGTCGGCGCTCGGCAGCGAGGCGATGGCGGTGCCCGCCGCCACCTACGGGATCGTGATGGGCGGGCCGGCGGCGGTCGCGGCGTTCCTGCTGGCGCGACGGTCCCGCGCGGAATCGGGTGCGCCCGCGCCGGTCGCCGCGACCGCGCTGCCATGAGCTAGGGGAACCGTTTGGCGATGGCCTCGGCGATCTCGACGGGCGCGTGCTCCTGGATGAACTGGCGGGCCTGCGGCAGCTCGACGACCTCCACGTCGGTGAAGGTCGACACCATGCGAGGAATGTGGGCCTTGGGCCGGTACACCATGTCGCGCATGCCCCAGACCAGCAGCGTCGGCTTGTCGGCGAGGACCGCGGGCACGTCGCGGGCGAGCTGGGCCATCAGTGGGCGCGCGTCGACGATCTGCTTGGCGATCACCGCGAGACCCTTGCGTGCCTCCGGTGACGGCTGCACCAACCGGTAGTGGTCGATCTCGGCCGGGCTCAATGTCTTACCGAGTTCCGACAGCAACACCCGCTCGACGAGGAAGTTCTGCTCGCGTACCCGCCGCTGCATCGGTCCGGTGCGGATGGCCTGGGCGAAGACCCGGTTCGCCATCGCCTCGATGGGCCAGAAGATGGTGTTGCCCAGCACGATCCCGCGCAGGCGGTCGGCTCTCGGGATGCAGGCGCCCAGGCCGATCGGGCCACCCCAGTCGTGCCCCATCAGCACGTAGTCGTCGAGGCCGAGGTGGTCGATGAGCTCGCCGAGGATGCCGGTGTGCTCGGCGACGGTGTAGCCGAAACCCTCGGGCCGCTCGGACAACCCGAAGCCGAGATAGTCGACGGCGACGCACCGGTACCTGGTGCGCAGCTCGGCGATGACGTGACGGTAGAGGAAACTCCAGGCGGGGACGCCGTGGCAGAACAGAATCGTCGGCCCCGATCCCTCATCGATGTAGTGGACACGGCCTGCGGACGAGTCGAACCAGCGTGACTCGAAGGGGTAGAGGTTCTTGTCGGGCACGAAGTCGATCAGCATAGGGAAACCTATACCCCATTTGTGAAACGGCCGGAGTGTGCAACCGGAGAAAGCGCCGGTTGCACACACTGCCGCTCTTTCCGGAACTCGGGTATGGTCGCCCCAGCCGCCTCTTCCGCGGCCGGGCCGCAAACGGGTGACGAGTGGGCTTTGATTGTGACTGGAACAATTCCTGAACCGACGCTTGACGAATTCCTGCATAAATCGGCGGAGAAAAGAATCGACTGGGTTAACTCGTCCGACGGATTCACCACGGGCACGGTGGAACGGGTCGGCCTGTTTCTCTCGTTCGCACGGCCGCGCACCTGCCTGCCCGGGATGCTCGCGTTTTATCTGGGTTGTGTACTGCTGGACGTGCCGATGGGTGTCGACGTTCTGCTCGGCTTCTTCGTCACGTTCCTCTACAGCGCCGTGGCGAATCTGTTCAATGCCTATTCCGATATCGCGGAAGACAATGAGAACATCCCGGCCCGCTTGTACCTGCTCGGCCTGTACGGGCGCCGGCGCCTGCTCCGGAGCAGTTACGCCGCCGGTGCGGTGATGCTCGTGGCCGCGGCCGTGGTGAGCCCAGCATTCCTGCTGCTCACGGCCCTGTGTCTGCTCATCGCCCACCAGTACTCGTTGCCGCCGCTGCGGATGAAGGCGCGGCCGATGGGTTCGCTCGTGTTCTTCGCGCTCGACGTGACATTGCCCTTCCTGATGGCGCCCGCCGTCGTGGAGAACGGTCCGGCGATCACGGGAAACTGGTCCTTCCTCAGCATGGCCGCGTATTTGTTGCTCTGGTTCGTCGCGAAGGGATTCGTGAAGAACCTGCCCGATTTCGAGGGCGACCGCCAAGCCGGATTGTCGACCTCGGCCACCATTTTCGCGACACGGCAGCAGGCGGCTGTCGCTGCTGCCGTCGCCACTGTTCTCGTTTATCTCGGGCCGCTTTTCCTGGTGGTCGCCGGGCAATTCGAAGCGAAGTACTTGTTTGTGCTGATCTGGTTCCCGGTGGCGTGTGTGCAAGGTGCGCGGATGATACTGCGCGACGACAATCAATCGGCGAACAACATGCTTCGATTCGACATGATCGTATCGACGGGATATCTGTCGACCTGGGTGTTGCTGGCGGATCCGTCTATTACTTCACTGCTGGTCGTCGCCGGATCTCTGGTGGTCATTTTCGCGATGGACGCGCTGAAACTCGATACCCGGAAAAAGGAAGACATCGGGTGACGGCGGAAAGGACGACAGCGGTGCGCGACACGGTATTGCTGAACGAATATCGATCCGGTGAGGAGGCCGATACTTCGGCGGCCGCGCTCGATCTGTCCAATAACGCACTGCCCTTCGCGCCCCTGCCGAGCGTGCGCACCGCGATCGCCGACGAGGTGGAACACGCGGCCGCGTACCCCGCCGCCGCGTACGGCGATTTGCGCGGCGCCATCGCCGAATTCGCCAGGTGCACACCGGATCAGGTCGTCGTCGGGCCGGGCAGTGTCGGCGTGCTCGCCTATCTGCTGCGCTGGGTCGCCGGCCACGGTGGGCGGGTCGTCTACGCGGTGCCCGCGTTCGACGCCTACGAACGGGTGGTCCTCGGCGCGGGCGGTATCGCGGTGCCGGTGATCGGGACACCGGACCGATGGCAGCCCTTGACGGAGATGGTCGCCGCGGCGGGTGACGACGCGGCCGCGATCCTGATCTGCTCACCGCACAACCCGACCGGTGAACAGGTGAGGCCCGAGGAGATCGAGCAGGTATTGGCGCGGGTGCCGGACCACACGATCGTCGTGGTGGACGAGGCGTATATCGAATTCGACCGGGACAACGACCGGTCGGCGGCCCTGCGAATGGCCGAGGAACACCCCAATCTCGTTGTGCTTCGCACCTTTTCGAAGGCGTACGGGCTGGCCGGACTGCGGGTCGGTTACGCGGTCGGTCACGGTGACCTGATCGGCGCCTGCCGATCGATGGCGATGCCGTTCGGGGTGAACCGGCTCGCGGTGGCCGCGGCCGTCGCCTCGCTCGGCGTGGTGAACGAGCTGGAGGCACAGGTCGATTCGGTGATCGCGGTGCGGACCGACTTCGTCGCGGCCATTCGCGAACACGGCATCGATGTGCCCGATTCGTCCGGCAACTTCGTCTGGGTGCCGACGCCGAATCCGGCGGCACTCGTGGCGCACCTCGCCGAGTCGGGTATCGCGGTGCGCTGCTACCCGGACGCGGGCGTCCGGATCACGGTTCCTGCCAGGGGGCACCTCGCCGACGTCGTCGACGTACTCGCGCGGGGATACAGACGAGTGGAGGCACTGACATGCAGATGAACACCAACCTTGGCGCCGACGTGCTCGGGCGGCCACGGTTCGCCGACGCCCTGGTCGACCGGCTGATCGGCCACGATGTGCGCTACCTGTTCGGCATGCCTGCCGAATCGGTGAACTGTTTGGTCGATGCGGTAGGGCGGCGGTCGGAGATCGAGCTGATCGCGGTGCGTCACGAGAGCGCGTCCGCCTGGATGGCGGTCGGTTACGCGCAGGGGTCGGGCACCGTCGGGGTGTGCTTCGGCACGGCCGGGCCGGGCGCCACCCACCTGCTGCCCGGCGTGTACGGCGGGCTCTACGACCGGGTGCCGGTGCTGGCGATCTCCGGCCAGGTGGCGCGCGCCGAGATCGGCACGAAATCGTTCCAGGAGATCGACTCGGCGCGACTGTTCCGTGACGGAACGTGGCGCTCCACCGACATCGTCTCGCCGGATCAGCTCGCCGTCTTCGACCAGACAGTGCTGTCGGTGCGACTCGAGCAGACCTCCGCGCACCTGGCCGTGCCGTCCGACGTGCTCAATTCACCCATCGAGGGGCTCGAGCAACAGAGCCCGTACCGGTTCGGCGCACGGACAGCGCCCGACGTGGACAAGAAGCGCGTCGAAGATCTGGCCGACTACCTGTGCTCCACACCGGGCGTCATCGTGCTCGGCGCGGGCGGCCGGGCGGTGGCGGACTGTGCGCTGCTGCTCGCGGACGCGCTGGGTGTGCCGATCGTGGCCCTGCCCGAAGCGGGGATTCCGGACTGGTCGGTGCCGCCCGTCGAAGAGTCCGACGCCCGCCAGGTGCTGTTGATCGGCAGGCCGACCGCGGGTGTGGCACGGCACTTTCCGTCGCTCGACCTGCTGCTCGAGATCACCGATGTGGCCACGTCGGGATTCGACGAGGAAAGCAGGCGGATCGGGATCGCGGGGGAGGTTCCGCAGATCCTGCACGCGTTGGTGTCGGCCGTGTGGAGCAGGCGCGGTACCCCGGCAGCGGCGAGCGCCCCTGTCGCACCGACAGATCCGAACGCACCCGCGGGCTGGGGTGTGCTCGCCGACGCGCTCGCCGGTGTGTCGGTGGCGGTCGATCCCGGGGCGACGAGGGAGCTCGCCCGCCGTTATCTCGGTGAGCGCGCGCACCTGCACAGTGCCTGGAATCTCGAGGCCGAGGGTTCGGCGCTGCCGCTGGCCATCGGTCTGGCCCTCGCGAACGGCGCTCGCTCCTACGCGCTCACCGACCTGGACTCGCTCGACCAGTACATCTCCGAATTCTCCACTGCCGCACGGTATGACGTGCCGGTGACCGTGGTATGCCGGGCCGAACCCGGTGTGCCGGTGAGCGACCTGGCCAAGGCGTTCGGTATCGGGGTGTTCTGGGCCGGCGACGCCACCGAACTGCGGTCCCGCCTGAGCGAGGACCGGCACGGTCCGGCGCTGATCCTCACCTCGGCGCTCGCGGACGACCGGCCCGCTCCGGCACCGGATGTCGATGTCGTCGACTACGTCACCGATCTGTTCGCGGCACTCGCGCACCGGGGCATCGGCTCCGCGTACCTGTCGAAGAACAGCCGTGCGCGGCTCGGTGCCACCGCTGAGCTGAACCTGCACGTCGTCGCCGATGTCCAGGCCGCGGCCATGCGGGCGAGCGCGGCGTACAAGGCCGACGCAACCACCTCCTGCGCTGTGGTGACCACGCCCGCCGAACTCCTCGGCCAGCTCAACGGGCTCTACGACGCCGCCTTCGACGACGCGTCCGTGGTGCTGGTCTCCGTCGAGACCACACCCTGGCTGCTCGATCCCGTCGACGTGCTCGCCGACATCGCCGCCGTCTCGGTGGTTCTCGACGGTGGTGACAAGGATGCGGTACGGCTGCGCGACGCCTTCACGACCATCGCCGGTGGTGGACGCGGCGTCACCCACATCCACGTGACACGCGCCGCGATCGCCGCCCGCACCAGCGCCGCCCTCGTCGACAGCGCGCGGTCGTTCGCGATCCCGCCGTCGCTGATCGGTCTGCCCGGCCGGGCGACCGCGGCACCCGAGGACATCGTGCGCGCCGCCGAACTCATCGATGCCGCCGGGGACATCTCGATCATCGTCGGGCGCGGGGCGGCGGGCGCGCGACGCGAACTCGTCGAACTGGCGGCTCGCACAGGCAGTCCGCTCTACTGCACGATGGGTGCGCTGGCGGCCGACGTGGTCGGCGAACACTGCGCGGGACTGGTCGGCACCTCCGGGACCGACGACGCCATGCAGCGGGTCCGGCGCAGCGGGCTCGTGATCGTTGTCGGAGTGTCATGGCGCGGTTCGGCTTTCGAGATGGTCGGGCACAACCCGGTGATCTCGGTGAACACCGATCCGCTCACCTTCCTTCGCCTGCCGTCGGATTCGGTCGGCCTGCTCGGTGACGCGCGGGAAACCCTCGAAGCTCTGGTCGGCCTGCTCGGCGAGGAGCGCGACGCACCCGAGGCCACCGAACGGCCGCGTCGCAAGCCGAGGGAGAGCGCACGCAAGCTGCGCGCCGCCACGGTGGCCCAGATCATCGACAGCGAACTGGCGGACCTCGACAAGCCGTCCACCTTGAGCGTCGACGTCGGCATAAACACGCTCTGGGCCTACCGCTACGTGCGCTCGGCGCACCGCTACCTGTGGACCGCCTCGTTCGCGACCATGGGATTCGCGGTACCCGCCGCCGTCGACGTGGCCGTGCGCCACCCCGACGAGGTGTCCGTGGCGATCGTCGGCGACGGCGGCATCGGCATCACCCTCGCCGAACTGCGCAACGCCGCCGACGTGCGTTCGCCGCTGGTGATCGTGGTGTTCAACAACAACGCCCTGGCCGCGATCAAATTCGAGAGCTGGATCATGGGCTGGCCCGACCGGGCGTCGGGCTTCCACGAAATCGACTTCGCCGGGTTCGCCAGGCACTGCGGCGTGCGCGCGACAACGGTGCGCAGCGCCAAGGAATTCGGCAACGCCTTCCGCACCGCACTCGCCGGTGCCGGGCCGACGCTGATCGACGCCAGAATCCCCGCCGCCGAAGCACCCGTGCTCGCCGGGCGCGCGCACATCCGCCAGTTCGCCGGCCTGCTCACCGGGTGGGCCCGCGACGGCAAGAACGCCCGCACCGGCGCCCTGTCCACCCTGCTGGCCTTCGGCGCGGAGAAGGCGGTGCGCGTCGCGCGTCGCGCCGACCCGCGCCGGTGAAACCCGAGGAGATCGCGATGGCCGGAACACGCCCCGCCACCCCGCAGGCCATGTTCACCCGAATCGCACCGCGCTACGACGCGGTGAACTCGCTGCTCACCCTCGGCGGCGACAAACGGTTACGCCGCCGCGCCGTCCGCGCGCTCGACCTGCGGCCGGGCGCCGAAGTGCTCGATATCGCCGCCGGGACGGCCGAGATCGGCGCCGCGCTGGCAGCCGTGTACCCGCTGCGCCTGTCGTATGTGGCCGTCGACCTCAACGAGCAGATGCTCGCCGTCGCCGAGCGGAAATTCGCCCGGTTGCGCCGCAAGCGGCCGAGCAACGACTGGCAGCTGGCCCTCGGCAGCGCGGAATCGCTCGACTTCCCTTCGTCGAGCTTCGACGCCGCCGTGATGTGTTTCGCGCTCGACGACATGGACGACCCCGCCGCCGCGCTCGCCGAGACTGTGCGGGTGCTGCGCGCCGACGGGCGGTTCCTGCTGATCGAACTCGCCATGCCCGACAGCCCGCTGCTGCGCAATCTGCTGAGACTGCGGCTGCGACTCATCCGCGGTGTCGCCGCCATCGCGGGCATGGATTCCGTCGCCCACATGACCAGGGAAGTCGAACTCGATCGCGGCGTCGAACACACCCTCGCGCGCTGCGAGAACGCCGGCCTGGAACTGGAATCCACGGCCCGGCACCTCGGCGGGCTGGTCCGTGCCCACGTCTTCCGTAAGAGGAAAGGTTTGTGATGACCGAGAAATGTCCCCACGCCACGGCGGAGAAGGTGCCCTCCGTCACCGGAATCACCAGTCGCAGGCTCTCCAACCGGCACCTGCCCGGCCCGCCCGGCCACCTGATCATGGGCTCCTATCCGGAATACGCCAAGGACCGCAACAAATTCCTGCGGGACGCGGTGCGCCGGTACGGCGATGTGGTGCGGATCAAACTGCCGCTGCGCGACCTGGTGGTGATCGCCAATCCCGAAGACGCACACGCGGCGATGGGCGACACCTCCGGCGACTACAGCAAATTCGGCAACTACCATCCCGCGATCGCCAAGCGGCAGAACGGATTGTCCTTCATCGAGGGCGAATTGTTCCGCGAGCGGCGCCGCATCGTCAGCCCGCTGGTGACCCGCGACGGCCTCAAGAGCACCTTTCACGCCAATGCCGATGCCTACCTGGCAAGCCTCGAGTCGAATATCGCCGCCGCGACAGACGCCGACGGGGTGACCGACCTGCAGGAGGCGATCTTCCAAACGCTGCTGCGCGGCGTGCTGGCCCAGACCTTCACGGAACCGTTCACGCCCAAGGAAATTCACGATCTGCACGACGGTCTGTCGACGTTCACGAAGTTCCTCGGTTCCACGCTGAAGATCGCGGATCCGCCGAATCTGGTTCGCCCCTGGGGCCGGTACAAGATCCGGCCGTGGGCGGTGTACTCGGCGGGCAAGATCGTGCGCGACCGGGTGGTCGAACGGCAGAACTCGCCCTCGCTCGGCACCTACAACGACGTGCTCGACGGCATGCTCGCCGGCTACAAGAAGCTCAAGACCCCGATGACGTTCTGGGACCTGTGCTTCGACGTGGCGACCATGACCAGTGCCTCCTACGGCACGACGGCGGGGGCCATCACCCAGACCGTCGTGCGGACCTGCCTGGCCGAGGAAGCCAAGAACCGGCTGGTCGAAGAGGCCGGTTCGGTCGACCTGTCCAAGCCGACCATCGAATCGGTGCGCAGCATGCACTGGGTGAAGGCGTGCTTCGAGGAAGGCATGCGCATGCAGGGCCTTCCACTGCTGCTGCGATTCACCGCGCGGGGCGCGAACTATCAGGGCTACGACATCGCGCCCAACACCATGCTCGGCGTGCCGATCTCGACGATCCACCGCGACCCGCGCTGGTGGACCGACCCCGATGTGTTCGACCCCGAACGCTTCTACGACCAGAGCAAGCGGGTCGACCAGCCGCGCGTGCTGCACTACCTGGCCTGGGGTGCGGGCCCGCACCGCTGCACCGGCGCGCAGCTCGGCTACCTCATCGCGCCGTACCTGGTCGCGCTCATCTTCAGCCGCTACAAGATCGAGCTCCCGCCGAACTGGCAGCTCGTGGAAGACCCCGGCCTCGCGCCGATGATCAAGGGCGGCTTCAACGTCCGGCTCACCCCCCGATAACCCACCGACGAGAGATCCGAGAGATTCGCATGAAATTCGCAGAGCGGTACGACATCGCGGCCCCCATCTACGACCGGACGGCGTGGTTCCTGTCCCTCGGCGGCATCGACAAACTGCATCCAGGCCTGGTCGAAGGCCTCGACCTGACCGGTAAGAAGGTGGCCGACCTCGGGTGCGGCACCGGCCTCGCCTTCCCGGCGTTGCTCTCCGCCGTCGGGCCGACCGGACACGTGATCGGGGTGGACAACAACGCCGCCATTCTCGCCAAGGCGCAGAAGCGGGTCGACGAGAACCATTGGCCCAATGTCACTCTGCTCACCGAGGACATCGCCGAACTGCCCGTGAACCAGGATGTGGACGTCCTGTTCAGCTGTATCGCGTTCAGCTGTGTGCCGCACCCGTCGGACAAGTTGGCCGAACTGCTCGGCAACCTCACGCCGGGCACCCAGGTGCGCATCATCGACGCGCTGCCCCGCACATCGGGGCTGAGCCGGTACCCGATCAACGGCTACAACTTCGTGAAGTCGGGCATCGTCGGATCGCATTTCCGGGAACTGCACCCGTTCGAACAGGTCTTCCGTGACCGGCTGACCGACGTGGTCGTCGACTACCTGCACGGCGGCATGTACACCCGCCTGACCGGCGTCAAAGGCGCGTAGGCATTCCGCGCGCACCGGCGTCGACGTCGGTGCGCGCGGCCCTTGGTTACACCTTCTCGAGAGACGGCCGAAGTGAGTATCTGGGAACTGAAAGTCGACGGCGGTGGCAAGACATTCGGCGAAACCACCGTGCTCGACGACGTGGACTTCCACGTGGATCGCGGGGAATTCCTCGCCGTGCTCGGCCCGAGCGGCAGCGGCAAATCGACACTGCTGCGCGTGCTGGCCGGACTCGAACAGCTGAGCACCGGAACCATCAGCTGGAGCACCGACGGTGCCCGGCCGCGCACCGGGGTGGTCTTCCAGCAGGCGCTGCTGCTGCCCTGGCTCACCGTCATCGACAACATCTCGCTCGCCGGCCGGTTCGCCGCGCACCGGCGCGAGTTCGACAAGGACTACCCCGAAACCCTGCTCGCCCGTTTCGGTTTGGGGTCGCTGGCGCAGCGGTACCCGGGCGAACTGTCGGGCGGGCAGGCACAGCGCGTCGCCGTGCTGCGTGCGGCCGCCACCCGGCCCCGGCTGCTGCTGCTCGACGAGCCGTTCAGCGCCCTCGACCCGGCCACCCGCCTTGACCTGCGAAAATGGCTGGCCGAACTCGTCACCGAGATCGAGGCGACGGTCGTGCTCATCACCCACGACGTCGACGAGGCGATGGATCTGGCCGACCGCGTCGTGCTGCTCGACAAGGGTCGCATCCGGCGCGAATGGACCGAGGTGCGCGACGGCGGCGACGCCTTGCGCGCCGATATCCTCGGGCAGTACCACCCGGACGAAGTAGTGGTGTCGTGAGCGGGCTTTCACGACGTCACCTGCTCGCCGGGGCGGCCGGGCTCACCGCGGCCGCCGGGCTCTACGGGTCGGCCGACCTGGTCCGCAGCGCGGCAGGCGCCGGGCAACGGCGCGAACAGGCGCTGCGGATCGGGTACCTGCCGATCACCGACGCGGCGCCGCTGCTGATCGCGCACTCGGCACACCTCTACCCCGCGGGATCGGTGAGCAGCGCCAAACCGGTGATGTTCCGCAGCTGGTCGGGGCTGGCGGAAGCGTTCGTCTCACGTCAGGTGGATGTGGCGCATCTGTTGATGCCCATGGCGATTCAGCTGCGGCAGGTGCTCGGCGCGAACGTGCGGGTGCTCGGGTGGAACCACACCAACGGGTCGGCACTCACCGTCGCACCCGACATCACCGAACTGGAACAGCTGATCGGCACGCAGGTGGCCATCCCGTTCTGGTGGTCGATCCACAACATCGTGCTGCAGAAACTCCTGCGCGCCCACGACATCACACCCGTGGTGCGCAGGCCGGCCTCGCGCGCCAAACGGACCGTCGAGCTCATCGTGATGAGTCCCTCGGACATGGTTCCCGCCCTGGCCAACAGGTCCATCTCCGGCTACGTGGTCGCCGACCCGTTCAACGCCATCGCCCAGATCAAGAAGATCGGGCGCATCCACGTGTTCCTCGGCGACGTATGGCGTGAACACGCCTGCTGCGTGTTGGTGACCCGCGACGACGTGATCGCCGAACGACCGCACGCCGTCCAGGCCGTGACCGACGCGGTGGTCGCGGCGCAGCTGCGCATCAGCACCGACCGGCCGCGCGCCGCGGAAGCGCTCACCACCGGCAGCTACCTGCCACAACCCTTGCCCGCCGTGCGGACCGCGCTCGCCTACCCCGATCCGCCCTACCAGTTCCAGCGGCCCGACTGGTCGCCGCAGCTGGTGGGATTTCAGCCCTACCCGTACCCGAGCTTCACCCGGCGGCTGGTCGAGGAGATGCACGAGACCGTCGTCGACGGCGACCGGGGCTTCCTCGACACCCTCGACCCGGCCCGCGCGCACAGCGAGCTCGTCGACGACACCTTCGTGCTGAATTCCCTTGCCGCACAGGGTGGGCGACAAGCGTTCGGGCTCACCGGCCTCGACCGAACTGAACAGGTGCACCTGCTGTGACTACAACGACCCAAGCCCCACCGAAAACCGGCTCGACCGTCTCGCGCTCGGTCCTGGCCAGGGTGTGGCCGCCGGTGCTCGCCGTGCTCGTCACCGTCGGATTGTGGTGGACGGCGACCACGGTGTTCTCCCCGGAACACTCGTTGCTGCGCCGCACCGCGCCCCAGCACGTGCTACCCGCCATCGCCGATCTGCACGAACGCGGTGTGCTCGTCTCCGACGCGGGAATCAGCCTGTGGCGGTTGCTGATCGGGCTCGCGATCGCCACCGTGCTCGGCGTGCCGATCGGGTTGCTGATCGGGCTCAGCACCCGGATCGAACAGGCCGCCTCGCCCGTGGTGCAGTTCCTGGGAATGATCTCGCCCCTGTCGTGGACCCCGATCGCCATCGCCGTGTTCGGCATCGGCAACCAGCCGGTGTACTTCCTCGTCGCCGCGGCGGCCGTGTGGCCGATCATGCTGAACACGGTGTCGGGGGTGCACGCCATCGACCGCGGCTTCCTCGACGTGGCCCGCTCGTTCCACGCGACCCGGGCCGAGCAGCTGCGCGTGGTCATCATTCCGGCGGTGCGCGACCACATCCGCACCGGGCTGCGGCTCGGGCTCGGCACGGCCTGGATCGTGCTCGTGCCCGCCGAGATGCTCGGTGTGCGATCGGGACTCGGGTACCAGATCCTCAATGCCCGTGACCAGCTCGCTTACGATCAGGTGGTCGCCATCATCCTGGTGATCGGCGTGCTCGGATCGGCCGTCGATTTCCTTGCGGGCAGGTTGCCGGGCCGGTCGCTGAACAGTCGTTCGTACCGATAGTTATGTGATGTATGTCACTGACATGTTTGCCCCGGTCGGGCCGTGTTTGTGATTGAGCATGGGAAACCCCCTCTGTCGGCGGCACGGGTTAGGGCAGCCTCACCCGTGCCCCTGGAAACTGTGCTGGCATCAGGGGTTTCGGTCTACTAGGCTCCAGACGTTCTGTCTGCTGTGCCGGTCTTCACACTGCTCGGGGAGAAGTTGGGAGCATCTCACAAGGGTGCACCCGCTTGACGAGTCTCGCGTGTCGCTTGATCGCACGCCGCAACAAACCTGATGGATAGGAACCTCAATGAACTTCCGTAAAACCGCTGCGGGTGCCGCACTGGTTATCGGGGCGATGACTGTGTCGCTGGGGACCGCGCACGCCGAGCCTGTCCCCGCTCCGGCACAGGACATCAAGTACTCGGTCAAGATGGTCGACAAGACCATCGTCGCGACCCTGCAGAACGGCACCTTCGCCATCGTCGAGCAAGAAGGCGAAACCCCCGAAGCGCCCAAGACCAAGATCGCCGAGATCAAGGACACCACCGGCGCCACCGTCGTCTCGCTGCCGATCGACTTCACGATCAACGGCACCGACATCCCGGCCAAGGCCGAGGTCGTCAAGGACAACACCGTCCTGGAGCTCACTCCCGAACGTCCCGCGGGCGTCGAGCTGGGCACCGAGCCGGTCGGCGTCAAGCCGGTCCTGAAGGCCGACCCCATCGCCTCGGCCCAGGAAAACCAGAAGGCCATCAACGACTTCTCCTCGAAGTTCAGCATCGGCACCGCTATCGGCACCTTCGTCGGTACCGCCATCGGCGCCGTGGTCGGCTGTGTCTTCGGTCTGCCGCTGTTCGGTGTGGGCTGCCTCGCGGGTCTGCCGCTCGGTGCGGCTGTCGGTGGCATCATCGGCATGATCGCGATCGGTGGGCCGACGATGCTCGCCGCCGGTATCGAGCTGATCAATGTGATGCAGGCGCCGGAGGGCACCACGGTTTGGGCTGAGAAGCCTAAGAACTAAGGTTTTTCGTTCGAAGCCCCGCTCCCTTGTGGAGCGGGGCTTTTGCGTGGTTGGGGTGCGGTCATGGCGGACTTGGGTGGTGCGGTGTGGCTGGGAGTGCGGTAGGTGGCCCACTGAGTGGCGCAGTAGGGCTGGGAGTGCGAGAGCCGAAGGCCTTGGGTGATTCGCCGCCCGGGTGGGTTTCCCCGCAGTCCGCCATGACCGCATTCCCAGCCCCGCCCGTCCCGGCCCTCCAGGGGCCGCGCTCGAGCGCGCCAGCGCTCCAAAAACACAGCCCAATACCTCTGTGGTGCACAAAACCCCAAGGCTGTTCCACACGGCTGAAACCTCGCCCCACAGCGACCCCCAGAAACGGCAAAGGCCGGTAGCTCAACGCTACCGGCCTCCACCGTCGTTCAGGGCATGCTCACTGCCCGCCAGGGCGTCAGTTCGTACGAACCGCCAGGCCGGGGTTGTCCGACAGGACCACGCTCAGCGGCTGCGCGAAGAGCTGGGGGGTGTCGCCGGTGATGGCGCCGATGATGTTGGGGATTTCGCAGATCGGGTAGTCGGCGACCGACGACGCGCTGGAGATGCCGAGGGCCATCCGGCCGGTGACGATCGCACCGCCGGAATCGCCGGGCAGCGCGCAGATGTTGGCGGAGAAGCTCTGGGTGAGCTGGCGATCGCCGACCTGCACGGTCTGGTCGACACCGTTGACGATGCCGCAGCTGAACCCGGTCCGCGAACCCGACTTGCACACGGGGGCGCCGACGACCGGCACACCGACGCCGTCGACGGCGATGGGCGCCGCGCCGGGGACGGTGACGAGGTTGTTCTCGAAGCGTGCGCGCGCGTTGTCGTTCACGCGGATGATCGAGTAGTCCTGCTCGCCGAGGATCGACTTCTGGAAGGTGCCGAGCTGGGCGCCGGCACGGTCACCGTTCATCTCGTACACGGCGGCGGCGGAACCGGTGCCCGCCGACTCCAGGTCGGGGTTGCAGTGGCCCGCGGAGATGTTCACGACGTTGCCGGAGCGGTCGGTGCCGTTGAAGCCGAACGAGCAGCGCAGCGAGCTGTTGCCCGCGATGGCGGCGTAGCCCTCGCCACCGGCGATCGGGCCGGTGCCGTTGCCCGCCACGGGAGTGGCTTCCAGGTCGATCTTCTCACCGGCCACCGGCGGCGCGGTGACGACGACGCGGGCCGGGTCGATGAAGCTGGGCAGGGGCAGCCCGGCCTGCTCGACGCGCACGGCGATCGCGTTGTTCACGGTGTCGATGACGACGCCACGCACCAGGTTGGCGATCTCCGGCGGCGCGGCGGCCAGCCAGTTCTCGAACGCGGTCTTCTCACCGCGCAGCATGGATTCGCTCTTGGCGACGTTGCGGACCTCGAAACCGGCCGATTCGGCGGCGGCGCGGGCCTCGTCGGCACCGGGGCCCTGGGCCAGCGCGACGACGGCGTTGCCCTGGTCGTTGAGCCAGGAACCGGCGAACACCTGCGGGAACTGACGCTGGGCGGTGGTGGCGAACGCGGCGACCTGCTGGGCCTCGTCGGCGCGGCGCAGGTATTCCTGCGGGGAGAGCTTCAGATCACGGCTCACGGCCTCGATCAGCTGGGCGGGCAGATCGACCGCGGGTTCGGCGTCGGCCACTGCCATCGTGGGGCCGAACAGCAGAATCGCCGCCGAAGCGGCGATCACGGACTTGCGAGCTCGTCTGGAGCTTCGTGCGAGGGGGGCGCGACCCATACGTGGCAGGAGCATGATCGAACTATATGGGCTCGGACCGGTTATGCCTACTCGGACCGGGCAAGAGATTTCGCTCACCCGGTCCGTTCGGTGATTCGTTCGGTACTAACCCGCGTTGGGGTTGGTACGCACCATGATTCCGCTGCCGAGACCGCCACCGGAATTGGCCTCGATATCGGCCAGGATCGGCCGGATCGGCACACCGAGGGTCGCGGTGCCGCCGAAGGGCGCGAGCTGGGTGTTGGCCTCGGTGCAGTTGGGCGCCTCGGCGGCGTTGGAGCCGCTGGTGATGCCGAGCGCGAGGGTGCCCGACACGATCGCGCCGCCGCTGTCACCACCGAGGGTGCAGGCGCTGGTGGCGAAACCACGGATCGTCTTGCTGACACCCTCGGCGGTGAACAGCTGGGTCTCCACGTGATCGGCCGAGACGAAACCACAGGTGAAGGTGGACGACTGACCAGTTTTGCAGACCGGCGCACCGGTCACCGGTTCGGCGGTGCCGGTGATGGCGAGGGTGGTGCCGTTGGCGCCACGCACCCGGGCCTGGTCCATGCCCGCGTTCACCGCCCGCTCGTTGAGCTTGATGACCGAGTAGTCCAGCGCGCCCGGCCCGCCGAGCACGGACATGGCGAACTGACCGACCTCGGGACTGTTGGGGATGTCGCGCACGTTCGGCACGTACACCGCGGCGGGTGTGCCGTGGTCGACATTCGGATTGCAGTGGCCCGCAGAGATGTTCAGCGCGTTGCCCGCCGCGTCGGTGCTGTTGAAACCGAACGAGCACACATCGACACCGCGAAGGTCGGCGTCGTGCAGGTCCTTGGCCGCGGTGATGTAGGTGTCGCCGCCCATCGGCCGGTTCACCACCTCGCCACCGCCGCCCGGCGTGATGACCACCTTGATGGTGGCGATCAGGGTCGGCAGGTTCAGCAGGTGGCCGGTGCTGGAATTGGCGATGCTCATAACGATCTGGCTGTTGAGCACGTCGATGGCGATCGAGCTGATCGGCGCGGAGATCTCGCGCGGCAGCGTCGAGATCCACTGACTCAGTTGCAGCAGAGCGCCTTCCAGTCCGCCGGCCGAGATCGGGGCGAGATGGGTCTGGTAGCCGTCCGCGGCGGCCAGGCGACCGGTCTCGGCATCGGTCACCGCGACAACGGCTTTGCCCTCGGGCGTGAGCCAGGCACCGGCGAAGGTGTCGGGATTCTCGGCGCGGAAGTCGGCGGCGTAGGCGCGCAGTTCCTGGGCGCGCGCGGCGCGGTCGAGGTATTCGTTCGGGGTCATGCCCAGGTCGCGCGAGATGGCTGTCACCAGTTCGGCGGGTAGGGCGTCGGCCGAAAGCTGCTGCGGCGCAGCGGGTTGCGCGCTAGCGACACCGGAGCCGAGCAGAGGGGCGAGAAGAACGGTCGCGGCGAACCCGGCGGAGGCTGCCTTGACCGCGGCGCGACGCGCCACCAACTTGCGCATGAAATCCCTTCGTCACCGAACGAGTGACCGAGACCACCGCCGGCGGCGGGTATGTCGGTCAGCGCATCACTCTAAGGCACGCCCGCCGATGAGGTGCGATTACCCGCTACCAGCTTCGGTTTTGCGCCAACCGGGGATCTCGAGCGGCGGCGGAAGCTCGCCGGGCTCGCGGGGCTGGAAGGGGAACGGCCGGGTGGTCGTGGTGCGGCCGGGCGTCGTCGTCGGCGTGGTGGTGGTCGGTGACGGCGTGGTGGTCGTCGGAGCTTCGGTGGTGGTCGGCTCCTCGGTGGTCGTCGTCGGTTCCGGGGTGGTGGTGACGACCGGTTCCTCGGTGGTCGTCTCCGGCGGCGGAGCGACCACGGGAGTGGGAGCCGGTTGCTGGGTCGTCTCCGAGTGCGCGTCCGAGATGGTCGGCGGCTCGGTCGGCTCGGTGCCGCGCAGCAGCACCGACACCGCGATGCCACCGAGCACCAGGCCGATCAGCGCGGCCCCGGCGATCAACAGCGGCGTCTTGGTCCGCGCCGGAGCCGGCGTGGGGGCCGGGGCGGGCGACGGCACGGTGACGGCCATCGCCTTGGTCGGCTGCTGCACCGGAAGCGCCGCCGAATACGCCTGCGCGACCACGACCGGCGGCTCCACAGCGGGCATCACATCGGTCTTCACCAGGGAGTTCTCGGTGACGATCGGATCCGGCGGTGTCGCGCCGGCCGGGGTCGCCAGCACCGCGACCAGCGCGGCCTCGGCGGCCGACGACGCGAACGCCTTCCCGCGATCCACGCCCTCGGCGGGCTGGGGCAGCTCGTCCTCACCGAGCAGCGCCACCGATTTCAGACCCAGATAGTCCAGCGCCTCACGGACGCCGCGCACCACTTCCGGCGACCACTGCGCCGGATGCGTCGCGTAGAACTCGGCCGGGCCGCTCAGATGCTCGGTGGTGAGATCGATGAGGCAGAACATGGCCGTGGCCAGCAGGTCTTCGGACCGATAGGCCTCGCCGCCGTCGACATCGACACCGGCCGGATCGCCGATCGCGCGGACGAAACCGGAGATCGCGTGTGCCTTCCCGGACAGCGGTGCGTCGCCGAGGGCGGCGTCGCCGTCGTCGGACATGTGCAGCACCGACGACCGCTCGACGAAATGCTTCGCCCCGTCGTCGGTGACCACCGCGGCGACACACTCGTCGTCGGCGATACGCAAGCCGACTCCAGTGGCCATCCGGTTACCTCGCTTCGACGTTCGTGGTCTGCGGCGAGTCCGGCGGTCACACCAGGAGTGAGCCGTGTCCCATCGCGCGCAGCATCGACAATAATTCCGATCGTGAACGTGCGCCTATCCGACGTCGGATACGCGCCACGTGATGCTCCACGGTCTTGGCGGAAATGTACAGCCGTGCGCCGATCTCCCGGTAGGTGAGACCGAGTAGCACCAGTTCGGCGACCTCGCGTTCACGGTCGCTGAGCGCGGCGGAGTCGCCGTTCGGCGGCACCGGTCCGGGCTGGACTCGCGGCGCCGACCGCGTGGCTTGGTGTTCTTGCTCGACCGGCTTGGCCTGAGCGCGCACCGAACGGGCGAGCTTGAGCAGAGCAGTCGCGGTCGCCGAATCACCGACCGCGAGGGCGGCCTCGCTGGCCAGGCGGGCGGCATCCCAGGTGAGTCCGAGTTGGCCCAGTGCCGACACGGCGGCCTGCACCTCGGCCGCCGCCACTTGCCCGCGCAGCACCAGCACCCAGGTGCGCCCGGCGTCGGCCAGCACGGCGGCCTGCCGGTCACCCGCTTCCGCTGCGGTCTTGAGGGCGTGGGCATGGGCCAGCAATTCGCGCGGTGATTCGTCGGCCAGCGCGGCCTGCACGCCGTACCAGTGGAAGCAGTTGGCCCAGGCGGGCGCGCGACCCAGGGTGCGTAGCAACGCCTTAGCCGCGGCGACCAGCGGTTCGATACGACGCACGTCGCGCAGACGGATGCCGGCCAGCCACAATTCGCCGATCGGCAGCAGGCTCAGCAGGTCGGCTTCCAGTTCGTCGAACAGCGGGCAGGCGGCTTGCCACGCGCGGGCCAGGGTCGCGTGATCGCCACTGCGACGGGCCAGCCCCACCGCCAGCGCGTGCGCGAGGAATTGATCACGCGGGGCCAGCGTGGCGATGTCGACCCCGGCCAGCGTGCTCGCGGCGCAGCGTTCGTCACCGCCGAGTAATGCTGTCCACGCTGTCAGCACCGGAGGCTGGCGGGCACCGCCCAGCTCGGCTGCGCGACGCAGCGCGTCCTCGGCCCGGCGGGGCTCGCCGGTGCTGAGGCACAGGATCGTGGCCACTGAAACGGCCGAGCACGGCAGGAGCCGCTCGTCGGTGGGGTCGGTGTTGCCCGCTTGGATCAGTGCGGAGATCGCGGCGCTCGTTCCCGCGCCGTGCGGATCGAGCGAGTCGGCGAGCGCAGCGGCGATGAGCCGGGCCGCCGCGTCGGACTCCGTCGGCGGCCAGCGCGGTGCGCTCTCGGCCATGCGGTGCGCCGCTGTCACATCACCGGCCACTGTCAGCACCATCGCGGCGGACGCCCAATCCGAACCGGCTCGGTTTGGGCCGAGCCAGTTGTACAGGCCCGCCGCGCGGCTGACCAGACCTCGGCGGATGAGCACACTTGCGCAGATCCGCACGGCGGCAGCGAGTTCGGTGGGCGCGACACCTTCACCGGTGAGCAGCGGCTCGGCAAGGCGCAGGGCGGTCTCGGTGTCTCCCGCACAGGCGGCGGCCTCCGCCCAACGTAACGCGATCGACTCGACGTCGGCGCCGGCAGCCGCCGCGGCGGCGAAGTATCGTGCGGGCTGACGCGACTTCTCGGCGGCGCGACACAGGAATTCGGCCAACCGGGTATCGATGACACCGGATTCGGCCAGGACGAGTGCTGTGCGGTCGCGAAGCAGCCCCGCGTCGATTCGCGTACTGAGCAGTCGGCGCTGCACCTCGAGATAGCGACGGTCACCTAGCAGCGTCCGCAAGGGGCCCACCGCGCCCGTGAGGAGCAGGTCGGCGTCGTTGACCAGGGCGCCCGCGCGGGCCCGGTCGATCAGTGCCCGCGCGGTGTCGGAGTCGACGCCGAGAACCTCGGTGAGTTCGATGGCATCCAGACCGGCTCCGGTAGCGGCGATGACGAGCGTTTCGAGCAGATCGGGCTCGGCCGCGTCGAGAACTGAGCGTGTCCAGATGGCGACGGCTCTTTCGACTGCGGCAGTGCCCGATTCGAGGGTCGCGGTGCGGGTGGCCGAGAGCGCGGCGACCACGCCCGCGGGGATGCCCTCTGTCAGCTGGTGGATGTGCGATGCGAGCGGTGGGGAGACCGCCATACCAAGTTCCCTGGCGAACGTTGCCACGCCCACACTGCCCAGCGCGCGCAGGTCCACCGTGCGACCGTGGCGCGTCATCGCCTCGGTGAGGGCGCGCAGCCTGGGATCATGGGGTCGTGGCTGGGTGGCCAGAACCATCGATCGTTGCCCGGATTCGATTGCCCGACAAAGGCTGCGCAGCTCGGCGTCGGTGCATCCGTGCACGTTGTCGGCGATGAGAACGGCGTTGTCGGCCCACCGACCGCCGCCGCGCACGAACTCGGTGACCGCGATGCCTCGCCCACGCAAATGTGCTCGCACGGCATTGAGCAACACCGACTTGCCCGTACCGGACCGGCCGCGAATCAGCAACAGAACCGGCTGCTGCGCGGTGGTGTCGAGTTCGCGGAGAACAGTTCGGGCATGGGGGAAGGTGTCGAGGGCGATCTCAGCCACCGTTTCCTCCGAAGACCCGGCCCGGCAGCTGGGTGCCCGATTCGAGCGTCTCGTCGACCACGCCGCCGACGCCGTCGAGCAGTTCGCCGGGGTTGACCTCGACGGAAGGAACCTGCGGCCGGGGTGCGGGTGCGGGTGCGGGTGCGGGAGCGGGTGCGGGAGCGGGGCCGGGGGCCGGCGCCGGAGCGGGGGCCGGCGCCGGGGCTTGGTGAGCGGAGGTCGGTCCTGGTTGCGCCGGGGCCGGAGCGGGCTGACCCGGGGCGGGCGCCGGGGCCGACCCGACAGGGGCTGCCGGGGTGTCTGCGGTGGTACTGCCGCCAGGGCCGGCAGCGGGCGAGCCGACGGGGACGGCCGCCGTGGGCGTGGTGCCGTTCGGTACGCCCTGCTGGGGCTGATCGGCTACGGCCGAGTCGGTGGCGCCTGCGGTTTCCGGCGCGCCACCGGTGCTTGTCGTCGCGGTGACGCCGGGGACCGCCCCGGTCGGCGAAGTGGCTTCGGAGGGAGAGAAATGGGTCACTCCGCCGACGGCGAGTGTTCCGGTGGCCAGCGCGGCCATCACAGCGGCCGCCGCGGCGACGATGGCGGCCCGCTTGCGGGTAGACATCCCGAGGCGGGCGGGTTCGGAAGGCGGCAACGTCGACGCTGCGGCGATCACCGGCTCGGCGGCCGCGGGAACCGTGACCGCTGTGCCGACGGGAGTGGTTTCGGCGGGCGCGAGGACCGACACCGCGTCCAAGGCGATTTCGGCAGCTCCGCGCGCGGTGCAGGTCGCCGGGTCGGCGCACATCATCACCGGCAGACCGAACTCGGAGGAGATGGTCTCGGCGACCAACGGCATCGCGCCGCCGCCACCGGTGAGCAGCACCCGGCCCACATCACTGAGCGTGAGCCCGGCGCGGTGCACCGCGTCCTCGATCAGCCCCATCGAGTCGAGTAGGGGCGCGCGCAGCAGGTCTTCCAATTCACCGCGAGTCAACCTGACCGTTTCGGTGCGGGTCGCACCGAGCTTGCCCACCGGAATCACAGTCGCGGTAGTTCTGGACAGCTCTTCCTTCGCGATTCCGCAGCGTGTTCGCAATGCCGACAATTCCTCTTCGACCCTCGGATCGAATGGATCGATGTCGGCTCCCTCCAGCAGGTTTGCCAGCACGTAGCGCAACGTAGCCAGATCGAATTCCGAGCCCGCGATCGCGGTGCTGTGTACCGGGGCGCCGAGCAAGCCTGCCTGCTCACCTGTGCGCAGGACGGTCACCGTCAACCCGCTCGCGCCGAGGTCGTAGACCACCAGCGCGCCGTCGTCGAGAAGGCCGTGCTCTTTTTCGTAGCGGCGCAGCGCGGCCAGCGGTTCCGGCACCAGTCGTACCTGGGGCAGCCCGGCTCGTGCGAACGCGGCACGTGCCGCCTCGACCGTTTGTGCCGGCCACCAGGGCGGGTAGCAGGCGACGACGGTCGTCGCGTCGGCGAATCCGGCGGTCGCGCCGGTCACTTCGTCGACCAGTGCACGGCCCGCCGCGCCCATGAGCTCGGCCGCGTTGTGTGTGGAACCATCTTCTGCCAAGAGGTTTACCGGGTCGCCGACCCGAGACAGATAGTCGTCGACGATCACCCCGCGCGCGTGGCTGTTCGCGTCGGCGAAGCTCACCGAGCCGTCGACGCCGATCAACAAGGCGCTGCGATGTGTCACCACGATCGCGTCGGTGCCGTCGGCTGTCGTGGCCGCGGCGACCGAATTCACCGCTCCGACAGTGATGCCGAGCGCCAGACGCTCTGTCATTGGACAACCCCGTTCGCAGGACTCCCGGTGGACCGGTCGACGATGTGTGCAGCGAAATCGCCGGATGGCCGGCGCCTTACTGCGTCTGTCGGTTGCCAGCGGGCAGCTGTTACCCCCGAAAGGGTGAGTACGGGGAATTTCCCCTATTCGACGACGAGCCCCTAATGGGAAGAGTTCGGCGCGAACTAGGCATTTGCCCCGTTTTCGGTAACGGCGAGTCGGTCTAGCGTGAAAGACATTCCAACGACAACAGATCGGGCACTCCGCCCACGATCTGGAGGAGCTGATCTCGATGACACCCAACGCGATTCTGGAGTTCATCCTCAATCTGCTGCGCGACCCGCAAGCGGCGGCGAGTTACTGCGCCGACCCGGCTGCCGCGCTGGCTCAGGCCTGCCTCGTCGAGGTGAGCCCGGAGGACATCTCTGCCGTCGCCCCCATGGTGGCGGAATCCGCGCTGGTCAGTGGCGGCTCCCAGCTGCAGGCCATCGTGGCTGCCGGCGCCGCCGCGACCACGAGCGCCGCGCTCGCTTCGACCGCCACCGCGGCCGCCGCCGTCACCGCGGCGACCGCCGTCGACGCCGACCTCGGCATCGACCTCGGCCTCGGCCTCGGCGCCACCGCTTCGGTCCTCGCCGACGCCGCGGCCCAGGTCGGCGCGGGTATCAACGCCGCCGTCTCGGCGGTCACCGACACCGACATCGACATCGACGGCGACGTCGGCCTCGGCCTCGAAGGGGCGATCGACGCCGCCGCAGGCCTCGGCCTGCAAGGTGCCTTGAACGGCGCCGTCGGCGCAGGAGCAGACCTCGCCGCGGGCCTGCAGACCTCTCTCAACGGCATCGTCGGCGCGGGCGCCGACCTCACGACCGGAATCGAAGGCGCGTTGAACGGCGCGCTCGGTGCGGGGGCCGGCCTGAGTGGTGCGCTGAATGGTGTAGTCGGCGCGGGTGGCGGCGTGGCGGCTGGTCTCGACGGTGCGCTGACCGGTGCCGTCGGCGCTGGGCTCAGCGGCGCGGTGGACGGTGTGGTCGGGGCCGGTAGCGATCTCGCCGGCAGTCTGGATGGCGGATTGACCGGTGCCGTGGGCGCCGGTGCGGCAGTGGGTGGCGCGTTGGGCGGCGTTGCCGGTGCGGTTGCCGGCGTGAACGGTGCTCTTGCGGGTGCCGCCGACGCCGGCGCGCAGATCGGGGCCGGGCTGGACGGTGCTGTGGCTGGTGCGGTCGGTGCCGGTGCGGGACTGGCCGCCGGGATCGACGGTGTGGTGGCGGGGACCGCTGGACTCACCTCCGAGATCGGAACCGGCCTGGGTGGACAGCTCAGTGGTGGGTTGGACGCGGGCCTGAGCGGTGCGACCACCGCTGCTGGAAGTCTCGGTGCCGGGCTGGGGGCTGCGGCGAATGCCGGGGCACAGGCTGCCGGTGGTCTCGGTGCCGCCGCGACCACCACGGCGATCACCGGGCTCGATGGTGCCGTCGGTGCGGGCGCGCAGATCGGGACCGGTCTGGAGACCGGCCTCGACGGTGTGGCGTCGTCGGGTACCGGTGTGATCGGTGGCCTGACCGGTGGTGCGAGTGGCGGTCTCGGTCTCGACGGGCTGCTCACCGGCGGCGGTAGCGCTTCGGCGGGCACCGGTCTCGACACGGCGCTGTCCGCTACGTCGGGTATCGACCTGACCACAGGTCTGCAGGGCGGCATAGACACCGGCGCGACCCTGGCGGGCTCGGCCACCTCGGGTGCCGCGACCGGTCTCGGCGCGACGCTGGAATCCGCCGCCGGGCTGAGCACCGTCGCGCAAGCCGGAGTGCACGGTCTCACCGAAACAGGGAGCGACCTCGCCGGTTCGGCGGTTGTCGGCGCCCAGGCCGGCCTCGGCGGTGCGGTCGATACCACCACCGGACTCACGGGCAGCGCAACTGGTGGCGCTCAGGCGGGCCTCGAGGCCGGCACGGGTCTCGAGACCGGTCTCGGCGGCGTCGCCGACGCGGGCCTGTCCGGCACCGTTGCGGGCGGTACGCAGCTCGCGGGCGATCTCGGCGCCACCGTCGAGGGCGCCGCCCAGGGCAGCACCGCCTTCGACGGGGCGACGACGGCCCAGGCCGAGAGCACGTTCGAGGCGACCTCTCAGGGCGCGGTGACCACCGCGGCCGACACCTGGTCCGCGGTCGACGTCTCGAGCGCGTTCGGTTCCGGATTGCACGGTTCGGGCCTCGGCGGTGAGGCATCGCTGTTCGGCGAGTCGAGTACTGTCGCCGAGACCGGTGCCGAAACGCACACCGACGGAATGTTCCACTGAGCGAAACGGGCGCGGCGATGTCGACTCTCGCACCGAATGCGGTGCCGCTGGCGACGGTGTTGGCCGACACCGTCGCCGCGGCTCGCGCCGCAGGCCGTGACGACCTGGTAGGGCGCTTGGAGCAGGCCGCCGATCGGGTGCGCGACCCGCGGCACCGGATCGTCGTCACCGGCCAGCTCGGTCAGGGCAAGAGCCGGTTCGTGAACGCGCTGCTCGGTCTCGATGTGTGCGCGGTCGGCGACGACACGACGACGCTGATCCCGCTGCAGCTGTCCTACGGTGCGCAGCAGCGGGCGTTCCTTGTGCTCAGCGCACCCGGCACGGACGAGACGCGGGTGCAGATCCCGTTCGACGAACTGGGCACCATCGATGCGCGCAACGCGCACGCCCGAGGCAGGCGGATCGTGCGCATCGAGGCCGAGCTCCCGAACCAACTGCTCGCCGACGGCATCGTCCTGATCGACACGCCTGGCGTCGGCGGTCACGGAAACGCCTGTGCCGCAGGCGTGCTCGGCATCGCCGCGGCCGCCGACGCGGTGCTGGTGCTGTCCGACGCCTCCACCGAGCTCACCGAACCCGAACTCACTTTCATCCGGCAGATCCGGGAACTGTGCCCCACTGTCGCGGTGCTGCTCACAAAGACCGACCTGTACCCGCACTGGCATCAGGTGCTCGGCGCCGATCGAAACCATCTGGCCCGTGCCGAAGCCGACGTCGCCCTGATCCCGGTCTCGGCACTACTGCGCGCGCACGCGCTGCGTCTACAGGACGCGCAGCTGGGCGCCGAGTCGGGATTCGGTGTGCTGTTCGGGTTTCTGCGCGACCGGGTCGTCGCCCGCGATCAAGCGGTCACCCGGCAGGCCGTCGCCCGCGAGTTGCATTCGGCAGCTGAACATCTGGCGTTGGCACTGGGCAGCGAATTGGTCGCCCTGCGCGACCCGGCGGCGGGCTCGGTCGCGGTGAACGAACTGCAATCGGCTCGCATCGCCGCCGCGGATCTGCAGCGGCGCACCGCGAGCTGGCAGCAGACACTCACCGACGGCATCACCGATCTCGTCGGCGATGTCGACCACGACCTGCGCGAACGTCTGCGCGGTATCGCCCGAACCGGCCAGGAGTGGATCGACGAGAACGACCCGGGCAGGCATTGGGGGGCGATCGCCGAATGGCTGTCGGAGTCCGTCGATACGGCCCTCGGCGAGAATCTGCTTCTCACCTATCGCAGGGCCGAACTGCTCGCCGAACGCATCGCGGACCATTTCAGAGAGGTCGGCGCCGTCGAGCTGCCTGAGATGCACGCCGACATCGACGACGAGAGCAGCCTGGCCGGCTCGGGGTCGCTGGCAGATCTCGAGCCGGACATCGGCTTCACCAGCAAGATCCTGGTCGGCATGCGCGGTTCCTACGGCGGCGTACTGATGATCGGGCTGGCCACGACGTTCGCGGGTCTGGCGATGCTGAACCCGATCTCGCTCGGCGCCGGCCTGATCGTCGGCGGCAAGGCGTACCGAGACGACAAGACCGCTCGCCTCGCGCGCCGGCGGATCGAGGCCAACGCTGAGGTCCGCCGCTTTCTCGACGATGTGGCGTTCCAGGCGGGCAAGGACACCAAAGATCGTCTGCACCGCATTCACCGCGTCCTGCGCGACCATTTCGCCGGGGTGGCCGAGCGCAGCCTGCGTTCGATAGATGCCTCCCTGCGGGCGGCACAGGACGCGGCGACGACGGCCGCCGCGCACCGCGCCGAGCGCGCCGTAATCCTCGAGCGTCAATTGAACGCGGTCGCCGAGTTGCGCCGCTACGCCGATTCGATGCAAACCGAGCTGGAACGGGCCGGCGGTACGGTATCCGGGTGACCCACCGTTTCGACACCGCCGCGTCCGGTGGCCGGACCGCGCCGAGAATCTTGGCCGAGGCGCATGAGCTGGTCGGTACGGCGGCGCGGGTGTTCGGCCGGGACGAATACGCGCGCAGCCTACTGGCCGAATGCGAGTACCGCTTGCGTCAGCCGCTGCGCGTCGCGCTGGCCGGCTCGATCAAGGCGGGCAAGTCGACCCTGCTCAATGCGCTCGTCGGCCAGGCCGTCGCTCCGACCGACGCGACCGAGTGCACGCGCGTGGTGACCTGGTATCGCGACAGCGCTACTCCCACTGTCACCGCGCACGCCGCCGATGGTGCTCGAGCGAACGTGATCGTGCGACGTGGGAGCGGCGCGCACGGCCTCACCTTCGACCTGAGTGCCTTGGACTGGGATTCCCACGGCACTCACGAGGTCGACCACCTCGAGGTCGGCTGGCCGTCGGCCGCGCTGGCCCACACCACGATCATCGATACTCCGGGCACATCGTCGCTCTCGCGTGAGGTATCGATGCGCACCGCGCGGCTGCTCACACCCGACGAGTCAGCGGGCGACCGACGCGGGTCCGCAGTGGTGGCTCCCGGTGCGGACGCCGTTGTCTATCTGCTGCGCCGTCTCGATGCCACCGACGTCCGATTCCTCGAGCGGATCGGTGCTGGGGCGGGAGGCGGCGGTCCGCTCGGGGTGATCGGTGTGGTCTCGCGCGCGGACGAGATCGGTGCGGGACGCATCGATGCCCTGCATTCCGCGCGCGATATCGCGGCCCGGTTCGCCGGTGAGCTGGAACGAACCGGGTTGTGTCAGGAGGTGATTCCGGTGGCGGGTCTGCTCGCGTTCGCCGCGTCGACCCTGCGTCAGCCCGAGTTCGCGGCGTTCGAAGCGCTGTCGAGGGTGCCCGCCGAGGATCTCGCGGTTGCGTTGCTTTCCGCGGACCGCTTCGCTCGCGCCGATATCGCCCTGCCGGTGCGTCCCGAACTGCGTGCCCAGCTGGTGGATCGCTTCGGCCTGTTCGGTATTCGTATGGCAACCATGCTGATTCGGCTCGGCGTGCGCGACTCCGCCGCACTGGCAGCGGAATTGGCCGCACGCAGCGGCATCGATGACCTGCGGTCGGTGCTCGAGATCCAATTCGGTCAGCGCGCCGAGGAATTGAAGGTGCATTCGGCGCTGAGCGCACTCAACCGAATCCTCACCGCCTACCCCGGCACCGAGGCCGACCGGCTGCTACCCCGGGTCCGGGCCCGCCTCGCCGACGTGCACGGCTTCACCGAGTTACGCCTCCTCGGCCGTCTCCGCGCCGATGAACTCCCGCTCCCGGCCCCGTTGCTGAGCGAGCTGCACCGCCTCCTCGGCGGCGCGGGTGTAGCTCCGCACATCCGCCTCGGCCTGCCCGCTGACGTCGACCCGCGGATCCTGCGCACCACGGCTGTCACCGCCGTCCGCACCTGGCGCACCCGAGCCGCCCACCCCTTGGCCGATCAGGCCACCGCCGTCGCCTGTCGGGCCGCAGCCCGCAGTGCCGAGGGAATTCTCGCCGACCTCTCCCGCTGACCCACACCGTCCTCCTTCGCAAGCGCGGGGAAATTTTCTCAGGTGGCGGGAATGAATCGCCGCAGCTGTCGGTTGTGCAGATCAACGATGTTGAGCGCATGTCACTCAAGTTCGGGTTGACGCCCGGCGGAGCCGACAGGCAGGATTGAGCGCATCACGCTCAGCGTTGCTGGGAGTTGTCGTCAATTATCAGGAGGAACCCACTATGGCTCGTGCGGTCGGAATCGACCTCGGGACCACGAACTCTGTCGTCTCCGTGCTGGAAGGCGGCGAGCCGGTCGTCGTCGCGAACTCGGAGGGCTCGCGCACCACGCCGTCGATCGTCGCGTTCGCGAAGAACGGTGAGGTTCTCGTCGGTCAGCCTGCCAAGAACCAGGCCGTCACCAACGTCGACCGCACCATCCGCTCGGTCAAGCGCCACATCGGCACCGACTGGACCGTGGAGATCGACGGCAAGAAGTACACCCCGCAGGAAATCTCCGCGCGCACGCTGATGAAGCTCAAGCGCGACGCCGAGGCCTACCTCGGTGAGGAGATCACCGACGCGGTCATCACCGTCCCGGCCTACTTCGAGGACGCCCAGCGTCAGGCCACCAAGGAAGCCGGTCAGATCGCCGGTCTGAACGTGCTGCGCATCGTCAACGAGCCCACCGCGGCCGCGCTGGCATACGGCCTGGACAAGGGCGACAAAGAGCAGACCATCCTGGTCTTCGACCTCGGTGGCGGCACCTTCGACGTCTCGCTGCTGGAAATCGGCGAGGGCGTCGTCGAGGTCCGTGCCACCTCCGGTGACAACCACCTCGGTGGTGACGACTGGGACGAGCGCATCGTCAACTGGCTCGTCGACAAGTTCAAGGCCAGCTCGGGCATCGACCTGACCAAGGACAAGATGGCCATGCAGCGTCTGCGTGAGGCCGCCGAGAAGGCGAAGATCGAGCTGTCCTCCAGCCAGAGCACCTCGATCAACCTGCCCTACATCACCGTCGACGCGGACAAGAACCCGCTGTTCCTCGACGAGCAGCTCACCCGCGCCGAGTTCCAGAAGATCACCTCCGATCTGCTGGATCGCACCCGCGCGCCGTTCCAGTCCGTCATCAAGGACGCCGGCATCAACGTGGCCGACATCGACCATGTCGTGCTGGTCGGTGGCTCCACCCGTATGCCCGCCGTCTCCGACCTGGTCAAGGAACTGACCGGTGGCCGTGAGCCGAACAAGGGCGTGAACCCGGACGAGGTCGTCGCCGTCGGCGCCGCCCTGCAGGCCGGTGTGCTCAAGGGTGAGGTCAAGGACGTCCTGCTGCTCGATGTGACCCCGCTGTCGCTGGGTATCGAGACCAAGGGTGGCGTGATGACCAAGCTCATCGAGCGCAACACCACCATCCCGACCAAGCGCTCGGAGACCTTCACCACCGCCGACGACAACCAGCCGTCGGTGCAGATCCAGGTGTTCCAGGGTGAGCGCGAGATCGCCTCGCACAACAAGCTGCTCGGCTCCTTCGAGCTGACCGGCCTGCCCCCGGCCCCGCGCGGCGTGCCGCAGATCGAGGTCACCTTCGACATCGACGCGAACGGCATCGTCCACGTCACCGCGAAGGACAAGGGCACCGGCAAGGAGAACAAGATCAAGATCCAGGACGGCTCCGGCCTGTCCAAGGAAGAGATCGACCGGATGGTCAAGGACGCCGAGGCGCACGCCGCCGAGGACAAGGCCCGCCGCGAGGAGGCCGAGACCCGCAACCAGGCCGAGTCGCTGGTGCACCAGACCGAGAAGTTCATCAAGGACAACGAGGACAAGGTCCCGGCCGACACCAAGTCGAAGGTCGAAGAGGCCATCGCCGACGCCAAGAAGGCGCTCGAGGGCACTGATATCGCCGCAGTGAAGTCGGCGGTGGAGAAGCTGGCCACCGAGTCGCAGGCCCTGGGCCAGGCGCTCTACGAGGCCGGTGCCGCCGAAGGCCAGTCCGCTGACGGTGCGGGCCCGAACACCGCGGCCGACGACCAGGTCGTCGATGCCGAGGTCGTGGACGAGCCGGTTGATACGGAGAAGAAGTGACCGAGGCCAACTCCGAACAGGAATTGATCGAGGAGACCGCCGCCGAAGCCCCCGAGGCCGACGCGGCACCGGATCAGGACTCCGCCCCCGAGGTGGAGTCCGCCCCGGAACCCGAGGTCGAGGCAGCCCCGGCGAGCGACGAGCTCGCCGAGCGCACCGCCGACCTGCAGCGGTTGACCGCGGAGTACGCGAACTACCGCCGCCGGGTCGAGCGCGATCGCCAGGCCAATATCGACGCGGCCAAGGCGAGCGTGGTCACCGAATTGCTCGGTGTGCTCGACGATCTGGACCGCGCCAGGGCGCACGGCGACCTGGATTCCGGCCCGTTGAAGTCGGTCGCCGACAAGCTCGAGACCGCGCTCACCAAGCAGGGTCTGGTCGAATTCGGCGCCGTCGGTGACCCGTTCGACCCGACGTTGCACGAGGCCGTGCAGCACGAGGGTTCGGGTTCGGAGCCGGTGATCGGCGTGGTCATGCGCAAGGGCTATCGGTTCGGCGATCGGGTGCTTCGGCACGCGATGGTCGGGGTAACCGATCCCGAGACCGTGGGGGCATCGGATTCGGATGCCGACGCCGATAACGAATAGCGTGAGAGGAGGAGATGCCCGGTGAGTCAACGGGAGTGGATCGAGAAGGACTTCTACAAGGAGCTGGGTGTCTCCTCCGGCGCGTCGCAGGACGAGATCAAGAAGGCCTACCGCAAGCTCGCGCGTGACCTGCACCCGGACTCCAACCCGGGTGACACGAAGGCCGAGGAGCGGTTCAAGGCTGTCAGCGAAGCGAACGCGGTGCTGTCGGATCCGGCCAAGCGCAAGGAGTACGACGAGACGCGGCGCCTGTTCGCCGGCGGTGGTGGGCGCGGCTACGGCGGCGGCTTCACTCCCGGTGCGGGCGGCGGGTTCTCGCAGGAGTTCAACCTGGGCGACATCTTCGGCCAGCCCGGCGCTGCCGGTGCAGGCGACGGTGGCCTCGGCGACTTGCTCGGCGGCCTGTTCAACCGGGGCGGGCGCGCGTCGAGCCGTCCGCGCCGTGGTGCCGATGTGGAAACCGAGACCACGCTGGGCTTCCGTGAGGCGGCCCAGGGTGTCACCGTTCCGCTGCGGATGACGAGCCCGTCACCGTGCACCACGTGTCACGGCAGCGGCGCCAAGCCGGGCACCAGCCCGCGCGTGTGCCCGCATTGCAACGGCGCGGGTGTGGTGAGCCGCAATCAGGGCGCGTTCGGTTTCAGCGAACCGTGCGACGACTGCCGCGGTACCGGCTCGATCATCGACGACCCGTGCACCGATTGCGCGGGCACCGGCATCCAGAACCGCACCCGCACCATCACCGTCCGCATCCCTCCGGGTGTCAGCGACGGGCAGAAGATCCGGCTCGCCGGTCAGGGTGAGGCGGGCCTGCGCGGCGCGCCGTCGGGTGACCTGTATGTCACGGTGCACGTGAGCCAGGACAAGGTCTTCGGCCGTCAGGGCGACGACCTCACCCTGGTGCTGCCGGTGAGCTACGCCGAATTGGTGCTCGGGACAACCGTTTCGGTGCCCACGCTGGACGGCCGGGTCGGTGTGAAGGTGCCCCCGGGTACCGCCGACGGGCGTATCCTGCGGGTACGTGGCCGGGGTGTGCCCAAGCGCGGTCCGGCCGGTGGTGCAGGTGACCTGCTGGTGACGGTGAAGGTCGCGGTTCCGCAGGCTCTCGATGCCGAGGCGACCGAGGCCCTGAAGCGGTACCAGGAGGCGGAGAAGGCGAGCGGTTTCGATCCGCGTGCAGGATGGGCAGGTGCGTGATGTCCGATAGTCCGAAGTCTGCGTCGGGTTCCTCGCGTGCCGAGTTCTTCATGATCTCGGTGGCGGCTCAGTTGGCGGGGATGCACGCGCAGACGTTGCGTACCTACGACCGGCTGGGTTTGGTCACCCCGCAACGTACTTCGGGTGGGGGACGCCGTTACTCGGCTCGCGATGTGGAGCTGTTGCGTGAAGTGCAGCGGCTGTCGCAGGACGAGGGCGTCAACCTGGCGGGCATCAAACGCATCATCGAGCTCACCAATCAGGTGGAGGCTCTGCAGCAGCGGGTGGATGAGATGAGCGCGGAGCTGGAGCGGTTGCGGGCTGGTTACCGGCCCGATCTGTCTCCGCCGCAACGCAGTACCGCGCTCGTGGTGTGGCAGCCACGTCATCGCCGCTGAGGCACTCGTTACGCCGAGCCCCCGGTTCGCTTGTCCGCCACGGCGGTCGCGGATCGGGGGCTCTGTCGTGTGCTGGTCAATCCCCGGCGATCGGCTGGTGACTATCCAGCAACTCCTTTATTTTCGATCTTGCCGTCCGGAAGTAGTAGCGCGCGGCGAGGACGTCCGAATTCCGGGCCCAATCGGTCACGTCCACGCCTCATTCACGGGCTCTAGGTCTGTTTCTTTGGCGCGCCACCGGGTCTGTATCCAGTTTTGTCAGAATTACATGCGTGATGTTTAAGAGTACGATTCCTAAGCTGGCAAACCTCGCCTAGACTTCTCGCATCGGCTGCTGACGAGTGTCCTCCCAGCCCGTCACTCGCCGGCGCGACAAGCGTTCGATGGCGAAACGAGGTTGTGACACATATGGATTCGCGGACTGTCGCTTTGATCCGTACCACGTTCAAGGCGGTTGCTGCGGAAGAGGGTGGGTCCGAGACGCTGGCGAGGTCGTTCTACTCGATCCTGTTCACGGACTACCCCGGTGTCCGTGATTTCTTCCCAGCCGCCATGGATGCCCAGCGCGACCGTCTCGTCCACGCCATCTCCTACGCGCTGGACCGGCTCGAGGAACCCGACAAGCTGTTGCCGTTCCTCGCTCAGCTCGGCCGCGACCATCGCAAGTACGGCGTGCAACCGGCGCACTATGTGGCGGTGGCCAATTCGCTGAAGTCGGCGATCCGCGCGTGTGTGGGCGACGAGATGTGGACCGACGAGGTCGCCGCCGCCTGGGACGAGGGCTTGGCCAATATCAGCGGCGCGATGATCGGTGCCGCCGACAAGGAAACCAGTCCCGCCGCGTGGACCGCCACCGTCGTCGAGTGCCGCGAAGTGTTGCGCAACCTGTCGATCGTCCGGGTCCAGCTCGAACATCCGATGGAGTACGCCGCAGGCCAGTACCTCAGTGTGCAGGTGCCCTCGCGCCCGCGTATGTGGCGTTACCTGTCACCCGCCAATCCCGCGAACAGCAACGGCGAGATCGAATTCCACATCCGCAGTGTGCTCGGCGGCTGGGTGAGTCCGGCGATCGTGTCGCACACCACCGTCGGTGACCAGTGGTTACTCGGCGCCCCCCTCGGCGGTCTCGGTGTGCCGCGCAACACCAAGCGCAAGATGCTGATGATCGGTTGCGGCACCGGCATCGCCCCCTTGCGCGCCCAGATCATGGCGATGGCTCAGCGCCGGGTGAACCCGAAGGTCCACCTGTTCGTCGGCGGCCACCACCCGTGCGACCTCTACGACCTCCAGGTCCTGAGCCAACTGGCCGTCGCCAACAAGTGGCTCACCGTCACCCCCGTCACCGAACACGAAGAAAACCCCTGGTGGTACTACGATTCCGGCGAACCCCAGGTCGAACTTCCCGGCCTGGAACCTCGCATGACGGGCCAGATCGGCAAGGTAGTAGCCGCCTTCGGCCCCTGGGCCGACCGCGACGTCCAAATAGTCGGCTCCCCCTCCATGGTCCAAACCACCAAATTCCGCCTCATGGCCGCAGGCACCCAAGCCAAGTCCATCCGCCACGATCCCTTGTTCTGAGCCCGACCCCGATCAGCTGGCATCATCGTCGCTGCGTGCGTGCTCGTCGACCGAATCGACCGCCGCCACGAACTAGCCGTCCAATCCGATCTGTCCGGCCCACCGAAACCTCAGCGTCGCAGTCGATAGCGCGATGACCAGCCAGCCTTGCCCGTCGACCCCGACGGTCAGGTACCCGGACACCTCCCGTGCCGAAAGAACATGCCGCAGTCGGTCGCTGATCCGGGCGAGCTCGTCGACAACACGGTCCACCTGCTCGCCGACCTACTCGGTGCCGGTAGACAATCCGAGCACCCAGCCATCGGACTTCCGAGGCAGTTTGGGTGCGGGTCCCGTCTGCCCGGCACGCCAGTGAGCGGTCGGTGCGAGACCCAGCGCCGCAGTCACCTCAGCCGGGTCGAAAGCGCCAGTCAACCGCAGCGAAACGGCGATTCGTAGGTGTTGATGCTCAAGCACCCTCGGTAGTGATATTGACTGGGGGAGTGCCGCCGGCGATGAGGCGGTCGGTGGTGGTGGCGACCATGGCGGGGGAGCCGCAGATCAACACCTGGTGCCGGGCGAAAGGGCCGTGGGCGGCGGCTACGTCGGCCAGTGTGCCGTGCAGCATTCCCGAGGGGGCGAAACCGATATCGACGCGGGTCTGTTCGTGCCATTCATCGCGAATCGGCGGGTCGTCGGGGCTTTCGACCACGGGAATCACCGTGAGCCAGGGCAATTCACCCGACAGCAGGTACAGCATGTCGGCGGCGTAGAGGTCGCGTGGGCTGCGGCCGCCGAAGAAAAGGTAGGTGCGTGGCGGGTTTTCGCGGCGGGCCAGGTCGAGGATCTGGGCGCGCATCGGCGCCAGTCCGGTGCCGCCCGCGATCATCACCACTTCGGTCGCGTCGGGGTCGACGGCGAACACGGTGTGCGGTGCGTTGATTCGCCATTGATCGCCCGGCTGGGTGTCGGCCACGATCGACCCCGAGCACCACCCGCCCGGCACCGTCCGCACGTGGAATTCGAGTTTGCCGTCCAGCGAGGGCGGCAGCGCGGGCGACAACCGTCGCCGCACCCCCGGATGCTGCGGCACCTCCACCTCCACCGACCCGCCCGCGGCGAACGGGACGAAGTCACCGATCAACCGGATCACGGCCAGATCGTTGCGCAGCCGATGATGACCGACAACAGTCGCGGTCCAGGCCGGGTGGGGAAACTCGGTGCTCATCAGTCACTTTCGCGCGGTCAGCCGACGGGATCGGCCGCGATGATATCGGTCGGGGTGCCCGCCCGGATGAGGGCGCGACGGGTGTCGTCGATCATCTTGGCGGATCCGGCTATCTGGATCTGCCGATCGGCCCAGGCGCCGAAACTGGTGACCACCGCTCCGAGGTTGCCGGTGAGCCTGCGGTGCATGCCCGGCGGCGGTTCCGACGGGGTGGGCGGATACCACCACGGGTTGTCGGGCTCCTCGCACACCGGCACGATCGTGAGCCACGGATTCGATTGCGACAGTTGCCACATGTTGTTCACGTCGTACAGGTCGCCGGGGAAGCGTCCGCCGATGAAGAAGTGCACGCGCGGGTTGATGCCGCGCTGACTCATCTCGATCAGCTGCGCGCGCAGCGGCGCGATCCCGGTGCCCGAGCCGATCATCAGCACGTCGCGCCCGGATTCGCGGTCCACCTGCAGCCCGCCGAGCGGTCCGGCGATCTTCCACCGGTCGCCCACTTTGGTGTCGTTCACGATGGCCGGGCTCACCCAGCCGCCGCTCACCCGCCGCACATGGAATTCGATCTCGCCGTAGGGGTTGGCGGGGATGGCGGGCGAGAGGTAACGCCACATGTTCGGCCGCTGCGGCACCGCGATCGGCACATACTGGCCCGCCTTGAACGGGATCGGGCTGTCGGCCTGCAGCCGCACGATCGCCAGATCGTCGAGCACCCGGCGATGACCGACCACCGTCGCGTCCCAGTACGGCTGCGACTTGTCCTGGTTGGCGCCGATCGCCATGGCCGCCGAGATCACGATGGTGACATCGCGCCAGCCCTCGTCGAGTTCCCGGTTCCAGCGGTTGCCGTGGTAGGTGCGCAGCGCACCGAGCAACGCGAGCCCCGCCATGTCGTAGTGATCGGCCTCGACCCCGTACTTGCGGTGGTCGCGCGCCAATTGCTCGAGGAACCGCTGAGCGCGGTCGAAGTCGTCGAGATGCTCGAGGACGAACTGCACCGCCGTGGTCAGCCGTTTGGGCTGCATGTCCATGGTCGGCGGAAAGAGATCACGCAATCTTGGGTCCTGTGCGAACAGGTGCCCGTAAAAAGCCCTGGTCAGCCGCTCGGGGCCGCCCGGTGCCTCCATCACTCCGCGAAAATCGGCGCGGACCAGCGCAAGCGAACGCGCATCCACGTCGTCAAGCTCCCTTTCCTAGAATTGTTGCCCGGTGGCCCCGCCCCCACGGCGGGCGCCGTCTCAAGTATCCCCCGAAAACGCCAGCTCGGTGCAGGGATGCTCATCACGCCTCGCGGATCGTATGCCCAGCGCTGCCGCGCGTCCGCGAGTTCGCGTCATCGATATGGGTCGGTGATCTTCCGTAGTTCCTCGAGCGCCCCGCGCAGGGCGGTCGACCGTCGTGGCCCGAGGTGGGCGAGCCACTCCGATTCCACCTGGCCCGCCGCCTGATTCGCGACCTCGACGGCCCGTGCCCCCTTGTCCGACAGCCGCAGCAGGCGCGCGCGGCCGTCGCTGGGGTCGGGTTCGCGTCGCAGGTATCCGGCGCGCACCAGCTGGTCGACGAGCACCCCCGCGGTCTGCTTGGTGACCTGCGCCTGGGCGGCCAAGTCGGTCAACCGCGACCCGTCCGGCCCGATCCTCGCGACCAGTCGCGCCTGGGCCTGGGTCAGGTCGTCGAAGCCGCCCTCGCTCAGTGCGTCGAGCACCCGCCGCTCCATCTCCCGGTACGGGATGAAGAGCAGGACTCCGAGGTTGAGCTCGTCAGCGGGCATGACACTCCTTGATTCGGTCAGTAACACTGACTATATTAGTCAGAAAGGCTGACTACAAGGAGCCGAGCATGGACCCCGATCAGTACTGGCGAACCATCATCGATCAGCGCCGCGCCATCGCCGGGCTCCTGGCCGAGCTCACTCCGGCCGAACTCGACGCCCCTTCGCTGTGCGCGGGCTGGCGCGTCCGCGATGTCGCCGCGCACGTCGCGCTGGCACCCCAGCCACCCGGCCCGCTCGCCATGCTGCGCGAGGCCGCCCGCGCCCACGGCAGCTTCCACCGCCTCAACCACGACCTGGCCGTCCGCTACGCCGACACCACCCCCGACCTCGCCACCGCACTCACGAGCCTGGCCGATTCCCGCGACCTGCCCGTGGTCACCAACCACCGCAACATCCACTTCGACGTGATCGTCCACGCCCAGGACATCGCCCGCCCGCTCGCGCGCACGATCGAAATCGACGCGCAGGCGTGCGTGGTTGCCGCACAGCGTGTCTGGACGATGGGGTGGCCGTTCTGGGCCCGCCGCCGGCTACGCGGTGTGTCCCTCGTGGCCGACGACTCCGCATGGGCCGTTGGTAGCGGTCCCGAAATCCGGGGCTCCACGTTGGATCTGCTCCTACTTCTCACCGGAAGGCCGAGCGTTTTACCCGCCCTGACGGGTGCGGGCGTGGAGTCGCTGACCACACGATGAGCGACCGGCTGCTACCGGTTTGCCCGCCGCTCGGACCCGGTTCCGTGTCCGAAGCCCGTGCTAATCTCCCTGGTCAAAGCAGTGGACCGGCGAGAAGGGGTGGGGATGAAACGGGCGGGGATCGCGCTAGTGCTCGCAGGTCTGGCGGTTGTCGGGGCAGCCGGATGCGAGGAGGGGAAGTCGACGTCTTCGGGGACGACTACGACGGCCAAGCCGGTGTTGTGGAATCCGTGTACGGAGATTCCTGATGCGTTGTTGACGGAAGTCGGGGTCGACCCGGCGACCGAGGAAAAAGGCGTTGGCGGTGTTCCGCAATCGGGCTGGGAGATCTGTGCGTGGGATGCGCGCGAGTTCTCGCTCACCGTGTACACGACGAACAAGACGGTTGATCAGTTCGAACAGAAACCTGGCAACGTCGACTTTCGGGACGTAACCATCGCAGGCCGTTCGGGTCGTGAGTTCAAGGTCAGCGGTGCATCGAAGGACCTCGGCTGCGATGTGGTCTTTCCCGCGCAGCTCGGCGTCGTCCAGTTGCAGATCCTCAATTCGCCCCTCGAGTCCGGCCTCGACGACCCCTGCGAGTACTTGGCCCGCGCGGGCGAAGTGCTGGTTCCGATCTTTCCGAGCTGACCGGGGAGGGCTCCGTGAGTGAGAACACCGCCTACAGCGCGTTGCTCGCCCAGGCGAAGGCCGGCGAGGTCTACCTCAACGACGAGGCTGCCGCCTTCCACATGTACAAAGCCTGCGATGACCGCCTGACTGTTCTTCGCGAAATTCTGGGCATTACCCGCCGAACGCAGAACGTGAGCGGTTTCGGCGACTTTCAGATCGGCAAGGATCTCGAGAAGAAGTTCCTCGTTCAAGCCACGGGCGATCCGAACTCGATCGATGCCGTGGTGATGAAGGACATCGAAGCCGTGCAGCAACTCCGCGAAGTCTTCGCCATTTCCTTCAAACGTCTCACCAGCACCGACATCGAAAACGCCAACGCCATGGACTACCTCTCCGAGCAGGTGACCCCATGACCGGCATGCAGAGCATCAACGGCCTCGACCTCTACGGCAAACTGCGCGACCTCGTCTCCTTCTCCGGCGACGACGGCGAACTCGACGGTTCCGAAATCGCCGACATCCAGGACGAATACAACGACCAGCGCGCCGTCACCCGGCAGCAGGCGAGCCAGCTCGGTTTCGACGGAGAATTCCGCCCACAAACGGTGGTCAAGAACGACCTGTTCGCCGGTACCGTCGCCGAGCTTCGCGCCAAGGTCGACAAGATCGATCTCGATGCCGTGAACGATCTGATCGGTGCGTGGACCGAGATCTCCACCCGAAACGCCACCTCCCTCGACGAGTTCCGCAAGCAGATCTCGCGTGGGATGTCGCCCGATGTCTGGGCGGGTTCGGCCGCGAACGCCGCCGCCCAGACCGTCGCGGCCTACGACGCCACGGGAAAACAAGTCACCACCGCGGCCGCCCTCACCAGCAACAAACTGGTCGAATTGCGAACGGGCCTCGAACCGACGAAACGTCTTGTGCCCCATCAACCCGAGCATCGCAGCGGCGTCGACAACTTCACCGGCCTGTTCACCGGCCGAGCGTGGCGCGATGACGATGTGGCGGAGGAGAATGCGCGCGTCGAGGCGGTGCGTGTGCTCCAAACCGTTTATGCGCCGGTCATTTACGAGTCCGACACGAATGTTCCGGTCATTCCGGTCCCCAAGGCTGTGGACAACGCTGGGGATCCCGAAATCCCCAGCGGCGGTGCGCGTCCCGGCGATCAAGGCTCGCCGACCGGTGAGCCCGCGGCGACAGCGAGCACATCCGCGGCCGTCACCCCGACGACCGACCCAGGCGAAACGCCCGGCGACACCTCCGCCGACGACGATGACCAGAATTCTTCCGAGGACGACACCCCACAGACGACCGATCCCTCATCGACCACCCCGGCCTCGACGACTCCCGCCGCGACCACCCCGCAGTCCACGACGCCGGGACCTCCCGGAAGTCCGAGCGGCACAGGTCTCCCCGGTGGTGGCTCCCCGGGCTCGGGCGTGCCGGGTGCCGGTTCCCCCGGAGCCAGTTCGCCGGGGGCGGGTGCGGCGGTCCCCGGCAACCCCGCGTCGGCCGGCGCAGGGGCGAACCGTGGCGGCGGAGCTGGCGCTGCGGGCCGCTCCGGGATGCCCGGCATGATGGGACCGGGCGCGGGACGTGGCGGCGGCAAGGACGACGAGTCGACCAAGGGCATCCCCGACTACCTCGTCACGCAGGACAACGGCGAGGAGCTCACCGGTCTGGACAGCCTGCCCAAGATGGTCCCGCCCGTCATCGGCGCCGACTGAGTGCCGATCTCGATGGAACAGAGTAGATTTCCCGTGCGCACCTGGCATCTCACCGCCCTCGACTTCCGCACCCTGTGGGAAGCCGCGGGGCGCGACGTCCTCCCGTATCCCTTACAGCACCAGTACACCGACGTCGAGACCTACGCCGAGGTCCTGCGCCTGCGTCGCAAGGCCGCCGAGAACCTGATGGCCGAATTCGACTCCGACCTCGACCGCGCCATGGCCGCCCTGCTCGCCCCCCACGCCCGCGTCGAGGTGGCGGGAGCCTCCCGCGGCGTGCGAACCATCCGCGCTCACGGCGGCACCCGCGACACCTACGCCTCGCTCGCCGTCCAGGCCCCCGGCGACACCCGCAACCCCGGCGACATCACCCTGCACTTGATGACCCCCAACGCCTTGGCCGCCGCCGTCCTCTCCACCCTCCCCAAAGTCGCACCCGGCCGTGGCCGCGAAATCCGCGTCACCGCAGCCGAACTCGCGGCCCCCCGCCCCCACACCCGCGACCGCTGGAACCCCACCCCCCGAGAACAACTCGAATCCTTCCTCGCCAAACCCACCGACACCCTCACCCACATCGGCGTCTACGCCCACGCCAGCGTCGACAACCGCCACACCGAAGGCCGCGACGACTTCCAGCTCCACGACCTCCCCGGCGACGGCCGCTACGTCTTCTACGGCGAAACCACCTTCACCGTGAAACCCACCACCCCCACCCGAATCCACAAAACCCTCACCACCATCCTCGAATCCACCGCCACCAGAGCCCGCACCGGCACCTACCGCCCCGCCTGACCGTCGAGGACGTCCGGGAGATCGCGCGGTACCTGTGCTGCGACCGGTCGCCGTCGGCGGTGGACCCGGCGGCTCGAGGCGAATGGATCAGATTGCCAGGACGGTCTTTCCCCGTGCACTCCCTGCGCCGAGTACGGCGGGAGCGGCTTCCAGCGGCACCGTCATCTGGACCGGTACCACCACGTCGCCTGCCGTCACTCGCCCGAGCAAACGGCTCAGTTCCGGGCCGCGTCCTTTGGATTCGAAGTTGCCGCCGGTGATGCCGCGCGCGGTGAGTGCCTGTTCGTCGGCGGCCCAGACGGTCGAGTAGGCGTGGCCGCCGCGGCGGACGAGGGTGGCGTGGTCGGCGAAGGCCGGTGCGGTGCTGACCAGGTCGAACAGGACGTCGATGCCGTCGGGGTGGGTGAAGCGCACGGCGTCGACGATGGTCGAGTCGACCTGGGTGGACGAGTCGTGCGGGTCGGGGCGGGCCTGGGTGTAGTCGACGGTTTCGGCGGCGCCGAGGCGGGCGACCTGGTCGGTGGCATCGGCGCGGGCGGTCGCGATCACGTGGGCGCCCGCGATATTGGCCAGCTGTACAAGGAAGGAACCGACACCGCCGGTGGCGCCGACGATCAGCACGGTCTGGCCGGGCTGGATGTGGGCGGCGTCGACCAGGTCCTGGGCGGTGAGCCCGGCGATGGGCAGGGCGGCGGCCGCGACCGTGGTGATGCCGTCGGGGATCTTCACCAGCGTGGCGTCTTCGGGAACCGTCGCGTACTGGGCCCAGCTGCCGTGGCCTGCGGGAGCCGTCAGGAATTTGCCGACCACCTTGTCGCCCACGGCGAACGAGGTGACGCCCGACCCGACCGCCGACACGGTGCCCGCGCCGTCCACGCCGAGGATCATGGGGAAGTCGGTCGGCATTTTTCCTTCGAGCAGCCCGTCGGCCATCTTCAGGTCGAACGGGTTCACCCCCGCGGCGTCCAAGGCGACCTGCACTTCACCCGGACCGGGTTCGGGCACCGGCATATCGGCGAGTTCGGGCGTGGCACCGAACTTGTGAACCACGATGGCGCGCATGGTCGACAACTCCTCGTATCGGGGGTGATCCAGGCACCGCAATCCTAGGCTGAGGGGGCTCCGACATGCGGCGTAGCGTGCGGCGGCGTGGCGAACCGGCGAGAAAAAGATTAAGTTGAGCGGAACAGACTCAACTTTGCCGACGTTGAACAAGTCGATACCGGAATAACCCCGAGGAGATCAGTGGACTCGTTCAATCCCACCACCAAGACCCAGGCGGCCCTGACGGCCGCCCTGCAGGCCGCGTCGGCGGCGGGCAACCCGGAGATCCGTCCGGCGCACTTGCTGGTGGCGTTGCTGGATCAGACCGATGGCATCGCCGCCCCGCTGCTCAAGGCCATCGGTGTCGACCCCGCGACCGTCGAACGGGAAGCGGGCGACCTTGCCGATCGGCTGCCGCGCGCCACCGGCGCCACGACCACCCCTCAGCTCGGCCGCGAGGCGCTGGCCGCGATCACGGCCGCGCAAAGGCTGGCCACCGAACTCGGCGACGAATACGTCTCCACCGAGAACCTGCTGTTCGGCCTGGCCGACGGCAGCGGCGAGGTGGCCGAGCTGTTGCGCAGGCACGGCGCCACTCCCGAGGCGTTGCGTGACGCCTTCACCACGGTGCGCGGCAGTGCGCGGGTCACCAATCCCGACCCCGAAGCCTCCTACCAGGCACTCGAGAAGTACTCGACCGACCTCACCGAGGCCGCCCGCACCGGCAAACTCGACCCGGTGATCGGCCGTGACACCGAGATCCGCCGTGTGGTGCAAGTACTTTCGCGGCGCACCAAGAACAACCCGGTGCTCATCGGTGAACCGGGCGTCGGTAAGACCGCCATCGTCGAGGGCCTCGCCAAGCGCATCGTCGACGGTGACGTGCCGGAGTCGTTGCGCGGCAAGAAGGTCGTCTCGCTCGACCTCGGCGCGATGGTCGCGGGCGCGAAGTATCGCGGCGAGTTCGAGGAGCGGCTCAAGGCCGTGCTCGACGACATCAAGAACAGCGCGGGCGAGATCATCACCTTCATCGACGAGCTGCACACCATCGTCGGCGCGGGCAGTACCGGCGACTCGTCGATGGACGCGGGCAACATGGTCAAACCGCTGCTCGCGCGCGGTGAGCTGCGCCTGGTCGGCGCGACGACGCTCGACGAGTACCGCAAGTACATCGAGAAGGACGCCGCACTGGAACGCCGCTTCCAGCAGGTGCTGGTCGGCGAGCCGACGGTGGCCGACACCATCGGCATCCTGCGCGGCATCAAGGAACGCTACGAGGTGCACCACGGTGTGCGGATCACCGACTCCGCGCTGGTGGCGGCCGCGACGCTGTCGGACCGCTACATCACCTCCCGCTTCCTGCCGGACAAGGCGATCGACCTGATCGACGAGTCGGCGTCGCGGCTGCGCATGGAAATCGACTCGCGCCCGGTCGAAATCGACGAGGTGGAGCGCGCGGTGCGGCGCCTCGAGATCGAGGAGGTCGCGCTCGAGAAGGAGACCGACGAGGCGTCCAAGCAGCGCCTGGAGAAACTGCGCCAGGAACTGGCCGACGACCGCGAGAAGCTCAACCAGCTCACCACTCGCTGGCAGAACGAGAAGAACGCCATCGACTCGGTGCGCGGGCTCAAGGAGGAGCTCGAGCGCCTGCGCGGCGAATCCGAACGCGCCGAACGCGACGGTGATCTCGGCAAGGCCGCCGAGCTGCGCTACGGCCGCATCCCGGCACTGGAGAAGCAGCTGGCCGCGGCCGAAGAGGCCAGCGGTGCCGCCGCGAGCGGTGAGGTGATGCTCAACGAGGAGGTCACCCCGGACGACATCGCCGATGTGGTCTCGTCGTGGACCGGTGTGCCGGTGGGGCGGATGCTCGAGGGCGAAACCGCGAAACTGCTGCGGATGGAGACCGAGGTCGCCGGGCGGGTCGTCGGCCAGGAAGAGGCCGTGCAGGCGGTGTCCGACGCGGTGCGCCGCTCGCGTGCGGGGGTGGCCGACCCGAACCGCCCGACGGGCTCGTTCATGTTCGTCGGTCCGACCGGTGTCGGTAAGACCGAGCTGGCCAAGTCGCTGGCGGAGTTCCTGTTCGCCGACGAACGCGCCATGGTCCGCATCGATATGAGCGAGTACAGCGAGAAGCACTCGGTGGCTCGCCTGGTCGGCGCGCCTCCCGGTTACGTCGGGTACGACCAGGGTGGTCAGCTCACCGAAGCGGTGCGCAGGCGGCCGTATTCGGTGGTGCTGTTCGACGAGATCGAGAAGGCACACCCGGACGTGTTCGACATCCTGCTGCAGGTGCTCGACGAGGGCAGGCTCACCGACAGCCAGGGCCGCACGGTCGATTTCCGCAACACCATCCTCATCCTCACCTCCAACCTCGGTGCCGGTGGCACCAAGGACCAGGTGATGGACGCGGTGCGCCGAGCGTTCAAGCCGGAGTTCCTCAACCGGCTCGACGACGTGGTGATGTTCCACGCGCTCGACGCGAAACAGCTGGAGTCGATCGTCGACATCAACCTGCGCCAGCTGCAGAAACGGTTGTCGCAGCGCAGGCTCACCCTCGATGTCACCGAGGAGGCCAAGCAGTGGCTCGCGGTGCGCGGTTACGACCCCGCCTACGGCGCGCGCCCGCTGCGCAGGCTGATCCAGCAGGCCATCGGCGACAGCCTGGCCAAGGAACTGCTCTCCGGCACGGTCACCGATGGTGACACGGTGTCGGTGAGTGTGGACGACGCGGCCGACAAGCTGGTCGTCGGACGCGAAGTTGTCAGGAGTTCATGATTTATCCACAGCCCGGTGCGTAGGAACCTCTCTACGCGCCGGGCTGACCTACGCTGGGGACATGACGAATCCGAACGATCCGTGGGGACAACGCCCGGAGGATTCGCCGACGGAACGGCTGGGTTCGCCAGGGAACGAAACCACACGGCCGTACGGCGGTGGGTTCGACGAGTGGGGACAACCGCCGAACCCCACCCAGGCACTACCGCCGCACGACGCTCAATGGGGACCGTATGAAAGTGGTTATCCCGCAGAGCAACCCGCGCCCCAACCGGCCTACGGGCAGGGATACCCGCCCGCCCCGCCGCCGGGCTACGGGCCGCAACAGCAGCCCGAATATCCACCGCGACCACAGGACGGCGACCAGGAACCGCCGAAGAAGCACACCGGCCTGTGGATCGCCCTCGGCCTGGCCGTCGTGGCGCTCATCGCCTTCGGCGGCATCCTGGCCGGTCTGATGCTCACCGGTGGCGGCGGTTCCGACAACGACACCGCCGCCGCTCCACCCACCACCCAGACCCTGCAACCACCGACCAGGCAAACCACCCCGACCGCGCCGCCGAGCGCGAGCGGCCTGCCCGGCTTACCCGGCCTCGGTGGCACCGAAGACCTCGGCGCCACCATGGGCAGCATCACCGCCAACACCGGCTCCGAGATCACCATGAGCACCCTCGGCGGGTCGAGTGTGCGGGTGCTGATCGACGAGGCCACGCAGGTGATCTCGCTGAGCACCACCAAGGCGAGCGAACTTCCGGTGGGTGACATGGTTATGGTGCAGGGCGACAAGAACCCAGACGGGTCGATCCGCGCCAAGATCATCATCAGCACGGCGCTCCCGAGCGGCCCCCGATGAGCGACCCGCGCGTCGAATCCCCGGTGCTACCGGGCAATCACGGCGACGGCTGGATAGGCTAGGCGACGATGACGGCTATGTGGTTCGGCTTGGCGGCGATCGCACTCGTTGGTGCGGTCGTACTGCTGTATTTCGATCGGGTCCAGCGACAGCGCACCGGACACGCCCGCCAGGTGTGGGCGAAGTCCCAGGGTTATACCTATGTGTCGGTGGAGCCCGCCCTCGCCTCGACGTGGCGGCGCGGCGCGCTGACCAAGCTCGGGTACCTGTCCGCGGTCGACGTGGTCTCCGGCATCCGTAAGGGCGAGAAGTTCGTGCTCTTCGATCTGGAAGACGCCGCCACCCTGGTGGCCGTGCGCCGTCAGATCGGCTCCGAGATCGATGTCGACATGCGGCTCAAGACCGCGTCGCCGCCCAAGGACCACGATCTGGAACTGCTCGGCGCCATCGGCGACCGGGTCGTGTTCGCCACCGACCCCGAGATCGCCCGGCACGCCGTCGACCAGCGGATGGTCGGCTTCATCGAATCCCTGTCCGACACGGTGCAGATGCTGTGGAGCGAGGGCAACTGGACCCTCGGCATGCTCCCGGTCGGCAGCGGGTCCAAGGACTGGGAGACAGCGATCGACGCCGTGCTCCGCCTGTCGGGTCTGCTGCACGTGCTGCCGCCGGTGGCCGAGCCGAACGAATACACCCGTCCCCGTTCGGGAATCGGCGAACCGTCGCCCGACGGGTTCCGCGACGAGTACGACGACGACTACACTCCGGCCGGCCGCGTGCCCGATACCGACGGCCGCGCTCGCTTCCCCGGTCCCGACGACGAAGCCGATGTCGACGATCACTACGGCCGCGCCGCCGAACCGCTGTTCCCCGCGCGCCCCGCCCAGGCACCCGACGACGACTACGACCGTCTGCCGCCGCGCAAACCCGCCTTCGCGGCCGACCCGGATTTCGATCCCGACCTCGACGACCCCGATTTCGAGGACCAGCCCGCACCCGGCCGCCGTCCGCTCGGTGAACCGCCGAAGCGCCCGTCGCTCGCCGTCGTCCCGGAACCGCGCCCGCGCGTGGAGCCGCCGCGTCCGCGCCCGGAGGAACCGCGTCCGCGCGCCGACGATCAGCGTGCCGACGACGAGTCCGACCAGCCCGGTGGCCCCTTCCACCCCGGCTTCCGCCCCTACCAGGGCCCCGTCCCCAAGTGATCCCGATGCCGTGACACGGCATCACCCGTCGACCCGAATCGACCAGCTATGACCGATATCCCCGCGCGCCTGCCCGGTGCGTCCCGACCCGTCGCCCTGATCACCGGCCCGACCTCCGGCATCGGCCTCGGCTTCGCCCACCGCCTCGCCGCCCTCGGCTACGACCTGGTGCTCGTCGCCAGGAACGAGGTGCGGTTGCGTGGCCTCGCCGACGAACTCGGCCGCCGGTACGCCACCTCCGCCGAGGTCCTCGTCGCCGACCTGGCCGATGACGACGACCGCGCCCGGGTCGCCGAACGTGCCGAGGCCGGCCTCCAATTCCTGGTCAACAACGCCGGTTTCGCGCACTCGGGGGAGTTCTGGACCCTCGAGCCCGCCGAGTTGCAGGCCCAGCTCGATGTGAACGTCACCTCGGTCGTGCAGCTCACCAGGGCCGCGCTGCCCGCGATGATCGCGGCCGCGTCCGGTTCGATCGTCAATGTGGCCAGCGTGGCGGGACTCGTGCCCGGCCGTGGGTCCACCTATTCGGCGTCGAAGGCTTACGTCGTCGCCTTCACCGAAGGTCTCGCGGGTGGGCTGTCGGGCACCGGTGTGCGCATCCAGGCCCTGTGCCCCGGCTTCGTGCACACCGAGTTCCACGAGCGAGCCGGCATCGAGATGAGTTCGCTGCCCAAGGCGCTGTGGCTCGAGGTGGACCAGGTGGTCGACGGCTGCCTGCACGACCTGGAAGCGGGCCGGGTCATCAGCGTTCCCGGCCTGCAATACAAGGTCATCACCACGGTGGCGGGGATGGTTCCGCGCACCCTCATCACGCGGCTCAATCGCGGCCTGTTCAACGCACGCGGCAGGACCTAGGGCATGGCGTGGGCCCCGGCGGCGGCAGCGTAGCGTAATCGCGCAGGGCCCACGCAGATGACCGAAAGGAAACCGCATGATCGACCAGGCACGTCAGGCGCTCACCGAAGCCGATCGCGACCAGTTGGCCGCGCTCGTGCGCGAGCTCGCGGTCGTGCACGGCAAGGTGACTCTGTCCTCGGGCAAGGAGGCCGACTACTACGTCGACCTGCGCCGCGCGACGCTGCAACACCAGGCCGCCCCGCTGATCGGGTCGTTGCTGCGTGAGCTGGTCGCCGACTGGGACTTCGACGCCGTCGGCGGGCTCACCATGGGCGCCGATCCCGTCGCGATGGCCGTCATGCACGCGCCCGGTCGCCCGATCGATGCCTTCGTCGTCCGCAAGGCCGCCAAGGCCCACGGCATGCAGCGTCAGATCGAGGGCCCCAACGTCGTCGGCAAACGGGTGCTGGTGGTCGAGGACACCACAACCACCGGCAATTCGCCGCTCACCGCCGTGCGCGCGCTGCGCGACGCGGGTGCCATCGTGGTGGGTGTGGCCACCGTCGTGGACCGTGAAACCGGTGCTGACCAGGTGATCGCCGCCGAGGGGCTGGAGTACCGGTCCATCCTCGGTCTGGACGACTTGGCTCTGAGTTAGCCTGAACATCGGAAAACTCGGACGGCGACGAAGCCGTCCGGCAGGCTTTAAGGACGTGTGAGTCACCCGTGGTGAGCATTGCAGTTAACAAAGGTCGCGACAATGTCGCGATGCTCGGGATCGGTGCCTACCGCCCGCAGCGCATCGTCAGCAATGCCGAGGTGTGTGAGGTTCTCGACTCGACGCCCGATTGGATCTTCGAACGCACCGGCATCCACAACCGGCGCTGGATCAGCGGCGACGAGACCATCCGCTCGATCGCGGCGGCCGCGGGCGAGCGCGCGCTGAAGAACAGCTCGGTCGACCGCGCCAAGATCGGGGCGGTCCTGCTGTGCACCTCCAGCTGGCTCAAGCTCACCCCGCACGGCGCGCCGTCGGTGGCCTACGACCTCGGCCTCAACGGTGTGGCCGCGTTCGACCTCACCTCCGGCTGCGGCGGTTTCGGCTACGGCCTCGGTGTCGCCGCCGACCTGATCCGCGCCGGTTCGGCCGAATACGTGCTGGTGATCGGCGCCGAGACCATGACGGTCGGTCTCGACCCGACCGACCGCGGCACCGCGATGATCTTCGGTGACGGCGCGGGCGCCGTCGTCGTCGGCCCGGCCGAGGAGAACGGTATCTCGCCGACGGTGTGGGGCAGCGACGGCGAGAACGCCGAGGCCATCGCCCAGGACGTCGACTTCCTCGCCTACATGAACAAGGCCCAGGCCATGCAGGGCACCGACCCCGAGGTGGAGCCGATCGGGCGCATGTCGCTGCACATGGAGGGCCCCAAGGTCTTCCGGTGGGCCGCCGTCACCCTGCCGCGCGCCCTGTCCGCGGCGTTGGACGCCTCCGGGGTGGCCAAGGAGGACATCGAGGTGTTCATCCCGCACCAGGCCAATGCCCGCATCAACGAGCTGATGAAGAAGAACCTCGGCCTGGCCGAGAACATCCCGATGGCCAACGACATCGAGAACACCGGCAACACCTCGGCCGCCTCGATCCCGCTGGCCATGGAGGAGATGCTGGTGACCGGCAAGGCCAAGGGCGGTCAGCTGGCGCTGCTGCTCGGCTTCGGCGCCGGCCTGAGCTACGCGGGCCAGGTCGTCACCCTGCCGCCCGCCCCGAAGGAACCGAGCTTCTGACGATGCGTCCGTTGCGCGCGGGCTATCTCGTGGCGGCGGCGGTCACCGTATTCGGTGCCGTCACCGGCCGCGAACGCCTGCAATGGGTGGCCAAGCCCCTGCTGATGCCGTTGCTCGCGGCCGACGCGGTGACCAGCGGCGCCGTCGACCCGGCCGAGCGCCGGGTCCTGCTCGGCTCGCTGGCCGCCGCCACCGTGGGCGATGTCCTGCTCATCGACCCGGACGACGACCGCCGCCTCATCGCGGGCGCCTCGTCGTTCGCGATGATGCAGACCGGTTACTCGCTGCTGTGGTGGCAGCGTGGGGCGCGTCCCCGTCCCGAGATCGCCGTGCCGCGTCTGCTCGCCTGGGCAGGCGCGGCCGCGCTGCTCCGCGCCAAGGCACCGGCACTCGCTCTGCCGCTCACCGCGTACGGCGCGACTCTCGGAACCGCCGCGACCCTCGCCTCGGATCCTGCCCTGGCCCCCGACGCGAAAAACGTTGCCGGGCTGAATATTCCGAACGAGGACCCGCGCAGCCGCTACGGCTTGGGCGCGCTGCTGTTCACCGTGTCCGACGGCCTGATCGTCCTGCGCCGCCTCTTCGCGAAGTCCGAAAAATCCCGCCGCCTCACCGAGGGCGTCATTCTCGCGACCTACGCGGCGGCCCAGTACCACCTCACCGTGGCGCCGCCGAACCCGGCTGCTACGGCTGCTGCCCAGGGCGCGCGCTGAGCACGGCGCAGTCTGAGCCCGGCACCCGCGCTGAGCCCAGCGCCCGGCACGCGTTGAGCCCGGGGCCGCGCTGAGCCCGGCGCCGGTTTGCGCTCGAGTGGCACGCCGACTGCCTCGACGGCAACCTGGCGGCACAGGTGTACACGGCTACGGACGGCCATCGGTGACCCGAAGGCCGGACTACACGTGCCGAGGGCTCAGCTCACCGCGAGGAACGTCAGCACTGTCGCACCGATACGGATGATGTCACCATCGCCTAGCAAAGCCCCACTGTCGATGGGCAATTCGTTCACATACACACCATTGGCCGAATGCAGATCCTTGATCAACAGGCCGGCCCGGCTCGGCATGATGTGCGCGTGATAGCGGCTCGCCTTGGGATCGTCGAGGACGAGTTCGTTGTCGGTCATGCGCCCGATTCGCAAGCCGCCGTGCGGAATCGGGATGGTCCGGCCGTCGGCGAAGCGCAGATTGCCGTTGCGGATCGAGCGCGGCACCTCGGTGACGGTCTCCGTCATCGCGGCGGCGACCTGCTCGGATCGCTTGAAGGCCTGCACATTCAGCGGCTCCTGGCGAAGGACGCGCTGCTCGAGTTCGATCAGCGCCGCGCCCGGATCGATGCCGAGCTCCTCGGCGAGGACGGACCGCACCCGCCGGCACGCCTCGAGCGCGTCGGCCTGGCGACCCGACAGGTACAGCGCGGTGATGAGCTGACCCCACAGCGGTTCACGCAGCGGGTTCTCGTTGGTCATGGTGACCAACTCACCGATCACCGAAGAGGAACGCCCACAGGCGATTTCGGCGTCGATGCGGGCCGAGGCGGCGAGCAGCCGCTCCTCGTTCATCGCGGTGGCGAAACCGTCGGCGAACTGCAGGCCGGCCAGATCGGCCAGCGCACGCCCCGACCACTCCCGCAGCGCCGCGCCGAACAGGTTGGCCGCACCGGGATGGTCACCGGCGTCGAGGCAGCGCGAACCGGCCTCGCGCGCGTTCTCGAAACGGCCGAGATCGCAAGCGGTGTCGGGGATTTCGAGCCGGTATCCGGCGCCCTCGGTGCGCAGCACCTGGGCGGAATCGATCCCGGCGTTGCGCAGCGCCTTACGGATGTTGGAGACGAACACCTGCAGGCTCGCCGCGTACGAGTCGGGCGGATCCTCGTTCCACACCATCTCGGCGAGCACAGCCGACGACACCGCGCGCCGCCGGTTGACGGTGAGCGCGGCAAGCAGCGCGCGCGGCTTGGGCCCGCCGACCGCCACCGGCTCACCGCCGACGAGCAGTCGAACGGGCCCGAGCACACGGACATCAAGACTCATGAGCTCGGGCCCCGTTTGTTCGATACTTCGATCAGGAACCGCTGACGGAGCGACCGGCCGACTTGAGGTCGTTGCAGGCCTCGAGCACGCGCGCGGCCATCGAGGTCTCGGCCTTCTTCAGGTAGCTGCGCGGGTCGTAGGTCTTCTTGTTGCCGACCTCGCCGTCGATCTTGAGCACACCGTCGTAGTTGGTGAACATGTGCCCGGCGACCGGACGGGTGAAGGCGTACTGGGTGTCGGTGTCGACGTTCATCTTCACCACGCCGTAGCGCAGCGAGTCCTCGATCTCGGACTTCAGCGAGCCCGAACCACCGTGGAACACGAAGTCGAACGGCTGCGCGTCCGACGCCAGGCCCAGCTTGGCGGCCGCGACGCGCTGGCCCTCGGCCAGTACCTCGGGCTTGAGCACCACGTTGCCCGGCTTGTACACACCGTGCACGTTGCCGAAGGTGGCGGCGAGCAGGTACTTGCCGTTCTCGCCCGCACCGAGCGCGTCGATGGTCTTCTCGAAGTCCTCGGGCGAGGTGTAGAGCTTGTCGTTGATCTCGGCCTCCACACCGTCCTCTTCACCGCCGACGACGCCGATCTCGACCTCGAGGATGATGTTGGCGGCCTTCGAGAGCTTGAGCAGCTCCTTGGCGATCTCGAGGTTCTCGTCGATCGGGATGGCCGAACCGTCCCACATGTGCGACTGGAACAGCGGGTTGCGGCCGTTGTTCACGCGCTCCTGGGAGATGGCCAGCAGCGGGCGCACGTAGGTGTCGAGCTTGTCCTTGGGGCAATGGTCGGTGTGCAGCGCGATGGTCACGTCGTACTTCGCGGCGACCACGTGCGCGAACTCGGCCAGCGCGACCGCGCCGGTGACCATGTCCTTCACACCCTGGCCCGAGGCGAATTCGGCGCCGCCGGTGGAGAACTGGATGATGCCGTCGCTCCCGGCCTCCGCGAAGCCCTTGATGGCGGCGTTGATCGTCTCCGACGAAGTGCAGTTGATAGCCGGGAATGCGAACGAGTGCGCCTTGGCCCGGCCGAGCATCTCGGCGTAGACCTCCGGAGTCGCGATAGGCACAGCAGTGACCTCCGTCTGTGGGGAGCAAAAAACCAATTCTGTCAGGCCACACCCTAGGTTAGGAAGTGATCGGGGAGTTCACCGGCTTGTTTCCACCAGGTCGGCCACAGCCACTCACTTCACAGTTCGGACCGGTACTGTGGGGCCCGTGACTTTGCTGGCGGTTTCCGATGTGATGACGCACAACCTCGCGTTGACCCAGTTGCTGGACCCGATGTATCTGCTCCAGGACACGTGGCTGAAGAACGCGGTGCTACCCGCCATCCTGGCGATTGTCTTCATCGAGACCGGTCTGCTGTTCCCGTTGCTGCCCGGTGACTCGCTGCTGTTCACCGGTGGCATGCTGGCCGCGCAGGGCAGCCCGAACATCTGGGTGCTCGTCCCGCTGGTGATCGTCACCGCGTTCGCGGGCGACCAGTGCGCGTACTGGATCGGGCGAAAAATCGGGCCCGCGATCTTCCGCAAGGAGGACAGCCGCTTCTTCAAGAAGCAGTACGTCGTCGAGACCCACGAGTTCTTCGAGAAGCACGGCCCCAAGACGATCATCCTGGCCAGGTTCGTGCCGATCGTCCGCACGTTCATGCCGGTGCTCGCCGGTGTGTCGAAGATGAGCTACCGCAAGTACGTGGCGTTCGACATCGTCGGCGCCGTGCTGTGGGGCGGCGGCGTGACGATCATCGGCTACTTCCTCGGCAATGTGCCCTTCATTCGCGACCATGTGGAAGCGATCTTCCTGCTGATCGTGTTCGTCTCGATCCTGCCCGCAGTCATCACCGTCGGTAAGAAGGTGCTCGCGCGCCGCGCTCTGCCCGTGGTGCCCGTGGTGCCCGTGGTGCCCGTGGTGCCCGCCGAGCCTGCCGAACTGGCCGTCTCGACGAACAAGACGCTCTGATCGACGTGACAGCGGGACCATCCACCTACGCCGTCGGCAGCTTCGATCCGCTGGTCTCGGCCGGGCCCGCTGTGGTCTGCACGGTCGTGCTGGTGTTCGTGTTCCTGGAATGCGCGTTCATCATCGGGCTGTTCCTGCCCGGCGATTCGATGCTGATCACCGCGGGTATCGTGCTCGCCTCCCACGCCAACGGCGAAGCGCAGGTGTGGGGGCTGTCCGTCGGCACCATGCTGGCGGCGATCGCCGGGAACCAAGTGGGATACCTGGTCGGCCAACGCACCGGCCATCGAGTGGTCGCGCGCAAGAACGGCCGCTACATCAATACCGAGAACCTGGCGAAGGTGACCCATCTGCTGGAACGGCACGGGTTCTTCGCGGTGATGATCGCCCGCTGGATCCCGTGGGTGCGCACGCTGTGCCCGATGGTCGCGGGCGCGGCCGGGATGGATCACCGCAAGTACACGATCGCCAGCACCATCGGTGCGATCATCTGGGCGCCGGTGCTGCTGCTCATCGGCTATTACGCGGGTGAGTTCCTCGAGCGGGTGTCGTGGTTGATGCCCGCGGTGATCGGCACCCTCGTCGTCGGCCTGATCATCGGCACGGTGATCGGCATCCGGCACTACCGCCAGGAGATGGCCAAGCCCGCCGAGGACTACGAAGTCGAGTGCGAGGCGAGCGTCGGCGAGCGCTAGAGGCCCGCGGCACTCACCTGGTAGGCGGCTTCCATCAGCATCCAACCCGACAGCTGCACCGACAGGTCGCGTTCGGGAACCACCGACGCGGTCACCGAACCGCCCGCGGTGAACTTGCCCGCGCCCGCCGAACCGCCCGGCAGGCGGGCCGGTTTGCTCCAGTCGTAGCCGAACAACGGTTCGCCCTCCACCTCGAGGCGGTTGCTCCAGGCGGCGGTGGCCGAGGTCTTCACGATGGCCGCGGCGATGCGGCGCGCGGCTTCGGGTCGTTTGCCCTCGCCCGGCAGCATCAGCGCGACGACGGCCAGGTAGCGGGCGAGGATGCCGTTGAACAGGCCGCCGTCGCCCCCGCCGCCGCCGGAGATCACCAGCCGGTGGGTCATATGGTCTTCCACCGCGTCGACCAGGTCGACGGCGCGGTCGATGTGGCGGTCGTCGTCGGTGTGTACCGCCAGCTCGGCCTCCAGACCGAGCACCACACCCTGGCAGTAGGTGAACGTGGGCCGTTCGATCTCGCCGGAGGGCAGGTGGATGCCATCGAGGATGAGACCGGTCTGCGGGTCGCGCAGGGTGTCGTGCAGCCAGTCGGCCATCTGCTGCGCGCGTTCGACCTGCCCCAGTCGCAGCAGCGCGATGCCGGCGGGGCCGTTCGCCGGTGCGTTGTAGAAGTCGGACCTGACCCGCCACGGGATGCCGCCGCCGACACCCGGGTTCCACGCGCTGTAGAGCTGCTGTTCCAGGGCGAGCAGACCGCCGCGCGCCGCGCTGAGTTCCTGGGTGCGTTCGGCGCGTTCGAGCGCGATGGCCAGCCAGGCCATGTCGTCGTAGTAGCGGTTTGTCCAGCTGGTGATGTTGCGCATGCGGTGCGAGCGCGCGATGGCGGCGATGCGCCTGCGCCGGGCCGGTGTCGGAACCCGGTTCGCGGCGTCGATCGCACAGTCGAGCAGGTGCGCCTGCCACCAGTAGTGCCAGCTGCCGAACAGGCGCTCGCGGCGGGTGGCCGGCCACCCGACGACGCCCAATTCCGTTCCGGGACAACCCCACAGCGCGCGCAGGTGGCGCGAGATGATGGCCGATTCGGCCATGTCGGCGCGTTCGGACCACAGCGCAGGCGTCGGTATGGATCCGGTATCAGTCGGCTGCGGGCGCCGGCCCCCACGCGAGGTCATGGGGTCCATGTTGCCAGGTCGGTGTGCGTGCGAGGCAAGGAAATTGTGGTCTGTGGCGACCGGTGTGGCGTGGCAGACCTGATGTGACGCGCGGGATTCAGGTGATCGGCCAGGCCAGCGACAGATCAGCGTGCTGACGGATCCAGGTGTGCATGGCGATGCCCGCCGCGACGCCCGCGTTGATGCTGCGGGTCGAACCGAACTGGGAGATCGAAACTGTCAGGGCCGCAGCGTTTTTCGCGTCGTCGCTGACGCCGGGGCCCTCCTGACCGAACAGCAGCAGGCATTCGCGCGGCAGCTGGGCGGTTTCGAGCGGCACCGAGCCGGGCACATTGTCGACGGCCACCACGGTGAGTCCTTCGCGGACGGCGTAGTCGCGCAGCTCGGTCAGGTCGGCGTGGTGGACCAGATGCTGGTAGCGGTCGGTGACCATGGCGCCGCGCCGGTTCCAGCGGCGCCGGCCGACGATGTGCACCGCGGCGGCGGCGAAGGCGTTGGCGGTGCGGACCACGGTCCCGATATTGGCGTCGTGACCGAAGTTCTCGATGGCCACGTGGAAGGGGAAGCGGCGAGCGTCGATGTCGGCGACGATCGCCTCGCGCTTCCAGTACCGGTAGGCGTCGACCACATTGCGGCGGTCGCCCTCGGCGAGCAGCACCGGGTCGTAGCGGTCGTCGGTGGGAGCGGGCGTGCCGTACTCCTGCTCCCACGGGCCGAGACCGTGTGGATGTTCACCCCACTCGGTGGGTCCCGCGACGTCGGCCTCTGGTTCGATCACCCGCAGGATGCTAGCTCAGTAGGTGGATGTGTCCGCCGACGCACCGATCACCATGAGCACCACCGCGAGCACGAGGAACAGCAGCATGATGCCGAGCATCGCGGAGCCGATGATGCCCATGATGTAACCCGCGTACACCTGCGAACGGCCGCCGATCGTGCCGTTGGACGCGTCGATCTCGGCCAGCGCCGACTTGGCCTTGAGCCAGGCGAACGGCGCGGTGAGACCGCAGAACGACACCCCGATCACCCCGAGCACCAGCACGAGGGTCGACTCCGGGTGGTCCGGCGGACGGTAGTAGCCCTGCGGCGGCAGCGGGTAACTCATAGGCCGGATGGTAGCCGGGCAATCAGCCCTGCTCGGTCGTCACCCGTCCCGTTCGATGCCGAGCCTCAGGTCAGCCGGATTTCCGCGGCGGCGCGGCCGAAGAGCTTGCGGCCCTCCGAGGTTCCGCTCAGCAGAACGGTGGCCGCGCGGCGGTCGGTGTCGATCGACTTGATCTTGCCGGAGAACTGGATCTCGCCCGCCGCGGTCGGTGGGACCGGGACGAAACCGGAGAAACGCACGGCCAGCTTCTCGATGGCGGTCGGGTCGCCCAGCCAGTCCGTGAGGTACTGAGCCGCCAGGCCCATGGTGAGCAGGCCGTGGGCGACGACGGTCGGCAGGCCGGCCAGTTCGGCGGCGCGGTCGCTGAAGTGGATCGGGTTGGGGTCGCCCGAGACGCCCGCGTAGTTGGCGAGGTCGCCACGGGTGACACGCGCGGTGGCGACCGGCAGCTCCATACCCTTGCTCAACGATTCGAACGCGGGGCCGGTGTGCACGGGCACGAACTCGCGCGGCGGCACGGCGGGGGCGGGGCCGGTGCGGCGGATCAGCAGGTCGTCGGCGATGCCGGTGTCGCCGGGGCGCGGGTGCATGCTGATGTTCTCGACGGCCTCGACGATATTGGGGTCGACCTCCACGCCGCGGCGCGCGACGATGGTCGTCGTTCCCTGTACCGCCACCTCGTCGTGCTGGTTCACCAACTTGAACCCGACATTGACGAAGTCGTTGTCGGCGAACTGGCGGATCGACTCGATCTCGATCTCCGTGCGGATCCGGTCGCCTGCCAGCATCGGGCGGAAGATCTCGAACACCTGGTCGGTCTGCAGCACCTGCGACAGGTCGTACTCGGTGAGTACGCCGTCGAGCAGGGCGCGGGTGGCGCTCATCCCGATCACCGACGCGAAGGTCGGCGGCGCGATCACCGCGTCGTAGCCGAGCTTGCGGGCATCGACCTCGTTCTGGTGCGCGAGGTGCGTGTTCTGCACCGCCCGGGCGAATTCGCGGATCTTCTCGCGCCCCACCTCGTAGTGATCGCGGAATCCGAAGCGCTGGCCCACCAGCGCCGCCTCCGGGACCACAGCATCGATGTCCGGCTGCGACGTTGTGTGTTCCGTGCTCATGATCCGAAAAATGATACTGGGTGCACAGCGCCCGATACCAGTTATGTGTGACCCGTCATAGCACCTCTGACCGGCGCTACGACGGGTCATCACCGGTTCAGGGGGCAGCCGTGGGGTCGCACACCTTCCAGCCGCCGTCGGTCTTCTGCAGGTCGAAGGTGCGTGCGGTGCGCTTGGACTCCGCCGCCGTGTACACCGTGGCCTCGGCCAGCGCCGTGTCGTCGGTGATCCGCACCGCGTCCACGCGGTCGACCACCGGGATGGACCCCTGCTCGGTCGAGAGCTGATGCACACCCTGGAACTGTTCGGTACTGATGCCCTGGTAGAAGTCGTGCAGCTGTCCGCAGGTGGTGGACCGCAGGGTTTCGAGATCACCCTCGCGCAGCGCGTCGGTGTACTCACCGATCACCGCCCGCACCTGCCCCTCCGGCGAATTGTCACCCGTCGTCATCAACACGAAGCCCACGATCAACGCGATGACGAGCACCGCCGCACCCGCCGCCGCCAACAGCAACCGCTTCGACCGACCCGCCCCGGCGGCGTTCGCCTGCTGCTGCGGTGCGGCCCCTTGCTGACCCGGCTCGATCCGCTGCGGAGGTGCGACCTGCCGCTGCCCGTCCGCCAGGTGATGCGCAGGTCGTGTGGGCTGGATATCAGCAGGAGAAGGTGCCCCCGGCCCCTGGCCACGAGCAATACCCGCCCCCTGCGGACCTTGCTGCGCCGACGGGCGCGTCTCCTCGACCCCTGGTCCTTGCAGCCCGCGAGGAGCTCCCGGACCTTGGGGTGCCGATGGCCGTGTGTTTTCGGCCCCGGGGCCCTGCGGCCCTCGAGATGCTGCCGGTCCTTGCGGTCCGCGTGGTCCTTGGGGTGGGGACGGCCGTGTGTCTTCGACGCCGGGCCCCTGTGGTCCCTGGTGCCCTGCCTGCCTTGGCCCCGCGGGACCGCGCGGCGTGCTGGGCGGCGGTGTCACGGCCCGCCCGCCGACAACCCGATCCGTCCCTCGCTGCACCGGAAAAGTGGTAGTAGGCGCGTCCGCGGGATTGACCACCCGCATAGCAACGGTCTGATCCTCCGACCCGGATTCACCTGCCCCAGTAGAGCTCTCGCCCTTCTTCAACACCCCGCCGGCCCCAGCACCAGCGGCAGCCGCAGCGGCAGCAGCCCCAGCTGCACCGCCGAGAGCTTTATCGCCGCTCCCACCCGTCTGGTCCTGCGCCCGGGAATCACCGCGCTGCGGCCCGGAACTCGTGAAGAACTTCTCCGTCGCATCGGAGCCCTGCGAATCACCCTCACGCACAGCGGATTCAGAGCCAACAGTTCGAGACTGCCCCGCATCGTTCCCGTCGGCTTCCGTCCCGCCGACACCACCTTGCCCGCTGTTCGCCCGGCCGACACCACCGTTCTCGCCACGCGACTCCTCTCGCGCACCACGGTCGTCGGGTGCACCAGCCCGCTCAATGTCGCGTGCAGCCTGCTCATTGCGCGAATCACCTTGTGTATCCGGAGTATTCGCGATTGCGGCCTGTTCGTCCGCATTCGGGCGCTGCTCGCCACGCTGCTCACCAACCCCCGAGCGATCCACGTGCTCCGCGTCACCTCGGCTCCCCGCCGAAACGCCGCTGTTTGCTGCGGAAGCATCACGGTTGGCGGACGCAGCGGAGGATTCGATCGAATCGCTTGTGCCGGGTCCTGATCCACGCACGTCAGTGGGCGCACCCTGCTGCCCGGCGGTGGGACGAGCACCCGGCTCCATCCCGACGGTCGGCACATCTGCCGCACCCTGCTCGCCTCGATCGGCAGACGTCGACGGTCCGCGTCCGGGGATCCGCATCGCGGTAGTCGGCGCATCGGCCCCACCGAGGCCCGCGGAATCAGGCCGTACCGGCGAATCGCCTTCGCCGCCAGTCGATTCCCCGGGAAGCCCCTTCGACAACCCTGCCAACGGCGATCCGCCCGCCGCCGCCGCGCCCGGCTCGCGTCCTTGCCCGGCAGCCGGGCCCTGCCCACTGCCACGTTCGCCGGCCGCACCCGGCGCATTCGCCGGCCGGTCACCACGCTGCTGCGATCCGGCTCCACGCTCCGCACCGCCCACACCACTACCGCCGCGAGTACCACCCTCGCCGCCACGGGGGTGGCCACCCTGACCAGGCCGATTCGCTGGTGCCCCGGCCGCAGAGCTCTGCTGACTCTCGACAACGCCTCCGGGACGACCTCGATCGCCTGCCTGTTCACCCGAAGGACGCTGTGCGGCAGGCCCATTCGTTGCCCGCGCGACCGGCGCCGCACGTCCTGGCCCGGGCCGACCCCCTTGGGGTGCACCAGAAGCGTTGGGCCCGTTCGGCCCTGGTGCGTGCCCCGGTCGCCCACCCGCAGCCCTGGGGTCACCGGACCCCGGTGCGCCCGGGCGATCGTTCGAGGGCCCACTCGCTGGTCGCCCGACCGATCCAGCGCCGGGCCCGTTCATCGGACGCCCAGCCGGCCCGGACGGGCTACCCGGACCATCGGCCCCCGGCACATCGACCGGCCGCCCGGCAGCGCCGGGGTTGTTCGGACCACGGTTCGCCGCGTTGCCCGCTCTCGGCGGCATCACATTCCCACCCTGGGGAGGACGATTTCCCGGACCGGCGGGGCGTTGAGAACCGGGCCCCTGCGGACCATCCACCCGCGGCGCGGCCGGACCCTGCGGCGCACCAGGCCCACCGGCAGGTCGGAATCCGGGCCCATAAGAACGTCCCGCACCCTGATCTCCCGGCAGCTCACTGCGCCGGATGACGACAGTCTCCGAGGTTCCGGCGGTGGCGCGCTCCGGCTCGGTCACCGCGTGCGGCACCGATTTCGGCGCTTCGGAACCCGGCCGGGTCGACTCGTCGGGCGACGGGTCGGCGTCAGGGTGTGTCCCGGCCGCACCGGGACCACGGTCCTCGGCTGCTGGGTTGTTCTCGTCGGTCGGGTCGGACACCTAGTACCCCTCGCTCAGGCTCGAACGTTGAACTCGTGCCCAGCCTAATGCGCGGCGCGCGGGGGAGTTCGTCGATCACCCGTGGCGGGGTGGGTGGGCGTGGCGGTGCACAATGAACCCATGACCTCCTTCGGTGACCTGCTCGGACCGCAGCCGGTCCTCCTCCCTGAACTGATCGACGCCGAAGACGCCATCGCGGCGGGCACCGACCCCGTGAAGGTCGCCGCCGATCATCCGGCCGCGTCGATCGCGTGGGCCCAGCTCGCCGAGGCGGCGCTCGAGCGCAGCAACGGCGAGGTCGATCACGACACCGTCGCCGCCTACGCCTTCGCCCGCACCGGCTACCACCGCGGCCTCGACCTGCTGCGCCGCAACGGCTGGAAGGGTTTCGGCCCGGTGCCGTGGTCGCACGAACCCAACCAGGGTTTCCTGCGCAGCGTCGGTGCGCTGGCCAAGGCCGCGCAGGTGATCGGTGAGACCGAGGAATACGCCCGCTGCCTCGACCTGCTCGAAGACTGCGACCCCAACGCCGCCACCGAACTCGGTCTCGACTAGCCGGTCACCGGTTCGCAGGTGAGCGAGCACAGGCCGTTCGTCGAGGTCGCTACGCCCGTCGTAGCGGCCGCGAAGGTGAGTACCGTCGGCCGGTTCCGGCAATCGGTCGAGCGGTTGCGGCTGTCGGCGATTCCGATCATCCAGTGCGCGCTGGGTGCCGCGCTGGCCTGGTTCATCGCCCACGACGTGATCGGCCATATCGAGCCGTTCTTCGCCCCGACGGCGGCCGTGGTGTCGATCGGTATCTCGTTCGGCGCACGCATCCGCCGCTCGGTGGAGCTGGTCGTCGGGGTCGCGGTCGGCATCGGTATCGGTGACCTGTTCATCGCCCAGGTGGGAACCGGTGTGTGGCAGGTGGCGCTGGTCGTCGGCGGTGCGATGGCGGTGTCGGTGTTCCTCGACTCCGGGGCCATCATGACGATTCAGGCGGCGGGTTCGGCCGTGCTCGTCTCCACGTTGAACCAGGCTCCGGGCGCGGGTCCGTCCCGCATGATCGACGCGCTCGTCGGTGGCCTCGTCGGTGTGTTGATGGTGGCCGCCATCCCGCTGCATCCGGTTCGTCGCGCGCGTGAGCACGCCGCACAGGTGCTGGATGTGATGAGCAAATCCATGACCGAGTGCGCCGACGGTCTGCTCGAGCAGAGTGCGGACAAGGTGCACGACGCGCTCACCGCCGTACGCGCCACCCAAAGCCAGATCGACGGACTCCGCTCCGCGCTCGAGGGTGGCCGTGAGGTGAGCCGCATCTCCCCGCTGTACTGGAATTCGCGAAAACGCCTCGCCCGCATCCGGGCCACCGCCGACCCGCTCGACAACGCCGTGCGCAACACCCGTGTGCTGCTGCGCCGTTCGCTCACCCTCGTCCGCGACGACGAGGTGCTCGATCCGCGCCTGATCGACCTGCTCCGCCAGCTCGGCGGCGCCACCGACGTGGTGCGCAAGATGATGCTCGCCGACCCGGGCGAGCAGCCCGACCAGGCCGAGGCGGCCCGCTGCCTGCGCAGCGTCGCCAAGAACGCGCGTCCGGAACTCGTTGTGGGCGCGGGCCTTTCAGCGCATGTGGTGTTCGCTCAGATTCGTTCGATCGTGGTCGACCTGATGGTGGTGTGCGGAATGCAACGCATCTCCGCGATCGCGCTGCTCCCGCCGACCGTGCCGAATCCGTATGTCCCGCCGGAGGACTGACCCGGGCCGTCAGTACCAGAAGCGCGTCAACCGGCTGCCGTTGCCCGCCCAATACTGCGGGATGCCGGAAACATCGAACAGTAAGTACACGGCCTCGAAGAACACCCGGCTGAGCGGGGTGAAAAAGATGACGGCGAATAGAATCAACATGCCGTACGGCTTGAACTGGTCGAGCGAGCGCCGCGTCTGGTAGCTCAGCGACGGCTCGATGATCCCGTACCCGTCGAGTCCCGGCACCGGAAGAATGTTCAGCAGAAATGCTGTGAGCTGCAGGAACGCCAGGAAACTCAGCCCGAACCAGAACGCAGCGTGTTCGGTGGCCGAGCCCATCGCACGGATCACGATCAGCAGCACGATCGCGCACAGCAGATTCGAGAACGGGCCGACCGCGCTCACCAGACGCTGTATGCCCGAACGGAATCGGGTGGTGTCCAGGTAAACCGCACCACCCGGCAGACCGATCCCGCCGAGCGCGATGAACAGCAGCGGTAAGGCGATCGACAACACCGGATGGCTGTATTTCAGCGGATTCAGCGTGAGATAACCACGCGCCTCCACATCGTGATCACCGGCCCGCCACGCCACATAGGCGTGCGCGAATTCGTGCAGGCACAGACTCACGATCCAGCCGAACACCACCAGGACGAACACGCCGACCTTGGCGCGCACCGAGGACACGTCGGCGTCCCACGCCAGCGCGCCACCGAGCACGGTGACGGCCACGATCAGCAGAAACACCGGACTCGGTCGCACCGCGCCACGGGTGCTGGGAAAGGAGTAACTCATCGCACCAATAGCCAGGGTTGTTCGAAGCGGTAGAAGGTCGAGCGGGGGACCGTGCGTTCGGCGGTGATCCCGTCGCGGGTCACGATCGCGCCCGGCGTGCCGAGCTGGGCGGCGCGCCCGCCGACCCAGCCGCGTTTGCGCAGACCCTTGCGTACCCGCGCCCGCACCCCCGGCATCGCCATCGTCGGGGAGATCAGCATGGTCGTCACCGTGCCGGTGAACAGCAAGGTGTCGTCGACGTAGGCCTCGCCCTCGAGCTTGGCGCCCTCGACGCCGGTGATGCTCGCCCGGCCAACCAGCACCGTGCCCGTGTCGTCGCGGATCAGCGGCGTCTCGACGGCCCGGCCTTCCAGCGCGGTCTTGGCGGCCGCGTTGCCGGTGCCGGTCTGATAGACCCGCGAGGCATAGGTGGTCTCGACCGGCACGTAGCCGATCTCCACGTGCAGCCGTTCGGTGCGCATCAGATGGGTGAGCACGGACGCCAGGCCCGCGTCGTCGCCCAGCACGATCAGCCGGGGGAGGCTGTCGGCGGCCAGCACCGGCAGCAGCTCATCGATCACGGCGACATCGGGTAACCGCTCGGTCTGCGTGGTGGGGAGTGAGGCGAGAGCGATCGGGACCGGCAGGTCACCACATCGGAGAACGTGGGTACTCAAACTGCGGTACACCCTCCTCGGTCGGGTCGACGGTGTGTCGCCCATGAGCGCGGCAATCCCCCTGCCGGCAAGTAACCGTAACCGATGATGGCACGCCCGCCGGGCGCGGGTCGGGGCGCTGGACAGGGCACGCGAGTGCCGTCGGCTAGACTGTGTCTCCGGCCACCGCCTCAGTACGGCAGGTAGCTGCAGTACAAGCGTGCTGCTGTCGATCTGTAGGAGACTCCGAAATGCCGGCTATCGTCCTCATCGGCGCCCAGTGGGGCGACGAGGGTAAGGGCAAAGCTACCGATCTGCTCGGTGAGCGGTTGCAGTGGGTAGTCCGTTATCAGGGCGGCAACAACGCCGGTCATACGGTGGTGCTCCCCAACGGTGACAAGTTCGCGCTGCACCTGATCCCGTCCGGCATTCTCACCCCCGGTGTGAAGAACGTCATCGGCAACGGCGTCGTCGTCGATCCGGGTGTGCTGCTCGAGGAACTCGCCGGACTCGAGGAGCGCGGTGTCGACACCTCCGGCCTGCTGCTCTCGGCCGACGCGCACCTGATCATGCCGTACCACGTGGCCATCGATAAGGTCACCGAACGCTTCCTCGGCAACCGCAAGATCGGCACCACCGGTCGCGGCATCGGCCCCTGCTACCAGGACAAGGTCGCCCGCGTCGGCGTGCGCGTCGCGGATGTGCTCGACGAGAAGATCCTCACCCAGAAGGTCGAGGCCGCACTGGAATTCAAGAACCAGGTGCTGGTGAAGATCTACAACCGCCGCGCGCTGGACCCGCAGCAGGTGGTGGACGAGGTGCTCGCGCAGGCCGAGTCGTTCAAGCACCGCATCTCCGACACCCGCCTCGAGCTGAACCTGGCGCTCGAGCGGGGCGAAACCGTGCTGCTGGAAGGCTCGCAGGGCACCCTGCTCGACGTCGACCACGGCACCTACCCGTTCGTCACCTCCTCGAACCCGACCGCGGGCGGCGCCGCGGTGGGTTCGGGCATCGGCCCGAACAAGATCGACACGGTGCTCGGCATCCTCAAGTGCTACACCACCCGCGTCGGCTCGGGTCCCTTCCCGACCGAACTGTTCGACAACTTCGGTGAGTTCCTCGCCAAGAACGGCGGCGAGGTCGGTGTCACCACCGGTCGCGCCCGCCGCTGCGGTTGGTTCGACGCCGTGATCAGCCGGTACGCCACCCGCGTCAACGGCGTCACCGACTACTTCCTCACCAAGCTGGACGTGCTGTCCGGGCTGGACACGGTGCCGATCTGCGTGGCCTACGAGATCGACGGCGAGCGGGTCGAGCAGATGCCGACCACCCAGACCGAGTTCCACCACGCCAAGCCGATCTACGAAGAGATGCCGGGTTGGTGGGAGGACATCTCCGCCGCCCGCACGTTCGAGGACCTGCCCGCCAACGCGCAGGCGTATGTGCTTCGGCTGGAAGAACTTTCGGGTGCGCGGATCTCGTGCATCGGCGTGGGTCCGGGTCGCGATCAGACGATCGTCCGCCACGACGTGCTGGCCTAGTTCCCCGTCGAGCCCGGTGTCGCAGCAGCGGCGCCGGGCTTTGTCGTCCCCGCACCCCCGACACGCTCGGACAATGCGGACACGCTATCGATTTGAGCATCCCCCTGGCTAACGCTATGGTCGCTGCGGCACGCGGGGACGTGCCGCTTTCCTCTAGCTTGTGAGTGGGTGTTCGGCGTGGTCCGTCGGTGTGCTGGTGTGTGGGGATCGACGGGGCGGGTGTCTGCTCGGGCGGTCGCGGGAGTGTTGCCGATGGCGGTTGCGGTGGCGTGTGCGGGTGTCGCGCTGGCTGTGCCGCAGCCGGGTGTGACCGATGAGGTGCCGGTGCAGCCGGGAGTGAACACGCCGGGCGAGGAGGGGCGTTCCAGTCTCGGGGATTTCGAGGGGCCCGATTCGCTGGCCTATCTGGCGCCGGAACCGCAGGAAACGCGGCCGGTGCCCGACTACACCACCCCCGCGCCGCCCGTCGTGATCGAGGAACTGCACCTTCCTGAACCGGTCGAGCCCGTCGCCCCGATCGCGCCGCCGCCGCGCACGCTGCGCGTAGGCGACTTCACCGCCCCGGCTCCGGAGGAACTTCCGGCCGAGATCCTCGACGGCGTGAACACCACCGCCGCCGATGTCGAAGCGGCCATCGCCACCCAGGGTCGCTCGATCGGCATCAACCCGAGCCGCTCCGACAAGATCGCCGCCGCAACGGTGGGTGGAGCTCTCGCGGGCGCCGCCATCGCCGGTGTCCCGGCCGCCGCCGTTGGCGCGGTCGGCGGCGGCCTCGCCGGTGCGGCTGTCGGCGCGGGTGTGGGATTCGTGGTCGGCGCCGCGGGCACAGCCGGTGCGACCGCGATCCTGGCCGGTGCGGCGGCTATTCCGACGGCCGGGCCTGGCGCGGTGCCCATCATCATCGGCGGCTTCACCGCGGCGTGGCCCATCGCGGCCGCGACGACGGGTGCGGGCGCGGCCATCGGCGCGGCAGCCGGTGCCGCCCTCGGTGCCGCAGCCCTCGGCATCCCGGCCGCGGCGGCCGGCGCCGTGGCGGGTGGCGTCCTCGGCAGCGGTTACGGCGCCACCCTCTGACACTCACGCGAGGTTGCGGGGCGTCCACCGCCCTCGAACACCGGCTCAGCAGCGCCCCTCGCGACCTGGACAGTCGATCACCACGCTCTGGTGGCGGCATCGCCCGAGGGTCGAACGCCATCAGAGCGTGGTGATGATCCGTCCAAGTCGCGGTTCCGGTGCGGTCGCGGTGGAGAAGAACGTGGTCACGGTCGGGCGGGTGACCCCAGCTGAGGACCGCGGTCGGGGGTAGCGTCGGGAATGGTTCGGATGGAGGTGGTCGATGGTGCGCAGGATGATCGTGGTCGGGATGTTCGCGGTGGGTGCGCTCACCGGGTGTTCGACGCCGGAGGCGCCCGCACCGGTGCCGAGCGCCTCGCCGGTGCTGTCCACCACCGCGCTGCCGCCCGCGCAGACCCTCGCCCCGTCGCAGCAGCGCAACGAGCGCATCCGGGGAATGCTGTACACGGCGGGGTGCGTCAGCAATGCGTGCGTGCAGACCTATTTCGCCTGCATGGACGGCTACCTGTCGGGCGAACCGTGCCAGTTCTTCCGGGACCACCCGCCCCCGCCCTGACCGCTGCGGCGGATGCTGGATTCGCCGACGGCGAGTGATCGCGGACGCGGCGCCGATATCGACCACGAAGTGCCGAATTCGCCGTGACGCAACGGTCCGAGGCAGCTGCGCGGGCCAGGTAGGTTGGCGCCATGACACTCAGGATGGACAACGTCGGCATCGTCGTCGAGGACCTGGAAGGGGCCATCGAGTTCTTCCGGGAGCTCGGGCTCGAACTGCAGGGTCAGGGCATGATCGAGGGCGAATGGGCTGGTCGCGTCACGGGCCTGGGCGACCAGCGGGTCGAGGTCGCGATGATGCGCACGCCGGACGGCCACAGTTCGATCGAGCTGTCGCGCTTTCTGGAGCCTGCGGTCGTCGCCGACCATCGCACCGCGCCCGTGAACGCCCTGGGCTACCTGCGCGTGATGTTCGCGGTCGACGACATCGACGACACGCTCGCGCGACTGGAAGCACGCGGTGCGGAGCTGGTGAGCGCCGAGGTCGTTCGCTACGAGGACGCCTACCGGCTCTGCTACCTGCGCGGCCCCGAGGGCATCCTCATCGGGCTCGCGCAGGAACTCGGCTGAGACGACGTTCGTCCGCCTCCGGACGCCGCGCGAGGGCGAGGCACGATTCTCGCGCCGACGACTACCGTGCGCGCGTGAGGAATTCACCGATCGCGGGGGCGAGCACGGAGATCTTCGGGTTGTGGCTCACGCCGGGGAGCTCGGCGAACTCGGCGTTCGGCACCACCTCGGCGGCGGCCTTCGCACCCTTGGTGAGCAGGGGTGCGGTGCGTTCGCCCGCGAGAACGAGGACGGGAACCGAGATGCCGCGCCATTCGGCGGGATCGAGTTTCTGCCCGCGCATGTAGGGCTTCATCACGGCCCAGTCGTGTGCCGTCGAATTCGACGTGGCGGCAAGCTGTTTCCAGAACGGCGTCACCCGCATCACCGCGACCATCAGCCCCGGCATCCCCATCGCCTTGGTCATGTAGTAGCGAACCGTCTTGTCGCGCTTGCCTTCCGCGATCAGCGGATGCAGCTTGGTTTCCAGATCCTTCGGCGGCACATGATGTTTGGCATCGACCACGAAGGGCGGCTCGAACGCGACCACCTCGGTGACACCGGGAATCTCGCGCGCCGCGAGCAGGGCAAGCGCCGCGCCCGACGACCACCCGAACAGCGCCGCCTTCCCGCCCGCCGCCTCGACGAGCGCGGCGATGTCGGCGATCTCGTTGGCCACGTCGTACACACCGGGGGAGTCGGTGCTGTCACCGCGCCCGCGCCGGTCGTAGTTGAGCACCGTCAGGGCGTAGTCGTCGGCGAGAGTCTGCGCGAGCTCGGTCATGGTCTTGAACTCGCGGAAGCTGAAGGCCCCGCCGATCAGGATGACCGTCCCCGCGGTCCCGTCGCCGACCCGGTCGTAAGCGATCGTTGTGCCGTCGGCCGACGTGACTGTCCGCATGATGTTCCTCTCGATAGCTGACCACCGCAGTGCGACGGTACGCGACCCTGCGCGCCCGCCCTCCGGCTCCTCGGAACAGACGGTCCGGGCCCACCCGATTCATCGCTCAGAACAGCATGGGTTCACCGAAGCCCGGTGTGCGCTCGATTTCGAGCAGGCGCGCCTTGGTGCCGATGCCGCCGGGCGCGGAGAATCCGTGCAGCGCGTGGTCGGCGGCGAGCACTCGATGGCAGGGGATGATGAGGGGGATCGGGTTGCGGCCGAGGGCTTGTCCGACGGCCTGCGCGGAGCCGGGCGCGCCGATCCGGACGGCGATGTCGCCGTAGCTGAGGGTGCGGCCCGGGTCGATGTCGCGGGTCACCGCGTAGACGGCACGGTGGAATTCGGGAACGCCCGGCAGGTCCACCTCGATCCAGCGCAGCGCGTCGACGGTGCCCGCGAGGTGCGCTCGGATGCCCGCGATCGCCGCGACGATCGCGGGGCCGGGCTCGCCTTCGGCCACCGGTTGCCCGCCGAAAGGCCGGGTGATGTGGGCCAGCGTCTGCTCTTCGCTCGCCTCGGGCAGCGCGAACCGGACGACGGTGTCGTCGCGCCAGGCGATGGCGCACAGCCCGATGGCGGTGTCGAAGAGGGCCGCGACCACGGTGCCGGTCCGTGTCGAGTCAGCTCCGGAACTCATGAGCACAGTGTGCGCCGCCCCGGTGACAGGTTTCGGCCCGACCCGCCGCTCACGCGGCGAGACGGCCGCTGTCCGGCTTCGAATTCAGTCCAGTTTCCGGCGACTGGACTGGTTCGTCATGACCGCGACTGCGAAGGGCTTCGAGATCGCGGTATTGGCGCTGGTCGTCGTAGGTGCCGAAGGCTCGGTCATGGGGTGATTCCTGGAACGGCCAGAACGGCAGTTCCCCCTCTTTGGGGGCGAAATGGTAGACGGCATAGCCCACGGCGAAGGCGATGGCGAGAGCGAGGAAGGTGGTCATAATCCAAGAATCCGCCCACTGGCCTTGTCAAAAAATAGCCACTCACGGAATACTGGACTTTATGGCGACAAGAGTGATCGGCGCGGCGGGCCTGGCCCGCGACCTCGGCCGGTGGCGCGACCCCGAGACCGACGGCGACGAGCGTCGCCCCCACCGGCCCGCCTACCTGGCGCTGGCCGAGGCCATCCGGCTGCTGATCCACGACGGGCGGGCCCCGCTCGGCGTAGCGTTGCCGAGCGAGCGTGATCTGGCGGCCACTCTCGGCGTCAGCCGCACCACCATCACCTCCACGTACTCGCTGCTGCGCGAGCACGGCTACCTCATCAGCCGTCAGGGTTCGCGCAGCACGGTCGCGTTGCCGCCGAGCATTCAGCACGACGGTGCCCGCCCGGCGCGCGGCATCATGGCGCTGATGGCGCAGCCGGAACTGCCGACCATCGACATGACCTACGCCGCCATGTCCGCACCGCCGGAACTGCACGACGCGTATTCGGCGGCGCTACAAGGTATTCCGGCCTACCTCGGCACTCACGGCATGGACCCGGTCGGTGTGCTCGCGCTGCGCGAGGCCCTGGCCCGCCGCTACACCGCGCGCGGCCTGCCCACCGAACCCGACCAGATCCTGGTGACTCTCGGTGCGCAACACGGACTTCGGCTGCTGCTCAATGTGCTCACCTCACCGGCCGCCCGCGTCCTGATCGACCATCCGTCCTATCCGAACGCGATCGAGGCGATCCGCGATGTCGGCGCGCGCCCCATCCCGGTGCCGCTACGTCCTGAATTCCCCAGTGCCGGTTGGGATCTGGAAGGGTTGCGCAGTACCGCCCGGCAGACGGCGGCCACCCTGGCCTACCTCGTGCCGGACTTCAACAACCCCACCGGCCTGCTCCTCGACGCCGACGGTCGCGCCGAACTGGCCGCCATCGCCCGCGACACCAGAATGACCATCGTCGTCGACGAGTCGATGCGCGACCTCAACCTCTCCGACGACGAGATGCCGCCGCCCGTCGCGGCTTTCGCGAAGGGCTCGGAGATCATCACCATCGGTTCGGCGTCCAAGTCGTTCTGGGGTGGCCTGCGCGTGGGGTGGGTGCGCACCAATCAGGCGCTCATCACCAAGCTGCTCGGCATCCGCGCCACCGTCGACCTCGGCACCCCGGTCATGGACCAGCTGGCCACCGTCCACCTGCTGGAGAACGCCGAACCCATCCTCGACCGGCGCCGCGTCCAGCTGCGTGCCCAGCGTGCCACCCTGCTCGCGGCCGTGGCCGAGGAGTTGCCCGATTGGCACATAGCCCCTGGCGCGGGTGGCATGTCGGTATGGGCGCAGCTGCCGAGTCCGGTGTCGACCGCACTGGCCGCCACCGCACCCAACCACGGTGTATTGCTCGCCGCCGGACCACGTTTCGGCGTGCAGGGTGCGTTCGAACGGTTCATCCGACTGCCGTTCACGCATCCCGAGGCGGATCTGCGGCTGGCTGTGAAGTCGATCGCCGCGGCCTACACCGCGCTCACGCCGCGCGCCGCCGACCCACTCCAGCCGCTCACCTGCTACTGAGCCCAGACATCCTCGATCGGCGTCGCCGCGCTCGGCGGGGGTGTCGGGGTGCCGCCCTGGGTGCGCGAGAACCGCGGCGCGGGCGCGTGCTGCACCACGTCCTCGATCTCGATCAGCCCTTCGCGGGCGCGGATGTGCTCGTTGCGCGTGGCCTCGGTGAAGGTGAGCACCGGGGTGGTGCAGGCGTCGGTGCCCTCGAAGATCGCGGTCCACTCGTCGCGGGTCTTGCTCTTGAACTTCTCGGTGAACAACTTGCGTAGCTGCTCCTGGCCGTCCGGGTCGAGCTGCTGCGGCAGGCCCTCCGGGTCGATACCGAGACCGGCGAGCAGTTGCTCGTAGAACTGCGGCTCGATCGCGCCGACCGCCATGTACTTGCCGTCGGCGGTTTCGTAGGTGTCGTAGAACGCCATTCCGGTGTCGAGCAGGTTCTCGCCGCGTTCGTCGGACCACAGGCCGACACCGCGCATGCCCCACACGAAGTGCGAAAGGGCAAGTGCCCCGTCGACCATCGCGGCATCGATCACCTGTCCCTTGCCCGAGGTCGCGCGCTCGACGAGCGCGGCGAGCACACCGGTCACCAGGAACATCGAACCGCCGCCGAAGTCGCCGACCATGTTCAGCGGCGGCACCGGCCGCTCGCCCTTGCGTCCGATGGCGTTGAGCACGCCGGTGAGCGAGATGTAGTTGATGTCGTGGCCCGCGCGATCGGCCATCGGACCGTACTGGCCCCACCCGGTCATCCGGCCGTAGATCAGGCGCGGGTTGCGCGCCAGCGCGTCGTCGGGGCCCAGACCCATCCGCTCGGTGACGCCGGGCCGGAAGCCCTCGAGCAGCACGTCGGCCTTCTCGACCAGGTCGAGCACCTTGGCCACGTCGGCGGGGTCCTTCAGATTCGCTTCGACGATGGTGCGCCCGCGCCACTGCGGGCGTTCCAGGAAGCCGGGCAGCTGTCCACGCCGCTGCACCCGCACCACGTCGGCGCCGAGATCGGCCAGTAGCAGGGCGGCGTGCGGGCCCGGGCCGATCCCGGCCAGCTCGATGACCTTGATGCCCGCGAGGGGGCCCTGACCGGTGGTGCTCACGTGGTGACCTCATTCGTCGTCGAACGGTATTGACAATCCGACAATAGCGCCGGGGTGGCGGCACCGGTAGACCATGCGCGAGAATTCGCCGAGCGCGACTCGGCGCGATATGGGAGGAACCCGGCAGTGAGCGTATGGGGTGAGGTCCTCGTCGGCCTCGTCATTCTGGTCGGCATCATCGGCGTGATCGTGCCCATCCTGCCCGGGGTGATCCTGATCTTCGCGGCCGTCGCGGTGTGGGCGTTCCTCACCGGCGGTGCGGGTGCCTGGATGGTGTTCGCCATCGCCTCGGTGGCACTGATCCTGTCGGGCGTCGTGAAATACACCTGGCCGGGGCGCCGGATGCGCGAAGCGGGCGTGTCGAATCGGGCGTTGCTCGTCGGTGCCGTCTTCGGCATCGTCGGGTTCTTCGTGATCCCGGTGGTCGGGTTGTTCATCGGGTTCGTGCTCGGCGTGTACGTGGCGGAACTGCAGCGGTTGAAGACGCATGACACCGCTTGGCCCGCGACGATGCACGCGCTCAAGGGTGTCGGACTGTCGATGCTGGTCGAACTGTTCGGCGCACTCATCGCCTCCGGCGTCTGGCTCGTCGGGGCGGTGCTGGTCTGAGCGTGGTCAGCCGGCCGCGTGCTCGGGATCGGCGCGCCGGGAACCGGTAACGGCTCGCGATCAAGGTCTTTCGATGATCGGCAGTGGGCGCGTCTGGTCGTCGCCCGCCCCGGGGAGGGCCGACCGGGGGATCGGAAGTGTCGGGTTGTCGCGGGCAGCAACCGGTTTCGGATTCGGCCGGCTCACTGCGGGCAGGCGGTAGCACTCGCGGGCGTTGTCCTCGAGGACCGCGTACATGTCGGCGCCGACGACCTGGCAGATCAGGTCGATATCGGCGTCCTCGAACGGCCTGCCCGCCCTGGTGCCCGGCAGGTCGGAACCGAACATGAGTGCGCGGGGGTTGACAGCGTGGATGCGGCGCAGCGTTTCGGCCACGTCCATATCGACTCGGCCGAACCCGGTCGCCTTCACCTTCGCGCCGCGGTCGACGAGATCCAGCAGGTAGGGCAGACCCTCGGCGGACATGCCGAGATGATCGATGGACAGCGCGGGAAGTTTGGAGATCACCGGCTGCAACGATGCGAGCATCTGCCCGTCGATGTAGAGCTCCACGTGCCATCCGGCCAGTTCATGGGCGCGCAGGGCCTGCAAGGTCATCTGGGTGATGTCGGCGGCGGCGCGTTTGAGGTTGAACCGGATCGCCCGTACGCCTGCCCGGTCCAGATCGAGGATCTCCTCGTCACCGGCATCCAGATCCAGGCGGGTGACGCCGACCCACTCCGGGCCGAGCTCGCTCAGGGCGGCCTTCAGGTACGTCTGATCGGTGCCTTGGAACGATGCGCTGACAACGGCTCCGCCGCGTACATCGAAGTGCGCCATCCGTTTTCGATAATCCGCGATCGTATAGGGCTCCGGCAGGTAGCCCTCGTTCTCGATCAGCGGAAACCGCGGATCGATGATGTGAACATGCGCGTCGAACACTGGTACAGGATGCCTCGAGCTAGGCGGATCGGCCGACTTCGACCGAGAAAACAGGCGGGTACGCGCGGAAAAGGCCGGTGGGCGAGGGTTCTGCTCTCGCGTCCACCGGCCTTGTCATCGCTGTCAGGCCTTGTGGGGCTCGCTAGCGCGGAGCATGTCTTCTCGCTCCACGACCTTGACGCGCTCGCGGCCCTCGGGCTCGCCGAGGGCGCGTTCGTGGGCGTCGAGGCGGTACCAGCCGGCCCAGGTGGTGAACGGGATGCCCTTGCCCTCGAGGAACTCGGTGACGGCGTCCAGCTCGGGCTTCGGCGCGGGGGTGAAGTTCTTCGCGTCGTCGAGCAGGCAGGCGATGGTCTCGTTGGCGTCGCCCTTGGTGTGGCCGATCAGGCCGACGGGGCCACGCTTGATCCAGCCGGTGACGTAGGTGGCGGGCATGAAACGGGCCGCACCCTCGGCGCTCTCGTCGGCGATCACGCGACCGGCCTCGTTGGGCACGGTGCCTGCCTGATCGTCGAACGGCAGCTGGTTGATGTTCTGTGACAGGTAACCGACGGCGCGGTAGACGGCCTGCACGTCCCACTGCTTGAACTCGCCGGTGCCCTTGACGTTGCCGGTGCCGTCGAGCTGGGTGCGCTCGGTCTTGAGACCGACGACCCGGCCGTTCTCGTCGCCGACGATCTCGGCGGGCGACTCGAAGAAGTGCAGGAACAGCTTGTGCGGGCGGTTGCCCTGGTCGCGGATGGCCCACTGCTCGAGGGTGTTGGCGACCATGTCGACCTGCTTGGAGTTGCGGCGCGCGGCCTCGGAACCCTCGTCGTAGTCGATGTCCTCGGGGTCGACGATCACCTCGATGGTCGGCGAGTGGTCGAGTTCACGCAGCTCGAGGGGGGTGAACTTGGCCTGCGCGGGACCGCGACGCCCGAAGACGTGCACCTCGACGGCCTTGTTCTCCTTGAGCCCCTTGTAGACGTTCGGCGGGATCTCGGTGGGCAGCAGCTCGTCGCCGGTCTTGGCGAGCACGCGCGCCACGTCCAGGGCCACGTTGCCGACGCCGAGCACGGCGACCTTCTCGGCATCCAGCGGCCACGAACGGGGCACGTCGGGGTGCCCGTCGTACCAGGAGACGAAGTCGGCGGCGCCGTAGGAACCGTCGAGGTCGATGCCGGGGATCGGCAGCGCGCGGTCGGCGTTGGCACCGGTGGAGAAGATCACCGCGTCGTAGAACTGCCGCAGGTCGTCGAGGGTGATGTCGGTGCCGTAGTCGATGTTGCCGAGCAGGCGCACCTGATCCTTGTCGAGCACCTTGTGCAGGGCGGTGATGATGCCCTTGATGCGCGGGTGGTCGGGCGCGACGCCGTAGCGGATGAGACCGAAGGGCGCGGGCATGCGCTCGTAGAGGTCGATGCTGACCTCGGCGTCGGACTTCATCAACGCGTCGGCGGCGTAGATACCGGCCGGTCCCGCACCCACGATCGCGATGCGAAGCGGGCGAGTCGCTGTCTGTTCGGTCATTGTCTACGCGCACCCTTTGGTCGAGAAACGATGTGACGGCGTCAACTTAGCTTAGGCTAAGTCGGAAACCGGCTACCGGCCGCTGCCGTCCTCGTCGGCGGCAGGCCGTAATCAACGCGATTCTAGCTGCGGTGTTGCGGCAACCCGGCGCGCGGTGTAGCTGCCCGGCCCGGGTCTGTCAGGATTACCACATGAGCGAGGAGCAAACAGGCTCGGACGATCAGCCCATCGAGGTCGATCAGACCGACAAGCGGTCCATCGTCCCGTTCGTCGCGGCCGCGGTGATCGCGGTCGTCGTGCTCATCAGCATCGTCGTCGGCGGGCTCCTCGCACCCGCTGAGAAAAATGTCACAGAGGCCGATCGGCTCGCGGCCGCCGTCACCAACTATATCGACGCGCGCTCGCGCACCGATCAGCGTCCGCCGCCCGGGGTGGCGTGCCCCGGGTTCGACGAGGCGAAATCGGGTCTCACCGAACGGCTCGGCGGCCCGGAATCAGCGGTGACGATCGACAAGAAGGGCTTTTCAAACGCCACCGTCAACGGCAACCGGGCCAAGATCGACGCCACGGTTTCGGTGGGCGGGCAGGCGACGTCGAGCACCTGGAATCTCACCCGGGTCGACGGCGCCTGGCTGGTGTGCACCCCCTGAGGGGTTTGACACGGTGACCAGTGCCGGGGCAATCTCAGATCGCAAGGTCATGAGTACCAGCGTCAAGCCCCGGCTCGCTGGTCGGCAACCCTCCTCCGCGGTGGGGTGCTCCGGGTGACGACCTGGCCGTGTGCTGGACTCCCCCGCCTCGGCAAGAGCGGATTCACGCAGGAGGATCGACATGAGTTACGCCGGCGACATCACCCCTGAGAAGGCGTGGGAAATCCTGACCGAGCATCCCGACGCGGTGCTGGTCGACGTGCGCACCGAAGGCGAGTGGGCCCACATCGGCATTCCCGACACCAGCTCCATCGAGCGCCCCGCGCACTTCATCGAATGGGTCGACGGCACCGGCGCGCGCAACCCGCGCTTCGGTGAGCAGCTCGAACAGGTCCTCGCCGACCGCCCGGCCGACGCACCCGTGGTGTTCCTGTGTCGCTCGGGTCAGCGCTCGGCGCACGCGGCGACGGTGGCCACCGCGGCGGGGATCACCCCGTCCTACAACGTGCTCGACGGTTTCGAGGGCGGCCCCGACGCGTTCGGGCAGCGCGGCAGCACCGGCTGGCGCGCCGTCGGCCTGCCGTGGCGCCAGGCATTAGGAGACTTCGCATGATCACCGGTGGTTCCTTCGACAAGCCGCTGCCCGAAGGGGTCGGTCCCGCCACCCTCGGCGTGCGCGGTGGCCTGCGTCGTTCCGGATTCGACGAGACGTCCGAGGCGCTCTACCTGACTTCCGGCTTCGTCTACGAGAACGCCGAGGCCGCCGAGGCCGCGTTCACCGGCGATGTCGAACACTTCGTCTACTCCCGCTTCGGCAACCCGACGGTGGCCATGTTCGAGGAGCGCATCCGCCTGCTCGACGGCGCCGAGGCCGCGTTCGCGACCGCCTCGGGCATGTCGGCGGTGTTCACCGCGCTGGGCGCGCTGCTGAAGGCAGGCGACCGGCTCGTCGCCGCGCGCAGTCTGTTCGGTTCCTGCTTCGTGGTGTGCAACGAGATCCTGCCGCGCTGGGGGATCGAGACCGTCTTCGTCGACGGCGACGACCTCTCGCAGTGGGAGCAGGCTCTGTCGGTACCCACCCAGGCCGTGTTCTTCGAGACCCCGGCCAACCCGATGCAAACCCTCGTCGACGTCCGCAGGGTCACCGAACTGGCCCACGCCGCAGGCGCGAAAGTGGTGCTGGACAACGTCTTCGCCACCCCGCTGCTGCAGCGCGGGTTCGAACTCGGCGCCGACGTGGTCGTCTACTCCGGCACCAAGCACATCGACGGCCAGGGCCGCGTCCTCGGCGGCGCCATCCTCGGCGCCAAGGACTACATCGATGGTCCCGTGAAAACCCTGATGCGCCACACCGGTCCGGCGCTGAGTCCGTTCAACGCTTGGACCTTGCTCAAGGGGCTGGAGACGATGCCGCTTCGCGTGCGTCAGTCGACCGAATCGGCACTGCGGGTCGCCGAGTTCCTGGAGACGAACAAGTCGGTGGAATGGGTGAAGTACCCCTTCCTGCCGTCACATCCGCAGCATGCCCTGGCCAAGGAGCAGATGTCGGGCGGCGGCACCGTCGTCACCTTCGCCCTGCACGGCGACGACGGCAAGAAGCGAGCCTTCGAGGTCCTCAACCGCCTGCGCATCATCGACATCTCCAACAATCTCGGCGACGCCAAGACGATGATCACCCACCCCGCCACCACCACCCACCGAGCCATGGGCCCCGAAGGCCGCGCCTCCATCGGTCTCTCCGACGGCGTGGTCCGCATCTCGGTCGGCCTGGAAGACATCGAAGACCTCCTGGGCGACCTCGACCACGCGCTGAGCTAGTTCGGGTGGATCGACCCGGCGAAGGCGCACACTAGTGCCGACGTGGCCGCGGGCTCGGTAGCTCCTCGAACATGACGACGACCATGGTCGCGGCAGGTCAGCCCAGCGCGCGCAGACGGGGAGCCAGGTCGCGCTGGAAGAGGTCGAGGAAGCGGAGTTGGTCGTGGCCGGGGGCGTGGAAGACCAGGTGGTTGAGGCCCGCGTCTAGGTAGGGCTTGATCTGGGCGACGGCCTCGTCGGGGTCGCTGGCGACGATCCAGCGCTTGGCGACCTGTTCGATGGGCAGGGCGTCGGCGGCGGCTTCCATCTCGATGGGGTCGGTGATGTCGTGCTTCTGTTCGGGGGTCAGCGACAGGGGCGCCCAGAAGCGGGTGTTCTCCAGGGCGAGTTCGGGATCGGTGTCGTAGGAGATCTTGATCTCGATCATCTTGTCGATCGCGGACAGGTCGCGCTCGGCCTTGGCCGCGCCCTCGGCGACGGCGGGCAGCAGCTTCTCGGTGTAGAGGTCCATGCCCTTGCCCGAGGTGCAGATGAAACCGTCACCGGCGCGGCCCGCGTACCTGGCGACGACAGGGCCGCCCGCCGCGATGTAGACCGGGATGCCGTCCTTCGGCACGTCGTAGATCGAGGCGCCGACGGTGTGGTAGTACTCGCCGTCGAAATCGACGCGGTCGCCGAGCCACAGTTCGCGCATCAACCGCACGGCCTCACGCAGCCGGGCGAAACGCTCCTTGAAGTCGGGCCATTCGCCCTTGTATCCGGTGGCGATCTCGTTGAGCGCCTCGCCGGTGCCGACACCGAGCATCACGCGGCCCGGGTACAGGCAGCCGAAGGTGGCGAAGGCCTGCGCGATCACCGCCGGGTTGTAGCGGAAGGTCGGGGTGAGCACCGAGGTGCCGAGCATGATGCGCTCGGTGCGTTCGCCCGCGGCCGCGAGCCAGGCCAGCGAGAACGGGGCGTGGCCACCGTTGTGGCGCCACGGCTGGAAGTGGTCGCTCACGGTCGCGCTGTCGAGGCCGTGTTGCTCGGCGGCCACCGCCAACTCGACCAGCTCTCGTGGTCCGAACTGCTCCGCCGACGCCTTGTACCCGAGCTTGAGATCGACCATTCCAGCCACTCCTGTTCCTCCGCTGACCGCTGCCTCCTCGACCCTAGCGTGCGGCCCGCGATCCGCACCGTCACCGTTTCGTCTCCCACCGCGCCGGGTTTTAGCGGATGATTAGCTGGTGACCGCCAAGGACGAACAGATCTTGTCGTATCTGACCGATATGGACGGCGTGCTGGTGCACGAGGATCAGTTGATCCCCGGCGCCGACGAGTTCCTCGCCGAACTGCGCGAGAACGAGATCCCGTTCCTCGTGCTGACCAACAATTCGATCCGGACCCCGCGCGATCTGCAGGCCCGGCTGCGCCACACGGGCCTCGACATCCCGGAGGAGTCGATCTGGACCTCGGCGCTGGCCACGGCGACCTTTCTCGACGACCAGCGACCCAACGGCACCGCCTATGTGGTGGGCGAGTCCGGGCTCACCACGGCGCTGCACGAGATCGGGTATGTGCTCACCGACAGCGACCCCGATTACGTGGTGCTCGGCGAGACGCGCACCTATTCGTTCGAGGCCATCACCACCGCCATCCGCCTGGTGGACCGAGGCGCGAAATTCATCGCGACCAATCCCGACGCCACCGGCCCGTCGCGCGACGGGGTGTTGCCCGCCACCGGGTCGGTCGCCGCGCTCATCACCCGTGCCACCGGCAAGGACCCCTATTACGTCGGCAAGCCGAACCCGCTGATGATGCGTTCGGCGCTGCGCCGCATCGGCGCGCATTCACAGTCGACGGTGATGATCGGCGACCGCATGGACACCGACGTGATCGCGGGTCTGGAAGCGGGCATGCGCACGGTGCTGGTCACCTCGGGCATCTCCACCAAGACCTCGGTCGAGAAGTACCCGTTCCGGCCGACGCTGGTCGTCGATTCGGTCGCTGACCTGCTCAATCGCACGCGCACCCCGTTCGTGGAGCGCTAGCCGGGCATGTGAGCCCCGTCGCATCGGAATAGGTTTCCGCCCTCCGCCGTTATAGTTGCCATGGCAACCAAAGGAGGGTCCGTGCAGTTCGGAATCTTCAGCGTCGGCGATGTGACCACCGATCCCACCACCGGCCGTACCCCCACCGAAGCCGAGCGGATCAAGGCGATGGTCGCGATCGCGCAGAAGGCCGAGGAAGTCGGGCTCGATGTGTTCGCGACCGGCGAGCACCACAACCCGCCCTTCGTGCCGTCGTCGCCGACCACCATGCTCGGCTATATCGCGGCACGCACCGACAAGATCCTGCTCTCCACCTCGACCACGCTCATCACCACCAACGACCCGGTGAAGATCGCCGAGGACTACGCGATGTTGCAGCACCTGGCCGACGGCCGGGTGGACCTGATGCTCGGTCGCGGCAACACCGGCCCGGTGTATCCGTGGTTCGGCAAGGACATCCGCGACGGCATCCCGCTCGCCATCGAGAACTACCACCTGCTGCACCGGCTGTGGCGCGAAGAGGTCGTCGACTGGCAGGGCAAATTCCGCACCCCGCTGCAGTCGTTCACCTCGACACCACGCCCGCTCGACGATGTCGCGCCGTTCGTGTGGCACGGGTCGATCCGCAGTCCGGAGATCGCCGAACAGGCCGCCTACTACGGTGACGGCTTCTTCGCCAACCACATCTTCTGGCCGACCGACCACTTCCAGCGGCTGATCGAGCTGTACCGCCGCCGCTACGAGCACTACGGGCACGGCAGCGCCGACCAGGCCATCGTCGGTCTCGGCGGGCAGGTGTTCCTGCGCAAGAACTCCCAGGACGCGGTTCGTGAATTCCGGCCGTACTTCGACAACGCGCCGGTCTACGGACACGGTCCGTCGCTCGAGGAGTTCACCGAGCAGACACCGCTCACCGTCGGCAGCCCGCAGCAGGTCATCGAGAAGACGCTCACCTTCCGCGAGAACTTCGGCGACTACCAGCGTCAGCTGTTCCTGATCGACCACGCCGGCCTGCCGCTGAAGACGGTGCTCGAGCAGCTGGACCTGCTGGGTGAGGAAGTGATTCCGGTGCTGCGCAAGGAATTGGCGGCCGGTCGCCCGGCCCACGTGCCGGACGCGCCGACGCACGCCGCCCTGGTGGCGGCGAAGACCGCGACGGAGGTGACCGCATGAGTTTCCGCATCGGTGTGGTGTCGGCGGGGCTGTCGCAGCCCTCGTCGACGCGGCTGCTGGCGCAGCGGCTGGCCGCCGCCACGGCCGCACGCCTCGGCGGCGACGTCGAACTCGACTTCGTGGACCTGCGCGAGCACGCCCGCGACCTGGCCGACAACCTGACCACCGGCTTCGCGCCGCCCGCGCTGCGCACAGCGATCGACAAAGTGGTCACCGCCGACGCGCTGATCGCGGTGACACCGATCTTCAGCGCCTCCTACAGCGGCTTGTTCAAAACGTTCTTCGATGTGCTGGAACCGGATTCGCTGGCCGGCCTGCCCGTGCTGGCCGGTGCCACCGGCGGCACCGAGCGTCACTCGCTGGCGCTCGAGCACGCCGTTCGCCCACTGTTCGCCTATCTGCGCGCCGTCGTCGTACCGACCGCTGTCTACGCCGCGTCGTCGGACTGGGGCAGCGAGGACAGCGCTCTCGACGACCGAATCGACCGCGCGGCAGCCGAATTGGCAGCTCTATTGCGCGGCCGTACGACCACGAACCGACCCGCCGATCCCTACGCCGAGCCGACACCCTTCGCGGATCTGCTCGCGGCGGGCCTACCCGACTGACCGATCACCGAAAACACCCCCCCGAAAAGGAGAAATCATGACCACCGCACTCGCCACCGGTCTCACCGCGGGCACCTGGACCATCGACCCCGCCCACTCCGCCGTCGGCTTCTCCGTACGGCACCTGATGGTGAGCAAGGTCCGCGGCCGCTTCACCGACTTCGACGGCGCGCTCGTCATCGGTGAGGACGGCACCGCCTCCGCGCACGCCGAGATCCGCGTCGACTCCCTCACCACCGACAACGCCCAGCGCGACGCCCACCTGGCCACCGCCGACTTCTTCCACGCCGAGCAGTTTCCGGTGATGACCTTCAAGTCCACCGGATTCCGTGGCGAGGGTAGCGAATTCGTCGTAGACGGTGAGTTCACCGTGCGCGGCAATACCAAGCCGGTCTCGCTCGACGTCGAGTTCCTCGGCGTGAACGCGGGCATGGGCAACGGCAAGGTCGCCGGTTTCGAGGCCAAGACCGTGGTCTCGCGCCGCGACTTCGGTCTCGACATCGATATGCCCCTGCCCGACGGCGGCGCGGTGATCGGCGACAAGATCACCCTCACCCTCGAGATCGAGGCCGTCCTGCAGGACTGACCTCAATCGGGTGCCGACGCCCTCGCGACCATTTCCGGTCGCGAGGGCGTTGTGCTCTGTCCCCGCCGCGACCCGTCGACGGTATGGGTGACAGTGCGCGAGAGCTGGTCAGCGATGTTCCTCGGCGATAATGGTGTCGAGGACCGCCGACAACCGGGTGAGGGTTTCGACGGTCGCGGCGAACTCGGCGGTGCCGAGCGCATCGGCCAGGCGGCGGGCCAGCACCTCGTGCTGCGGGTCGATGCGACGGATGGCCGCCGACCCCTCCTCGCTGAGCGCGACAAGTTTGGCCCGCTTGTGCGCCGGGTTCGGCCGGTATTCGCACAGCCCCTTGCCGACCAGGATGTCGGCCACCCGCTGCACGCTCTGCCGGGTGATGCCGATGGCCCGGGCGATCCCGGCGACCGGCAGCGGTTGGTGTTCCACCGCCGCCATCACCTGCCACCAGGCCACCGATATTCCGGCGGGTGCGGCCAATGCTTCACCGAGGGTGAGGAATTGGCCGTTGAGCCGGTAGACGGTGAGCGCGGCCGCGTCGAGTAGCTGCTGTTCGTCGTTCAATCTGCTTGTCCACCTGCGTTTTCGGCGAGCGCGAAGTAGCCCGTGGGGTCCTTCTGCCCGAACAGCTGGTACCAGGCATCGAGTACCTGCGGTTCGAAAAGATCGAGGCGGACGAAGATCTCGCGCGCGAACTCGAACGGCGACATGGCGTCGGCGGTGATGAGGTCGCCGTCGGTCACCGCCGACTCCTCGACATAGTGCTCGGCGCCGCAATAGCCGCTGGAGGCAAGGTATTCGGCGGCGTTGCTGGTGTGTGGGCGGTCGTCGAGCAAGCCTTCCTTTGCGAGTCCGAGGGTGGCGCCACAGATCGCCGCGACCGGTACACCCGCCGCGAGGAATTCCCGCGCCATCCGGGCGAACGGAGCCAGGTCGTCGCCCGCGTCCCACAGGTCGGCGCCGGGCAGGATCAGCATCGCGCTGTCGGCGGGGTCGATGTCGGCCAGGGCCAGGTCGGGGGTCACCCGCATGCGTCCGGCAGTGGTGACGGGCGCGGTGGTGAGTCCGACCGTCGCCACCTCGAACCGCCCCGGCTCGCGATGCCAGGAGTCGTCGGCGATATTGACCGTCGCCGCGCCGACTTCCCAGTCCGAGAGAGTGTCGTACACAGCCACGTGAACTGTCTTCTTGGTCATGACAGCATACTGTCATTAATGACAGAATGCTGTCAATAAGAATTTTGTTACCCACTGATAGGCGCTCCTCCGTAGGCTGACGCACAACCGGTGCGAGACAAGGGAGTTCGCCACGATGATCGACCCGGTGCAGGGGCTGACCGGCACCATCACCTCACCGATTCGTGCCGCGGGCGCACTCGGCGAAGTGCTCGTCGCCATTCGCGGCGGCACGGAGCTGTATCTCGCGCGCGCCGACGAACCGATCGAGGCGGGCGCCACCGTGCTCATCGTCGCGGTCAATCCGGGCAGGCTCGTCGACGTCGTGCCCTGGATTCCGCTCGCACCGCAACTGCCGCAAGACAACTGAAAGCAAGGGAGGCTCAGATGCTGGGCTATCACGTTCCTGATCCCGACGAGGCCATGCTGGTCAGCGGTGCCAAGGTCAAGGACAACGCACCGTTCAAGGTGATCATCGGTCGCGGCACCTGGGTGATACCGCTGTTCCGCAAGGTCAGCTACCTGTCGCTGGCCATGTTCGAATCCGAGATCCGCGAGCGCTGCGTCACCAAGCAGGCCATCCAGCTCGACGTGCGCGCGGTGATCGCGTTCAAGGTCGCCAACGACACCCAGTCCATCGTCAATGCGGCACAGCGCTTCCTGTCCGAGCAGGAGAAGGAGATGTCGGTGCTCACCGGCCGCATCTTCTCCGGTCACCTGCGCTCGATCGTCGGCTCGATGACCGTAGAGGAGATCATCCGCGAACGCCAGAAGCTGGCCGACGAGGTGCTCATCGCGTCCAAGGTGGAGATGAGCAATATCGGCCTGTGGGTCGATTCGTTCCAGATCCAGTCGATCGACGACGGCAACCTCGGCTACATCGAAGCCCTCGCCGCCCCGCACAACGCGGCCGTGCAGCGCGACGCCCAGATCGCCCAGGCCCAGGCCGCCCAGCGCGCCGCCGAGGCCGAACAGGAATCGTTGCGCCGCCGCGCCGAGTACGAACGCGAGACCTCGCTGCTCAAGGCGCAGTACCAGCGCGACATCGACAAGGCCAACGCCGAAGCCGCACAGGCGGGCCCGCTCGCCGACGCGGTCGCCCGGCAGGAGGTCCTCACCGCGCAGGCGGAACAGGCACGCAAGAACGCCGAACTGCGAGAGCAGGAACTTCAGGCCGAGGTCGTGAAGCCCGCACTCGCCGAGGCCGAACGGGTCCGCATCCTCGCCGAGGCCGAAGCCGACCGCACCCGCATCCAGGCCGAGGCCGCCGCCTCCAACAACCGCATCGCCCTCGACCAGCTGCTCATCGAGCAACTCCCCGAGATCGTCCGCCAGGCCTCCCACGGCCTCGCAGGCGCCAACCTCACCGTCCTCAACGGACCCGACGGCGTGAGCGAACTGGTCAACGGCATGGTCGGTCAGGGCCTGACCGTCTTCAACTCCCTGCAGAAGGCCCTGTCCAACGGCGAGCCGAAGCCCGAACCTCTGGACAAGTGATCATCAGGCTCGGGTGGATTTCGGCTCTCGGCCGAAACCGCCACCAGAGCGTGGTGATCGAGCGTCCGGGTCAGGCGCGGCGGAGGGCGAAGATGCGCAGGTCGCGGGTGGTGCGATCGCGGTAGGCGGCGTAGGCGCCGGTGATCTCGACGAAGCGGGCGAAGATCGCCTCTTTGTCCGCGTCGGGGACGAGGGTGGCGGTCACCGGGATGCGTTCGCCCGCGATGGCGACGGTGGCTTGCGGGTTCGCGAGGAGATTGACGGTCCAGGCGGGGTGCTTGGCCTGGCCGAAATTGGAGCCGACCACGTAGAGGGTGTCGCCGTCGTGGACGTAGAGCAGCGGCTGGGTGCGTTGCTGCCCGGATTTGCGGCCGGTGGTCGTCAGCAGGATCACCGGCGCGCCGATCGGGCCGAGCACGGTGTACTTGGCGTCGGTGCGCTCGAGCACGGCCCGGTCCAATGGGGTCAGGGTGCGGATCAGCAGCGAGCCCGGCTTGGTCGCGGCGAAACGGTTGGCGGCGCGCGAGAGCGGGTTCGTACGCGAACCCCAGATTCGATCCGGGAACTGCGGTGTCATGGGCCGACTGTAACCGCGACGATCGCGCCACACCGAACCCCGGGATCGCCGCCGATTAACTAAGCTCGCGAGCATGGTCGAACCAGCGCCGTCCACCGTGTACATCGCCTCGCCCGAGGGCGACACCGGAAAGTCAACGGTCGCCCTCGGTGTCCTGCAGATGCTGTGCGCCACGACAGCGCGCGTCGGCGTGTTCCGGCCGATCACCCGGTCGGCCACCGCACCCGACTACATCCTCGAGCTGCTGCTCGAACACAGCACCGCCGACATCAGCTACGAGCAGGCCGTCGGCGTCAGCTACGAGGACGTGCACCGCGACCCCGACGCCGCCATCAGCGAGATCGTGATGCGGTTCCACGATGTGGCCAAGGCCTGCGACGCGGTGGTGATCGTCGGCAGCGACTACACCGATGTGGCCAGCCCGAGCGAGCTGCGCTACAACGCCCGCATCGCGGTGAACCTCGGCGCCCCGGTGCTGCTCGTGGTGCGCGGCGCCGAACGCACGCCCGCCGAGGTGAAGCAGCTCGTCGAACTCTGTGCGAGCGAGCTCGCCGGCGAGCACGCGCAACTGGTCGCGGTGATCGCCAACCGCTGCGCCCCCGACGGGATGGACGAGATCTGCGCCGCCCTGGCCGATTTCGACGTGCCGTCGTGGACGCTGCCGGAGGTGCCGCTGCTGATGGCCCCGACCATGGGTGAACTGTGCGAGGCCATCGACGGTGAAATCTACAGCGGCGACCCGGAATTGCTGCAGCGCGAGGCACTGCGCATCATGGTCGGCGGCATGACCGCCGAGCACATCCTCGAACGGCTCTCCGACGGCGTCGTGGTGATCGCGCCCGGCGACCGTTCCGACGTGCTGCTCGGCGTCATGAATGCCCATGAGGCGGCAGGCTTTCCGTCGCTGGCCGGAGTCATCATGAACGGTGGCATCCGCCCGCACCCGGCCATCGCCCGGCTGATGGAGGGTCTGCAACCCAAGCTGCCGATCCTCACCACCGAACTCGGCACCTACGACACCGCCAGCGCGGTGCACCGCACCCGTGGCCGCATGTGGGCGGGCAGCCCGCTCAAGGTCGACACCGCGCTCGCGCTGATGGAACAGCGCGTCGACGCGTCGGCCCTGCTCGAACGCATCCAGGTGCCCTCCTCGACGGTGGTCACCCCGCAGATGTTCGAGTACCGCCTGATCGAACGTGCCCGCTCCGACCGCAAACGCATCGTGCTGCCCGAAGGCGACGACGACCGCATCCTGCGCGCCGCCGGCCGGGTGCTGCAGCGCAAGATCGCCGACCTGACGATCCTCGGCGACGAGGCCGCCGTGCGTTCTCGCGCCGCCGAACTCGGCGTCGACATCGCCGCCGCGCAGGTACTCGACCCGCGCACCTCCGGCTACCTCGACGAATTCGCCGCCGAGTACACCGAATTGCGCAAACACAAGGGCATGACGCTGGAGCGGGCCCGCGAAACCATGGCCGACATCTCGTACTTCGGCACCATGATGGTCTACAAGGGCATCGCCGACGGCATGGTCTCCGGTGCCGCGCACACCACGGCGCACACCATCCGGCCCTCCTTCGAGATCATCAAGACCACTCCCGGCGTCTCCACCGTGTCGAGTGTGTTCCTGATGTGTCTGGCCGACCGGGTGCTCGCCTACGGCGACTGCGCCGTCGTACCCGACCCCACCTCCGAGCAGCTGGCCGATATCGCGGTGTCCTCGGCGGCCACGGCGGCCCGGTTCGGGATCGAGCCACGGGTGGCGATGCTGTCGTACTCGACGGGTGCGTCGGGTACCGGTGCCGATGTCGACAAGGTCCGTGCCGCAACCGAATTCGTGCGCGAGCGCGCGCCGGAACTGCCGGTCGAGGGGCCGATCCAGTACGACGCGGCGATCGAGCCCGCGGTGGCGAGCGCGAAGATGCCCGACTCCGATGTCGCGGGCAAGGCAACGGTTTTCGTCTTCCCGGATCTCAACACCGGCAACAACACCTACAAGGCGGTGCAGCGCAGCGCCGGTGCCGTCGCCATCGGGCCGGTGCTGCAGGGTCTGCGCAAGCCGGTGAACGATCTGTCGCGCGGCGCACTGGTGGCCGACATCGTGAATACCGTGGCGATCACCGCCATTCAAGCGCAGGGAGACGCGAAGTGAGTGACCTGGTCCTGGTGCTGAACTCCGGGTCGTCGTCGATCAAATACCAGCTGCTGCACGCGGATTCGGGTGAAGTGGTCGCCTCCGGGCTGGCCGAGAAGATCGGTGAGGCGCACGGTGGGCGCATCGTGCACGAGTGCGGTGGGCGAAAACTGGTGCACGACGGGCCGATCGCCGATCACCGCGACGGGTTGCGGCAGGCCTTCGAGATGTTTCGGGAGACGGGCGTCGACCTGACCACGGTCGGTGTCGGGGCCGTCGGGCACCGGGTGGTGCACGGCGGCGAGGTGTTCTGGGAGCCGACGATCGTCACCGACGACGTACTCGCCACCATCCGCGACCTGTCCGAGCTGGCGCCACTGCACAACCCGGCCAATGCCGTCGGTATCGAGTCGACGCGTGAATTGCTGCCCGGCATCCCGCAGGTCGCCGTGTTCGATACCGCCTTCTTCCACGGCCTGCCCGATGCCGCCAAGACCTACGCGATCGACGCGAAAGTCGCCGCCGCGCACGGCATTCGCAAATACGGGTTCCACGGCACCTCGCACCAGTACGTCTCGGAGAAGGCCGCCGAGTTCCTCGGCCGCGACTACACCGAGCTCAACCAGATCGTCTTCCACCTCGGCAACGGTGCGTCCGCGTCGGCGATCCGGGGTGGCGTCGCGATCGACACCACCATGGGGATGACGCCGCTCGAGGGCTTGGTGATGGGTACCAGGCCCGGCGACCTCGACCCCGGCATCCTCCCGCACCTGGTACGCGTGGCCGACCTCGACCTCGCGCAGGTCGAGCAGCTGCTCAATCGCAATTCCGGGCTCAAGGGGTTGTCCGGCGTCAACGACTTCCGTGAGCTGGGTGAACTCGTCGAAAACGGTGACGCCGCCGCGAAGCTGGCCTACGACGTCTACATCCACCGCCTGCGCCGCTACCTGGGCGCGTACCTGGTGGAGCTCGGGGCGGTGGATGTCATCGTCTTCACCGCAGGCGTCGGCGAGAACGCCGCGAACGTGCGCGCGGACACCCTCGCCGGGCTCTCGGGCCTTGGCATCGAGGTCGACCCGGCCCGCAACGAGACCCGGACGCCCGGCATCCGCCGCATCTCCCCGGAATTCTCCCCGGTCGAGATCCTGGTCGTCCCCACCAACGAAGAACTCGCCATCGCCCGGGCCGCCCACGCCCTCACAACCTGACAAGCAGGGGGACTCGCGCCCACCGGGTTCGGCGGGCGGCCGGTGTCTCAGAACCAGGTTTTGGCGCGCAGGGAGTTGGCCAGGTCGATGAGGGCGTAGCGGTGGGTGCGGTCGGCGGCATTGCGGGCCAGGGCGCGCAGGCCGGTTTCGGTGCCGTCGCGTAGGTCGCGTTCGTCGAAAGAGCGACCGAAGATCTTGGCGTCCTTGCGTTTCGGTGAATTGCCTGCCTGCAGCCAGGCCAGGGCGGTGCCCTGTACCAGGGTGCGCATGAGGGTGGCGCGGTGTTCACCGGGCGGGACGGACTGGGCGCGGGAGGCGGCCAGGCGCAGCACCTGCTCGTCCAGGTCGGCGACGGGAGCGCTGGTGAGCAGCAACAGGATTGCCGTTGTCTGGGCGGTGGTGAAGTGGCGCGATGCGGCCGGAACGTCGTCGAGGGCGTGCACGGCTTCATTCACCCGGCCCGCCACGGCCAGCTGCCTGGCCAGGCCGAAGGCGGCGCTCACCACGGCGCGGTCGGTACGCCATACGGTGTCGTAATAGCGTTCCGCGAAGACACGCCACTGTTCGGGTTCCGGGGAATCCCAGTGCTGCAGAATGAGTTCCGCTGTCGCGGCGAGCGCCAGCTTGGGGGCGATCTCACCGGGGAGCACGCGAAGTACTGCCTCGAACGAGTCGAACGCGGCCTCGTAGTCGAGTTCGAGCAGATGGGCCTGACCGGCGAACCAGTCCGCGCGCCAATCGGAATCGGTCGGCACCCGCTCGAGCAGATGCAGAACGGCGGCCGATTCGCCGAGCTCCAGCCGGGCGCGGGCCTCGGCGAAGAGGAGTTCGTTCGCGAGGGTTTCGGGTGCGTTGTCCGGGTCGGCCTCGGCACGTTCGCGGGCATCGTGCAGGGCTTCCAGGACGCGCTCGGGCTCGGGGTTGGCGGTGGCGGCCAGCAGGGGAGCGGCCGGGTCGGCGGGGTCGATCAGCGGGATCGGCAGGGCCGCGACCACTTCGCCCGAGTCCATCAGCGGGGAGCGGCCGACGCCGTCGAGGTACGCGTCGGTCTGGCTGATGAGTTCCTCGGTGCCGAAACTGGTGCGCTGTGGACTGAACACTGTGGACAGCTGGGGATGTTCGGTGTCGGTGTCCTTGGCGAGGATCTCGCGCAATACCCCGGCCAGCTGCGCCGACATCGCCCGCGCCGAAGGGAAGCGCCGGTCAGGATCGGGATCGGTCGCGGTGAGCAGGAAACGGTGGAAGAACTCGTAGCGGGCGAGCACGGGTTCGGCGGCGGGCTCGGGGAGCCCGTCGAGGTAGCGGCCGTGCTCGCTCGGCAGGTGCAGGGTAAGGGCGGCGAGAGTGCGGCCGACCGTGTACACGTCGGAGGCAGGTGTCGGTCCGGTCCTGGCGATCTCGGGCGCCTGGAAACCTTTGGTGCCGTACAGGTTTCCGTAGGCCTCGATCGTCGCCACGGCACCGAGGTCGATGAGTTTCACCTGGTCCTCGGTGACCATCACATTGTCGGGCTTGAGGTCGTTGTAGGTGAGCCCGATCGAATGCAGGTGTTCGAGCGCGGGCAGCACCTCGAGCACATAGGCGATGGCCTCGGCCACCGGCATCCGTTCACCGTGCGGGCGGGCATCGAGGATGTCGCGCAACGACTTTCCGCCCACGTACTCCATGACGATGTAGCCGATGCTCGACCCGTCACCGGCGGTGTGCTCGACGAAGTTGTGGATCTTGACGATGCTCGGATGCGCCACCTCGGCCAGGAACTGCCGCTCGGCTACCGCCACGGCCTGCGCCTCGGCGTCGCCCGCGTGCAGCAAGCCCTTGAGCACCACCCACCGGTCGCTGACATTGCGGTCGATCGCGAGGTAGATCCAGCCGAGCCCGCCGTGCGCGAGGCAACCCTGGATCTCGTACTGCCCGCCGACCATGTCGCCCTCGTGTAGGGAGGGCCGGAAATCATAAGCGGCACCACAGGTTCGGCACTCGCCACTGCTCGACGCGGCCCGCGCCGGCGTCGACCGCCCCACCGGGTCCCCGCACCGCCAGCAGAACCGCCGCCCCTCCGATACCACCGGATCGGTGAGCACCGCATCCCGTGGATCAGCGGGCGTCACGGTCGGGATCGGCACCAACCCGGCCCCCAACCGCCGCGTCGGCCGAGACCGGGCCGTCCGCACACTCCGCCCCGACCGCACCGTCGCCCCGGACTCCGCTTCCGCAGGTTCGGCTGTGCGTTCAGCCGCCTGGGTGGCAGCCGCAGCCCCCGACTGGGCAGCCGCGGTAGGGCGTTCGGCCGCTTGCGTAGCAGCCGCAGCCCCGGACTCGGCAGGCGGGGCAGTGCGTTCGGCCGCCTGGGTAGCCGCATAGGCTCCCAGCTCGGTGGCACTGAACTGGTCCGTTCGCTGTGCGGCCTGCGTATCCGAAAGGTCGTCCATGGGCGCCCTTGTCGACGCCTGAGTCGCGGGAGGTTCGTCGCCGCGTATCGGGCGAGGTCCGCCGAGGGGGAGTTTCGGGAGGGGTTCGGTTTCGTCGTCCTCGGTGGCGGGTGGCAGCGTCCACCCGCCGGGGAGCGTGCCGGGTTTCGGGCGTTGGGTGAGGCTGGTGGGTTCGGGGCGTGGGGCGAGCTCTTGTGCCGCGTCGCCGGTGTGTGACTGATCGTCCGGGTCGCCGTGGCCCGGTGCGTTTTTCGATGGCGTTGTACTCATCGCGATCAGTCCTGGTACTTCGGTGCGGGTGGCGTCGCCTCGCCGAGCGTGGACAGCCAGCGGCGGTGGATGCGGGTCCAGGTGCCGTCGGTGCGGATGCGGTCCAGGGTCGCGTTGACGAAGCGGACCAGGTCGTCGTCGCCCTTGGGGATGCCGATGCCGTAGGGCTCGGCACTGATGCTGGCACCGACCACCTCGGTGTAGGGGTCCTGGGCGGCGAGACCGGCGAGGATGGCGTCGTCGGTACTCACCGCGTCGACCTGGCGTTGCTGCAGGACGACGAGGCAGTCCGCCCAGGTCGGGACCGTGAGGATGGTCGCGGCCGGCTGATCGCGGCGGATGTGGTCCAGCGAGGTGGTGCCGCGCACCACACACACCCGTTTGCCCGCCAGGTCCGCGAGGCCACCGATCCCGGAATTCTTCATCGCGAGCACGCGCTGATCGGCGCGCAGGTACACCGTCGAGAACGCCACCCGCTCGCGCCGTTCGCAGGTGATCGTCATCGTCTTGGCCACCAGGTCGACGGTGTGCTCCTGCAATGCCTTCTCCCGCTCTTCCGAAGCGAGACTTCGGTATTCGATCAGGTCCGGATTGCCGAGCAGATCGCGGGCGATCTCGCGGGCGATATCGGCGTCGAAGCCGACGATGCGCCCGGTCACCGGGTCGCGGAAGCTGAACAGATTGCTGCCCGCGTCCAGCCCCACGACCAGCCTGCCGCGCGCGCGGATGGCCGCGATCGTCGGGCCGTCGGCGGTGCTCGGACGCAGGCTCGCGGTCGGATCACCGCACTGCTCGCCGGTGCGCGGTGGCAGCGGGGTGTCGGTGCCGATGGGAATCGCCTTGGCGGGCAACGGCGGTTCGGAGTACACCGTGTGTTCGTCGGGCACCGGCGTGCTGGTGTCGGAACAGCCGCCGAGCAACCCGACCAGCAGCAGCGCCGCGACGGCGCGCCCCCGCCTCACCGGTACTCCCGCAGCCGGGGCCAGAGCCCGAGCGCCACACACACGGCTGCGACGATGCCGAGCACCAGGGCGCCGGGAGCCAGGAACGAGAGCACGTCGGTGGCCTGGGATACCTTGTCGCGCAACCGATCCCGGGTGGCTGTCCGAGCGTCGTCGAGGGCGCGTTCCAGTGCGTCGACCTGGGCGGTCGAATCGGCGGCGCTCGGGCCGGTCGCCACGGCGGCGGCCCCGACGAAGTCACCACGCTGGAGGGTGTCGTTCATCCGCTGATGCGCCGACTGCCAGCGGGTCAGCGCGGCGCGCGCGTCGGTCACCTCGTCGGCGGCCGGTGCGCCGGAGGGGTAACCGTCGAGAAGTTCGGCGAGCCGGGCGGCATTGGCGTCGAACGTGCGGTCGTAGTCGCCGGTGGCGTCGCGGCGCACCAGCTTCACCATTTCGGCGGCCCTGGCCTGCTGCACCAGGATCCGGCTCTCGGCCAGCCGGGCGGCGGGCACCGCGCCCTCGTCGCGGCAGCGGATCATCGCCATCGCCGACACCGACCCGCCCACCACCGTCCACAGCAGGGTGAGGGCCACCATCGCGGTACCGATCAGCAGGCCCATGTTGAATACCCGCCGCGACCGGCGCGCCAGCTCCATCTGCACGTAGACGAGCGCGGCGAGCGTGAGCACGAGCAGCCCGATCGCGACCCACGGCGGCTGCACGTGCCGGTGCTGGGCGGCGGTCACCGCGTCGAAGCGGTGGTCTTCGAGTTCCTCGGCCATCGGCAGCAGGGCGGTCTGCATCTGGTGCGAGGCCTCGCTCAGATACGCCGCGCCCACCGGGAAACCGTTGCGGTTGTTGGCCCGCGCGGTCTCGATCAGCCCGGTGTAGACGGGCAGGCCGGTCGCGATGCCCGTGCGCAGGCGCCGGTCGGTGCCCGCCGGGTCGGCCGCTTCCTCGGCGGAGATGTGACCGGCCTGGGTGACCAGCTCGGCGGCCGCCTCACCGATGGCCTGGGTATAGCGGTCGCGCACCTCCTCGGGCTCGACCCCACCCGCGATGAAGGCGCGGCCCGCGGCGGCGTCGGCGATCGAAAGCGAGGTGTAGAGGTGGTTGGCCGAATGCGCGTCGGGTTCGGTGTCGTCGAGCAGTACGCCCAAAGCTTGCTTGCGCTCGCTCACGGTCGTCGAAGTCACCATGCCCGCGGCTACGCAGAGCATCATCAGCACCAGCCCGGCGGCGAGCAATCGACCCGGCGTCGACCGCGCGAACCCCCGCAGACGGGCGGGCTGGAACTGCGCGCGCAGGGCTTTCACATCGGGTGCGGGCGGTCGATCGGCGACGAGCACCTGCCTGCGTGATGGCATCCGCCGCGTCGTGGTTTGCGGGCCGGTACCTGCCCCCACCTGCGGTGACGGGCCGGTACGGACAGCCGCGACCTCGGTCGCCGCCTCGCGGTTTCCCGGTTCGACCATCGCTCACCTCCCCGTCCTGTCCGCGCACCCGTCCTGGTGCGGAGTTTATTGTGGTCGTACCGGTGCCGCAGCCCCTCAGACACCCCCGTGGCGGTTGCTGCACGGCTGCTAGGGAGAGGGTATTGGATGCGCGGTGACGGAGACGGGTGGGCGGACAGCCCGGGTGGCGTCCGGCACTGGGGCAAGTTCGGTGCGGCGGGTCTGCTGCTGCGCGCACCGCTGCCCGGTGGTGGCTCGGCGGTGCTGCTGCAGCATCGGGCCGCGTGGAGTCATCAGGGCGGCACGTGGGCGCTGCCCGGCGGTGCCCGCGATTCCCACGAGACCGCCCGGCACGCGGCGGTCCGCGAAGCCGAGGAAGAGGCCGGGATCAGCGCCGAGGCCGTGCGCGTGCGCGCCGAACGCCTCACCATGACCGCCCCCAGCGGCTGGACCTACACCACGGTCGTCGCCGACGCGGCGAGCACGCTGCCGACCGTCCCCAACCAGGAGAGCACCGAACTGGCCTGGGTCCCCGAGGACGACGTCACCGCCCTCCCGCTGCACCCCGGTTTCGCCGCCGCCTGGGTCGGCCTGCGCGCGGTCCCCCTGCGCGTCGTCGATGTCACCCCCGACCTCGCCCCCGCCCTGCCCCGCACGGTCGACCTGTCCGGCCGCGGCTTCTACTGGCTGCACACCACGGTCACCGGCCCCGGCGCCGAAATCCTCCTCGACAACCCGACCACCGGCCCCACCGTCACCCGAGCCGACCTCCTGTCCTGAACCGGCCCGAGCCCCGAGGCTTCGACCCGCCGCCAAGTCACAGCGGAGGCCCAGGTTCAGGACGCGGCGAGAAGGGCTGCTTTGAGCTCGCGGGCGGCCGCTTCGGGGTCGGCGGCCTCGGTGATCGCGCGGACGACGACCACGCGGCGCGCGCCTGCTTCGAGGACTTCCGGGAGGCGCTCGGTGTCGATGCCGCCGATCGCGAACCAGGGGAGCGTCGGGTGGGAGTCGGCGGTGGTGCGGATCAGGTCGACGCCCGCGGCTTGCCTGCCCGGTTTGGTCGGGGTGGTCCAGATGGGGCCGGTGCAGAAGTAGTCGAGGTGGCCGTCGATCGCGGCCAGACCGGCCTGGTTGCGGTTGTGGGTGGAACGGCCGATCACCACATCGGGGCCGAGGATGCGGCGCGCGTAGGCGGGCGGGAGATCACCCTGGCCCAGGTGGAGCACGTCGGCGCCGGCGGCGAGGGCGATATCGGCGCGATCGTTCACCGCGAGCAGCGCGCCGTGCCGCCGGGTGGCCGCCTTGATCTCGGCGAGCGCACCGAGTTCGGCCTTCGCCTCGAGCGGCCCGAACTCGGCCTCGCCCGGCGACCCTTTGTCACGCAACTGCACGATGTCGACGCCACCGGCTAGCGCGGCATCGACGAACCTGGCCAGATCGCCCTTCTCCCGGCGCGCGTCGGTGCACAGATACAGCAGGGCCGAGGAGAGGCGTTCCCTTGGCGGGACGGAACGGTTCGGATGGGAGGGCTGCACAGTGTCGACGGTAGTCGCGCTACCGTGGAACCGCGAACGTCGAAACCCCGACGCCGCCGGACTCGCGCCAAGCCACCGAGCCCGGCTTCGACAAAACCCGTCGATGTTCGACCAGCTGTGCGCGGCCGAAAACCTGCGGCGCCGGCCGCAAATGTTACGGAGGATCGGTGATGCGGACACTGGCGGTTGTCGGCGGCGGTGCCGTCGGACTCGCCGCCGCGTGGCGGGCCGCCGAGGCGGGCTGGACCGTCACCGTGTTCGACCCGGCCCCCGGAACCGGTGCGTCCTTTGTCGCGGGCGGCATGCTCGCCCCGCTGTCGGAGGGCTGGCCAGGTGAGGACCGCGTGCTGGAATTCGGTGCCGCGGCACTGGCCGCCTGGCCGTCCTTCGCCGAGCAGCTGCGCGCGATCACCGGCGAGTCCGTCTTCGTCGCCGCCGAGACCCTCACCGTCGCCCTCGACGCCGCCGACGCCCAGGACCTGCGCACCGTCGCGGACTGGCTCGCTGGTTTCGGCCACGATCTTCCTGTTCTCGACCGCGCCGGGGTCCGGGCGCTGGAACCGGCGCTGGCCCGCACCGTCCGCGCGGGCCTGCACGCCAGGACGGAACCGGCCGTCGACAATCGCCGCGTCCTGCGCGCACTGCACGCCGCCTGCGCCGCTTCGGGCGTCGAGATCCGCGCGGAGTCTGTTGCCGCACTGGACGATCTTCCGCACGATCGGCTCGTCCTCGCGGCGGGCGCACGGTCCGCCGAGCTGTGGCCGGGTCTGCCGGTACGCCCGGTGAAGGGCGAGATCCTGCGGTTGCGCCGCAGGCCGGGTGTGAGCCCACCGCCGACCCGGGTGATCCGTGCGCGGGTGCACGGCAGACCGGTCTACCTGGTGCCAAGGGCGGACGGAATCGTCCTCGGCGCCACCCAATACGAGGCCGGTCTCGACACGACGGTCACCGTCGGCGGGGTCCGCGACCTGATCGCCGACGCCGAAGCGATCCTGCCCGGCATCGGCGAATACGAGCTGGCCGAGGCCGCCGCCGGTTCCCGCCCCGCCACCCCCGACAACCTGCCGCTGCTCGGTCCACTCGACGACCGGGTACTCGCGGCCACCGGACACGGCCGCAACGGCATGCTCACCCTCGCGCTGACCGCGACCCTCGTTCCCGGCCTGCTCGACGGTGTCACCACGCCGGTCGCGGAACTGGCCGCACCGCAACGTTTTCCAGCATCAGTGCTGTCTCGAGGAGGAACCCGATGACCATCCCGATCGGCGTCACCGTCAACGGTGCCGACCACGAGTTCGCCGAGCCGCTCAGCGTCCGCGAACTGCTCACCCGGCTCGAATTGCCCTGTCAGGGTGTGGCATTGGCGGTCGACGGTGCGGTGTTCCCGAAGTCGCGCTGGGACGAACCGGTCGGCCGCGGCTGGACCATCGAGGTGCTCACGGCGGTGCAGGGTGGCTGACCTCGCACCATTGCGGATCGCGGACAAGGAGTTCGGTTCGCGGCTCATCATGGGCACCGGCGGCGCCGAGAACCTCGCCGTACTCGAGCAGGCCCTGATCGCCTCGGGCACCGAACTCACCACGGTCGCCATGCGCCGCGTCGACGCGGTCGGCGGCACCGGTGTGCTCGACCTGCTGAAACGCCTGAACATCACCCTGCTGCCGAACACAGCGGGCTGCCGCACCGCCGCCGAGGCCGTGCTCACCGCGCAGCTCGCGCGCGAGGCGCTGGAGACGAACTGGGTGAAGCTCGAGGTCGTCGCCGACGAGCGCACGCTGCTGCCGGACCCGTTCGAACTGCTCGACGCCGCCGAGAAGCTGGTCGACGACGGTTTCGTCGTCCTGCCCTACACCACCGACGACCCCACCCTTGCCCGCCGCCTCGAAGACGCCGGTTGCGCCGCCGTGATGCCGCTCGGCTCACCGATCGGCACCGGTCTCGGTATCGGCAACCCGCACAATATCGAGATGATCGTGGCGGGCGCGGGCGTGCCGGTGATCCTGGACGCGGGCATCGGCACGGCCAGCGATGCCGTGCTCGCCATGGAACTCGGCTGCTCGGCCGTCCTGCTCGCCACCGCCGTCACCAGGGCGCGCGAACCCGAGCTGATGGCGTCGGCGATGGCCGCGGCCGTGCGCGGCGGCTACCTGGCCCGGCAGGCGGGCCGCATCCCGAAGCGTTTCTGGGCTCAGGCTTCTTCCCCAGCCCGCTAAGGGTTCGGGTCATCCTCGAGGATGACCCGACTCGCGACTTCCAGGCGACGCGCGCGCCGGATGTGCCGGGGCATGCTGGACGCATGATCGAGCTGAGGGGCCTGACCAAGAAATTCGGCCAGACCGTCGCGGTCGAGGATCTCTCGTTCACCGTCCAGCCTGGACAGGTGACCGGATTCCTGGGACCCAACGGTGCGGGTAAATCGACGACGATGCGGATGATCCTGGGATTGGACAAACCCACCGCGGGCACCGCGTTGATCGGCGGCAAGCTGTACCAGGAGCTCGAGCGGCCGCTCACCCAGGTGGGTGCGCTGCTCGACGCCAAATGGGTACACCCCAACCGGTCGGCGCGCGCGCACCTGCAGTGGCTCGCCGCGTCCAACGACCTGCCCAAGGACCGCGTCGAGGAGGTGCTGCGGCTGGTCGGCCTGTCCGAGGTGGCGAGTAAGAACGCGGGCGGTTTCTCGCTCGGTATGTCACAGCGGCTCGGCCTTGCCGGCGCGTTGCTGGGTGATCCGAAGGTGCTGCTGTTCGACGAGCCGGTCAACGGTCTCGACCCCGAGGGCATCCTGTGGATCCGCCGGTTCATGCAGCGCCTCGCCGCCGAGGGCCGCACGGTGCTGGTCTCGAGCCACCTGCTTTCGGAGATGGCGCAGACCGCCGACCATCTGATCGTCATCGGTCGCGGCAAACTCATCGCCGACACCACCACCAAGGAGTTCATCGAACGCGCGTCCGAACAGTCGGTGCGCGTGCGGAGCCCACAACTGGACCAGCTGCGCAGCCTGCTCACCTCGCACGGCATGACCGTGCGTGAGGACGGCGACGCCGCGCTGGTCGTCACCGGCGTGACCAGCGACGAGGTCGGCAAGGTGGCCGGAACCAACAGCGTCACGCTCTACGAGCTGGCACCGCAGCAGGCCTCCCTCGAGGAGGCGTTCATGCGGATGACCGGCGGCGCCGTGGAATACCACGGCGGGGGAATCGATCAGGTGATGGGAGGTGCGCTCTGATGGGCGTGCTCGCTGCGGAACGAATCAAACTCACCTCCACCCGTTCGCCGTGGTGGTGCTCGGCGGTGGTGGTGCTGCTCGGCATCGGCCTCGCGGCCCTGATGGCCGTCATCACCAGTGTCGACACCTCCCAGGCGACCGAGCCGGGCGAGGGCCCGCCGATGCTCACCCCGAGCCTGGCGACATCGGGCGTGACCGGCTTCGGCGTGATGGTGCTGATGATCATGGCCGCGCTCACGGTGACCAGCGAATACCGCTTCGGGGTGATCCGGACGAGTTTCCTCGCGGTGCCCAACCGGTCGAAGGTGATCGTGTCCAAGGCCGGTCTGGTCGGCGTGTACGCGGCGGTGCTGACGGGCGTGCTCGCGCTGGCGGCCTTCGTGGTGGCCAAGGCGATCGTCGGTGACGATGCCCCGATGCTGGTGCTCGACGGCAACTGGCGCGCCATCTACGGCATCCCGATCTACGCCTTCCTGAGCGTGCTGCTCGCGGTCGGCGTGGGTGTGCTGGTTCGCCAGTCCGCGGCCGCCATCTCGCTCATCGTGCTGTGGCCGCTGCTCATCGAAAGCCTGCTCGGCGCGTTCGGCAGCTTCGGCCGCGCGGTCAACCCGTTCCTGCCCTTCGCCAACGCGAACCGTTTCCTGTCGGTGGAGGAGGTCTCGGGCGACTGGCACTGGGGAGTGTGGGGCAGCCTGGCCTACTTCGCCGCGTTCTGCGTCATCGTGTTCGCCGGCGCCCTGGTAGTCGTCAACCGCCGCGACGCTTGACCGTACGAAATACCTGCCCGGGCTGCCCTCGCAATCGCCCGGGCCGCGTGGGACGACCTTGTCGGGAGGCCGTCCCGGAACCCCCGGCGTCCGCTGCCCGGACGCCGGGGGTTTTGCGTTCCGCGGTAGTTCCGGGGTGGGGTGCGTCCCCTGTAGGCTCAGCGCGTGAGTGAAACGCCTTCTGGCGCGCCGGATCCGCGACAGCGTGACGCTGACGCCGAGGTGTTCATCCCGTTGGAGCCGACCGTCGATCCCGACTCCGAGGAGTCCCGGGCCCGCAACGGTCGTCGTCGTGTGCAGATCTCGTCGAAACTGCAGGCCGCCAACCGCCGTGCCGATGTGATCGGCGCGTTGCGCAAGGCCCGTCAGCAGCTGCCGGGCGACCCGGCGTTCGGTGATCCACTGTCGGTGTCCGGGCCCGGTGGGGCGCGGGCGGTGGCCAGGGTCGCCGACCGGATCGCCGGTGGCGCGCCGACGGCGGCACGCGAGATCGGTTTCGGCGCGCTGCAGGTGTGGCAGGCCGCCCTCGAGCGCGTGGGGCGTGGCCGGGGCACCGAGGAGGTGACGATCGTGTTCACCGACCTGGTCGGCTTCTCCAGCTGGGCGCTCGCCGCGGGCGACGAACGCACCCTCGATCTGTTGCGCAAGGTGGCCAAGGCCATCGAACCGCCGATCGCCGAGCGCGGCGGCCAGGTGGTCAAACGCATGGGCGACGGCCTGATGGCCGTGTTCTCCTCACCCGACCGCGCGGTGCGCGCCGCCCTCGCGGCCCGCCGCAACCTCGAGGACGTGGAGGTGCAGGGCTACAAACCGCGCATGCGCATCGGCCTGCACACCGGTTCCCCGCGCGAGATCGGCGGCGACTGGCTCGGCGTCGACGTGAACATCGCCGCCCGCATGATGGAGGCAGGCGGCAACGGCAACACCATGATCTCCAGCACGACCATGGCCGCCCTGCGCCCGGAAACCCTCACCGACCTGGGCGTCACCGCCAAGCTCTACCGCCGCAACTTCTGGGCCGCCCCCCTCAACGGCGTCCCCGAAGACGTGAAGATCTTCAAACTGACCCCGGCCTGAACGGCGCTCAGAGCCAGAGGAAGGCCCCGGCGGCGGCGAGGGCGGCCGCGGCGATCAGGGCGATCGACATCGCGCGATTGTTCTTCCAGGTGGTGTAGGCGCCGCCGAGCAGGAAACCGGCGAGGGCGAAGAGCAGGACCGCAGACATGCTCCCCATCTTGCCTGGTGAATTGCCCGCAGTTAACAAGCACGCATGCTTGCTTTTTTACGGGACCGATGTGATCCTGGGTGCCATGAGTGCACTCTCCGCTGACCCGGACGTGATCCGGATCGGTAATTGCTCCGGTTTCTACGGCGACCGGCTCAGCGCAATGCGCGAAATGCTCGAGGGCGGCGATCTCGACGTGCTCACCGGTGACTACCTCGCCGAACTCACCATGCTGATCCTCGGCCGCGACCGGATGAAGGACCCGAGCCTCGGCTACGCCAAGACCTTCGTCAAGCAGATCGAGGAGTGCCTCGGTCTGGCGCTGGAGCGCAACGTCCAGATCGTCACCAACGCGGGCGGCCTGAATCCGGCCGGGCTGGCCGAGCGGCTGCGCGAGGTCGCCGCCGACCTCGGTCTGGATGCCGAGATCGCGCACGTCGAAGGCGACGACCTCGTCGCCCGGGCGGGCGAGCTCGGCCTCGGTCAGCCGCTCACGGCCAATGCCTACCTCGGCGCCTGGGGCATCGTGGAGTGCCTGAACTCCGGCGCCGACATCGTCGTCACCGGCCGGGTCACCGACGCCTCGGTGATCGTCGGCCCGGCGGCGGCCCACTTCGGTTGGGGCAGAACCGATTACGATGCGCTCGCCGGTGCCGTGGTGGCGGGCCATGTGATCGAGTGCAGCACGCAGGCCACCGGCGGCAACTTCGCCTTCTTCACCGAACTCGGTGATCTCGGCCGCCCCGGTTTCCCGATCGCCGAGATCCGTCGTGACGGGTCGAGCGTCATCACCAAGCACGCGGGCACGGGCGGCGCGGTCACCGTGGACACGGTCGAAGCGCAGCTCATGTACGAGATCCAGAGCCCGCGCTACGCCGGACCCGATGTGACCACCCGCCTGGACAGCATCGCCCTGAGTCAGGAGGGCCCGGACCGCGTTCTCATCAGCGGTGTCACCGGTGAGGCGCCGCCGCCGCAGCTCAAGGTCTCGCTCAACACATTGGGCGGCTTCCGCAACGAGATGTCGTTCATTCTCACCGGCCTGGAGATCGAGGCGAAAGCCGAACTGGCGCAACGGCAGCTCGAATCGTGGCTGCCGGTGAAGCCCGCCGAGATCAGCTGGACCCTTGCCCGTCTGGACCGTCCGGATGCCGGCACCGAGGAGCAGGCCAGCGCCATCCTCCGCTGTGTGGTGCGCGACCCGGATCCGAACAAGGTCGGTCGCGGGTTCTCCAATGTCGCTGTCGAATTGGCGCTCGCCAGTTACCCGGGTTGCACCTTCACCGCGCTGCCCGGCAACGGTTCGCCCTACGGTGTATTCACCCCCGGTTACGTCGACGCGCACGAGGTACCCCACGTCGCGGTCCTCGCCGACGGTACGCGTGTCGATATCGCGCCCGCAACGGAAACCCGTGCGCTCGAACCGCTTCCGGAACCCGAGCTCCCGGAACCGCTGCCGCCCACCGAGACCCGCCGTGTCCCACTCGGCAGCATCGCGCTGGCCCGCAGTGGTGACAAGGGCGGTGACGCCAATATCGGCGTCTGGGTGCGCACCGACGAGCAGTGGCGCTGGCTCGTGCACACCCTCACCGTCGAGAAGCTGCGCGAATTGCTGCCCGAGACAGCCGAACTCGACGTCACCCGCCACGTACTGCCCAACCTGCGGGCGATCAACTTCATCATCACCGGCCTGCTCGGCAAGGGCGTCGCCTACCAGGCGCGTTTCGACCCGCAGGCCAAGGGGCTCGGCGAATGGCTGCGCTCTCGCCACATCGACATGCCGACGGAGCTGCTCGCATGATCGGTCAGCGCCCGGAGGCGGCAGCGGAGCGTAACCACGGAGGGCGCCCGAGCATGCGACAGGAGACACCAGCATGACATCTGTATGGGACACGCCGGAACGAAAAGAGCTGCGCGCCACCGTGCGCGGGTTCGTCGAGCGCGAGATCCTGCCCGACCTGGACTCCTGGGAGCGCGAGGGCGCCTTGCCGCGTGAGCTGCACAAGAAGGCGGGCGAACTCGGACTGCTCGGCATCGAGTACCCCGAATTCGCCGGTGGCGAGGGCGGTTCGCCCATCGATGGCGTCATCGTCGGCGAGGAGTTCCACTACGCGGGTGCCTCCGGCGGTACCTGGGCCTCGCTGTTCACGTGCGGAATCTCCTTGCCGCACATCATCGGCTCGGGCAACCAGGAGCAGATCGACCGCTGGGTGAAGCCGACCCTGGCCGGTGACCTGATCGGCTCGCTGGCCATCACCGAACCCGGCGGCGGCTCCGACGTCGGCCACCTCACCACCTCGGCGGTGCGTGACGGCGACGAGTACATCATCAACGGCGCCAAGACCTTCATCACCTCGGCCTGCCGCGCCGACTTCATCGTCACCGCCGTGCGTACCGGTGGGCCCGGTGCCGCCGGTGTCTCACTGATCATCGTGCCGACCGACACGCCGGGTTTCGAGGTCACCCGCAAGCTGGAGAAGATGGGCTGGCTGGCCTCGGACACCGGCGAGCTGTCGTTCACCGATGTGCGGGTGCCCGCGACCAACCTGGTCGGCGCCGAGAACTCCGGTTTCGCGCAGATCGCGAGCGCGTTCGTGAGCGAGCGGGTCGGCCTGGCCGTGCAGGCGTACTCGATGGCCCAGCGCGCGCTCGACCTCACCCTCGAGTGGTGCCGCAACCGGGAGACCTTCGGCCGCCCGCTGATCAGCCGCCAGTCGGTGCAGATGACGCTCACCGAGATGGCCCGCCGCGTCGACATCGCCCGCGTGTACACCCGCTCGCTGGTCGAGCGCGTGGAGAACGGCGAGCAGGGCCTCATCGCGGAGGTCTGCTTCGCCAAGAACACCGCCGTCGAGACCGTGGAATGGGTCGCCAACCAGGCCGTCCAGCTGCACGGCGGCATGGGCTACATGCGCGAGTCCGAGGTGGAGCGCATCTACCGCGACATCCGCATCATCGGCATCGGTGGCGGCACCAACGAGATCCTGACCATGCTGGCGTCGAAAGTATTGGGGTACCAGTCGTGACGACCTTCCGTTCCACCCTCGACACCGCGTCGCCGGAGTACACCGCGGCCGCGGAGGCGATGGCGACCAAGCTCACCGAGGTCGAGGCCGAGTTCGCCAAGGCCATCGCCGGTGGCGGCCCCGAGAAGGTGGCCCGTCATCACAAGCGCGGCAAGCTCACCGCGCGCGAGCGCATCGAGCTGCTGCTCGACGAGGACTCGCCGTTCCTCGAGCTGTGCCCGCTCGCGGCCTGGGGTAGCGACTTCCACGTCGGCGCGTCGACGATCGCCGGTATCGGGATCGTCGAGGGCGTCGAGTGCATGATCGTCGCGCCCGATCCGACCGTGCGCGGTGGCACGTCCAACCCGTGGACGCTGCGGAAAACCCTGCGCATCAACGACATCGTCCGGGAGAACCGCCTGCCGGTGATCTCGCTGGTCGAATCCGGTGGCGCCGATCTGCCGACGCAGAAGGAAGTCTTCATCCCGGGCGGCGCGATGTTCCGCGACCTCACCCAGGCCTCGGCCGCCGGAATCCCCACCATCTCCCTGGTTTTCGGCAACTCGACCGCGGGCGGCGCCTACATCCCCGGCATGTCCGACTACGTGGTGATGGTCAAGGAAGGCGCGAAGGTCTTCCTGGCCGGGCCGCCGCTGGTGAAGATGGCCACCGGTGAGGACTCCGACGACGAGACCCTCGGCGGGGCCGAGATGCACGCCCGCACTTCGGGTCTGGCCGACTACATGGCCGCCGACGAGCAGGACGCCATCCGTATCGGCCGCGGCATCGTGCGCAGGCTGAACTGGAAGAAGCAGGGCCCCGAGCCGCGTGCCGAGGTGATCTCGCCGCTCTACGATCCCGAGGAACTGCTGGGCATCGTGCCCTCGGATCTGAAGATCCCGTTCGATCCGCGCGAGGTGATCGCCCGCGTCGTCGACGGCTCCGACTTCGACGAGTTCAAGCCGCTCTACGGTTCCAGCCTGGTCACCGGCTGGGCCGAGATCAACGGGTTCCCGATCGGCATCCTGGCCAACGCGCGCGGTGTGCTGTTCTCCGAGGAATCGCAGAAGGCCACCCAGTTCATCCAGTTGGCGAACAAGAAGAACACGCCACTGCTGTTCCTGCACAACACCACCGGTTACATGGTCGGTAAGGACTACGAGCACGGCGGCATCATCAAGCACGGCGCGATGATGATCAACGCGGTGGCCAACTCGAAGGTCCCGCACATCTCGCTGCTGATCGGCGCGTCCTACGGCGCCGGGCACTACGGCATGTGTGGCCGCGCGTTCAACCCGCGCTTCCTGTTCGCCTGGCCGAGCGCGAAGTCGGCCGTGATGGGCGGCGCGCAGCTGGGCGGCGTGCTCACCATCGTGCAGCGCGGCGCGGCCGAGGCCAAGGGCCTGCCGTTCGACGAGGAGGCGGCCGCCGGTCTGGCCGCCATGGTCGAGGCGCAGATCGAGGCCGAGGCGATGCCGATGTTCCTGTCGGGCAGGCTCTTCGACGACGGCATCATCGACCCCCGTGACACCCGCACCGTGCTGGGGATGGCTCTGTCGGCCATCCACACGGCACCGATCAAGGGCGCCGAGGGCTTCGGCGTCTTCCGAATGTGAGGCGCGAAATGACTTCAGCAGCGCGAAGCGATTCCGTGAGCGGCGGCGGCGGCCGGGCGACGGGCGGGCCCATTACGAATGTTCTTGTCGCCAACCGTGGTGAGATCGCGCGCCGCGTGTTCGCCACCTGCCGTCGGATGGGTATCGCTACCACCGCGGTGTACTCCGACGCGGATGCCGCGGCTCCGCACGTGTCCGAGGCCGACGCCGCCATCCGGCTGCCGGGCAACACCCCGGCCGAGACCTACCTGCGCGGCGAGCTGATCATCGAAGCCGCGCTCGCGGCCGGTGCCGATGCCATCCACCCCGGCTACGGATTCCTCTCCGAGAACGCCGAATTCGCGCGCTCGGTGCTCGACGCGGGCCTGGTGTGGATCGGTCCGCCGGTCGCGGCCATCGAGCAGATGGGCTCGAAGGTCGAGTCGAAGAAGATGATGGACGCCGCCGGTGTCCCCGTTCTCGCCGAGCTCGATCCCGCCGAAGTCACCGAGGCGCACCTGCCGGTGCTCATCAAGGCCTCCGCCGGTGGTGGCGGTCGCGGTATGCGCGTGGTGCGTGAGCTGGGTGACCTGCGCGATCAGATCGCCGCCGCACAGCGCGAGGCCGAATCCGCGTTCGGCGATCCTACGGTGTTCTGCGAGCGCTACCTCGAGACCGGCCGCCACATCGAAGTCCAGGTCATGTCCGATACCTTCGGCAAGACCTGGGCCGTCGGCGAGCGGGAGTGCTCGATCCAGCGTCGTCATCAGAAGGTTGTCGAAGAGGCTCCTTCGCCGCTGGTCGAGAAGATCGACGGCATGCGTGATCGGCTGTTCGAGGCGGCGCGGCTGGCCGCCGAGGCGATCGGGTACGAGGGTGCGGGCACCGTCGAGTTCCTCGCCGACGAGAAGGGCGACTTCTTCTTCCTGGAGATGAACACCCGTCTGCAGGTGGAACATCCGGTCACCGAGCAGACCACCGGCCTGGACCTGGTCCGCCTGCAGTTGCAGGTGGCCTCCGGTCTGCCGCTGCCCGCCACCCAGCCCTCCCTGCGCGGACACTCGATCGAGGTCCGGCTCTACGCCGAGGATCCGGCGCACGACTGGCAGCCGCAGAGCGGTCCCGTGCACAAGATCGAGATCCCCTTCACCGCAGGCGAATTCACCGTGCTCGACCAGCCGGGTGTGCGCCTGGACACCGGTGTCGTCGACGGTTCGGTCGTCGGCGTGCACTACGACCCGATGCTGGCCAAGGTCATCTCCTACGCCGAAACCCGCGCCGAGGCGGCGCATCTGCTCGCCACCGCGCTCCAGCGGGCCAAGCTGCACGGTCTGGTTACCAACCGCGACCTGCTCGTGCGTGTGCTGCGGCACCCCGCGTTCCTCGCCGGTGACACCGACACCGCCTTCTTCGCCACCCACGACCTGGCCGCGCTGTCCGCGCCGCTGGTGTCCGAGGCCGACGAGGCGCTCTCGATCGTCGCCGCCGCCCTCGCGGATTCGGCCGCCAACCACGCCGCCAACCGCTTCGGCAGGCTGGCACCGAGCGGCTGGCGCAACCTGGCGTCGGAGCCGCAGCGCAAGTCCTACGAGAGTCGCGTCAGCGGGACCTATGAGGTGCGTTACCGGTTCGACCGGTCCGGTGCCGTGACGGTCGAGGGCCACGACGGCCTGGAACTGATCTCCGCGACGCCTCATCGCGTCGTGCTCGCGGTGCCGGGTGAGCGTGGCCCGGTGCGCCGCCAGTTCGAGATCGCCCGTTACGACGACCTGGTCGCGGTCGACTCGCCGCTCGGCCCCGTGGCCGTGCGCAGGCTGCCGCGCTTCACCGACCCGTCCGAGCAGGTCGCGGCCGGTTCGCTGCTCGCGCCCATGCCCGGCAGCGTGATCCGGCTCGGCGCCGCCGAGGGCGATCACGTCACCCAGGGCCAGCCGATTCTGTGGCTGGAAGCCATGAAGATGGAGCACACCATCGTCGCGCCGGCCACCGGCGTACTCAGTGCGTTGAACGTGACCGTCGGCCAGCAGGTCGAGGTCGGAACCGTCCTCGCCGTCGTCGAGGAAGAAGAGCAGGAGCAGACAGCATGAGCTTCCACGAAACCGAAGAGCAGAAGGCGCTGCGCGCGGCGGTCGCCTCGCTGGCGACCAAGTACAACTACCGCGACTACGTGCTGCCGCTCTCGCGCAAGAACGAGCCGCTGAGCGAACTGTGGGACGAGGCGGGCAAGCTCGGCTTCCTCGGCGTGAACCTGCCCGAGGAGTACGGCGGCGGTGGCGCGGGCATGTACGAGCTGGCGCTGGTGCAGGAGGAGCTCTCGGCGCAGGGCGCGGGCCTGCTGCTGATGGTGGTCTCCCCGGCCATCTGCGGCACCATCATCACCAAGTACGGCACCGACGCGCAGAAGCAGACCTGGCTGCCCAAGCTCGCCGACGGTTCGTCGAAGATGGTCTTCGCGATCACCGAGCCCGATGCCGGTTCCAACTCGCACCAGATCACCACCACCGCCCGCCGTGACGGCGGCGACTGGATCCTCAACGGCCGCAAGCTCTTCATCTCCGGTGTCGATCAGGCCGAGGCGATCCTGGTGGTCTCGCGTACCGAGGACCACAAGACCGGCAAGCTCAAGCCCGCGCTGTTCATCGTCCCCGTAGACGCCCCCGGCCTGGTCAAGAACGTCCAGGAGATGGACGTCATCGAGCCGGACAACCAGTTCACGCTGTTCTTCGACGACGTGCGCCTGCCCGCCGACGCCCTCGTCGGCTCCGAGGACGCGGCACTGGCGCAGCTGTTCGCCGGGCTGAACCCCGAGCGCATCATGGGCTCGGCCATGGCCATCGGCCTGGGCCGCTACGCCATCGACCGTGCGGTGGAATACGCCAAGGAACGCACCGTGTGGAAGACGCCGATCGGTGCGCACCAGGGGATTTCGCACCCGCTGGCCCAGATCAAGATCGAGTTGGAACTGGCCAAGCTGATGATGCAGAAGGCCGCGACGCTCTACGACGCGGGCGACGAGTTCGGGGCCGCCGAGGCGGCCAACATGGCCAAGTACGCGGCTGCTGAGGCCAGCATCAAGGCGCTTGATCAGGCGATCCAGACCCACGGTGGGTCGGGTCTGACCAAGGAGGTCGGGTTGTCTGCGATGCTGCAGGCCGCGCGGATCATGCGGATCGCGCCGGTCAGTCGCGAGATGATTCTGAACTTTGTGGCTCAGCACTCGTTGGGGTTGCCGCGGTCGTACTGAGTGTTTTGTGTTCGAAGGAGGCCGGGCCGCTACGCCGCTTCGCGGCGGACCCTCCTCGAGGTCGGGTCGTGCGGGGCTGGGAGTGCGGTCATGGCGGACTTATTGCGACTGAACAGGAGTTGTTTCGATGAGTGAATCGGCTGATGCGCCTTATCTGCGTTATGAGGTGGTCGATGGGTTCGCCACGCTGACCTTCGACTCTCCGCACAACCGGAATGCGTTGTCCTCGAAACTGGTTCGTGAGCTGCTCGAGGGCTTCGATCGGGCGGCGGGGGATGCGGCTGTGCGCGGGATCGTGCTCACCCATACGGGGGACACGTTCTGTGCGGGGGCCGATCTGAAGGAGGCGAGTACCGCCGATCCGGCGGTGGCCGCCGACCAGCGGACGCGAGTGATGATCGACGTGTTGCGCGGGATTCTCACCTCGCCCAAACCGGTGATCGCGCAGATCGACGGGAATGTGCGGGCGGGTGGTATGGGCATCATCGGTGCCTGCGATCTGGTCGTGGCGGGGCCGTCGAGCAGTTTCGCGCTCACCGAGGTGCGGATCGGGATGGCGCCGTTCATGATTTCGCTCACGCTGGTTCCGCGCATGGACCAGCGGTCGGCCAGTCGCTACTTCCTCACGGGGGAGAAGTTCGACGCGGCGACGGCGCGGGAGATCGGGCTGGTCACCATCGCGGCCGACGATCCGTCGGCCGAGGTGAAACGCCTGTGTGGACAACTGCGCAAGGGGTCACCGCAGGGATTGGCGGAGTCGAAGAAGCTCGTCAACGCGACGTTGCTCGCCGACTTCGACGCCCGGGTGGAGGAGCTCGCGCAGCGCTCGGCGGGGTTCTTCGGCACCCCGGAGGTGATCGAGGGTATGACGGCCTTTTTCCAGAAGCGCCCGCCGAGCTGGGCACAATAAGCCCATGGCGACACCCCACGAACCGAAGCAGGACCGCAGCCGGGCCACCCGGCAGCGGCTGCTCGAGGCGACCATCGACTGCCTTGCCGAGATGGGCTGGGCCGCCGCGACGGTGTCGGTGGTCGCCGAGCGGGCGGGAGTGTCACGCGGGGCGGCCCAGCACCATTTCCCCACCCGCGAGGACCTGATCACGGCGGCACTCGAGTACATGTTCGAGTTCCGGATGGACCAGGCCAAGGCCGAGGCCGAAATGGTGCGCGAGGTCGCACAGGGTATCGGCCGCACGCGGGCGGTGGTGTCGGCGCTCATCGAGTCCTACACGACCCCGTTCTTCAAAGCCGCACTGCAGGTGTGGACGCACGCTGCCGCCGACCCGGCCCTGCGCGAACGCATCGTTCCGCTCGAGGCCCGCTTCGGCCGCATCTCGCACCGCCGCGCCGTCGAAGCGCTCGGCGTCGATGATTCCGATCCCGTCGCGCACCATCTCGTGCAGGCGACCCTCGACCTGGCTCGCGGTCTGGGCCTCGCCGACGTCCTCACCGACGACTCGGCCCGTCGCAAACTCATCGTCGATCAGTGGGCGGCCACCCTGCACACGGCATTGAACCTGGCTCACTGAAGCCCTGGGCATACGCTTGCGCAGGTGGGCGGCCTCAGGGCAGCCCCGACAACGCCCTGATCACCCCACGCGACGAACCCGCACCACACTGTCGGACCGCTCGCCCTCGACCCCGTCGGGACTGGTCGATGGAATCGTGACGAAGTCGGCGGCCGCCACCTCCCAGGCCCCGGGCGCGAGGTCCAGTTGCTCGACGACTTCCTCGATGGTCGGGAAGTGCACGGCATGCGGCGGATTGTCGGCCACCCAGGTGGGCCAGCCCGCGTGCCCGCCGACGATCAGCGACCCGCCCGGCGCCACGGCCGCGAGCGCCCGGCGCAGGATGCGCGCCCGTTCGTCGGGTCGTTCCACCGGGGAGTGCAGGAACTGGGCGGAAACCAGGTCGAAGGTGCCCTCGGGGAAGGTTTCCATGAGGTCGTGGCGCTGCCATTCGATGCTCACGCCCGCCTCGGCAGCGTGCTGGGCGCCGCGTTCCATGGCGGTGGCCGACACGTCGACCGCGGTCACCTGCCAGCCGCGAGCAGCCAGCCAGATGGCGTCGCCACCTTCACCGCAACCCAGGTCCAAAGCGGTACCCGGCGTCAGGTCGGCGGCTTCGCGGACGAGGGTGGCGTTGGCGTTGCCGGTCCAGATCTGCTCGCGCTCGCGGTAGAAGTCTTCCCAGAACTGTTCGGCGGTCGGCGTGGTCTCGGTCATGGATGCTCCTGATGGTGCGGATCTGCTCGGATGTTCTCGATAGTGCACAGCACGTCAAAAACTTGGCAACATTCGTTGCCGGTACGGCAAAAGATGGCCGACGAGGAGGGGCAGCAGTGCGTCCAGCCACGCGGGCAGCGATACTGCCAGTGTGACGCGCGTGCATCGGAAGGCCGACGAGGTCCCAGCCCGGCGTGTGGACGCGCGCACCGAACGCTGGCGGGCCCACCGCGTCCAGGTGCGGATCGAATTCGTCGAAGCGGCCTTCCGTGCCCTCGACGCGCACGGCCCGGACGTGAGCATGGGCGACATCGCCAAGGAAGCGGGCGCCGCCAAGCCCAAGCTGTACCGGCACTTCGAGGACAAGACCGATCTCTACAACGCGATCGTCGACCGGGTGCGCGAAATGCTCTGGGAGCGGCTGCTCGGCGGGATCGACCTCACCCACGACTCGGCAGCCGAACTGGTGCGCCGCGCGGCCGCCGAGTACGTGGCGGTGGTGTCGGAGCACCCGAATGTCTTCCGGTTCATGCTGCACAGCCATTTCAGCCAGCAGGCCCGCGAAACCGAACGGGCCCTGGCCGCCGCCCGCCAATCGGCCAGGCGCGCCGCCGAATTCATCGCCGGGTTGCTGCCGGAGGAGTCGGTCGACGTGGCGGGCATCGAATTGGTGAGCTATTCGATTTTCGGGGCGGTCGCCTCGGCGACGGATTGGTGGCTCGGCGCCAACCAGCGCGAGGTGTCGGCGATGCCCGTGGAGCGGTTCATCGATTATCTGGCCGAGAGTATTTCGGCGCTGGCACAAGCCCACGCTCGCTTCAACGGCGTCCGCATCGACCCCGCGCAGCCTTTGCGCGACGCGTTCGTCACTGTTCCGCCTCCCCGCGAATTCAAGCCAGACTGAGGAACGGATCGAGCAGCGTCGGCGGCCAGACAATGCTCGTTGGTTGCGCTAGCCCGTGCCCGGCGAGTTACCCATGTCCTTACGAAATCTGGCTCACCTGTCTGAGTGGAGTCTCCACAGCGGCGACACGGGCCCGTGACCAGCACCGAGGTTGTAGGACGCCGCCAGGCAGCGGTAGGTCCATTCCTTGGCGAAGGCCACCGCGTCGGGCACGGAGTACCCGTGGGCGAGCGCGCTCGCGATGGCCGCGGCCAAGGTGTCGCCACCGCCGTGATCGTTGCCGGTGGCGATACGAGGTGCGCTGAATTCCTGAAAGGTGTCGCCGTCGAAGAGCAGGTCTGTGCTGGTCTCCGACGTGCGTAGGTGCCCGCCCTTGACGATGGCCCACTGCGCGCCGAGGGCGTGCAGCGCTTCGGCGGCCTTGCGGGCGGTCGGGTCGTCGACCACCTCGATGCCGGTGATGAGCCGCACCTCGTCGAGATTCGGCGTGACGACGGTGGCGAGCGGGATGAGTGTGGTGCGCACGGCGTCGAGCGCCGAGGCGTGCAGCAGCGGGTCGCCATGCATGGACGCCGCGACCGGGTCGACGACCAGCGGCACCGTGCCCTGGCGTCCGATCCCGACCTCGCGGCACACCGCCGCCACCGATTCGATGATGGCGGTGGACGCGAGCATCCCCGTCTTGGCCGCACCGATCCCGATATCGCGCACGACCACCCGCACTTGATCGGCGACGATCCGCGGCGGAATCTCGTGAAAACCGCTGACGCCCACGGTGTTCTGCACCGTCACCGCCGCGACGGCGACACAGGCGTGCACCCCGCACATGGCCATGGTCCGCGAATCGGCCTGGATACCCGCGCCGCCACCGGAGTCGGTGCCCGCGATGGTGAGCGCGCGAACAGGAGTTTGGCCATCGGGGGCGAGCGGCAACATCTTCACGCCCCAACCCTACGACCGCCTGTCCGATTTCCTGGACCCAACCGGTTACAGCAATTGAAAACCATTATCATTAACCCGTGACCACTACCGATTCGCCCGCCCGCCTGCCCGTCACCGTCCTGTCCGGCTTCCTCGGCGCGGGCAAGACCACCCTGCTCAATCACATCCTGGCCAACCGCGAAGGCCGCCGGGTCGCGGTGATCGTCAACGACATGAGCGAGGTGAACATCGACGCCGCGCTCGTCGCGGGTCAGGGCCACCTCGATCGCACCGAGGAGAAACTCGTCGAACTCACCAACGGCTGCATCTGCTGCACGCTGCGCGAGGACCTGATCGAAGCCGTCGCGCGGCTCGCCCGCGAGGGCCGGTTCGACCAGTTGGTGATCGAGTCGACCGGCATCTCCGAGCCGATGCCGGTGGCCGCCACCTTCGACTGGGAATTCGAGGACGGATTCCGCCTCGGCGATGTGGCCCGCCTCGACACCATGGTCACCGTCGTCGACGCCTCGACCTTCCTCGCCGAACTGGTGCGCGGCCAAGCCCTCGCCGAGCGCGAACTCGAAGCGGGCGAGGGTGACTCGCGTACCATCGCCGACCTGCTCGTGGATCAGGTGGAGTTCGCCGACGTACTGCTGGTGAACAAGACCGACCTGGTCAGTGCGAACGCCGCCGCGACGGTCGAGGCCACTGTGCGCAGGCTCAACCCACGTGCCCACATCCTGCGCACCGAGAAGGGTGTGGTCGACCTGGGCGAAGTGCTGTCCACGGGTCGCTACAACCCGGTCGTCGCCGCCGAAACAGACGGCTGGGCCGAGGAATTGGCAGGCGGACACACACCCGAGACCGAGGAATACGGCATCAGCAGTCTCACCTTCACCGCCGACCGACCCTTCCATCCGCAACGCCTGGCCGACGCGCTGACGACCCTGCGCGGCATGCTCCGCAGCAAAGGTTTCTGCTGGATCGCCAGCCGCCCCGAGCTGGCCGCGATCTGGTCGCAGGCTGGACCCAATCTCACCTTCGAACCGGGCGCGTGGTGGTCGGCGCTCGAGGTACCCGCCGGGCAGGAGATCGTGTTCATCGGCGTGCGGCTCGACGCGGCGGCGGTGCGGCGCGAACTGAGCGCGGCCCTGCTCACCGACGCGGAATTCGCCGCGGGCGCGCCCGTGTGGGCGACCTACGACGACCCGTTCCCCGCCTGGGGCGACCTGCACGAACACCACTGATCGTCGACTTCGTTACGCACATGTCGGTGCGCTGGTGCATGATTCGAATGGGCCTCGGCCCACGCACCGATGAGGGGAGCGTGGGCCGGGGCACCGGGACTCAGGACAGGCCGGCGAAGAACTGCCGGATATCGCCCACCAGCACCTGGGGCGCCTCGTGGGCGGCGTAGTGCCCGGCGGCATCGTTGGCTCCGCCCGCGCCGGTGCGCACGTCGTAGGAATTCCAGCTGACGATAGCGCTGTGGTCGCGTTCGGCGAAGCGCCGGATGGACTGGAAGTCGCCGGCGAACATGGCCAATCCGGTCGGCACGGTGGTGGGTGTGCTCGGGTGCTCGGCGGCGTGCGCGTCCTCGTAGTAGAACCGCAGCGACGAACCCGAGGTGCCGGTGAGCCAGTACAGCGCCACATTCGCGATCACGAAGCGCGCGTCGAGCGATTCACCGAACAGCTGCGCGTTCCAGCCGAGCAGACCGATCGGTGAATCGGCAAGCGCGTAGGCCAGGGTCTGCGGCTGCTGGCTGTGCAGGGTGTTGAACGCCATCTTGTTCTCGTGGAACCACTGCAGGTGTTGCAGCGCGGCCATATCCGCCTCCGACATGCCTTCGAACTCGGCCGGGTCGCCGGACGGGAAGGAGAACAGCTGGGTGACGTGCACGCCGATCACCCGCTCCGGCGCGATCCGTCCGATCTCGGGGGAGACCATCGATCCGCCGTCGTTGCCGATGGCGCCGTAGCGCTCGTAACCGAGGCGCGTCATCAGCTCGGCCCACGCGCGAGCGGTGCGGTAGCGGTTCCAGCCGGTGCTGCGGGTGGGCCCTGAGAACCCGAACCCCGACAGCGACGGGATGACCAGGTGGAACGCCGGATCCTCGGCGGATTCGGGTTCGGTGAGCGGTGCGATCACATCCACGTATTCCAGGATCGAGCCCGGCCAGCCGTGGGTGAGGATCACCGGCGTCGCATCGGCGCGCGAGGAACGGATGTGCAGGAAATGGATGTTCTCGCCGTCGATCTCGGTGGTGAACTGCGGGTAGGCGTTCAGCTCGGCTTCTACCGCGCGCCAGTCGAATTCCTCCAGCCAGTACTTCGCCAGAGCACGGACCCGGTCGCCGGGAACGCCGTAGGCATCGCCCACGCCGGGCAGTTCGTCCGGGTAGAGCGCGTTGCGCAGCCGGGCGGCGAGATCGTCGAGCCGGGCCTGGGGGACATCGATGCGGAAGGGCGTGACGGTCATGTCGGGTCCTCTTCTTGAAACGGAATGCTTTGTTCTGTTCCAACCGTAACAGAACGGATTATTCCGTTTCAAGTGGTAGGCTGATATTCATGCCGAAGCAGAACGAAACCCCAGCTCAGCCCCGCTTGCCCGGCCGCAAAGCGCAGGCCGCGCGCAATGACGGACTGATTCTCGAGGCCGCACGGGCGGTGTTCCTCGACGATCCGACCGCGCCGATCGCCGCGGTCGCCGAGCGCGCGGGCGTCGGCATCAGCGCCCTCTACCGCCGCTATCCGAGCAAGGAAGTGCTGCTACGCACGCTGTGCCACGACGGGCTTCGGCGCTACAACGCGGAAGCCGATGCGGCACTCGATGATTCGGACGGCTGGTGCGGGTTCGTCGGCTTCCTCGAGCGGGTGGTCGACGCCGACGTGCACTCGCTCACGGTGCGGCTGGCCGGCACCTTCACCCCCGACGACGCGATGCTGCCCGACGTGCTGCATTCCGGTGAGGTCACCGAGGAACTGGTCCGCCGCGCCCATGCCACCGGCCGGCTGCGTACCGACGTGAGCGCCCTGGACATCGGCCTGATCCTCGAGGCGTGCGCCGCGATCACCATGCCCGACCAGGCGCGCACCGCCGAACTGCGCCGCCGGGTCCTCGCCCTGCTGATCGACGGCCTGCGTGCCGAGGGTGAGCTGCCCGGTCCACCACCCGCGCCGGGGGAATTCGCTTGGCGTTGGGAGCGCAAAGCCTGACGTGGTGGCACACTTGGCACGCTGCGAGTCATCACACCAACCGCGGGAGGCGCGTCGTGAACTGGACACTGGAAGTCGTTGTCGTTCCGGTTTCGGATATCGACCGGGCCAAGGATTTCTACGCGAACAAGCTCGGCTTCACCGTCGACCACGACACGGTGATCTCCGACGAGGTGCGTATCGTCCAGCTCACCCCGCCAGGCTCCGGCTGCTCCATCGTGATCGGCAAGGGCGCCGTCCCGCACATGCCGCCGGGTTCGCTGAAGGGCCTGCAGTTGGTGGTGCCCGATATCGAGCAGGCGCGCGCCGAACTCGTGGCCCGCGGCGTCGAGGTGACCGACGTGCAGGTGCTCGGTGTGAACCCCTCGCCCACACCGCATCCACTCGACAATGTCGGCTTCGTGTTCTTCAGCGATCCCGACGGCAACGGGTGGGGTGTGCAGCAGATTTCCAGCCGCGCCGGGTAATCCTCGAGCTGATCGCAACCCTGTCGTGGCGCGGCAGGGGCGGGGCACCATGCATCCATGTTGTCTGCATCGCGCACCGTAACCGTGGACCGGCCGCTGTATCGCCGACCCGGTCTGCTGCGCGCGGTCTCGCCCTTGGCACTGCTGTTGCTGTGGCAGATCGGCAGCACCAGCGGCTGGATTCCGGCCAAGAAACTGCCCGCCCCGTCGGCGGTGTTCGAGGCGGGTCTCGAGATCTATCGGTCCGGTCAGCTCGGTGACGCGCTGCTGGTATCGGGTCAGCGCGCGCTCTACGGTTTCGCGCTCGGCGCGGTGCTCGCGCTGGCGTTCGGTGTGCTGGCCGGGCTCAGCAAGATCGGTGAGTACGCACTCGACCCGCCGTTGCAGATGATCCGCACCATCCCGCTGTTCGGCCTGATCCCGCTGTTCATCATCTGGTTCGGTATCGGCGAGGAACCGAAGGTCTATCTGATCGCGCTCGGTGTGTTCTTCCCGCTCTACCTCAACACCTATTCCGGTATCCGCCAGCTCGACCCGAAGCTGCTCGAACTCGGGAACGCCCTTCGGCTGAACCTCGGGGAACGGTTGCGGCTGCTGATTCTGCCCGGCGCCCTGCCACAGATCCTGGTGGGCGCGCGCCAAAGTCTCGGCATCGCTTGGCTTTCGCTCATCGTCGCCGAGCAGATCAACGCGAGCGCCGGCCTCGGCTTCGTCGTCAACAACGCCCGCGAATTCCTGCGCACCGACATCGTGGTGTTCGGGTTGGTGATCTACAGCCTGCTCGGCCTGTTCACCGATTCGCTGGTGCGACTGGCCGAACGCCGCGCGCTGCGCTGGCGACCGGGGGCGCGATGATGTGCGCGCCCACCGCGCCACGCGGTCCGCAAGGCGCATCACCGTCCGCTACAGCTGCCTCGAGGTGCCACGTGCGCCGACCGACCATCGTCCGCCGTTCGATTGCGAGGCCCACTCGATGACCGTTGCTACCACCATCGCCCCGCGCACGGCCGTCGCCGCGCGAATAACCGCACTGAGCAAGAGTTTCGGTGAGCGCACCGTCCTCGACGGCATCGATCTCGAGATCGGCGCGGGTGAGATCGTCGCCCTCGTCGGACGCAGTGGCTCGGGCAAATCCACCCTGCTGCGGATTCTCGGTGGCCTCGATTCGGCAAGTACCGGTCAGGTTCTCGTCGAGGGGCGGCCGACGATCGTCTTCCAGGAATCCCGGCTGATCCCGTGGCAGCCGGTGGTCCGCAATGTCGCGCTCGGCAGACCGGCGCCGCGAAACCGCCGGGCCGACGAACACGCCGCGCGCGAGGTCCTCACCGAGGTCGGCCTGGCCGCCCGCGCCGACGCCTGGCCGCTCACGCTTTCCGGCGGGGAGGCCCAACGTGCCGCGCTGGCACGGGCTCTGGTGGCCGAGCCGACTCTGCTCCTGCTCGACGAGCCGTTCGGCGCCCTCGACGCCCTGACCCGGCTCACCATGCACGACCTGCTGCTCGGCCTGCACGCCGAGCGCGCCTTCGGCGTGCTGCTGGTGACCCACGACGTGCTCGAGGCGATCACCCTCGTCAACCGCGTGCTCGTCCTCGACGACGGCCACATCGCCGCCGACGTCCCCATCGACCTCCCACGCCCGCGCACCACCGCGGCACCGGAGGTCGCCGAGTACGCGACCCGGTTGCTCGCGCTGCTCGGCGTCACCCACTGACCCACCCGTCCATCGCACGAAAGTTGTTCCCGTGAAACGCACTCCGAAGTCCCGTCTGGCCGGACTCGCCCTCGCCGTCGTCGCCGCGCTCTCGCTGAGCGCCTGCGGCGACGACGCGGCGACCGAGGCGGCTCCGTCGGGGCCGGTCGACCTGAGCACGGTGACGCTGAAAGTCGGTGATCAGAAGGCGATCTCGATCGAGGTGCTGCTGAAGGCGTCGGGGCAGCTGGAAAACCTTCCCTACAAGATCGAGTTCTCCACTTTCACCGCCGGACTGCCGCTGGTCGAGGCGGCCAGCGCGGGCGGCATCGATATCGCCCAGACCGGTAACACCCCGGTCATCTTCGGTGCGGCCGCCGATGCCGATATCAAGATCGTCGGCGCGCTCTCGGCCACCGGCAAGGGCGATGCGATCCTGGTCGGCAAGGATTCGCCGATCGCTTCGGTCGCGGCGCTGAAGGGCAAGAAGGTCGCCGTCTACAAGGGCAGTTCGGCGAACGCCAACCTGCTGCTGCAATTGAAGAAGGCGGGCTTGTCGCTGAGCGACGTCGAACCGGTCTACCTCTCACCCGGTGACGGCTACACGGCCCTCACCAGGGGAGATGTCGACGCCTGGGCCACCTGGGACCCGTACACCGCCATCGCCGAGAAGGAGATCGGCGCCAAGTCCATCGCCACCGCCGACCAGGCCGCCAACGGCTACAACTTCTGGGCCGCGGGCAACAAGACCCTCGCCGACCCGGGCAAGTCGGCCGCGCTCGCCGACTTCTTCCAGCGCTACGCGGCCGCGACCAAGTGGTCCTCGGACAACCTCGACACCTGGTCGGCGAAATACGCCGAACTCACCCAGATCAGCGTCGACGCCTCCCGCACCACCTGGACCCGCTCGATCAAGGAACCGATCCAGCTCACCGACCAGGTGATCGCCTCCGAACAGGAGATCGCCGACGCCTTCACCGACGCCAAGGCCATCCCCGGCAAGGTCGACTTCGGCTCCTACGTCGACACCAGGTTCGACAAGTCCTGAGATCGGCACCGAGCGGCGCCTACGATCCGTCCGGGTCGTAGGCGCCGCTCTCGCGTTCACCTGGTGTGGCGCTTCCCCGGGGAACCGGTACCGAGCGGTTACGTTGACCTGGGCGGTCGAGCGCCACGGAAACCGATCACGACCAGGATGGTGACAGGTGGACGAGCAGACGAAGACCTACGGGTCGGTGCGCTGGGTGATGCTCGGGGTGCTGTGCGCCAGCCTGTTGCTGGTGGCGATGGATGCCACGATTCTCAATGTGGCGTTGCCGTCGTTGATCGACGATCTGCACGTCGGGCCGCTCGAGCAGTTGTGGATCATCGACATCTACGGCCTCGTGCTCGGCGGGTTGCTCATCACCACCGGTGCGCTGGGGGACCGGTGGGGGCGCAAGTTGTTGTTCATCAGCGGGTTTCTGCTGTTCGGTATCGCTTCGGTGATCGCGGCCACCGCGGGCAGTGCGGCGCAGCTGATCGTCGGGCGGGTGCTGCTCGGTATCGGGGGCGCGATGGTGATGCCGTCGACGTTGTCGCTGATCCGCAACATCTTCACCGACGTCCGCGAGCGCACCATGGCCATCGGGATCTGGGCGGCGGTCGCCGGGGTCGGTGCGACGGTCGGTCCGATCGTCGGCGGATTCCTGGTTGAGCATTTCGGCTGGTCGTCGGCGTTCTGGCTGAACGTGCCGGTGGTGCTGGTGACGGTGGTCGTCGGGTTGTGGGTGCTGCCGGAGTACCGGACCCCGCAGGCGGGTCGGCTCGATTGGTTCTCGGCGGTACTGTCCGTCGCGGGCGTCGTCTGCCTGGCGTGGGGCATCAAGCATCTGGCCAAAGGCGAGGCGACACTGGTGGATTGGGCGATGCTGCTGATCGGTGTGGGCGCGCTGGCCTGGTTCGCCCGCCGCCAGCTCCGGTCGGCCGATCCGCTGCTGGATGTGCGCCTGTTCCGCAACGGCGCGTTCACCGCGGCCGCCGTCGCGACCCTGCTCGCCATGATGGCCATCGGCGCCGCCATGTTCCTGATCTCGCTGTGGTTGCAGTATGTGCACGGCTACAGCCCCTCGCAGGCGGGCATCCGGATGTTGCCCGCCGCCCTCACTCTGCTCACGGCGTCGCTGCTCACGCCGATGCTGATGGAGAGATTCGGGGTCCGCGCGGTGCTCGGCGTCGGCCTCGGCGCGGTCGCGCTCGGCTTCCTGTTGCTCGCGGTGAGCCCGGAACCGACGTCGTATCCGGTGGTGGCGCTGGTGCTCGTCTCCTTCGGGCTCGGTGACGGGATGGCCGTCACCGCGGCCGCCGCCGTGCTCGTCGGTGCCGTTTCCGCCGACCGGGCGGGTCAGGCGGGCGCGGTCGAGGAGACCAATTACGAGGTCGGTGTCGGTTTCGGGGTGGCGCTGCTGGGCAGCCTGCACGCCAGGATCTTCACCGAGCACATGACCCATCTGCCCGTTCCGCCCGACCGCGTGGAGCAGGCGAGCGGTTCGGTGGGCGGTGCCGCCGAAGTCGCCTCGGACCTGCCGGAACCCGCGCGCACCGAGCTGCTCGGCGCCGCCACCCACGCCTTCGATTCCGCCCTCACCACCACGTCGTATCTGTCGGCCGCCGTCGTGGCCGTGGTGACGGTCGGTGCCGTCTGGCTGGTGCCGAAGGGCTTTCAGGTGAGTGGCGGACACTGACCCTTGACGCAACCAACTGGTTGCCATACCGTGAGTAGCAACCAATCGGTTGCAACACAGGAGGAAGCGCCATGGGATTTCCCGATCAGATCGTGCGAACCGTCGAACTCGCCCACCCGCCCGCCAAGGTATGGGCGGCGATCACCACCGCCGAGGGGCTCGCGAGCTGGTTCGGCAATACCGCCGAGATCGACCTGCGCCCGGGCGGCGACATGCGGATGACCTGGAACGAGGGCTTCGCCGCCGACATGCGCGTGGAGCGGGTCGAGGAGCCGACCGTCTTCGGCTACACCTGGCCCATCAACGGCCTGCCCGACGACGACCCGCGCCGCACCTACGTCGAATTCCGCCTCGAACCGACCGGCGCGGGCACTCGGCTCACCGTGGTCGAATCCGGCTTCGCGCAGTTGCCGGAGGCCACGCACAAGGAGGCCTTCGAGGGCAATGTCGGCGGCTGGAAGAGCGAGCTGGGTGAGCTCGTCGAGTACCTCGATGCGGCCTGAGACCGAGGCAACCGCCGAACGGGTCTTCGTCGCGCTGGCCGATCCGAGCCGTCGCGCGGTCCTCGCCGCGCTGGCCGCCGACGGTCCGGCGACCGCGACCGACCTCGCCGATCGCCTGCCCATCACCCGGCAGGCGATCGCCAAACACCTTGCCCTGCTCGCGGACGCGGGTTTGGTGATCGCGGAACCCGGTGAACGGCGTCGCGTGCGCTACCGCCTCGATTCCGCCCCCATGCGGGTGGCCCAGCAGTTCCTGGCCGCCCTGTCCCGTGACTGGGACGGTCCACTCGACGCGCTCCGCCGCCACCTCGACGGCTGAGCCGAACACAGGAAAAGCCATGAGCGACTTCACCGCGACAATCACCGTGCACAAGACCCCGGACGAAGCCTTCGCCGCCATCAACGATGTCTGGTCGTGGTGGTCGGAGACCGTCGAGGGCACCTCGGGAACGGTCGGCGACAGCTACCGTTTCGAGGTGCCCGGCATCCATCGCTGCACCATGACCACCACCGAATCGATCCCCGGCAAGCGACTGGTCTGGCACGTCACCGACTCCCACCTCGCCTTCATCTCCGACACCGCCGAATGGGAGAACACCGACGTCGTCTTCGACATCACCGAAACCGCCGCAGGCACCGAAATCCGGTTCACCCACGTGGGTTTGGCGCCGGAGGTCGAATGCTACGAGGTGTGCGCCAATGCCTGGGGCGCCTACCTCACCACCAGCCTCCACGGCCTGCTCACGACCGGAAAGGGTGACCCGTTCCGTCGCACGAGTACCGGCGAATCGGAACTGATCAAGCACGGGAACGCCGAACTGGTAAACCTCGACGCCCTGCGCTGATCGCCGTGTGGCCGGTACGTTCGATGCTGTGCACGAGCATCCGGCCGAAACCTTTGTGAGCGCGGCGGCGAGCTTCGCCGCCCTGGTCCGCGAGATCCCCGCCGACAGCTGGGCGGGGCCGGGTTTGGGTGAGTGGGATCTGCGATCGCTGGTCGGTCACACGTCCCGCTCGCTCACCACCGTCACCGCTTATCTCGAGCAGCCCGCCGAGGTGGAGGACGTGGCGAGCCCGCAGGAGTACTACGCCATGGCGAAAGCCTATGCGGCGCGGGCCGGTAGCGAGGCGATCGTGCGGCGCGGACGCGACGCGGCCACCGAACTCGGCGACGACCCCGCCGCGGCGATCGACGCCCTGGCCGCCGCCGCGACCGCCGCGGTCACCGGCGCCGAGGATCGGTTGATCACCGTCATCGGTGGACTCGGCATGCGGCTCTACACCTACCTGCCCACCCGGACCTTCGAGTTGGCCGTGCACAGTCTCGACATCGCCACCGCGACCGGCCTGCCCTGCGAGCTACCCGAGGATGTGCTCACCGAGGCCATCGTGCTGGCCGCGAGCACCGCGGTCCACCTCGGCGAAGGGGTACCGGTGCTGTCGGCATTGACCGGCAGAACGACCCTGCCCCAGGGCTTTTCCGTGGTCTGACGAAGCCTTGCGGCACATTCGCAGCGCGCGGCGTGATGTGGGCGCGTCGCGGCGTGCGGGTGGGTCGGCGCCGGATACGACCGGATGTCCGCACCGAATGTCAACGCGTGGGCCAAAGCGGCTGCGCGCTGCCGAAAGTTTCCTATCCGCGTGGTGCGATCAACAGGGTCTGGGTGCTGCGACCGATCGGGCCCGTCTCGTCGAACAGCGCCGATTCCGCGAGGCCGATGCCGTGCGGTTGCGGGTGGGTCACCGCATCCAGGCACACCCACTCGCCGACCGGCTGACGATGCAGGGTGACGGTGAGGTCGGTGTTGATGAACAGGTACTTGGACCAGTCGAGCACCGCGCTCACCCCATTGCCGGAATCAGCGGCAGCCAGGGCGCGTTCCAGCGGGCTCGGGGTGGTGCCCGCGACGATCGGGTACTTCAATTTGATCCAGCAGACGGCAGGGCCGGGGGCCGCGAATGATCCTGTACTGAACCGGTATTCGATTCCGGTGTGGAACCCGACCCGCTGATTCGACGGGAACGTCCCCGGCTGCGCGTCGGCAGGCAGCGGCCTCGTGCCGCTCGGCAGAAACTCCGGCGGCAGATCCAGCGGCGGCTCCGACAGCTTCAACCGCCAGGCCACCGCCCGCATCACCGGCCCCCGCTCCGCCGACAACGTCGCCTCGATCAGCTCCACACTGCGCCCCGACCGCACCACCTCGGCCCGCACGGTCAACGGCGCCAACGGCACCGGCCCGAGAATCTCCACCGCCACCCGCCCCACCTGAAACCCGTCGCGAGGCTCACACCGCTCGATCACATGACCCAACAGCGCCGACGGCGGCCCCGCATGCTGCGCATCCGGCGACCAAGGACCCCGGGTCAGCTCGGTCGAGTCGAAGCGATTCGGGTCCGCCGGGTCGGGAACATAGAAGGCATCGGTCACCTGTCCGACCGTACCTGCCCGGCCCCCGACCGCCGACCCCCCGATTCGCCTTCGCGATTCGAGAGCAACGATGCGGAGCGGGCTTCGGGTAGGCCTTTCGACAGGCTTGAACCGGCTCGGACAATCGGTGGACGGCAGCGATCACCACACCAACTAGCGGCTACTGTTCGGCGGTGTTCGTGCTCTGTGTATCGGTTGTGCCTGCCATTCTCTGGGTTTCGACCACCGCTACCCGGCGAGGCCGCTGGATCGGTCTCGTGGTCCTCGCCTCGCTCGCCGCCGCGCAGTTCGTGGTGGCACGGCGGTGGGTCTTTCCCGAAGGCACGGCCACGTTGCTGTTCGTTCTCACCTGGCTAGTCATCGGGATGCTGCTACTCGGACCGTGGCTGGAAACCGACTCGAGCACGCCGCGAACGGCTAGCTGGCGGTGGCGCTTGTGTTATTCCGTCAGCGTGGTGCTCTGCCTGGTCACGGCGACCGTAGCCGTCCTGCTCGCGGTGGCCTTCTCGATGTTCGGCGCGTGGGCATGGGTCCCCGCCGAGGACGCGCTGGAACCGCTACCCGAGGGCGTGGTCGTGCGTGAAAACGCGGACGTCGGCTGTACGGCGCGATCCTCGAACAGTGACTGCACGCGGCGATTCGTCATCGACCAGCCCGGTGCGAGCGCCGGCGACACCTCCGCGCGCCTGCGCCAGGTACTGACCGAAACGCGCTCCTGCGCCTTCGAGCACCGCACCCTTCGGGAAATCGACTATTGGTGGGGCACCTGCCCGGTATCCGGCTGGCCCCTGGACCGCCACGAAACTACCGTGTCCATCACAACCACCGGCCCGACCGCGGTCACCCTCGACTTGTCCTACCTGGACGATTGGTGATCGAGCTGGTGCAGTCGGCCGATGGCCTACCTATGCGGAGCCGCTGGTCACCAGAGTGAGCAAGTCGAGCAGGGGGCGGATGGGGCAGGGGTTGATGTCGGTCGAGGTGCAGCCGATATCGGTCGATCCGGCGACCGGTGTGGCCGCATGGGCCGCACCGATCGGTGCGGCGAGGGAAAGGGCGGCGGCTGCGGCGGCCCCGGCGATGACGCGTGTGGTTCGGGTGGACATGACAGCACCCTACGGATCACGGGGAGTAGCAACAGCCCCCGAAATCCTGGGGTGGATTTCGGGGGCTGATTACTGCGGTCAGGAGACGACCGGCAGATACACCTGGTTGCCGTGGTCGGCGAACTCGGCGGACTTCTCCGCCATGCCCGCTTCGATGGCGGCGACGTCGGTGAGGCCTTGTTTCTCGGCGTACTCGCGGACGTCGGCGGAGATGCGCATGGAGCAGAACTTCGGGCCGCACATGGAGCAGAAGTGGGCGGTTTTGGCGGGTTCGGCGGGCAGGGTTTCGTCGTGGTATTCGCGGGCGGTGTCCGGGTCGAGGGAGAGCGCGAACTGGTCGTGCCAGCGGAATTCGAAACGGGCCTTGGACAATTCGTTGTCGCGGTCCTGGGCGTGCGGGTGGCCCTTGGCGAGGTCGGCGGCGTGGGCGGCGATCTTGTAGGTGATCACGCCGACTTTCACGTCGTCGCGGTTGGGCAGGCCCAGGTGCTCCTTGGGGGTGACGTAGCAGAGCATGGCGGTGCCCGCCTGGGCGATGATGGCCGCGCCGATGGCCGAGGTGATGTGGTCGTAGGCGGGCGCGATATCGGTGGCGAGCGGGCCGAGGGTGTAGAACGGAGCCTCTTCGCACAGTTCTTCTTCGAGGCGAACGTTCTCGACGATCTTGTGCATCGGCACGTGGCCGGGACCTTCGATCATCACCTGCACGCCATAGGATTTCGCGATCTTGGTGAGTTCGCCGAGGGTCCGCAGTTCGGCGAACTGGGCCTCGTCGTTGGCGTCGGCGATGGAACCGGGGCGCAGGCCGTCACCGAGGGAGAAGGTGACGTCGTACTTCGCCAGGATCTCGCACAGCTCCCGGAAGTGCGTGTACAGGAACGATTCCTGGTGATGGGCCAGACACCACGCGGCCATGATGGAACCGCCCCGCGAGACGATGCCGGTGACGCGCTTGGCCGTGAGCGGGATGTAGCGCAGCAGCACGCCCGCGTGCACGGTCATGTAGTCGACACCCTGCTCGCACTGCTCGATCACGGTGTCGCGGTACAGCTCCCAGGTGAGCTTGGTCGGGTCACCGTTCACCTTCTCCAGCGCCTGGTAGATCGGCACCGTGCCGATCGGGACCGGCGAATTGCGCAGGATCCACTCGCGGGTCTCGTGGATGTTCTTGCCGGTCGACAGGTCCATGATGGTGTCGGCGCCCCACCGCGAGGCCCACACCATCTTCTCCACCTCCTCGGCGATCGACGACGACACCGCCGAGTTGCCGATATTGGCGTTGATCTTCACCAGGAACTTCTTGCCGATGATGGTCGGCTCGAGTTCGGGGTGGTTGTGGTTGGCCGGGATCACCGCGCGCCCGGCGGCGACCTCCTCGCGCACGAGTTCGGCCGAGACGCCTTCGCGGGCGGCGATGAAGCGCATCTCGTCGGTGACGACGCCCTGGCGGGCCCAGTGCAGCTGGGTGGGCGGGCCGTCGATCTGCGGCTTGACCCATTCGTCGCGCAGTTTCGGCAGACCGGCCTCGAGGTCGATCACCGCGTTGTCGTCGGTGTAAGGACCCGACGTGTCGTAGACGTCGAAGTGGTCTCCGTTGGTGAGGTTGATCCGGCGCACGGGAATGCGCAGGCCGTCGACCTCTTTGTAGTGTTTGACGCTGCCCTGGATGGGTCCGGTGGTGACGGTGTCGACTCCGGCGGTGTTGCCGTTCGACGACGTGGCTGTGCCCATGAACAGTCCTCCCTACGCCGGCATTACCCGGTCAGGTTCATACGGTCGACGGCCCTCGATCGCCCGAAGAATGGGCTAGCCGTCCTCTCAGCCCGCTGGTGCGAGCCCCCGTGTTGATGTGGAATTCTCCGCCGCCGACGATACCCGCCGGGCGGTGCGACCCGCCCGGCGATCGGGGTTATGCGGAGGTCTTCTCGAGTGTCGGATGTGCGGCCGGGAGGTCGTCGTCGGCCTCGTGTAAACCGAACCTGTTGTGCAGCTTCGCGAGTGGCTTGGGCGCCCACCAGTTCCAGGTGCCCATCATCCGCATGAGGGCGGGTGCGAGCAGGCCGCGGATGACCGTCGCGTCGCTGATGACGGCGAGCGCACAGCCGAGCCCGAACAGCTTCATCATCGACACACCGGAGGTCGCGACGCCGAGGAACACGATGCTCATCAGCAGCGCGGCGGCGGTGAAGATGCGCCCGGTGCGGGCCACGCCCATCGCGACCGCCTCGGTATTGCCCTCGGTGGTCCTGGGCCCGGCCAGCCATTCCTCGCGGATGCGGGAGAGCAGGAACACCTCGTAGTCCATGGACGCGCCGAAGGCCAGGCTGAACATGAGGATGGGCATGGCCAGGTTCAGGGTGCCGGTGGCCTGGAAACCGAGCAGCCCGGACAGGTGCCCGTCCTGGAAGATCCACACCATCGCGCCGAAGGTGGCCGCCAGCGACAGGATATTGAGCGCGAGCGCCTTCACCGGGAGCACGACGCTGCCGGTGAACAGGAACAACAGCACCAGCGTCGTGATCGCGATCAGGGCACCGGCCAGCGGCAACTTGCCGGTGATGGCCTCCACGGAATCCTGGTTCAGCGCGGCGGGACCGGTGACGAGCGCGTCGGTGGGCGCGGGCACGGCACGCAGCGTGTCGAGCTGGTCGCGGCCCGCGTCGGAGTAGGGGTCGAGCCGGGTGGCGACCGACAGGTACGCACCCGCCGACGGGTCCGACATCTCCGGCACACCCGCCGCCACCCGCAGGCCGTTGCGGTACACCGCCGCGCTGCTCAGCACCGCCGGTACGTCGGGCACCTTGGACAGCTCGCGTGCGTACGCGTCCAGCTCGGCCGGGCCGCCGCGGAATTCGCGCAGCACGATGGTCGCGCTCGACGCCATGTCGGCATCGAATTCGGTGCGCAGTACATCGCCGACTTCACGGCTGGCGACTTCGGTGGGCAGCGAGCGATCGTCGGGGTAACCGAATTGCACGCCGAGGAACGGCGACCCGAGCAGCAGCAGGAACGCGGTCGTGGCCAGCGCGATCGGCAGCGGCCGCTTCATCACCGCGGTCACCAGGCGGTACCAGAAGGTCTGCCGCGGCTGCTTCTCCTCGCGCGGCGCCAGCCGGAACAGTTTGCGCAGTGGTGTGCGCAGGTCCCCGGCGTCGATGCGGTGCCCGACCAGCATGAGCAGCGCGGGCAGGACGATGACGGCGGCGGCCGTGGCGGCGGCGACCACCGCGATGCCCGCGTAGGCGAACGACTTGAAGAAGTACTGGGGGAACACCAGCAGCGCCGACAGCGACAGCGCGACCACCAGTGCCGAGTACACCACGGTCCGCCCGGCTGTCCGGATCGACCGGATCACCGCCTCGGTGGGTGTGGATCCGCCGGTGAGTTCCTCGCGGTAGCGGCTCACGATGAACAGGCTGTAGTCGATGGCCAGCGCCAGACCGAGGGCGGTGGTCATGTTCAGCGCGAAGATCGACACATCGGTGACGGCGGTGAGCACCCGCAGAATGCCGAGCGCGGCAGCGATCGCGAACAAGCCGATGACCACCGGTAACGCGGCCGCGACGAGACTGCCGAACACCAGCGCCAGCAACAGGCCCGTGATGGGGATGGCGATGGCCTCGGCCAGGATCAGGTCTTTGCTGATCTGGGTGTTGATATCGGAGAACGTGGCGGCCAGACCGCCCGCCTCGATGGTCACCGGCCCGTCGTGGTCCGCCAGTGCCTTGGTGATCTTGCCCGCCCGGTCCGGCAGTTGGGCGTCGTCGCCCTCGATACTGGCGAGGATGAGCGCACGGTTGCCGTCCTTGCTGCGCAGCGCCTGCTTCAGGTCGGGCCGCGAGGTCCAGTACGACTGCACCCCGCTGACCTCGGGATAGGTGCGCAGCGCGGCCACGGCGGCATCGGCGGCGGCGCGGGCGTCGGGGGAGTCGACCGACACCGGATCGGTGACGAGCAGGACATAATTCGGTTCACTACCGGGGAAGTGCTCGCTCAGATACTGACTGGCCCGCACCGAATCGAGATCCTCGGTGACGAATCCGCCCGATTTCATGTTCGAGTGCACGGTGGCGCCGATCGCGCCGCACAGGATCATCAGCAGCAGCGCGACCGCGACGATCAGTCGCGGCCTGCCGACAGCGATATGGGCGATTCTCGTCAACATCCTCGGCACCCTTTAGTTCGAAGTATCGAGTCGTCACCGTATCGTGGCAAGAATTCCGACCGATACCACCTCAGGGTGGAAGGATGCCCGTTATGATCTCCGCCCCTGGGTGGAGGCTACGGGTTCGTACCCGCGCTGCCGAGCCGGACTGGCAGTGCGTAGAGCAAACCGGCGGCCGAGCGTCCGGTGGCGGCAGACCTCACTTCATGGGGCGCCGCGCGCCGGCAGGATTCGACCGCTGACCTCGCCGAGACCGATACGCCTGCCCGCGGTGCCCGGTGCGGTCGCGGTGATCGTCACGTCGTCGCCGTCGGCGAGGAACGTGCGGGTTTCCTTGCCCACCGTGATGGGTTCTGTTCCACCCCAGGACAATTCGATGAACGAGCCGCGCTGGGTCGGTTCCGGGCCGGAGACGGTGCCCGAGGCGTAGAGGTCGCCGGGGCGGACGGAGGCCCCGTTGGCGGTGAGGTGGGCCAGCATCTGCGCCGGTGACCAGTACATCCGCGCGTACGGTGGTCTGCTGACGACCTGCCCGTTCCACGACACCGCCAGGTCGATATCGAGCCCCTGGTCCGCGGTCGCACACAGATACGGCAGCGGTTCCGGTTCCTGGGTCGGTAGCGGTACCCGCGCCTGTTCCAACGCGGCCAACGGGGTGACCCATGCCGACAGCGAAGTCGCGAAGGACTTCCCGAGGAACGGTCCGAGCGGCTGGTACTCCCAGGCCTGGATATCGCGCGCGGACCAGTCGTTCACCAGAGCGACCCCGAAGACGTGCGCGGCGAAATCGTCGACACCCACCGGAACGCCGAGCGTCGACCCGGTGCCGACCACGAACCCCAATTCCGCTTCGATATCGAGCCGCTGTGACGGGCCGAATTCCGGTGCACCCGAATCGGTCCGGCGTTGCCCCTGTGGTCGGATCACCGGGGTTCCGGAAACCACGACGGTGCCCGCCCGCCCGTGATATCCCACCGGCAGATGACGCCAATTCGGCAGCAACGGTTCACCGTCGGGCCGGAACAGCCTGCCCAGATTCGTCGCGTGGTCGATGCTCGCGTAGAAATCGACGTAATCGCCGATCGTCACCGGCAATGCCATCCGCACCGAACGCACAGGATGCACCACCTCGACAGGCAAAGCCGTGTCCGCCAATTCACGCAGCCGCGCCCGAACAACGCCCCACCGAGCGGACCCGGCCGCGAGAAAGGCGTTGAGATCGGGGCGGGCGAAGACCGGATCGCCGAGCAGTGCGGCGAGATCCAGGACCATATCGCCGAGCCGCACACCGACCCGGAACGATTCACCCGGCGGCGCGAACACCCCGTAGGGCATGTTCTCCGGCCCGAACAGCGAGTCCGGCGCCACCTCCACGCGAAGCGACCGCCCGCTCACCGCGGCCCACGCCCCGACCAGGTCCACGCATATCCGGGATCCTCGCAGGCCAGCGCGCCTTCTCCGAGCTGCAACGGCCGGAAGGTGTCTACCATCACCGCCAGCTCGTCGAAGAATTCCGCACCGATACTGCGCTCGTAGGCGCCGGGTTGCGGGCCGTGCGCGTAACCGCCGGGATGCACCGATACCGAACCCTGCGCGATCCCGGAACCCTTGCGCGCCTCGTAGTTTCCGCCGCAATAGAACATGATTTCGTCGGAATCCACATTCGAGTGGTAGTAGGGCACCGGAATCGAGAGCGGGTGGTAGTCCACCTTGCGCGGCACGAAATTGCAGATCACGAAATTGGTGCCCTCGAAGGCCTGATGCACCGGCGGTGGCTGATGCACCCGCCCGGTGATCGGCTCGAAATCGGCGATGTCGAAAGTGAACGGATACAGGCAACCATCCCAGCCGACCACATCGAAAGGATGAGTGGCATAGGTCAACCGGGTACCGATCACCTCCGCTCCGGCGCGATGCTTGACCAGCACCTCCACGTCGGTGCCCTCGGCGAGCAACGGTGTGGTCGGTCCGTGCAGATCCCGCTCGCAGTACGGTGAATTCTCCAGCAGCTGACCGAATTTCGACAGGTACCGCTTGGGTGGGGTGATGTGGCTCGACGCCTCGATCACATACGCGCGCAACGGCGCTCCACCCGTCGGCAGCCAGCGGTGCGTCGTCGCTCGCGGCATGAGCAGCTGGTCGCCCTGATGCACCGGCACCGTGCCGAACACGCTCTCCACCACCGCCGCACCGGATTCCACGTACACCAGCTCGTCGCCGATGGCATTGCGGTACAGCGGCGACGCCGCCTCGGCGACCACGTACGAGATCCGCACATCGGCATTCGCCAGCAGCAGCCGTCGGCCCGTCACCGGATCGGTCGCGGCGGGTGTGTCGCCGGGGAACAGGTCGGGCAACCGCAGATGACGATGGCGCAGTGGATGATTCGGTGTCAGCGACTGATCGCCCAGCTCCCACACCGTCGAGTCGACGATGGCGGGCGGCAGGCCCCGGTGATAGAGCAGCGAGGAGTCTCCGGAGAACCCCTCCTCGCCCATGAGCTCCTCGTAGTAGAGGTTGCCCCGCTCATCGCGATGCTGCGTGTGCCGCTTGGGCGGCACCGTCCCAACACACCGGTAGAACATGCACAACCTCCCGCGGGCCGGATATTCCTGACCCCACGGTACCGCTGTGGATAAGTCTCAGTCGGTGAACTCGGCGATCACCGGGGCGTGGTCGCTGGCGCCTTTGCCCTTGCGTTCCTCGCGGTCGACGAAGGCGTCCTTGGTGCGGTCGGCGAGGGCGGGGGAGGCCAGCACGAAGTCGATGCGCATGCCCTCCTTGCGGGGGAAACGCAGCTGGGTGTAGTCCCAGTAGGTGTAGACGCCGGGGCCGGGCGCGAAGGGGCGCATCACGTCACGGAAGCCGGTGTCGAGCATGGCCTGGAAGGCGGCGCGCTCGGGAGCGGAGGTGTGGGTCTTGCCCTCGAAGAGCTTCGGATTCCACACGTCGTCGTCGGTGGGCGCGATATTCCAGTCGCCGACCAGGGCGATCTGGGCCGAGGGGTCCTCGGTGAGCCAGCGGGCGGCATCGGCGCGCAGTGTCGAGAGCCACTCGAGTTTGTAGGCGTAGTGCGGGTCGCCGAGCGAGCGGCCGTTGGGGACGTAGAGGCTCCACACCCGCACCCCGCCGCACGTCGCGCCGATCGCCCGCGACTCGACCACCGGCGAGTCGAGCAGCGAGTCGCCCGCGTTCTTGTCGAAACCGGGCTGATCGGGGAACGCCACCTCCACGTCGTCGAGCCCGACCCGCGACACGATGGCCACACCGTTCCACTGGTTGAGCCCGATATGGGCCACCTCGTACCCGGCCGCCTCGAACTGCTCGAACGGGAACTGATCGTCGCGGCACTTGGTTTCCTGCAGCGCGAGCACGTCGATGTCGTGGCGGTCGAGCAACGCCGTCGCCCGGTCGACGCGGGAGCGGATCGAGTTCACATTCCAGGTGGCCAGACGCACGTGCGAGGTCCTTTCCGGGGTTGTCTACCGAGGTTACCGGGGGTTATCCCTGCGGCGCGGCGTAGCGGTAGCTGTGGTGTTCGATGAAGCCGAGTTCGCGGTAGAGGGCCAGTGCGGTGGCGTTGCCGACTTCGACTTGGACGTAGGCGTGGGTGGCGCCCTGGTCGGCGCCCCAGCGGATCAGCTCGGCGCAGACCAGGGTGGCCAGGCCGTTGCGGCGGTGCGCGGCGGCCACGGCGACGCAGGTGAGGCCGACCCAGCGCCTGCCGTCCGGCGCCGTGGTCACCGCGCCGCGCCCGATGGCGAGGGCGTCGGGCACACCGAGGGTGGCGAAGCCGACGGTGCCGTCGAGGACGGAGGTGAGTACGTCGCGGTCGGGTTCGCGAACGGCCGGGTCGAGCGGGATCTCACCACGGTAGCGGTGGGTACGCAACCAGCCCTCGTCCGGTCGGGCGGCGATGCGAACCATCGAAGGGCCCTGGGGCAGCACGAAGTTCGAGATGTCCAGGCCGAGCACCACGGTCTCGCTCCAGCTGTTCCAGCCGGGCGGAACCGGGGCGAGCCGGTCGGGTAGTTGCAGCAGCAGCGGCAGGCCGCGCGCGGTGTACCAGTCGGCGATCCGGTGCATCGTCTCGATCGACAAGGTGGCGGGCACGCCCGACTCACCAAGCGGCACAGCTGAATTCGCCCGGCCGGTGTACCCGTTGCCCGCGCGGGCCAGCCAGCCGTCGATCCATGTGTGCTCGACACCGGGCCAGCCGCCCGCCGCCGCCGTCTCCAGCGACCGGATCTCCTTGGTCCGAATCGGCCTCGGTCCCAGCGCCTTCAGCGCGACGACCCGATCCGGCGCGACCGAAACCACCTCGCCCTCGGCGGTGCGCACCGACGGCGGCGTCATCGACACCAGCTCACCGATCACATCGGTGAGCGGTTGTGGATAACCCTCGGGCAGCTGATACCGCATCACCACCCGCTTGCCGATGGGGATGTCTGTCATGGTTGTCGGCCGCCTCGATCCGGACTGACCGGAGGGTGCGACGAAGGAGTGCCCGGAGGGAGGGAAGATCGAGGGAACAGGCCGACGACCCGCGGCGCAGGCCGCCATGTTTCAGTCATTGCCGAAGGGGTCGGGGACGGTGCCCGGGACCCAGCTCAAACCCGGCTTGCCCCAACCGTTTCGCTTGATCGCCTTCTTGGCGGCGCGGGCGTTGCGGCCGATCAGCACGTCGACGTAGAGGAAGCCGTCGAGGTGGCCCACCTCGTGCTGCAGCATGCGCGCGAAGAAACCGGTGCCTTCGATGTCGACCGGTTCGCCGTGCTCGTCGGTGCCCGTGACGCGCGCCCAGTCGGCGCGGCCGGTGGGGAACTGCTCACCGGGCACCGACAGGCAGCCCTCCTCGTCGTCCTCGGGATCGGGCATGGTCTCCGGGATCTCGGAGGTCTCGAGTACCGGGTTGACGACGGTGCCCTTGCGGCGGATCTGGTTGCCCTCGGCGTCGAAATCGGGGCAGTCGTAGACGAACAGCCGCTTGCCGACCCCGACCTGGTTGGCCGCGAGGCCGACACCCTTGGAGGCCTCGAGCGTTTCGTACATGTCCGCGATCAGCCCGGCCAGCTCCGCCGGGGTCTCCGTCACCGGGGCGGTAGCGGTGTGGAGAACGGGGTCACCGACGATCACGATCGGGAGAATTGCCATGGTGGCCATTATCGCCGCAGTATCGCCCGCGCGAGCGGCGACCCCTGTGCGCCGCGACACCCCTACTGGCGCTGCGTCGATGGTGCCGACCCCGAAAGCCCTGCGTGGTTACGCTGCGCTACCGCATCCGGGCCCGCCGCGGTCGACACGCCGGGGCAGCGGTCGAAGGATCGGGTGGGCTCATGGTTGAATGATCCGCGACGTGCAAGCGTCATTTTCATCTCGTGATACTCGGCGAGGGAGCAAGATGGACGGCGCAGCGGCTCGGCACATCCCCCAGGATTCGGCCGACGATGGCTCCGGTCTCAGTCGGCGTGAGCTCGACATCCTCGACTTCGAACGCAAATGGTGGAAGTACGCGGGCGCCAAGGAAGACGCGATCCGCGACCTGTTCTCGATGTCGGCCACCAGGTACTACCAGGTGCTCAATGCCGTCGTCGACAAGGAAGAAGCACTGGCGGCCGACCCGATGCTGGTCAAGCGACTGCGCCGGTTGCGTGCGAGCAGGCAGAAGGCCCGCGCCGCCCGCCGACTCGGTTTCCAGGTCTGAGATGCGAGCGACATCGCGGCCGATGCGACTAGGGTTGCGCGGGTGAGCAACCCGAATCCCACCCCCGGCGGCCCACCGCTGCGCGCGCTGGCGATGGTGTTGATCGCGCTGGCCATCGTCTTCGCCGGCCTGGGTGCGATGTCGTTGTCGAATTCCGGTGCCGAGGCGGCCGATCCGGTCGAGCAGACCGAGACCACCACCTCGAGCGCGGTGGCGCAGGCCCCGGCGACCACGGCCGCCCCGACCACCACCAGCGCGGCCGCCGCCCCGACGACGACAACCACCGTCGCGCCGACCACCACGACCACGACCACCACGCAGGCCGCGGCGACGAGCGACAAGGACATCCCCGTCCGCGTCCTGAACAACAGCCTCGTCGCGGGCCTGGCCGCGCGCACCGCGAGCGAACTCGGCGCGGCGGGCTGGACCAATGTGAGCACCGGCAACTACAGCGGCTCGAACCTCACGACGACCACGGTGTACTACGGCACCGCACCGGGCGAAGAGGCCGCGGCCGCCGAGATCGCCGCGCAGGTCGGCGGAACCGTGGCCCCCAAGACCGCCGACGCCACGCCCGGTGTCGTCGTCGTCCTGACAGGACGCTGAGCCGGCACGGCACGCGGTGCCGCAGGGCGAGTTCGCGCTGTGGCATCATCTTCAGCGGTACTGCCCCAGTCCGATAAGGAGTCCCTGATGGCCACGTCGTCCACTCGTCGCCCGTCCTGGCGCATTGTGACCCCGGTTGTCGCGGTCGCCGCGTTCGGGCTCGCCGCCTGCACCAACAGCCAGGAGTCGAGTGACGTCAAGGGCACCACGCCGCCGGTGTGGACCGGATCGTCCGCCCCCGCGGGCGGTGGCGAGGACCACGGCACCGGCCATCCGGCTCCCTCTGCCTCCGGCGCACCCGGCGCGCACGGCGACGATCACGGCGCCTCGACCGGCGGTCTGAAGGCCGAGCTGAAGAACAGCGCGGGCGCCGGTGTCGGCACCGCGACCATCGTCGCCGAGGGCAATCACCTGGTCGTCACCGTCGAGGCACACGGCCTGACCCCCGGCTTCCACGGCCTGCACTTCCACCAGAACGGCACGTGCGAGGGCGACTTCACCTCGGCCGGTGGGCATCTGCAAGTCGGCGGGGCCACCGCGCACCCGGCCAGCGGCGACCTCACCTCCCTGCAGGTCGGTGCCGACGGCTCGGCCAAGCTGGTCACCCGCACCGACACCGTCACCCTCGACAACATCAAGGGCAAGGCCCTGATCGTGCACGCGGGTGCCGACAACTTCGGCAACATCCCGCCGCGCTACACTCGGGAAGGCGGCACCGGCCCGGACGAGACCACCCTGTCCACCGGTGACGCGGGTGCCCGAGTGGCCTGCGGCGTCGTCGGTTAGCGAGACCCGCTGATGGCCGGGGCAATTCAGCCGGTGCCGTTTCGCGGTTCGCCCCGGCCGACAATCGGCATCGAATGGGAGATCGCGCTCGTCGACAAGGTCACACGCGATCTGTCCAATACCGCCTCGGCGGTGTTCGACGCCGTCGGCGACCTGCGCGCCCACGACGGGACGCAGCAGGTCACCAAGGAATTGCTGCGCAATACGGTGGAATTGGTCACCGGTGTGCACGAGACCGTCGGCGGCGCGGTCGAGGACCTGCGCACCACGATGGACGCCGTGCGCCGCGCGGCCGACCCGCTCGGTGTCGACCTGTTCTGCGCGGGCACGCACCCGTTCGCCCAGTGGTCGGCCCAACAGCTCACGCGCTCACCGCATTACGACGAGCTGATCGAGCGCACCCAGTGGTGGGGCAGGCAGATGCTCATCTGGGGCGTGCACGTGCACGTGGGAGTCTCCCACCGCGACAAGGTCTTTCCCATCCTGAACTCGCTGCTGCTGTCGTATCCGCATCTGCTCGCGCTCTCGGCGTCCTCGCCGATGTGGTCCGGTGACGACACCGGTTACGCCAGCAACCGCGCGCTGATGTTCCAGCAGCTGCCCACCGCCGGACTGCCCTTCCAGTTCGAGAACTGGCGCCAGTTCGAGGGTTTCGTGCACGACCAGATGAAAACCGGTGTGTTCGAACAACTCGGCGGCATGCACTGGGACATCCGGCCAGCGCCGAAGTGGGGCACCATCGAGGTCCGCGTGTGCGACGGGCTGTCCAGCCGGGCCGAACTCGCCTCGGTGGCCGCGCTGATCCACTGCCTCGTCGTCGATCTGGAACGCAGGCTCGACGACGGCGAGGACCTGCCGACTCTGCCGCCCTGGCATGTGCAGGAGAACAAATGGCGGGCCGCGCGCTACGGACTCGACGCCATCGTGGTCGTCGACGACGCGAGTAATGAGCGTTTGGTCACAGACGATCTGATGGACCTGCTCACCCGGTTGGAGCCGACCGCGCGCCGTCTCGGCTGCGCCGACGAGCTCGCCGCCGTGGCCGAGATTCCCCGCCACGGCGCCTCCTACCAGCGTCAACGCCGAGTTGCCGCGCAGTCCCAGGGTGATCTTGTCGCGGTGGTCGACTCCCTGGTGCGCGAGCTGGATCAGTAGCGTTCAACTGCCCAGCCCGGTGGCGTTAACCCGCCGTTTACGATGGGTGGATGCTTGTCGAACATCCGCGTGCTGCCGCGGGGGGTGCCACCCTCGGTTCCCGTCTGCGCGAACCGAGGACGCTCGCCGCGGTCGCGGTGTCGGCGGTCCTGCTGCTGCTGATCGGCCTGCAGATCGCGGCGTCGATCAGCGGCTTCGAAGGACCACTCGCCAGCTTGGCGCGCGACTACGTCGGCACGCCCAAGTCGATGTCGGTTCCGTGGGCGGGCCTCGTCCTCGCGCTGGTCGGGGTGTCGGCGCGCAGGCGGGTGTTCGCGGTCAGTGCCGCGATCGGGATCGACGCGGTGTTCGTCGCGCTGCGGCTGCTCGACGGTAAACCGTTCACCGTCGGCAACGGGCCGACCATCGTGCTCACCGCTCTCGCGATCATCGCGGCGGTGCGCTGGCAGGGGCGTGAACGTACCGACGCGCTGAAGGCCGCGGCACTGGGTGCCTTGCTCATCCTGGCGACGAAGGTCGGCGACGTGTGGTTGCACGTCACCTCGGCGGTGCACCCGACGGTGCTCGACGAATACCTGCTGCTCGCCGATCACGCGCTCGGCGACCCGTCGTGGGTGGTCGGCCGGGTGCTCGAGGTCCTCGGGCCCGAGGTGTACGCGGTGCTGCACTGGGTCTACATCGAGCTGCCGGTGGCGGCCATCGTTGTCGCGGTGTGGCAGTTGCGCCGCGTGGTCACCACGGGAATCTGGCCGGGGCACTATCTGGTTCGCACGTTCCTGGTGCTCGGGTTGGTCGGGCCGCTGTTCTATGTGCTGTTCCCCGTGGTCGGCCCGATGTTCGCCTTCGGCGCCGACGGCAATGGTTTCCAGCTCGGCAACTTCTGGCCCTCGGCGCTGCCGCCGATCGGGCAGAGCCCGGCGCCGCTGCCGTTCGACGAGTTCACCCCGCGCAACTGCATGCCCTCGATGCACACCGCATGGGCGCTGTCGCTGTTCATCCACACGCGTCGCGACGTCGACGGCAGCCGCGCGCCCGCGTGGTTGCGCTGGGGCGGGGCGTTCTGGCTGGCCGCGACCGTCGCGGCGACACTCGGTTTCGGTTACCACTACGGCGTGGATCTGGTGGCGGGCGCGGTGCTGTGCCTGACCGTCGAATCTGCGCTGCGTGCACCCGAGCGAGGCTGGGACGCGGCACGGATCCGCCTGGTCGCCCTCGGATCGGCCGTGTTCGGTGGTCTGCTGCTCGGTTACCGTTACCTGGCTGTCGAGATGGCGCAGTACCCGGTGCTGGCCGGGGCCATCGTGATCGGTCTGCTCGCGGCGGTCGCCGTGGCCTTCCACCTCACCTGGTTCGCCGCCGCGCCCGACCGGGCACCGGCCGCGGTTCGGGTGTAGTCAGTCCACCTCGTCGCCGAGTTCGTTCACGCGCAACAGGCCGTCGCGGTGCCGTTGCTCGCGGTAGGCGGTGCGCCCGAGCAGATGCGCGACCACCGGCGCGGTGATGATCGTGAACAGTCCGGTCAGTACGAGCATCCACACATTCGCGTCGCCGCGCAGGTCGATCCCGGTGCCGATGAGAACCAAGATCAGGCCGATCACCTGTGGTTTCGTCGCCGCGTGCATCCGGGTGAGGGTGTCGGGGAAGCGCACGATCCCCAGTGCGGCCGTGCACGCGAGGACACAGCCGAGCACGATCAGCGGCGCCGACACCCACTCCAAGCCGCTCATCGGTCGTCCCGCACACGAAAGCGCGTCACCGCGGCCGATCCGAGGAAGCCGACGAGGGCCAGCGCGACGATCGCCGGGACCACGGTGGTGTCGTTGCTGTAGGCCGCCCACACCGCGAGCCCGGACGCGGCGATGGCCATCAGCGAGTCGATCCCGACCACCCGGTCGAGGGTGCTCGGTCCGGCGAGGACGCGGTAGGCGGTGCAGATGGCGGCGAACGACAGCAGTACCGCCGCGATGACGGCGACGACGGTCATACCTGAACCTCCGGTCCGTGATGCCGCTCGCCTGGTCGCTCGAAGGCGTCGATGATGAGCCGTTCCAGGCGGCGGGTGGTGCGGTAGAAGTCGTCGACCGCCTTGTCGCTGCCCACATCGAGCACGTGGACGTACACCACGCAGCGCTGACGGTCGATCTCGAGCACCATGGTGCCGGGAATGAGATTGAGCAGATCGGTGCAGATCACCAGCACCAGATCCGACTGGATGCCGAGGGCCACGCGCAGCACACCCGACACCGGTGGTCCCGAGGGCCGCAGCGCGAACCAGGCCACCTGCACGCTCGACTCGAGTGCGTAATAGGTTGCCGCGGCGATCAATTCGAGGAACGACAGCGGGTGGAACCGGCCGGTCACCGGGATCCGTGGCAGGGGAAGCGCGAACACGACGATCAGCGCGACCACGCCACCGGCGAGCACATTGGCCGCGCTGAGATCTCCCCACAGGGCCACCCACACGGCGGTCAGCCAGGCGAGGACGCCTAGTCGTAAGACGTTCTGCCGGTTCACGAGCCGGCGAAACACCGTCATCGCGGCTCCTGTCTGCCGAGGACGGATTCGATATACACCGACGGGTCGTTCAGATCGGCCGCGGCGCGTTCGGCGATACCGAGCACGGGTCCGGCGAACACGGTGAGCGCGAGACCCGCGGTGATCAGCCCGGCGGTGGCCAGCACCATCAGCGCGGGCATGCGGCCGGGGTCGGTGCGGTCCTCGTACTGCACGTCGGTCGAATCCTCCACCAGGGTAGGTGGTTTCGCGGCGCTGAGATGTCCCTCGGGCGCTTCTTCGCGCGGGCGCCAGAACGCCTTGCCCCAGACCCGTGCCACCGCGTAGAGCGTGAGCAGGCTGGTGATCACGGAACCGGCGACCAGCACCCAGGCCAGCACGCTACCGTCGGCCGCACCGGCCTCGAGCAGGGTGAGCTTGCCGATGAAGCCCGAGAACGGCGGAATACCCCCGAGATTCAGCGCCGGAATCAGAAACAGCAGCCCGAGTAGCGGGCTCGCCGAGGCGAGCCCACCGAGGCGGCGCAGCGACACCGACCCGGCCTGGCGCTCGATCAGGCCGACGGCGAGGAACAGCGCCGTCTGTACCAGAATGTGGTGGGCCACATAGAACACCGCGCCGGTGAGCCCGGCCGACCCGGTCAGTCCGATACCGAAGATCATGTACCCGATGTGGCTCACGAGGGTGAACGACAGCAGCCGCCGGATATCGGTCTGGGCGACCGCGCCGAGGATTCCGACGAGCATGGTCGCCAGTCCGCACACCAGCAGGATGTCGTCGAACGCGCCGTCCGGGAACCACAGCGTGTGCGTCCGGATGATCGCGTACACACCGACCTTCGTGAGCAGGCCGGCGAACACGGCGGTCACCGGCGCGGGCGCGGTGGGGTAGGAGTCGGGCAGCCAGCTCGACAGCGGGAACACCGCCGCCTTGATCCCGAACGCCACGAGCAGCACGGCGTAGCAGGCCGTGCGCACCCCCTGCGGTGTCGCCTCGAGCCGAACGGCCAGCTGCGCGAGGTTCAGCGTCCCGGTGGCCGCGTAGGTCAGCCCGATGCCGATCAGGAAGATCATCGACGACACCATCGACACCATCACGTACGCGATGCCGGTGCGGATGCGTTCCTCGGTGGCGCCGACGGTGAGCAGCACGAACGAGGCGGCTAGCAGCAGCTCGAACCCGACGAACAGGTTGAACAGGTCACCGGCCAGGAACGCCATCGACACACCGGCCGTGAGCACCAGGTAGGTGGGCCGGTAGATGGAGGTGGGCTGGTTCTCGTCGCCGTCGGATATGTTCTGCCCCGCACCGTAGATCGACACGAGGAGCAGGACGAACGCCGAGACCAGCAGCATGGCCGCGCTGAGCCGGTCGACGACGAGGGTGATGCCGATCGGGGTCGGCCAGCCGCCTACCTGCACCGCCGTCGTGCCGTCGCGGTCGGCGAGATACAGCAGCACCGCGCTGATGGCGAGCACACCCGACAGCGCGACCATCGACACCAGCCGCTGGACACGCGGTCGGCGCCCGAAGATCAGGGTGACCGCGGCGGCGAGCAGCGGGACAAGCACCGGCAGCGCGGCGAGGTCGGGAAGCAGCTGCGGGGAGAGGGTCATTCGGCCGGGTCCTCGCTCTCGCGCCGGGCCGCGACCTGCGTGTCCTCGGGGTCGTTGCGGACGTCTTCGGTGGTGGTCAGCCGGTAGGCGCGATAGGCGAGGGCGAGCACGAACGCGGCCAGGCCCATCGTGATGACGATGGCGGTGAGCACCATCGCCTGGGCCAGCGGATCGGCCATGCCGTCGGGCGAGGTGTCCGAGCCGGACAGCACCGGTGGGTTCCCGTCCGGCCCGCCGCCGACGGTGAGAATCAGCAGATTCACCGCGTTGCCGAGCAGGATGATTCCCAGCAGCATCTTCGACACCACCCGCTCGAGCACCAGATACACCCCGCAGGCGGTGAGCACGCCGATCGTGAGCAGCAGGACGAGGTTGGCACTCATGAGATCTCCTTGTCCAGGCGGGCGCCGAGGCTGCGCAGGACGTCGAGGGTGAGGCCGACGATCACCAGGTACACGCCGAGATCGAAGAACATGGCGGTGACGAGTTTGAGGTGGCCGAGCACCGGCACGGTGATCTCGATGATCGCCGAGGACAGTGGTGGGGCCCCGAGCAGCAGCGATGTGGTCGCCGTCCCGGCGGCGAGGACAAGCCCGGCGCCGAGGAGGTGTCCGGCGTCGACCGGGAGGGCCTCGCCGAGTTCGTAGCGTCCACCGGCCAGGTAGCGCAGCGTGAGGGCGAGCCCGGCGAGCAGGCCACCGGCGAAGCCGCCGCCGGGCGCGTTGTGGCCGGAGAAGAAGAAGTACACCGACAGGACCATGATGGTCGGGAACAGCAGCCGGGTGGTGATCTGCAGGACCATCGACCGTTCGCGCCGGTCGAGCAGCCGGGCGGCGGGCAGCCAGCTCACGGCGTCGGGGTTGTAGTTCGGTGCGTCGGCGGCGCGGGGCGCGCTGCCGAAGCGGCGGCTGCGGAACACCAGCGAGGCCACGCCGGTGGCGGCGACGACGAGGACCGAGATCTCGCCGAGGGTGTCCCAGGCGCGGATGTCGACGAGCAGGACGTTCACCGCGTTCTTGCCGCCGCCCACCCGGTAGGCGGCGTCGGGGATGGTGCGCCAGATCGGTTCGCTGTGCCGGGCGGCGGAGGCGAACGCGGCGAGGACCGTCACGGTGACGCCGACCGCGATCGCGAGCAGCGCGCGACGGACCTTGAACGCGGCGGCGTAGCCGTCGGTGATCTCGGCGGGGAACCCGCGCAGCACGAGCACGAAGATCACCAGAGTCAATGTCTCGACCAGGAATTGGGTGAGCGCGAGGTCCGGTGCGCCGTGCAGCGCGAAGATCACGCCGCAGCCGTATCCGGTGACACCGACCACGAGCACACTGGCCAACCTGTTGCGCAGCACCGTCGCCGCGAGCGCCATGGCGATCATGATCGCGCCGATCACCGCTTGCAACGGCGAATCCCACAGGTGCAGGGTGATGCCCGTGCGGGTACCGGTCGCGAGCATCACGGCGGGCAGCACGATGAGCGTGCCGAGGATGAAGGCCTGGCTGGCGGGTAGCGAACCGGACTGCACCGTGCCGGTGAGGCGTAGCGAGAGCCGGTCCATCGCCCGCAGCGCGGCGTCGTAACCCCGGTCGGCGTTGCCGAGTCGCGGGCGAGCCGACTCGTGAATTCTGTTGCGTACCAAGAACAACGCGAAGCCGACCAGCACGATGACGGCGGTGAGCGCGAGGGCGGGCGTGAAGCCGTGCCACAGCGCGAGCGCCCCGTCGAGGACGCCGGGCAGGGTCTTCGCGTACGGGCTCAGCCACTCGTCGACGACCCCGGCGCCGAACCCACCCGCCAGCCCGGCCACCGCGAGCACGGCCGGCGGGCCGACCAGCAGCGGTCCCGGCGCGTGCCACGTCGTCGTGACGCCGGGGCTCGTGCCGAACGCGGCCCACAGGAACCGTGCGCTGTAGGCGACGGTGAGGGCCGAGCCGACGGCGATACCGATCAGCAGCAGCACCCGTACCGGCGGGCTGAACACCTGCGCCGCCCACACCGCGCTCAAGGCGGATTCCTTGCCGACGAACCCGAGCATCGGCGGCAACCCCGCCATACTGATCGCCGCGGCCGCCGCTACCGCGCACAGCACCGGCGCGCGCCGCCCGAGCCCCGACAACCGGCGCAGATCGCGAGTACCCGCCCCATGATCGATGATGCCGACCACCATGAACAGGCACGCCTTGAACAGCCCGTGCGCCACCAGCAGCGCAAGCCCGGCGAGTGCGGCATCCGGGGTGCCGATGGCCATCATGGTGATGAGCAGTCCGAGCTGGCTCACCGTGCCGAACGCCAGCACCAGTTTCAGGTCGTGCACCTGCATGGCCCGCCAGCCGGCCAGCAGCATCGACGCGATCCCCAACGGCAGCACGAGCACATGCCACGGTGGAGTCTGGGAGAGGGCGGGTGCCAGGCGGGCGACCAGATAGATGCCCGCTTTCACCATGGCGGCGGCGTGCAGATACGCGCTCACGGGAGTCGGCGCGGCCATCGCACCGGGCAACCAGAAGTGCAGTGGCACGATCGCCGACTTGCTCAGCGCCCCGACGAGCACGAGCACCACCGCCACCGAGACCGCGATCCCGCCGGGTGGAGATTCGCGGGCGAGCACGTCCGACAACAGGAAACTGTCGTAGCGCAATCCGAGGATGACGATGCCGACCAGCATCGCCAGTCCGCCCGCCGCGGTGACCAGCAGTGCCTGGATCGCGGCGCGGCGACTCGCGGCCTGCTCGGCGTAGTGGCCGACCAGCAGGAACGACAGCACCGTCGTGATTTCCCAGAACACGTAGAGCAACAGCATGTTGTCGCTGGTCACCAGGCCGAACATGGCACCGGAGAAGCCGACCAGCTCGGCCGCGAATATCCCGAGCCTCGCCTCGTCACGGTCGAAATAGCGCCCGCAATAGGCCAGGATCAGCGCGCCGATGCCGAGGACCAGCACACACATCACGGCGGCGAGGGAATCGAAGCGCAAGTCGATGTCCATCGAGATCTGCGGCGCCCACCGCACCCGGCTGGTGACGGTGACGCCCCAGTGCGCGATCACCCACCCGAGACTGCCGAGCGGAACCAGCGCCAGCAGGTAGAAAGCGTTGCGGCCCAGCGCTCGCACGCACAGCGGGGCCGCGAGCGCGGCCATTGCGTGAGCGAGCAGGACAGCGAGCAACCGCGCCTCCGGGTCTCCTAGCGTGTGGCGAGCCCCGATCCTACGGGCGCGGAGACGATGCGCGTCGGCACCGAGGCTGTCGCGTCGGCCATGTCGGCGCCGGTGTGGCTATGACCTCGGTGCGGGTTCGGCGGGCCTGATCCAGTAGAACAGCGCCAGCGCGACCGCGGCGCCGATCGTGATGGCCAGGGCCGTGAACCCCGGGATCCGGTCGTCGGCGTTCACCCCGCCCGCGGGCCAGTTGCGCAGGCGGGTGGGGATGGCCCACAGGATCGACGGCAGATACAGCGCCCCGAGGGCCAGTACCGCGCTCGGCAGATAACTCACCCGCACCGAGGCGAAGCCGTACCCGGCGACGGCGGCGAGCAATCCGGTGCCGATCATCCAGGTGACAGTCCAGCCGAAATTTTCGGTGAACAGCGAGAAGACCGCGATCGCGGCCGCACCGAGCAGCACCGGCCACGGTGACGGCCGCGCCAGCCCGGCCAGCACGGTGACCACGACCACCGCGATCACCACCAACAGGTTCCAGCCGAGGCTCGGTGCGTCACCGAGCGAATCGGCCACGGCGGCCAGGCTGACGGCGAGCAGCACGGCGGCGCCGTCACGATCGGGCAGCAGCAGGGCGGTGACGAAGGCGGCGGCGACGGTGAGGACCACCGCGAGACCCACCTGTGCGGTGCTGGCGCGGCGTCCGTCGAATTCGCCCGAGAGCCATTCGGTGGTGAGCAGCAGGGTCAGTGCGAGCAGGGTGGTCGCGATGATCGGGGAGATCGGCAGGTCGGCGGCCAGCCGGGGCGGGGCGCCCAGGATGACGCCGTGCTGGTGCCGCGCGGTGTTCACCGCGAGCAGGACCAGAGCGCACAGCACCAGCCACGTGGGGCTGTGCGCGGACTTGTCGGCCTGGGCCGAATTCGAGGTGAAGATCGCGACCACCTCGCCGTACACGAACACCACGATCGTTCCCACCGCGAAACCGACCGCGGGCCAGCGCATTCGCAACGAGCAGATCCCGAGCGCGCCGTAGGCCGCGCCGCCGCAGATGCTGTCGATGTAGTTCTGGGTGGTCAGCACATCGGCCGAGGTCATCAGGGTGCCGATGTAGTAGTTCACGGCCAGTGCCGCCGTCGCGCAGGTGGCGGTGAGCCACACCAGCCCGGGCCGGGTGAGCGGGCGGACAAGCACCGCGACGACCACCGCGACGATGAGCCCGAGCGCGGCGGCCCGGGGGACGCTGTTGACCAGGCTGGTGACCCGGTACGGCGAATCGAGCGCCGAGGCGGCGGTGGTGCGGAACGTGAACGGCAGGAACAGCGCCATGCCCGCGACCGCGGCACCCGCGAACGCTGTCACCGCATCCAGACCATCACCGATCCTGGGCACGGTTCCGACGATACCGGCGAAACACGCACCACCTGGGAAATCAGCCCCCGGGGCGGTTCATCCCCGGTTGCGCGCGTACTCCCGCAACGATTCGACCTGCGCGGGGTCGAGCGAGGGTCGTACGGTGCGGCGGGCGGTCGCCACGTCCTCGGCGGTGACATCGGCGGCGGCCATATCGCGGCGCAGCGCCGTGAGGGCGGCTTCGCGCAGCAACGCGGCGCAGTCGGCGGCGGAGTAGCCGTCGAGGTCGTCGGCGAGGGCGGTCAGGTCGACGTCGTCGGCCAGCGGCACCGAGCGACCGGCGGTGCGCAGGATGTCTAGGCGCGCGGCCGCGTCGGGCGGCGGAACGAACACCAGCCGTTCCAACCTGCCCGGGCGCAGCAGGGCGGGGTCGATGAGTTCGGGCCGGTTGGTCGCCCCGAGTACCACCACATCGCGCAGCGGCTCCACCCCGTCGAGTTCGGTGAGCAGGGCGGCGACCACCCGGTCCGACACTCCCGAATCGCTGCTCTGTCCCCGGCGCGGGGCGAGCGCGTCGACCTCGTCGAGGAAGATCAGCGACGGCGCCGAATCGCGAGCCCGCTGGAACAGTTCGCGCACCGCGCGCTCCGACGAGCCGACCCACTTGTCCATCAGCTCAGCGCCTTTCACCGCGTGCACACTGAGCTGGCCGGTTCCGGCCAGGGCCCGGACGAGGAAGGTCTTGCCGCAACCGGGCGGACCGTAGAGCAGTACGCCGCGCGGCGGCTCGATGCCGAGCCGGGCGAACGAGTCGGGGTGGCGCAGCGGCCACAGCACCGCCTCGGTGAGTGCCTGTTTGGTTTCCACCATGTCGCCCACGTCGTCGAGATCGAGGGAGCCGATGGCCAATTCCTCGGTGCCCGAACGGGAAAGCGGCCGGATGACGTCGAGCGCACCGACGAGATCGTCCTGGGTGAGTTCGGGGTCGGCCTGCTTCCGGCTGGCCCGACCGGCCGCGCGCACCGCCGCCTCCCGGCACACCGCGGCGAGGTCGGCGACGACGAAACCCGGTGTGCGCGAGGCGATCACATCGAGGTCGAGCTTGCCCGAGGGCACCTTGCGCAGCAGCTGTTCCAACAGCGCGCGGCGCACGAGTGCGGTCGGCAGCGGCAGCGCCAGCTCACGGTCGCACAGATCGGGTCCCCGCAGCCGCGAATCCACCTGTGCCGGATGCGCGGTGGTGGCCAGCAGGGCGACGCGTGGCGCGCGGACGGCGGCCCGCAACTGGTCGAGGATGAGGGTGGCGACCGGGTCCGGCTCGAGCGGCAGCAGCGCGTCGATATCGGTGACGATCAGCACCCCGCCCTGGCCGGTGGCGATATCGGCGACCGCCGCGGCGACCTCACGCAACCGCGTGCCGCTCTCGCTCGCACCGACGCTCGGCCCGTCGAGCACGACGACCCGGCGTGGCGCGGCGACCGCTTCGGCGAGGGTCGCCTTGCCCACGCCCGCGGGACCGGTGATGAGCACGCCCAGATGTGCCGGTGCGCCGAGAACTTTCAGCAGTTCCGGCTCGTCGAGCGCCAGACTCAGCCATTCGGCGAGCCTGGCCGCCTGGCTCTGCACGCCCGCCAGATCCTCCACCGGCACCGGTTCGCTGACCGTGCTCACCGTCGGCGCGTCGAGCGGGGTGTCGATGGCGCTGCCGTCGCGCTCCAGCGCGTGCTGCACCGCCGCCGCGCCACTGCCCCAGCCGACCGCGGAATTCGGCTGCACACTCACCGGCCCCGGCCGTGGGTCGATCGCGGTGACCGTGAGCAGCTCGGTGGTCCAGGCGATCCCGAATGTGCGCGCCAGCGCCTGAGTGGTGGCCGTGGAGCTGATATCGGGGCCGAGGTCGCGTGGCAGCAGCGACACCGTGTCGCCGACGGTCACCACCTTGCCGAGCAGGGCCTGGCGCAGCGTCGCGGCGGGAATGCTCGCCATCGCCTGCGCCGAACCGCTCAGCGAGATCTGCTTGGCGCCGAACACCGTCACCGGGGCGACGGTCACCGCCGCGTTCTCCCGCAGCCCAACGTTCGACAGGGTCACGTCGTCGAGCAGCGCGACGCCGGGCGGGCTGCCCGCGGGCGCCTTGGCCACCACCGCGGCCGTGCGCCGCGCGCCGATCAGCGCGATACCGTCCCATTCCCGCAGGCCGAGCGCGGTGAGCGTCTCCGGATGCAGACGAACCACCCCGCGACGGGCGTCGGCGGCCGAGGGATTGAGACGAGCGGTCAGCGAAAGTTCAGCCACCGTGCCATTCTGCCCGCTGCCCGGATCGAGCGCTGTGGACGATCAGCGATCGATTGGCTCATCCCAAGGTCGGAGTCTGTACGCTGCACCCGACGCGCCGGACGTGCCGGCGCCGCGATCCACCGGGGAAACCAGCAGATGAACCGAATCTCTTCCGTCGTCGCGACTGCCGGGGCACTCACCCTGATCCTGGCAGGCTGCGGTTCCGCCGACGATGCCACCGACGCCTCCGGCCTGCGCAAGGGCACGCCCGCGAGCACCACCGCACCGGCCACCACCACGTCCAAGGCGGCCGCGAGCGGTTCGCAGGTCACCTGCTCGGAATTCAAGTCACTCGACAACGACGCGCAGACGCGGGTCATCGAGCAGATCCTGGCCGACAACCCCGGCGGACCGTTCGAAGGCAGCCCGAATGTGGCACTCGGCACCGCCAAACTGGTGTGCCTGGCACCGGGCAATGCCGACAAGACGGTGGCCGAGGCCGCCGGGATGACGCCCTGACCTCAGTGGATCAGTGACTGCCAGTTCTCGGGAACCCGGCCCGCCGGGCCCGGAACGGGCTGATCGGTGGGATGACTGGTCGGCGCCGCGAGTTCGGGTCCGCCCTCGTACATCTCGTTGGTCGCGAAGTTCCAGAACCAGTCCTCACCGGGCTCGTAACTCTGCATGAACGGATGACCGGTGCTGCCGTAGTGCCGGGTGGCGTGCTGGCTGGGGGAGCTGTCACAGCAACCGATGTGTCCGCACTGCGCGCACCGGCGCAGGTGCACCCACCAGCCACCGGCCTCGGTGCACTCGGCACACCCCGGCCCACTGGGCGGCACCGTCGGATCGATTCCTTCTGGCATTCGCTGACCTCCGTTTCCAGGCGGCTGGCGCCGCGAGGGTTCTCGGCGTGCTTGGAACCCTACGACCCGGCGGGTGCCTGCTGTGCGGGTTGCAAGGGCAGCCGCACGGTGAACCGCGTGTCGCCCGGAACGGAATCGACGCGGATGTCGCCGTCGTGTTTGTTCACCACGATGCGGAACGAGATGTCCAGGCCGAGGCCGGTGCCCTCACCGACCGGTTTGGTCGTGAAGAACGGTTCGAAGATGCGGTTGCGCTCCTCCTCGGGGATCCCGGGACCAGTATCGCCGATTTCGACTGCCACACAATCGTTCTCACGGTAGGTGCGCACGGTCAGGGTGCCCTCGCCGCCCATCGCGTAGACCGCGTTGTCGATCAGATTCGTCCACACCTGGTTGAGTTCGGCGGCGAAGCACGGCACCGGCGGCAGGGCGCGGTCGTAGTCCTTGACCACCCGCACACCGTCACCGAGCTTGCGGTTGAGCATCACCAGGGTGGAATCGAGCAACTCGTGCAGGTCGACGACCTGGTACGGCGCCCGATCCATCTGCGAGTACTGCTTGGCCGCGCCGACGAGAGTGGAGATGCGGCCGGTGGAGTCGACGATCTCGTTCAGCAGCAGCTCGGTCTCGATGGTGTAGTTCAGCCAGCGCACCGCGCCCTCGAACACGTCGGCATGGCAGGCCTGCAGGGTCGCCTTCACCCCTTCGAGCCAGTCGACGTCGAGACCGGCCTGCACGAAGGTGGGCGCCAGGTTCCAGCCGTCGGCGATGCCTTCGTCGGTGAACCAGTCGGCGAGGGCGTCCTCGCGGTCGGCCGCCTCGAGCGGCGACAGATCCGGCGCCTTGGCTACCTGCTCGGCGGCCTGTTCCTGCAGCTCCACCAGGTGCACGAGGGCTTCGGTGGGGAACTTGCCCTCGGCCATCATCTTGAGCTTGTGCCGCATCCCGGCCACCCGCTCACGTAGCCCGGCGGTGGCGCGCACGGCAGCGGCGGCGGGATTGTTGAGCTCGTGGGTGAGCCCCGCCGACAGCGAACCGAGCGCGACGAGCCGCTCACGCTCGGCGATGCGCTGATTCGACCGCCGCCCACCGAAGAACGCGCCCTCGAGCAGGTGCACCGCCATCGGGAACCACGCGTGCATCATCCGGGAGAAGTCGGCCGCGTCGAGCACCAGGAACCGGGACCGGCGCAGCACATACATCGACCCGTTGTAGTTCGGCTCGGCCTTGTCGCCCAGGTACGCCGTCCACGCACCCGCGTACACACCACGCTGGCCGGTGCGGTTGGTTTCCACCTCCACTCCGCCCGAGAGCTTGGTCAGCTTCACCTCGCCGTCGATGAGCACGTAGAAGCAGGTCGCGGGTTGTCCCTCGAGGAACACCGGCCCCGGATCGACGTATTCGATGCGACCGGCCGCGCACAGCTCGGAAAGCTGTGCGTCGTCGAGCTTTTCGAACAGGAACAGGGTTCGCAGTTCTTCGGGATCACAGACCGACATCACGCCTCCTACGACAGGTACCGGTGCACGAACATCACGGCCATGGCGCCTTCGCCGACCGCCGAGGCGACCCGCTTGGCCGACTCGGCGTGTACGTCACCGGCCACGAACACCCCGGGCACACTGGTTTCGAGGTGGTGCGGTGGACGTGGCAGCTCCCAGCCTGCCGGGCGCGCGCCGTCGACGAGCAGGTCGGGGCCTGCCAGCACGTAACCGGCGTCGTCGCGAGCGACGACACCGTCGAGCCAGCCGGTCTGCGGTGCGGCGCCGATGAACAGGAACAACCGTTGCGCGTCGACCTTGTCCTCGGTGCCGTTGCGGTTGTCGCGCAGGATGATCCGTTCCAGGTGCTGGTCGCCGTCGGCGCCGGCCACCTCGGTTTCGGTGTGCACGGTGATGTTCGGGATCTGTGCGATCTGCTGAATCAGGTAGTGCGACATCGACTTCTCCAGCGAATCACCACGCACCACCAGGTGCACGCCGCGTGCGTGCCGCGACAGGAACACCGCGGCCTGCCCGGCGGAGTTCGCGCCACCGACGATGTACACCTCCTGCTCGGCGCATTCGGTGGCCTCGGTCATCGCCGAGCCGTAATACACGCCGCGCCCGGTGAATTCGTCGACACCCGGCGCCGGATGACGTCGATAGTCCACGCCGGTGGCGATGAGAACGGTGTGCGCGCACAGTGATCCGCCGTCGGCGAAGCGCACGGTGCGCGCCGAGCCGTTCACCTCCAGAGCGACGACCTCGCGGGTGGTGACGATCTCGGCACCGAACTTGGCGGCCTGCCTGCGTGCGCGGTCGGCCAGTTGCGCGCCCGAAAGCCCGTCGGGGAAGCCGAGATAGTTCTCGATGCGCGAACTCTGCCCGGCCTGTCCGCCGGTCGCGGTGCGCTCCACCAGGACGGTGCGCAAACCCTCCGAGGCACCGTAGACGGCGGCGCCGAGCCCGGCCGGACCACCGCCGACGACGATCAGGTCGTAGAACTCGTCGCTGGCTTGCACGGTGAGACCGCAGCTCTCGGCGAGTTCGCTGTCGGTCGGCTGGATCAGCGCCTCACCGGCCTGGGTGATGACTACCGGACACGACTGCGGATCGGCGCCCGCCGCCTCGAGCAGCCGGGCACCCTCGGGCTCGTCGCGCGGGTACCAGCGATACGGCAACTGGTTGCGCGCCAAGAACTCTCGCACCTGCGAGGAGCGCGGCGACCAGCGGTCACCGACCACCTTGGTCTCGTAGACGGGCCGCTGTTCGGCGCTGCGCCAGGCGTCGAGGAGTCCATCGATCACCGGATACAGCTTCTCCTCCGGCGGGTCCCACGGCTTGAGCAGATAGTGGTCGAGGTCGACGACGTTGATCGCGTTGATCGCCGCGTCGGTGTCGGCGTAGGCGGTGAGCAATACGCGCCGTGCGTAGGGGTGCAGGTCCATCGCCTGCTCGAGGAATTCGATGCCGTCCATGCCTGGCATGCGGTAATCGGCGATCAGCACGGCCACCGGTTGACCGCGCAGCTTCATCTCACGCAGGGCCTCGAGGGCCTGCGGACCCGATTCGGCGCGCAGAATGCGGTAGTCGGCGCCGAAGCGGCGGCGCAGGTCGCGCACCACCGCCCGCGAAACGCCGGGATCGTCGTCGACGCTCAGAATGGCCGGTTTGGTCATGGCGGGATTGCTCACCCCGCAAGTATCCCCCGTGCGCGGGATCAGAGCTGGCGCTGGAGGACCAAGTCGAGCTCACTGGGGGTGAGCAGGCGTTCGAGGCGTTCGTCGCGTTTACGGCGGGTGAAGGCGCTTCGTAGGGCGAAGCTGTCGTCCGGCTCGATGGTGGGGAGCAGCGGGACCTCGTTGATGTGCCTGCGTGGCAGGAGTGAGCGCAGTTTCACGGCCGATCACCTCGGGGTCGACGACGGGTATGCCGGGCGGCTGAGCCTCTTCGATCAGCTACTTCGATTAGCGAAGAGTTTGCCAGCATGTCCGAGTCGGTGCAAGCGGGACGGGGTGGGCGCGGCCGAAGGCCTGGTCGGTGACCTGCTTTTGCGCAGGTCACCGCCGTCGTGATGGGATTTGCCGAGTCAGGACTTCCAGGCGGGCATGGTGACCACCTGGGCGGCATAGGACAACCCGGCGCCGAAGGCGATGAGCAGCGCCGTGTCGCCCGGCTTCGATTCGCCCTTGCGCAGCAACGCCTCCATGGCCAGCGGGATCGAGGCTGCCGAGGTGTTGCCCGCCTCCTCGATGTCGTTGGCCAGCGCACAGCTCTCCGGCAGCTTCAGCACCCGGGCCATGATCTCGATGATGCGGCCGTTGGCCTGGTGCGGGATCATCGCGTCGAGTTCGTCGGTGGTCAGGCCCGCGCGATCGATCGCCTCCCGGCACACCTTCTCCAGCGAGTGCGCCGCCCAGCGGAACACCGCCGTGCCCTCCATCGTGAGATAGGGCCGCACCGCCTCGACGCCCTTCTCCTCGATCTCGGCGAAGAACTCCATCCAGTCCTTGCTCTGGCGGATGGCGTGGTGCTGGGTGCCGTCCGAACCCCACACCGTCGGGCCGATGCCCTGCTCCGGCGCGGGTCCGACGATCACCGCGCCCGCGCCGTCGGCGAACAGGAAGGCGGTGGAACGATCGGTGAAATCGATGGTGTCGGTGAGCTTTTCGACGCCGATCACCAGCACGTGCTGCGAGGTGCCCGCACGCACGAGGTCCGAGGCCATGCCGACGGCATGACAGAAGCCCGCGCAGCCCGCGGAGATGTCGAAGGCGGCGGCGCCGGTCATGTCCAGGTCGGTGGCGATGCGCGGCCCGATGGCCGGGGTGAGCAGCAGATGGGTGGACGTCGCGACGATGACGCAGTCGACCTGATCGGCGGCGACACCCGCGGCGGCCATCGCGTCACGCGCGGCGGCAACGCTCATCGACTGCACGGTCTCGGAGTCCGAGGCGAAGCGGCGGGTCTTGATGCCGGATCGGGTCTGGATCCACTCGTCGCTCGAGTTGATCGGGCCCGCGACCTCGTCGTTGGTGACCACCCGGGCGGGGCGGTACACGCCCAGCCCGAGGATCGCGGTGTGCTCCGCGCCAGTCGTCTGGGCGATTCGAGCAGCCATGCGTATCTCCTCTGTACCTGGCAACCTGCGGGTTGCACCGCTGGGTGTACCTGAAGCATCGAAATCTGTCCCTCATCGCCCGTGACCCCTGCGTGGACAGCATGTGAACGCGCAGACATGAGGCCTCCTCATATTAGCGCGAAAATGTGCCCGAAGAGTGTCGATTGTCACAAGAGCCGCGGGGTATAACTGTGGGACGAGGCGATAGCTAGCCGACCCTTCGAGGGAACGAGGTACACAATGCTCGGACTCGGGATCATTGGTTGGATCATCATCGGCGGACTCGCCGGATGGATAGCCAGCAAGTTCATGAAGACCGACGCCCAGCAGGGCATCCTGCTCAACATCGTCGTCGGTATCGTCGGCGGCCTGCTCGGCGGCTTCATCTTGAAGCTGTTCGGTGTCGACGTCGAGGGCGCGGGCTGGATCTTCAGCTTCATCACCTGTCTGGCCGGTGCCTGCCTGCTGTTGTTCCTGGTCGGACTCTTCACCGGGCGCAGATCAGTGCACTGACGGCCACTGCGGGCGACGGGCTTCCCGTAAGGTGTGATCGCTGTTGTCATCACACGAAAGAGGGAGCCCGTGGCACGCCGCCCCACCCCGCCCGGCACGCCCGAGACCACCGGCGTCGGCCATGTCGTCGACCTGGTCCGGGCCGCTGTACCTCCGCTGCACCCCGCAGGCCTGCCATTCGTGGCGGCGCCGCTGGCGGTGGCGGTCGTCGGCGGACGCAACAAGTGGGTTCGGCGGGCCGGTTTAGCCGCCGCGGCGGCCTGCGCGGCCTTCTTCCGGCACCCGCACCGGGTGCCGCCCAACCGCGCGGGCATCGTCGTCGCACCCGCCGACGGTGAGATCGCGCTCGTCGACACGGCCGTGCCGCCCGCCGAACTCGGCCTGGGTGAGCAGCCGTTGCCGCGGGTGAGCATCTTCCTGTCCGTGCTCGACGTGCACGTGCAGCGCGTGCCCGTGTCCGGCACCGTGCGCGAGGTGCTGCACCAGCCGGGCAAATTCCTCTCCGCCGACCTTGCCGAGGCCTCCGACGCCAACGAGCGCAACAGCATGCTCATCGAGACTGTCGAGGGCAAGCAGGTCGTGGTCGTACAGATCGCCGGACTGCTCGCGCGCCGCATCGTCTGCGACGCCCGCGCCGGTGATCAGCTCACCATCGGTGACACCTACGGACTCATCCGGTTCGGCTCCCGCGTGGACACCTACTTCCCGGCGGGCACCGAACTGCTGGTGACCCCCGGTCAGCGCACGATCGGAGCCGAAACTGTGCTGGCTGTGCTGGGATGATCGAGCAGGCGCATTCGGCTCGCCGCCGTCGGCCGCGTTCGGTCCGGTTGCTGCCGAGCATCGTCACCATCCTCGCGCTGTGCTCGGGGTTGTCGGCGGTGAAGTTCGGGCTCGACGGTGAACTCGGCATCGCGCTGGCCATGGTCGGTGCCGCTGCCGTGCTCGACACCCTCGACGGCCGCTTGGCGCGCATGCTCGACGCCACCTCCAAGATGGGCGCCGAACTCGACTCGCTCTCCGACGCCATCTCCTTCGGCGTCGCGCCCGCGCTCGTCCTGTACGTCACGCTCCTCGACGGGTACAGCGCGGGCTGGATCATCGCCCTGATGTACGCCGTGAGCCTGGTGCTCCGCCTGGCCAGGTTCAACACCCTGCTCGACGACGATTCCCGCCCGAACTGGGCGCGTGAGTATTTCACCGGTGTGCCCGCGCCCGCGGGCGCGCTGATCGCGCTGGTCCCGATCGCGCTGAAGGTGCAGTTCGGCGACGGCTGGTGGGACAGCTTCACCTTCGTCGCCGTGTGGACCACCTTCGCCGCGCTGCTGTGCGTGAGCACCATCCCGACGCTCGCCATGAAGTCGGTGTCGGTGGCACCGCAGGCCGCCGCCGGTCTGCTGGTGCTCGTCGCGGTCGCGGCGGCGCTGCTGGTGACCTACCCGATCGTGCTGCTGCTGATCCTGGTCGCGCTGTACCTCGGTCACATCCCGTTCGCCTGGCGCTCGGCGCGCTGGGTGGCGGCGCGACCGGAGACCTGGCAGCACAAACCCGCCGAGCGGCGCGCGCAGCGGCGTGCGCAGCGGCGGATGCCGCAGATCCGTCGTCCGGCGATTCGCGGGTCGGCGCGGTTGCGGTTACGTCGTCCGCGCGACGATTAGTTCCCCGGCGAGACGCCGCCCACATCCTGCTGATCGGCGGGCTGGGCAGGCGGTACCGTAGCGCCACTACGGCAAGGAGCGTGGGTGGAATCGGACGGGATCACGGAGTTCTCGCGGCTTCGGCCGAGGCTGTTCGCGTTGGCCTACCGCATGTTCGGTGCCGTAAGCGAGGCCGAGGACGTAGTGCAGGAGGCCTACCTGCGCTGGGCCGCCGCCGACCAGGCAGCGATCGACAATCCCGAAGCCTGGCTGACGACGGTCACCGTGAACCTGTGCCGCACCGAGCTGGGTTCGGCGCGTGCCCGGCGCGAAACCTACGTCGGTCCGTGGTTGCCCGAGCCGGTGCCCTCCGGGGAATTCGGTCCGCTGGAAACCGTCGAGGAACGCGAATCGGTATCGCTGGCGCTGCTCACCGCGATGGAACGGCTCAACCCGGTGGAGCGAGCGGTGTTCGTGCTGCGCGAGGCGTTCGGTTACCCGCACGCCGAGATCGCGGCGATGCTCGACCTCACCGAGGCCAACTCGCAGCAGATCCTGCATCGGGCCATCACTCGGGTGCGCGGCGGGAAGCGGCGCTACCCGGCGCCGACCGAGCAGGTGCGCGCCCTGTTCGAGCGTTTCATGTCCGCCGCCGCCACCGGTGATGTCGCCGGTCTGCGCGCCATGCTCGCCGCCGACGTGGTGAGCATGGCCGACGGCGGCGGCAAGGTGACCGCCGCCCGCCGCCCGGTCACCGGCGCCGACCAGGTGTCGCGTTACCTCGTCGGACTCACCAAGTTCCTCACCCCGGCAACGACTTTCGCCTTCGACGAGGTGAACGGCGAGCTGGCGTTGATAGTGCGGGCCGACGGCGTGCGGGCCAGTTCGGTCATGTTCTTCGAGGTCGACGACGCGGGCCTGGTCGACGAGGTGCTCATCGTGGTGAACCCGGACAAACTGGACCGCTTCGCGGCGTGAGCCGGATCACCGGCGCGACCTGTCAGGAAAGCGAGGGCTGTCCGGTCTGGAGGGTGTCGGCACATCGAGAGGAGCCACACCATGACCGGTCAGCATCGGATCGTCGTTCTCGGCGCGGGGTACGCGGGTCTCGCGGCGGCCCGCCGTTTGGCCCGCACATCGCGAGATGCCACGATCACCGTGGTCGATTCGCGCGCGGAGTTCGTCGAACGCGTGCGCCTGCATCAGGAAGCCGCCGGGCAGTCGATCAGGCGCTGGAACCTGCGGGAAATGCTGGAGCGCAGGGGAATCGAATTCGTTCAGGCGAGGATTTCCCGTCTCGACCCGAGCGCGAAGCAGGTTCACCTCGAGGATGTGGGGTCGCCAGGGGCGTCTCGGCAGCTCGATGCGCGGTCGGACGGTGGTGACATCTCCGAAGGCGCGGCGACTGGTCGCACGCAGTTCGACGAGTGGTCGCTCACCTACGACACCCTGGTATACGCGCTCGGTAGCGCGGCCGATCGGTCGGGGGTGCCCGGCGTGGCCGAATACGTGCGGTCTGTCGCGACACCCGAGGACGTGCGTGCCCTGCCCGAGGGGCGGGTCATTGTGGTCGGTTCTGGGTCGACGGGCATCGAGTTGGCTGCGGAACTCGCCGAATCGCAACGCTATTCGGCGGTGACGCTGCTCGGCGCCGATGAGCCGGGCGCCTGGTTGTCGGCGCGGGCCGTCGAGAACATTCGTGCCACGCTCACCCGGCTCGGGGTCCGGATCCGGTCGTCGGCAAAGGTCGTGGAGGTGCTGCCGACCGGTGTGCGGCTCGCCGACGACACCGTCGTCGAAGCCGAATCCGTGGTCTGGACAGCCGGTTTCACCGTCCCCGACCTGGCCCGGCGAGCCGGTCTCGCGGTCGACGAACACGGCCGCATCCGCACCGACGCCACCCTGCGCTCGATCTCCCACCCCGACATCTACGCCGCCGGTGACGCCGCGCTGATCGCAGGGCCGGGCGATCGTCCGCTCCGAATGGCTTGTGCCACGGCTATTCCCGCAGGCGGTTACGTGGCGCGGGCGATTGTCGCCCGCGCCGAAGGTGTCGAGCCGGAGCCCATGGCCTTCCGCTACCACCTCCAGTGCCTCAGCCTCGGTCGCCGCGATGCCGTCATCCAGGTGCTCAATGCCGACGACACCCCCGGAACCCGCGTGATCCGCGGCCGCACCGGTGCACTGGTGAAGGAACTGATCGTGCGCGGCGCCGGAATGACGGTGGGCCTGCGCTGACGGGGGTTGCTACACCTGCCCCTGTTGCTCCTCGGCTGCGCCGCCGTGGCCGTGCTCGCGCTGCCACCAGGCCCTGCGCAATCGCTCGCCGCTCAGCCCTTGGCAGCGCGGGTGCCGCGGCGTACGACACCTCGCGTCGCAGCGGTGATCTGCCCGGTCCACGGGGCGAGGGCGGTCAGGGCGAGCACTGTGAGCCACGGTAGGCGCCACCACCAGCGCAAGTCGTAGGTGGCCGACGGTGGTTCGGCGACGAGGGGTCGGGCGGTGGACGACCAGGCGACGAAGGCGTCACCGATCGGGAACAGGCCGAACGCGTAGCGTTTCGAGCCGGGGAGGTCGATCGGCAAGCCGAGCAATTCACCTTCGGCGGCGAGGGCTCGGGCCAGGGCGTCGTCCCCGTTGACGCGGGCGGCGCCCTGGGCAACCACCGTCGCCGACAGGCTGATGCCCGCGATCAAGGGCCCCGAGTCCACATCGCCGTTGCCGTCCACTCCGTGCGGGTATTCGCGTAGCGCAGGACCGAAACCTGCTGGATAAGTGAGGAATTGATCGCGATACAGCGAGTACTGACTCGCGGCGAACTCCGGATCGATGTCGGGCAGGAAACGATGGATCACCGTCTGCGAAGTCGCCCGCGAACCGGAGGCCGTGGAACCGTCCACAGCGGAAACCTGGTGGGGGAGTAGCCCGGTGGCGGGATCGAGCCGTGTCCGGGCTTGTTCCGACCAGCGTTCGATCACCGCCGAATGGCGCGCGCCGAACAGCTTGTCGTGCAGCCGAAGCGAGGCGATCGCGACCGTGGAGTCCACCGGCCACGCCTGCCCTCGATACGCCTGCAGAAACGGTGTATCGGATGCCGCGAACGCCTGCGCGATCTCCTGGCTGTGCTCGGAAAATCGTTGAACCTGAGCGGAGTCGGACGAGTCGAGCGACAGGATCGCCCCGCGCAACCAGTTCGTCCACCCTGCCCAGAAGATCCCGTGGGCGGGCTGCAATTTCGGGCTGAACACCGCCCGCCCCTCCTCGGACTCCAATCGCGCCAGCGCCCACCGTGATTCGCGCACGGCCTGCGGACGCAGTCCGGGCTCGGCGTGCGCAGCCTGTACCCAGGCCAGTCCGTAGAGCGCATTGGAGAACAGATGTCCCTCCGGAAACTGTTGCTGCGCCGCCGTATCGGCGCCGTCGTCCAGGGCCGCGCGCAGAAAGGACAGTTGCCGTTCCGTGGAGCCCGGTATATCCCCGGCTCCCGGCTGTGGCAGCAGGAAGCGTCCCGCCACGATCAGGCAACACGCGGTCACCACTATTCCTGCGACCCGCGAGATCCACCCCGAAATTCTCCCCATACCGCCCACTTTGCCATCAACGGACCGTCAACTAAGGGTTGACGAAGTGCATATCGTCAACTTAGAGTTGACGCATGAGCACACCGAACATCCGCCTCGACGATCTGATCGACGGCATCAAGAAGGCTCGTCCCGACAACGTCCTCGAACAACTCACCGACGCCGTCGTCGTCGGTGATCACATGGGCGAGGTCGCCGACCACCTCATCGGCCACTTCGTCGACCAGGCCCGCCGCTCCGGCGCCTCCTGGACCGAGATCGGCGCCAGCATGGGCGTCAGCAAGCAGGCCGCGCAGAAGCGCTTCGTCCCCAAGCGGCCCGGCGACACCGCCGCGATGGACCCGCAGGCCGGGTTCGCCAAGTTCACCCCCCGCGCGCGGCAGGTCGTCGTCGACGCGCAAGAGTCGGCGCGGGCGGCGAACAACGATCAGATCACCCTCGGTCATCTGATCCTGGCCCTGATCGGTCAGCGGGAGGGTCTCGCGGCCAAGGAAATCGAGGCCAGGGGTGTCGAACTCGACGCTGTTCGCGCGGCGGCCACGGTAGGGCTACCCGGTGCCGCGGACGAGGTCCCCGCGCTCATCCCGTTCGACGGGGAAACCAAGAAGGTGCTGGAACTGACGTTTCGCGAGGCTCTTCGCCTCGGCCACAACTACATCGGCACCGAGCACATCCTGCTCGCGCTGCTCGAGCACGAGAACGGGTCGGGCGTGCTCAGCGACCTCGGCCTGGACAAGGCTGTTGTAGAAGCCGAACTCGTCGAACTGCTCAACCAGTTCCTCGCCGCGCAGGAAGAATCCTGATCCGCCGCCTCCGGTGCGGCGGGTTCGCGCCGGGGGCGACCTTGCACTCTCGTCACTCGAGTGCTAAAAATGGCCTTGGCACTCACGTCTGTTGAGTGCCAGGTCGGGACGGTGAGATCGGGTTCCATCGACACCCTCGGTCGTCCGTCGCGGGCACCGCACCTGGCCAGCGTACTTGGGGACGATCCAACCTGTGGTCGTCTCGTGTGTCAGCCATAGACATGTGGAGGATCTCAACGCAATGGCCAAGACAATTGCGTACGACGAAGAGGCCCGTCGCGGTCTCGAGCGGGGTCTGAACGCCCTCGCCGACGCTGTCAAGGTGACGCTGGGCCCGAAGGGTCGCAACGTCGTGCTCGAGAAGAAGTGGGGCGCCCCCACGATCACCAACGATGGTGTGTCCATCGCCAAGGAGATCGACCTCGAGGACCCGTACGAGAAGATCGGCGCCGAGCTGGTCAAGGAAGTCGCCAAGAAGACGGACGACGTCGCCGGCGACGGTACGACCACCGCCACCGTGCTCGCCCAGGCGCTCGTGCGTGAAGGTCTGCGCAACGTCGCGGCCGGTGCGAACCCGCTGGGTCTGAAGCGCGGCATCGAGAAGGCCGTCGAGGCCGTCACCGCTCGCCTGCTCGACTCCGCCAAGGAGATCGACACCAAGGAGCAGATCGCCGCCACCGCGGGTATCTCCGCTGGTGACCCGGCCATCGGCCAGCTCATCGCCGAGGCGATGGACAAGGTCGGCAAGGAAGGTGTCATCACCGTCGAGGAGAGCAACACCTTCGGGCTCCAGCTGGAGCTCACCGAGGGTATGCGCTTCGACAAGGGCTACATCTCCGGTTACTTCGTCACCGACCCCGAGCGTCAGGAAGCGGTCCTCGAGGACCCGTACATCCTGCTCGTGTCGTCGAAGATCTCGACCGTCAAGGACCTGCTGCCGCTGCTGGAGAAGGTCATCCAGGCCGGCAAGCCGCTGCTGATCATCGCCGAGGACGTCGAGGGCGAAGCCCTGTCGACCCTGGTCGTGAACAAGATCCGTGGCACCTTCAAGTCCGTCGCCGTCAAGGCTCCTGGCTTCGGTGACCGTCGCAAGGCCCAGCTGGCCGACATCGCCATCCTCACCGGTGGCGAGGTCATCAGCGAAGAGGTCGGCCTGTCGCTGGAGACCGCCGGTCTCGAGCTGCTCGGCCAGGCGCGCAAGGTCGTCGTCACCAAGGACGAGACCACCATCGTCGAGGGCGCGGGCGACGCGGAGGCCATCAAGGGCCGCGTGGCGCAGATCCGCACCGAGATCGAGAACTCGGACTCGGACTACGACCGTGAGAAGCTGCAGGAACGTCTGGCCAAGCTGGCCGGCGGCGTCGCGGTGATCAAGGCCGGTGCCGCCACCGAGGTCGAGCTCAAGGAGCGCAAGCACCGCATCGAAGATGCCGTGCGCAACGCCAAGGCCGCCGTCGAAGAGGGCATCGTCGCCGGTGGTGGCGTGGCCCTGCTGCAGTCGGCTCCGGCTCTGGACGACCTGAAGCTGACCGGTGACGAAGCCACCGGTGCCAACATCGTGCGCGTCGCGCTGTCGGCCCCGCTGAAGCAGATCGCCTTCAACGCCGGCCTCGAGCCCGGCGTGGTCGCCGAGAAGGTCTCGAACCTGCCCGCGGGTTCCGGCCTGAACGCCGACTCCGGCGAGTACGAGGACCTGCTGGCCGCCGGCGTCGCCGACCCGGTCAAGGTCACCCGTTCGGCCCTGCAGAACGCGGCCTCCATCGCGGCCCTGTTCCTCACCACCGAGGCCGTCGTCGCCGACAAGCCCGAGAAGGCGGCCCCCGCGGCCGACCCGACCGGCGGCATGGGCGGCATGGACTTCTGATCCCCTGATCAGCTGATCCTCGCAAGACTCGAAGGCCGGTCCATCTCGCGGTGGACCGGCCTTCGTCTGTGCTTCACCCGGTCACTTCACAACTACTGAACTAGTTTCGAACTTGGTGTGTACTCTTGGGGTATGGCTACCCGCACCTTTCCGTTCTCCACGCTGATCAACAAGCAGACCAGCGTGTTCCCTGCCCTCGCCGACGCGGACGTGATCCTGGAGCGCCGGGATGCCGAGAACCTGGTGTTGATGCGCTCGGAGCGATTCGAAGCAATGGTGAAAGGGCTCGGCCTCGCTGCGCGCTCCCTGGCCATAATCGCGAAGGCGAATCGCCCGCTCGCGGAAGAGGTCTTCGCCGAAGAGCTTCCCTGGCTGACCTGGCTACCCGCAGAAGCCCGTCCCGAATGCGTCCGCGAACTCCTCGACAACCTATTGGCGGGCGCCGAAACAGGGCTCTTACTCCCCTTTTCCCGGGCGCTGAAGGAATGGCAATCGACGGCCGAGATCTATTCCGACCCGGAGCTTGCCCGGCGTCTCCAGGGTCCGTTCGACACCGAGGACTCGGCGGTAGTGCATCGACCGGGTGATGCCGATGCCTGAACCGCTGCGGCGTGGCGACGAGATCCGGCGTCCGACAGGGTGGGTCGTTCGTGTGGTCGACCTGAGGGCAGCCAAGGGCTGGGGACAGCTGGTGAGTCAGGCGCCGTCCAGCGCCGACCGGGCTTGGGTGGCGATCACCTCCGACCCGCGTTGTCGTGACGATCCAACTCGCCAGCACCCGCTCAAGTACGACCTGAGTCGGGTGAAGGTCGACGGAGTGGTCTGCGAACAGTGGCAATTCGAGGTCACGGGCGGGGGCCGGATCTGGTACGCCGTCGATGACGAGCGACAGACGTTGTGGATCACCCATGCCGGCACGGGTCATCCAAAACAGACGGATCGGCGAAGGTAGTGCTCGCAGTGCCTTTCGCTGCTCAGCCGACCGGGGTCAGGCGGAGGCGTTCGGCTAGTTCGTTGAAGATGTAGAAGTTGGGGATGGTGTTGACGGGGGCCAGGGACATCCACATGCCTGCGACTTTGAGGCGGATGTGGCCGCTGCGGGCGTCGATGAGTTGGATGTTGGTCCAGGGGAAGGGTTCGCCCTTGTAGGTGAGGGCGTCGAGGGAGAGGCCGAGGTCGCCGAATTCCACGGTTTCGCCGTTGTCGATGGCGGCGACGGCGAGGGGGAGTTGGGTTGCGGTGACGGCGGATTGGATGGCGCGGGCCCATTCGCGGGCGCGGGCGAAACCCACTTCGTCGATTTCGGCGCGGCCGGCGGGACCGGTGAGTTCGAGCCGGTAGACGACGGGAACCGTGTCGTGGAAGGGGATTTCCTCCTGCCGCACCTCGGTGGTGTCCCACCGGAATCCGGCGACGCGCTGACCCGAGTGGTACACCGTGACCCCGTATTCGAACAGGTCGATGCGGGCGGCGCGGTTCTGCCGGTTGATGATTCCGCGCCGGAAGGCGAGCATCACCGGGACCGCCGCGATCATGAGCAGCGCGACGGCACCGGGCCAGGCGCCGACGATCAGGCAGATCACCCCGATGAACGCGATGCAGCCCGCGACGATGCCGCACCCGCGCACGAAGGTGTCGTCGGCCGGAGTGGCCAGGAAGGTGTCGCGGTGCGCACCGAGCTGCTGGTACTCCGCCATGAGGTGTATCAGCTGGGTCAGCGGCACGGGGTGGCGAGCCTCGGCTACGGTCTCCGGCCTGTTCGGAGTGATCACTTGTCCCTCCATGAGGCGTTTCATCCGCGGCGAAGCGTATTCGAACCGCGGGGATAACGCTACCTGTAGGGCGTGCGGAATCCGCCCACGACCGGCCTGGACACGCTCCATACGCATGCGTATGGTTGAGCGCGGGGGACGCGCTGAGAGGTCCGACGATGATCCGGAACATCCACGAGCGAACGATCGCGGCGCAGGCCGCACAGGTCGGCGACCTGCTCGACAAAGTCGCGGTCGCGGGAAATCCGTTGTGGCCCAGCGAGAAGTGGCCACCGCTGACGCTGGACGCGGCACTCGGCGAAGGCGCGACGGGTGGTCACGGCGACGTCCCGTACACCTGCACCGCCTACCGCCCGGGCGAATTCGTCGAGTTCACCTTCGCCCCCGGGTTTCTCATCCAGGGCGTTCACACGTTCGAGGTGATCGACAACGGCGCGTCGAGCACCCTGCGTCATGTGATCGCGGCCGAAACCCGGGGGCTGTCCGGCTTCCTCCAGTGGCATCTGGCGGTCCGTGTGCTGCACGACGCCCTGCTGGAGGAATTGCTCGACAATGCCGAAACCGCTGTCGGTCACCCGCCGACGCCGTATCGGCGACCGCTGCGCACCAAGCTGCTGTATTGGCTGGCGGGCAAGCTCGGCATCGACTGACTAAGCCAGCTGTTCGAGTATCGCGTCCACCAATTCGCTGGTGGCGGGCAGGCTTTCGGGTGACACGCGCGCCAGCTGATTGATGCCGTGATAGATCCCGACCGCCACCGCCGCGCGGGTATCCGCCTGCGCCGCAGGCACTCCGAGCAGTCGTAGCTGCGTGGCCACGTACTCGATGCGGCGCGCCGCCACCCGTCGCATGACGGCGGCAACCGCCGGCTGGTCGATGGCGGCGAGCAACGCGAGTTCCTCCCGGCCCTCGGTGGCGTAGTCGATCACATCGGTGAACAGCACGCGCAGCCGCTCGGCGGGGTCGGGGAGGTCCGCGAGCGCGGCGATCACCTTGTCGGTGCCCACCCGTTCCCAATGCGCGAGGACGGCGTCGACGAGTGCCGCACGGTCCTTGAAATGCCAGTAGAAGCTGCCCTTGGTGGCGCCGAGACGTTTGGCGAGCGGCTCGACAGCCACGCCGGCGAGACCGTTCTCGCCGAGGGCGACGATCGCGGCGGCGACCCAGTCGTCGGCACCGAGCCTGCGAGCGGAGGGTGACTTCACAGCCATACGCTATCGAATGGCCGCGCTAGGCTCGAGTGGTGGAGTTTCTCGACGAGGGCGCGGGCCCGGCGATTGTGTGCGTGCACGGAATCCCGGGTTCGGTCGACTGGTTCGGCGCGGCCGCCGAGCGGCTGACCTCCCGCTTCCGGGTGATTCGGGTGGACCAGGGCGGCGCACCGGAGGACTTCGCCGCGCCGGCCAGATCCGCGCCCATCGCGGCCCTGCTCGAGGAACTCGACCTGGCCGACGTGACGGTGGTCGGCCATTCGTTCGGCGCGGAGATCGCCCTCGAGCTGGCAACGCTGCCCCGTGTGGCACGGGCGGTGGTGGTCGGGCAGAGCCCGGACTACACGGCCGCGCGGATTCCGGGGTTCGCCCGGTGGGTGGTCCGCCCGTGGTCGGTGCGGCTCGCGCAGCGCTGGACGCCCGGTTTCGTGATCCGCCAAGGCAATCGGACCTTGTTCGCCCCGCGTTTCCGCTACGCGTCGGTGCCCGGCCTCGCCGAGGCGGTCGTGCGCGACTTCCGGTCGGCGGCGCCGACGGGCCTGGCCTATGCCGTCGGTGCCCGCGCCGACGACTTCGCCGCCCGGCCGCTCGATGCCAGGGTGGCGGCGCTGGACGTACCGGTGCTGGCCGTGCACGGACGCCACGATCATCTCTACGACGCCACCGCCACCCTCGCCCGGTTCGCCGCCGCCGGGGCGCGCACGCATCTGGTCGAGCACGCCGGGCATTCCCCGCAGGTCGAACAGCCGGACGAATTCGTCACTGTGCTGGAGGAATTCGTGCGGTCAGAACCCGTCGACCGCTGACACCACGAAGGTTGCCGGTTCTTCCTCTCCGCCCATGGGGCCACCCTTGTCGAATTGGGACGACACGACCAGCGCCCGGTCTCCGGAATGCACCATCGTGGTGGGGATGTCGAGTGCGGGATCGTGGAATTCGCCGTCGCGCGCGGCCGCCCGGCCGTGGTCGGTGACGGTCCATCGGCTGATGGTGTCGGCGGTGTTGTGCACGACCCACAGGGTGTCGCCGCGCAGCTCCAGACCGTCGCCGTTGCGCATGTCGCCGCCGGTCAGTGCCACCTTGCGGATCGGCTCCGACCCGGCGAGGTCGATGCGGTACAGCTCGCCCGCCGACATCGCGACGACGAGCAGGTAGGTGCCCGCCTCGTCGGCCGCGATGCCGTTGAGTTCGAACGTTTTCGGGTCGCGTGGTCCGAGGATCGGCCCGAGGTCGGCGGCCACGGTCAGTGCGCCCCGGCCCGCCCGAGCGTCGGCGAGGCTCGCGCGGTAGACGACATTGCGGATGCTGTCGGTGAGATAGGCGCTGCCGTCGGCGCCGAAGGCGAGGTCGTTGACGAAGCGTGGGTCCGTGTCTGCCACTTCGAACCGGGCAAGCAGGTCGCGAGAAGCGGTGTCGTACACCATGACTCCCACGGTGGAGTCGATCACCCACAGCCTGCCGTCGCGGTCGACGCGTAGCCCGTTGGTCGTCTTGCGGCCGTCGGCGCCCGCCGGGAGGAACACCTCGGCCGTCGTCGCGTCGGCTCCCGCGCGGAACACAGTGCCGTCGGCGTAGGAGCCGACGTAGGTGGTTCCGGTGCGCGCGTCGAGTGCGATGCCCTCGGGGTAGACAGCCGCGCCCGGCAGCTCGTAAGCGGTGCTCAGGACTGGTGCGGCCGGGTCGGCGGTGCCGCAGGCGGTGAGCGCGAGGCAACCGACGGCCATCGCGAGGATCCTGATCATGTTAAGCCTCTCGTTCATATAACCCGACACATCATGATTTAGGCAGGAATGTAAATTAGAACCCTAATGATCGTCAAGGGTCATACTTCGAAATGGGCGGATACCATACATCCATGACGTCCATGCCCTCGACCGAGAGGCTGGGCACGTTTCTCAAGCGTGCCGAGCAAGCCATGATCGCGGCGAAGACGGCCGCGCTCAAGCCGGCCGGGCTGACGGTTCCGCAGTTCAGCGCGCTGATGTACCTCGCCGAGAATCCCGGGATCTCGGCCGCCGCGCTCGCCCGTCTGGCGGGGGTGACACCACCGACGATGAATACCGTCCTGACCAACCTGCAGGACCGGGGCCTGGTCGAACGGTCACCGCACGAGTGGCACAGGAACGTCCTGGAGACGCGGCTGACCGCAGCCGGCCGGGAAGTCACCGAAGCGGCCGACACGCGCGCGATCGCGGTGGAACGCGCCGTGGCGGCCCGCTTCACCGCGGAGGAATTCGCCACGCTGACCGCGCTGCTGACCCGCACGGCACAGGCTTTCGAGGAAGTCCGCCAGGATCTTCCGTAACAAACGCGAAGAGCCCGCCGGAGGGGTCCGGCGGGCTCTTCGCGTCGAGCGGGTCAGCGTTCGGCCGCGGCCTTGATCTTGCGCAGCGTCTCGTGCATCCCCGACACGAGATCGGCCTCGAACTTCTGCTCGCCGCCGGCGAGCTTGATAACCGGGCCCATCCAGCCGGGAATTCCCTTGGGGTCCAGGGTGCGTCGCTCGACCAGGCGGGTGCCCGCGGCGGTCGGCGCGAGCTCGTAGCTCCACACGGTGTGGTTCTCGTTCATCCGGAACGCCAGCGCGGTGTTGGGCACGAACCGCACGATGCGCGAGCTGGTCGGCCAGACCTTCCAGCCGTCGCGGTTGAGGTTGATGGTGCGCGCCCCTTCGCGAACCCCACCGATCGCCAGCATCTTGACCGTGGTCGGGCTGAACTCCGACATCCGGTTCAGGTCCGCGAGGATCGACCAGACCTTCTCCGGCGATGCGGCGATGTCGATACTTGCTTCGAGATTGTTCGGCAACGGTGCCTCCGGGTTGTGCGTGACGTTCGGTCACACCGAGCATAGGGTCGCTGCCCGCCCGAGCCCTCCGCCCACGGGCGGATTTTGCCGGAAGAGCTCATACAGCGTGGCCGCCGGTTCGAGCCCGGTCGACGGGGCACCCGCTGCCCTGGTTTTCGGGGCTTGTGTGTTCTCACAGAAAAGTGGGGGAAATTCCTTTAAAACACCTCCTATTCACATTCGCCTTCGGTATCGTCCGAGACGGCAAATCGCCAGTGACAGAAGGTCACAGAGTGTCAACTTGGAGTGCACCATGCTTTACAACATCACCGAGTCCAACTCCGGCAGCAGCGGCGACGGCGGCATCCTCGCCCTGCTGATGAGTCTGCTCACCAGCTCGATGAGCACCGGTTCGGCCCAGACCTCCGGTAACTGAGCGCATCTCAAGCAAACTTCCGGCTAACGCGCGGTAAGCCGGAAGGGCTGTCGTTGGGCCCGATCCATGACGAGGGGATCGGGCCCTTCGGTATTGTCAGCGACAATGTCACAGGATGCGAATACGGGACGAATGTATGCCGGGCAGCCCGTAGAGGACCGGCAACGCCAGCGGCGTGCGCGTTTTCTGGAGTCAGGCCTGACGGTCTTCGCGCGCGACGGGTACGCCAACAGTTCGGTCGGTGCCATCTGTAAGGACGCCGGACTGTCGTCGCGGCAGTTCTACGAGGAGTTCACCGGCCGCGAATCGCTGCTACTCGAGCTGTACGAGCAGATCGACCGCGAATCCCGCGAGGCGGTGGCTACCGCCCTCGCGGCCAAGAGCGACGCCAGCGCGATCGACCAGATCGACGCGGCCGTACGCGCTTACGTCGAGACCATCGGCACCGATCCGCGCAAGGCGCGGGTGGCACTGGTCGAGGTGGTCGGCGCCGGACCCAAGGTCGAGAAGTTCCGCCTCGAGCTACGCCGGGTGTGGGGTTCGCTGCTGGCAGGCGCCGCCGAGGACGCGGCCATGCACGGCGAAATCCCGTCCGGCGATTACGAGTTGCGGGTGCTCGCCATCATCGGCGCGGTGAACTATGTGGTCGACGGCTGGAGCGGCGCCGATCCGCGTCCGCCGCTCGACGATGTGATCCAGGTGCTGAGCCGGGTGATTCTCGGCGCGGTCGGGGCTTGATGGCGCGGGTCGAGACCGTCCCGATCCAGGTGCCCGACGGCACCACCCTGCCCGTGCGGCTGATTCCGGCGCGCGGGCCGCACCGTCATCCGGTGACCCCCGACGCCCCACGTCCGGTGATCGTGATCGTGCCCGGCCTCGCCGTGCCCGGTGAGTTCTACGAATACTTCGCCCACCAGCTGGCCGGGCGCGGATTCGATGTGGCCATCGGCGAATTGCGTGGTCAGGGCGGTAGTACTCATCGCCCCGGTGCCGAAAGTACCTACGGTTACCACGAATTGGTCGCCGTGGATTTCCCGGCGATGCTGCAGGTGGTGCGTCACCGTTTCCCCAGCAGCACCCCGTACCTGCTCGGGCACAGCATGGGCGGCCAGCTGTCGGTGCTGTACGCGGCGCGGGTGCGTGGCAGGCTCGGCGGCCTGATCCTGATCGCCTCCGGCACACCGTATTACCGTGGCTACCGCGGTGTGCTCGGACCGGGGATGCTCGTCGGCACGGCCGCGGTGGCGGTCGCGTCGAATCTCGCCGGTTTCTGGCCGGGCGACATGCTCGGCAAACGGGCATACGGCCGCCAGTCCAAGGTGCTCATGTCGGACTGGGCCCGCTTGGCCCGGACCGGCCGCTTCGTTCCGGTCGGTGCCGATATCGATTACGAGGAACGCGTCGCGCGGCTGAAGTTCCCGGTGCTGTCGATCACCATCGAGGGCGACGAGATGACGCCGCAGACCTCCGCCGACCATCTGCTGAGCAAGATGCCCGCCGCCGAGGTGACCCGCCGGTTCGAGCCGGAACCGCTGGGCCACAACGGCTGGATCACCAATCCGGACTCCACCGTCGACGCCGTCGAGAAGTGGCTGCGCGACCGCTGAGACGCGGACACAGACGATCGAATCGCGCGGGAACAAAACCGGTTCGCTGAATACATATATTCGTCATACTGGTCCCTATGCGACGAATGGAGAATCGGTGACCGACCCGGGTTCGGCGGTGCTCGTGCACGCGCTGGCGGCCGACGCCTCGCACACATCCGAATCGGTGCGTGCGGTGACGGCGCGGCTCATCCGCGACGGTTCCCTCGCCGAGGGGATCCGGTTGCCGACCATCCGGGAACTGGCCCAGCACTGCGGTCTGAGTACCCGCACGGTCGTGGCCGCCTGGGGTGAGCTGCGCAAAGAGGGGCTCATCGCCACCAATCGCCGGGGCGGCACCGTGGTGGCCGCGGCCGGGGGCATGCCGCTGGGGCGCCCGCTCGCCGAGCGTGACCTGCTCACCGGCAGCCCCGATTACGCCCTGCAACCCGACCTGGCACCCGCGATGCTCGCCGGGCTGCACACCGACGACCTGAACCGTCCCGGCCGTGACTACATCACCGACCGTTTGCGCGCGGCGGTATGTGACGGCTGGCCCTTCCCCGCCGAGGCGTTCGTCGCGGCGGGTGGCGGCTCGGAGGGTTTGTTTCTCGCCGTGGACGCGGCGGCCCCGGACGGCGCGCTCGTCGCGGTGGAGGAACCGGTGATGCCCGGGTTCCTGGATACGCTGACCGAGGTCGGATATCGGGTGGTCGGGATCGCCGCCGATGAACAAGGGGCGCTGCCGGATTCGCTGGCCGAGGCATTGCGCCGGAGCCCGGCGGTCGTCGTGTTGCAGCCCGAGGGCGCGTACGCGACCGGTGGTGTGCTCTCGCAACGCCGGGCCGGGGAACTGGCCGAGGTGTTCGCGGCGGCGCAGGTGGAGCCGTGGATCGTCGAGGACGACGCGGTGGGACCGCTCGCCGCGGCGCAGGCGCCCTCCCTGGGCAGCTGGTATCCGGAGCGCTGTGTGCGAGTGCGCAGCTACTGCAAGGCCTTCGGGATGGACATCCGGACCTGCGTGATCGGTGGCAGTGCCGAACTGGTCGACCGCGCCATCCGGGCCAGGGTGCACGGAATCGCCGCGAACAGCCGCATCCTGCAGAACGCCTTGGCGCACTTGATCGGTGATCCCGGGACGGCTGCCCTGATCGACACCGCCCGTGAGCGTTACGCGGCCCGGCGTGCGGGTTTGGTCGCCGCTCTGCGGAAACACGGCGTGGCGGCCGAGGCCGGGACGAACAGCCTGGTGGTGTGGGTCGAGGTGGCTGACGAACAGGGTGCGTTGCTGCGGTGCGCACGGCATGGGGTCGTCGTCGGATCGGCGGCACGATCGCATGTCGGGGCGGCGCGCGCTGCTATCCGGGTGGCCGTTCCCCAACTGCCCGACGACCCGCGACGGCTCGCCGAACTGGCAGCGCTGCTGGCGGACGCGGCGGCATCGACCCACCGCGAATTCCTCGACTGACCTGCGCAGATGGGAGCGCGGACGGCCTGAAATCCGCCGCCATGCAGTCCCGCGGCGGCAGGCCGGGGCGCTGGCACGGGGCGACCGGCGGGCACAACGATCACCGATCTGCACGCACGATCGCGACACCGAGGGCCCACGGATCGCCCCATCTCAGGCTGTCGTGAACGTCTCGCTCGGAGACAGGGTCGCGACGCGTGCCAGCACGTCGAGGTAGCGGGGGTGGTGAACGGCGAGCGGGATGTAGTAGAGCACGTCGGTGGCGGCGGGCCGGTCTGGATCCTCGGCGAGTCGGGAGGCGATCTGGTCGACATTGCCGATACTGATCCTGTTGTCTACCAAGTATTTCTGTAGGTCGACCGGCTCGGAGTAATAGCGCGGACTCAGCGCGATATCGGTATCGAGGAGCGCGAGGGAATCACGTTCGCTGTCACCGGGGAGTACTGCCACACTCACCCCGATTCGCGGCGTCGTCCGGCACTCGGCCAGATAGGCGTTGACCAGTTCGGTGACACTTCCGCCGGCTCGAGCCTGCGAATTACCGTGTGGCAGCAGGCCATCACCTGCTCGAGCGATTCGGCGGGCCGTGTCGATGTTTCCGGTCGACTGCCAGATGCGCGAGCGGAGGCAACCGGGCGGTGGGTAGAGGGCGACCTCGTCGCCGACCCGGCCGCTTTCGAGGATCCGGTGTATCTCGCCTACTCGCTGGGTGTAGATCGTCTCCCGTTCCGCGTCGGACACGCCGAAGCCCGCGTAGCTGGTGGCCGAATGTCCGAAACCCAGGCCTTTTCCGAGCCCGAGTTCGAGGCGTCCATCGCTGAGCGCGTCGGTGACCGCCGCGTCTTCGGCCAGTCGCACGGGATGCTCGAAAGGCACGGTCACCACGCCGGTTCCGAGCCGGATGTGTCGCGTGTGCTGAGCTGCGGCGGCCACGAACGGGAAAACCGACGGTAGCGCCGCGTGATGCGCCTCGAAGTGCCGGGTGGCGAACCAGACGGTGCCGAAACCGAGTTGTTCGGCGCGCACCGTGATCTCGATGGTCCGCCGATAGACCTCGGCAGCCGGTGGCCCACTCCGCAATTGGACGAACAATGCGCGATTCACAGACCGTAATGCCCTCTCAACGTGGTGGTTTCGTATTCAGTGCGAAAGAGCCCGCGTGATTGCAGGATCGGCACCACCTGGTCGACGAAGAGATCGAGCCCGCTGGGTAATTCGTCGAGCATGATGTTGAACCCGTCGCTCGCTCCCCGGGTGAACCACTCGGTGATGAAGTCGGCTACCTGCTCCGGTGTGCCCACGACCTTCGCGTGCACGCTGCCGGAGGCGAGAAGCCGTGCCGCGCCGCGGGTGTCGGCGCCGGACGCGCGCACGTTGTCGAGCAGCACCGCGCGTTGTCCGCGGGAACCCGCGTCGCTGTTCTCGTCGGGGATCTTGTGCCAGGGAAACGGGGCGCTCAGGTCGAGGTCGTCGGGGGAGAGGCCGAGACGATCGGCCAGATTGGTCAGCTGCACTTCGTCGGGGATCAGGTCGATGAGGTCTCGTTCACGCTGCCGCGCGGCGGTTTCGGTGTCGGCGAGAACGACGATCAGGCCCGGCAGTAGCTTCACGCTGTCCGGGTCGCGACCGGCTGCCGCGGCGTGCTGTCGCAGTTCGGTTCGGCGCGCGGTGGCGGACACGGGGTCGACGTGTGCGGAGTAGATCGCGTCGGCGGTCCTGGCGCCGAGCTCGACGCCATGGCTCGACGCGCCCGCCTGGATCAGCACCGGTTTGCCGTGCGTCAGGGGCGGCGATTTCAGCGGGCCCGCTACCCGGAAGAACTTGCCCACATGGTCGATCGGACGGACCACCTCGGGATCGAGGTAGCGTCCCGTCGCCTTGTCGCCGACGAGGGCGTCCGCGGGGACCGAATCCCACAGCGCGGTGACGACCTCGAGGAATTCCGCGGCCCTGGCATATCTCTCGGCCTTCGGCAGCGCTCGGTCGAGGGAGTAGTTGCGGGCGGCGTTGTCACCGCCGGTGACCACGAAGTTCCAGCCGACCCGCCCGCCCGACACCGATGAGAGCGCGGCGAACGAGCGGGCCAGGTTGTACGGGTCGTTGTAGGAGGTGGTCGCGGTGACGATCACCCCGATCCGGCTGGTGTGCGCGGCGAGCACGGCATGGGCGACGAACGGTTCGAGCAGTCGGCTCGGCGCGGTCCAGTCCTTGGCCTGGATATCGGGGGAATCGGCGAGGAATACCGCGTCGAGCAGGCCGCGCTCGGCGGTGCGCGCCACGTCGAGGTAGTGCTCGATCTCGACGAAATGCGCCGCTGGTTCCGGTGCGCGCCGCCACGGGCTGCCGATGGCGCCGCCGGGAATGAGATTCGCGTTGAGAATGACATGTCTCGGCATGAGGGATCCTAGGAATTCGTCAGGGCGACAGAGGGTTCCGTCGTGAGCGGACGGGCGGGATCGGCGACCCACTGCGACAGGGAGCCGGGATAGAGGGCGACCTCGATGCCGAGTGTCGCCAACACGAAGACCTGCAGAGCCGCCGCCATCGCGCTGCCGCAGTAGCTGGCGGCCGGAGTTCCGGCGTCGACGCCGAGGCGGTGGTAGCGGGCGCGCAGCGTCGCCTCGTCGAGAAGCAGTCCGTCGCCGTCGAAGTCGTCGAAGACCGGGGCACTGATGGCGCCGGGAATATGCCCCGGATACTCGCCCGCACCGTGAAAGTGGGCCAGGGGGCGGGCATCGAAAAGGGTGCCGCGGCCGGGAAGCGCAGCGACACCGGATGTTTCGATGACCGGTAGTGCTCCCGGTCGCGCGACAGCGGTCCCTGGTTCACCGAGCGTGTTGGATCCGCCTGGTGTGCCAGCCGTCCGGAACGTGCCCGCCGTCCGGTGCCAGGCGCGTAGTCCGCCGTCGAGGATGCGGACGTCGGTCAGGCCGGCCCAGCGCAGCACCCACCAGGCGCGGGCGGCGGCCACCGAGCGGGCGTCGTCGTAAACCACCACCGTGCTGTCGGGATGGATACCCCAGCGGCGCAGTGATTCCGTGAGGTGGTCTGTGTCCGGCAGGGGGCGGGCGCCGGAATCGGCGGTCGGGGTACCGGACAGATCGGCATCGACATCGGCGAATCGTGCCCCGGGGAGGTGTTCGCGCTGGTAGTTCGCGCGCTCGCCGGCCGTGCGGACGTCGAGCAGCACGAGCCGTGCGGGCGGGGTGTCGCGCAGTTCGGCCGCGGAGACGAGGTGGGCGGCACGGTCGCCGGGCATCGGGGTCCTTTCGCCGGTTCGGTGTGTTCGACCGACCGAGAATATGTAGTCCGAGCACCGGAACACATATTTGGAGTCCGCCTGACTTTTTGTGTTCCCGTGGGTGTTTGGCCGACTTATGTTTCTCCCGCCGGGTCGTCGGAACCCGGGAGATGGGAGGTCGGCCGTGACAAGCCGGATCGTCGACGCGCAGTGGGTACGGAACCGCCGCGCGGACGCCGTCGTCATCGAAGTGACCAATGGTCATGGGCCTGCCGTCATCCCGGGTGCTCGGTCCGTCTACTGGAAAGACCTACTCTGGGACCGGTCGCGCCGCGAGTTCCCCACCGCTCACGAGCTGGCCGACCGCCTCCACTCTCTCGGCGCCCATGCCGAGGCCCCGGTGGTCTTCGCCGGGGCCCCACCGCAATTCGCCGCCTACGCACTCTGGGTCGCCACCGCCGTCGGGATCGGCGGCGACCTGCGCTACCTCGATGGCGGCACCGCCGCGTGGCCACACGACGGGCCGGTGATCGGCATTGATCGGTCTGTCGGCGCTGGTAGCAGCAACCGTGTGGGTGCCGATGCCGCCGATCAGCGGCGGGCACTGGACGCGAGCGAGGGAAATGCTTCTCGAACGGCCGACGTCTCGCGCACACCGCTTCCCCTGGCGTCGCCACGGTTCGCCGAGGTGGTCGTGGGCCGGGAGCAGGTTCGCGCCGCGATCGACTCGCCGACTGTTCTGCTGGACCTGCGCTCTCCCGAAGAGTTCGCGGGGCTGCGTGTTTCACCGTCGTCGGAGCCGACCGATCATGGTGCCGAGCGGCACGGGCACATCCCAGGAGCGCTGAACCTGCCCGCACAAGACCTGCTCGACCCTGCGGGTCTGCTCCGACCGACAGACGAAATCGCGGCGCGCATAGCCGAACTCGGCATCGCCGACGCCGACGACATCGTCGCCTACTGCCGGCTCTCCCATCGAGCCGCACTCGGCTGGTTGATCTTCACCGACCTCCTCGGCGACCACCGCATCCGCGTCTACGACGGTTCCTGGACCGAATGGGGCAGCCTCGTCGGTGCCCCGGTGCACAACCCTGCCGACACCGGGGAGCTGACCTCATGACGACACCGTCGAACACCGAGTCATTGCGGGGAAACACGGTTTCGCCGACCTTGCCACCTCGCGCCCCCGGGGACGCGACGGCAGCACCGGTAGTCGCGGCACCACACGCAGCGGGCACGACCGAGGCCGGAACAGAGTCGGTGCCGGTCGCGTCGAGTGCCCCGGACACCACGTCGAATCACCAGGTTGTGGGGCCGACCAACGGGGCCGCCGCGCCATGGCGTGCGGGTTCCACCTCGCGTGGGAGCCGTGGCCCGGCGAACAGATCGCAGATCGTGGCTCGGCGCATAGTCGGGGTGGTCCTGTCGGCCGCCGGAATGATGTGGGCAGCAGTTACCTTGGCTTTCCTGGCGGTACATGTCGCGCCGGGCGATCCGGTGACCGCGATCATGGGCGAGTCCAGTGATCCGGCCCTGCGGGAGCGGATCGAGCGGGACTGGGGGCTGGATCGTCCGCTGATCGTGCAATACGGCCTGCATCTGGGCCGGTTGTCGCACGGTGATCTCGGCTATTCGTATGTGCGCGGTGAACCCGTGGCCGACATCCTGTTCGGCGAGCAGTTGGTGACCAGTGCGCAGCTCGCGGGGTTCGCGCTCCTGATCGCGGTGGTGCTCGCGCCGTTGCTCGCCGTGCTCACGGCGGGGCGGCGTGATGTGTTCAGCCGGGCGACCGCCACGCTGGAGGTGATCGTGGCCTCCGCGCCCCCGTTCTGGACCGGTCTGGTGCTGATCTGGGTCTTCGCGTTCACGCTGAAAGTTCTTCCGGTGACCGCGGGCAACGAGTTCCAGCGGCTCATCCTGCCCGCCGTCACCCTGGCCTTGCCGATCGCCGCTGTGCTCGCGCAGGTGATGCGGGAGGGGATCGAGCGCGCCCTTGAACAGCCGTTCGCTCTCACCGCCCGGTCGCGCGGGATCAGCGCCACCCGGTTGCGGGTGCGGCACGGGCTGCGGCATTCGCTGATCCCCGCCGCCACGCTGGCCGGCTGGGCGGTGAGCGGGCTGCTCACCGGGACGGTCGTGATCGAGGAGGTCTTCGGCCGGGCCGGTATCGGCCGGGAGACCATCGCCGCCGTCACCCATTCGGATGTGCCGGTAGTCCTCGGCGTCGCGCTGCTCACCGCCGCCATCTACCTCACCGTCACGGTCCTCGTAGACCTCGCCTACCTGTGGATCGACCCCCGCCTCCAGGAGCCGACCCCATGACCGACACCGCACCCGCCCACCTGATAGCCGGGAAGGTAACTGCCCCGACCGGCGGCGTCGACCCGATCGCCGGCCATCCGTCCGATGAGCGGTACGGCGAGGCCGTCGCGGTCGAGGCAGCCGACGTGCCTCGAGGGGTCTCCGAGCGGTCCACCAACGGGGCGACATCGAAGTCGCGGACTTCGGTGGGCCAGAAGGAGACGCGCGGCAAGGTGCACGCGCTGCATCAGTTGGTCGCAGTCGCCTCGAAATGGCCGCTCGGCGTGATTGTTTCGACGGCTGTGCTCGCGTTGGCCGCCGTCGCCGCACTCGCACCAGACCTGCTGTCGGGTAGCGACCCACTGCACACCGACCTGCTCGCCGCCCACGAATCACCGTCTCTCGCACACCCCTTCGGCACCGATCAACTCGGCCGTGACGTGCTCACCCGCGTCGTGCACGGCGCTCGGCTGTCACTGTTCATCGGGGTGACCGCGACAGCGCTGGCGGTGGCCATCGGGGTGACGCTCGGATTGATCGCCGGGATCGGTAATCGGCTCGTCGATGCCGTCGCGTCGCGGGTGTTCGACCTGCTCGGGGCGTTTCCGGAGATCCTGCTCGCCCTGGTGCTCATCACGTTCACCGGTACCGGCACCGCGAACCTCATCCTCGCGATCGGCATCGCCGCCGCCCCTCGGTTCGCCCGGGTGATGCGGGCCGAGACGCGGGCGGTGCGTGGCAGCGAGTTCGTGGCGCAGGCGGGGTTGCTCACGCGGTCGCGGGCGCGGATCGTGGTCCGCCACATCCTGCCCAACGCGCTGCGCTCGCTGCCGGTGGTGGTCACCCTCGGGCTCGGCACGAGCATTCTCGGCGCCGCCGCGCTGAGCTTCCTGGGCTTCGGGCCGAAACCGCCCGTACCGGAATGGGGTTCGATGCTGGCCGAAGCGCACGGTGATCTGCGGATCGCCTGGTGGTCGGTCGTCTTCCCCGGTGCCGCCGTCACCGTCGTCGTCCTGGCGACGACCGTCCTCGGCCGCTACGCCGGTCACCGTTTCGAGCGAAGGGCGCAGCTGTGACCGACACCCTGATCCAGGTCCGGAACCTGCGCGTCGAATTCGACGGGCACGCGGTGGTGCGTGGTGTCGATCTCGAGCTGCGGCGCGGCGAAATCCTGGCCATCGTCGGCGAATCCGGGTCCGGAAAGTCGGTCACCACCCGCAGTCTCGTAGGTCTCGCCGGCGGCCGGGTCAGCGCCGACCGTCTCGATCTCTTCGGCGCCTCGGCGCTGGACCTCTCCGAACGGCAGTGGCGTGGAATACGCGGCGCCCGAGTCGGTTTGGTGTTCCAGGACGCCCTGGTCGCACTCGACCCGTTGCGCACCATCGCCGACGAGATCGGTGAGTCGCTGAGCGCGGTCCCGCGCAACGAGCGCAGCGACCGTATCGACGGGCTGCTGCGTTCCGTCGGCATCGCCGACCCTCGGACCCGCAAGCGGCAGCGCCCGTTTCAGCTCTCCGGCGGACAACGTCAACGCGCCCTGATCGCCTCGGCGCTCGCGGCGGGCCCGGACGTGATCATCGCCGACGAACCGACCACCGCCCTCGACGTGACTGTCCAGAAGCAGGTGCTCGAGCTGCTGGCCGACCAGGTCGCGGGCGGCCGGGCCATGATCCTGGTCAGCCATGACCTGGCCGTTGTCGCCTCGATCGCGGATCGCATCCTGGTGATGCGGGCAGGCGAGATCGTCGAGGCGGGGCCCGCCCGCGAGGTCATCGAGCAACCCCGGCACGAGTACACCCGCGCGCTGCTCGCGGCCGTGCCGCACGGCAGTGCCCGCGCGCGGGCCACCGAGCCGGTTTTCACCGCGGCAGGGCTCACGAAGTCCTACCGGGGAGTTCCGGCGATCTCCGATATCTCCTTCGAAGTCGGTGCCGGTGAAGTGCTCGGCGTGGTGGGCGAATCCGGGTCGGGTAAGTCGACCGTGGCCAAGATCGTCACGGGGCTGATCGAGCCCGACCGCGGCGAGATGCGATTCGGTACCGAGCCGTTGACGCGTAGGACTCGCAAACCCGGTGAGCTGGGACTGGTCGCGCAGGACTCGGTCGGTTCCTTCGACCCGCGCTACCGGGTGGGCGAGATCATCGCCGAGAGTGTCGCGCTGCGTGTGCCGCGCGCCGAACGTCGAGCCGAGGTGCTGCGCTTGCTCGACGCCGTGCACCTGCCTGCCGCCACCATCGAACGCCACCCACGCGAACTGTCCGGCGGGCAACGTCAGCGGGTCAATATCGCCCGCGCGCTCGGCGCCCGCCCGCGCCTGATCGTCTGCGACGAGCCGGTGTCGGCGCTCGACATCTCCGTGCAAGCCCAAATCCTCGACCTCGTCGCCGAACTCGCCGCCACCGAAGACGTGGCGATCGTGTTCATCTCGCACGATCTGGCCGTCATCCGGCAGATCTGTCATCGCGTGCTCGTCCTGAATCGCGGCGTGGTCGTCGAATCGGGCACGGCCGACGACGTTTTCCACCACCCTTCCTCGCCCTACACCCAAGCCCTGCTCGATGCCGTCCCGCGACTGGCGGTCCCGGCTACTACAGAAAGCTCCTCGCGTGCGTAATCGCCTCACTCGACTGTTCACCGCGCTGCTGCTGGCCACCGCGCTGGCCGCGAGCGCCTGCGCCGCCGACCCCGAACCCGGTGGCGGTGGTGGTGGCCCGACCACCCCGCCGCAGGCAGGCGGCACCTTCACCATCGCCCTGCCCGCCTATCCGTCGCGCGGCCTCAGCCCGCACTACGGCGCGGCCTTCGACGCCTCCCAGGTGCTGCGCAACAGCTTCGACAGCCTGATCGCCGAGGACCGCGACGAACAGTTCCACCCCTGGCTGGCCACCGAATGGACCATCTCGCCGGACGGTCTGGTCTACGAATTCGCCCTGCGCGAGGACGTCACCTTCCACAACGGCGAGAAGTTCGACGCCGCCGCGGTGAAGGCCAATATCGACGCCTTGCGCGACCCCGACTACCCGTCCTGGACGGTGCTCGGCCTGCTGCAGTATTCGAGTGTGAGCGCGGTAGACGTGCTCGACCCGTACAAGGTGCGCATCACCCTGAGCACCCCGCGCGCCGATTTCCTGTCCACCCTCGGCGGGCTCAGCGGCGCCATCGTCGCCCCGAGCAGCCTGAAGGCCGACAAACAGGCGCTGACCAGCGGCGCGGGCTTCGTCGGGTCCGGCCCGTTCGTGCTCGACAAAGTGGTGCAGGGCCAGGAACTGCGGTACCGGAAGAACCCCGCCTACAACTGGGCTCCCGCCACCGCGAAACACCAGGGTGCCGCCTACGTCGACGAACTGGTCGTGAAGTTCATTCCCGAGGCCGCCACCCGCGCCGGACTGTTGCGCAGTGGTGAGGTGAACGCCATCGGCACCGTGAAGGCCACCGATATCGGTTTGTTCGACGGGGTCGGTGGCTTCCAGTACGAACAGATCGGATCGGCGGCCTCGCCGTGGGTCATCATGCTCAATCTCACCCATGGCGCGACCACCGATGTGCGCGTGCGCCGCGCCATCGCCAAGGGCGTCGACATCGCCGCCGTCACCAAGAGCCTCACCAAGGACACCCAGCAGCGCGCGTGGAGCCTCATCTCCCCGGACAGCGCCTACTACGACCCGAAGTTCGAGAACAAGGGCGGTCCCGACTTGGACGCCGCGAAAGCGCTTCTCGTGGAGGCAGGCTGGACCGGCACCGATGCCGAGGGTTACCGCACCGACGGCACCGGTAAGCGGTTGACCGTCCGGTTGGTCGCCACCAACCCCACCTACCCCGAGGACGATTTCCTGAAGGCCTGGCAGGCCGAATTGCGCCAGAACCTGGGCGTGCAGGTGGAACTGCAATTCGTCGACAACGCCCAGATCTACGACCTGCTGGCCCGCAACGACTACGAGGCCTTCCCCCGTCAGGTCGGTGGCCTCGACCTGTCGCTGCAGTTCAACCGCGCCTACGGGTCGACACCCCCGACCTGAAATACGGCCAGATCGACGGCATCACCATCGGCTCCATCGTCGGCGGCTCCAAACTTGCCGACCCGCAGGTGGACCGGTGGCTCGTCGACGCGACCAAAGCCACCGATCGCGAACAGCGCAAGCAACTGTTCAACCGCATCACCGCTCACCTTCTCGACAATGCCGTCGCGATCCCCCTCTACACCGACCGCAACAGCGTCGCCGCCGACGCGACCGTGCACAACCCGACCTCGCTGTTCGATGCCCCTCGCAACAGCGTCAACGGCTGGGCCTACGACATCGCCGTCCGCTGACCAGCATCCACCTCCCGGAAGGCTCGATCATGACCGTCGCCACCCCCACCCTCACCTTCGACCGCAATATCCCGCGCGGACTCGTGCACCGCGAATCCATCGCCGAGGTATTCCTCACCGACGCCCAACCCACCCCGGACGGCGCGATATTCGCCGCCCAGCTACCGCGCAACCATTCCTATTTCAGCGATCATCGCGGTACCGCGACCACCTATGACCCGCTGCTGCTGATCGAGGTGTTCCGTCAGGTCGCCATCTATTACGCGCATTCCTTCGTCGGGGTGGCGCGCTCGGAGAAGTTCATCTTCGGGTCCGCCGACTTCACCATCGCCGACGCCGACACCCTGCGCATCGGCCAGTGCCCCGGGCACTGCGTCATCGAGGCGCGCGTGATCGCCGACAAACGACGCGACGACCAGGTCATCGGGCTCACCCTGGAAATGGTCGCCGAGATCGAGGGCCACGAGGCGGCCCGGGAGATCATGGTCTATCAGTGGATGCCCGCACCGGTGTGGAACCGCATCCGGGTGCGTGGGCGCGAATCGCTCGGCCTGCCCGCCGAGCCGAGTATTCCGCCCCAGCCGCCGGTCGCCCGGATGCGCCCGGGCTCGGTGGGCAGGCACAACCCGCGCAACGCCATCCTCGCCAACCCGGTGCTCACCGGAGAGGAGCTGACCGCGCTCACCATCATCGACACCGATCATCCGTCGCTGTTCGACCACGCCCTCGACCATGTGCCCGGCATGCTGCAGTTCGAGGCGGCCCGGCAGGTGGCGATGGCGGCCGCCAACGCCGTTCTCGGTCTGGACACCAGCCGGATGGTGATGCACCGGCTCGGCATCGAATTCACCAAATTCGGGGAATTCGAACGGGATACGATCGCCCGCGCCACCGTCACCGGTGACACCGACGGCGCCCGCGCCCGGGTGAGCCTCACCCAGGGCGCCGATGTGATCGCCGCCGGTGACGTGGAACTGCGGTTCCGTCCCGCCGACATCAGGACGATGGTCCAGTGAGCGCCCCGTTCGTCTGGTTCGATTTCGGCGGCGTGCTCTCCCCGCCGCTCGACGAGCTGTTCCAGCGCTACGAACAGGTGGCGGGCATCCCCGTCGACCTGTTCAAACACGCGATCGCCGAGGTGGGCGCCCAGTACGGCCTGGCACCGCTGGCCCCGATCGAACTGGCCCTGCTCGACGAGCGCACCTGGGTGGCGAAGCTGCACGCGGTGCTGCGGGCCAAGGCACCCGAGCTCGACTTGTCGCGCAGTGAACCGGATTTCGGCAGACAGTGGTTCGCCGGGCACGAGGTGAATCACGCCGTCCGTGATTTCGCCATCGAGCTGGCGGGCGAAGGAGTCCGCGTCGGCGTACTGAGCAACAACGTCGTCGAATGGGAGCCTTACTGGCGCAACATGATCGACCTCGACGGCCACCTCAGCGCCCTGATCGATTCGTGCAAGGTCGGCTTCCGCAAACCCGACCCGGAGATCTTCGCCCTCGCCGCGGAGACCGCCGGTGTCTCCCCGGAAGACTGCCTTCTCGTCGACGACCTCGTCGAAAACTGCGCGGCGGCAAGGGAAGCCGGGTGGCGGGCGGTGCAGTACCGCGACGCCGACCAAGCCATCGCCGACGTGCGTACGGCCTTACGCGAGTTCCGATGATGCCACCGCAACCCCGCCGGACCGCCACCGCCTCGGCCCTCGATCCGATCGATCGCGACCCGACGCGCCGCTCACAGGGCGGACGCGAGGTAACCGTCGGGTCGGATCACCGCCGAGGTCCAGGGTTGATCAGGGGTCACCTTGGCGGTGATGACCAGTGCATTGTCGGGCGCGTCGGGGACGGGGGTGTGTTCGTCGGGCCGGATCGCGACGAACCGGCCCGCGTGGAGCAGTTCCGCGAGAGTGCTCACCCGCCCGTCGTTTTCGGTGAGGACGAGGTCGTGCTGGAAGCCGGGCTGGAATTGCCCGCTGACGAGTTCGGCGATCCCGTCGTGCACGGCGGGCACCGCGAGCATCGCCAGCACGGCGTCGCGGACCTGCGGGTTCGCGGGGTTCATCATCCGCGATTGCAGGACGGTGTTGCCGACGATCGCGGCGGCGTGCGCCACGCGCTCGCGGGAGTAGTCGGCCAGGACGGTGGGTCGCGCGCGTCCGGTGAGGACGCGGGCGAGCCGCCAGCCCAGGGCGAAGGCATCCTGCATGCCGGAGTTGAGTCCTTGACCGCCGAGCGGGTAGTGGCTGTGGGCGGCGTCGCCCGCCAGCAGCAGCCGCCCGTCCCACATGCTGGTGCGATAGCGGCCGTGGTCGCTGAACCGGGTGAGGTGGCTGACCCGGCTCAGCGCGGGCTCGGCACCGAGTACGTAGGCGAGGCGTTGCCGGTACTCCGCTTCGGTCGGTTCGGGGCGGTGCTCGAGGGGACCGCTGAAGTCCATCGCGATGATGCGTGCCTGGCCGCCGGGGTTCGGGTTGTGCATGGTCCAGCCGGTCGGCGTCGGGTTCCAACCCGGCGGGATCTGGGCGGGCGCATCCGAAACAGCCAGCCCGGCAATGGCATTCATTGTCGCCGGGTACACCTCGGCGGGGAAGTTCCCCGTACGCGCGACAAGACTGCGCGCACCGTCCGCACCGACCACATACTTCGCACGAATCGACAACTTGGCGCCGCCCTGCGTGCTGTCCCAGGTCGCGGCGTGGGCAGTGTCGACGTCTATCCCAGTGCTGTCTTCGGCCACACCCCTTCGCGCTGCGCTGCCGCCTTCGACTGGCGCTCGTTCACCGAGGTGTGCATCGACCTGAGCCGTGACCTCATGTTCTTCGACAGTCAATCGGACAACGCTGTGCCCCCGCAGGATTCGCGCACCCAGCGACCGCGCCCGATCCTCGAACGCCGCCTCCAACCGAGCCTGCGGGATCCCCGCGATGGGCGCGGGCTCCACGCTCGGCGCGCTGAGCGTGAGCACCGGTTGCGCCGCGAACTGGAAGGGGCTGCGATGCACGCCGACCGGGTTACGGGAGATGGCATCGGGCGAGACCGACGGAATGTACCCGCGCCGCGCCAGCAGCGACAGCGTGCGGGCGTGCACGGTCCCGGCGCGCGGGCGAAGGTCGAGCTCGGTGCGCGACTCCACGACAACCACCTCGACCTGCTGCAATGCCAGCTCCGCGGCCACGAGCATGCCCACCGGGCCGCCGCCGACCACCAGGACATCGGTCTGGATCGCGTGCGGTTCGGTGCTCATCGGCTGCTCCTGGGGCGGGTAAGCCGCGTCCGCGACTTCCGGTTGTACGAGAACTGTCGTAGCTACTAATATCATCGTACCTACCGATCGGGTAGTACCTAATTCGCGTACCGGAGCCCACCGAGGGAGATCCATGTCGACCGCAACCGAAACCCAAGCTCCACCCAGTCCCGCCACGCTGCCCGTGGTCCTGGCCGCGCAGTTCGTCACCCCGATGGCGATCGCGGGCACCGCCATCGCGCTACCGCTCATCTCCCGTGATCTCGGCTCGAATCCCACTGCGCTGCAATGGGTCGTCAACGGGTTCAACATCGCCTTCGCGCTCACCACCCTGCTGTGGGGTGCGGTCAGCGACCGGATCGGGCACCGCCGCACCTTCGGGATCGGCGCCGCGCTGGTGGTCGTCGGCAGTGTCGGCAGCGTCGTCGCGCCCGCGCTGATCGTGCTCGACCTCGCCCGGGTGATCGCCGGCGTCGGCGCGGCGGCCATCCTCACCGGATCCACTGCACTGCTGTCCAGTGCTTACGAAGGTGCCCGCCGCACAAAGGCGTTCGCGATCTTCGGCACGGTCAACGGGCTCGGCCTCGCCCTCGGGCCCACGATCTCCGGCCTGCTCATCGCGGTGGTCGATTGGCGCGGAGTGTTCGTGGTGCACGCGGTGATCCTCGCGGCCGCGGGCCTCGGGACGCGCCTGCTGCCCGCCGCCGAACCGAGCACCGCCGAGCACGGCCCGATCCTGGACCTCGGACTCCTGCGCAACCGCGAATTCCTGGCGATGTGCCTGGTTCCGGTGGCCGGGTCGATCGGCTTCGTCACCTTGCTCACCTACCTGCCCTCGGCGCTGAGCGGCATCACCGACCTGTCACCCGGGACGTCCGGGCTGCTGATGCTCGCGATGACCATTCCCGTGTTCATCGCGCCGGTGGCCATCGGTCACCTGGTCACCCGGTTCCCGGCGCTCACCATCGGCCGGGTCGTCTACCTCAGCCTCGCGGCGCTGATTCTCGGCAATATCGGCGTGCTCGCCCTGGACGAGGGCCGCTCGGTGCTGTGGATCGTCGTGCCGATGGTGCTGCTCGGCCTCGGTTTCGGGCTGCCCATCGGTCTCGTCGACGGGCACGCACTGTCGGTCGTTCCCCCCGAACGTGGTGGCACGGCGGCCGGTGTCCTGAACTTCTTCCGCATCGGGAGCGAGGCCGTGTTCGTCGCGGGCTACGCGATCGTGCTGTCCGCGGTGGTCGGCAGGCAGCTCAGCGGAGCCGCCGCGCACGACACCGCCGCGGGCCAGTTCGGTCACCCCGACGTCTACCGCACCGCGTTCACCACCACCATCGGCGTGTTCATCGCCCTGCTCGTCGCACTCACCCTCGCCATCATCGTGGTCCGCCGACAGGCGCGCCCGGAAGGAGTCACCTCATGACACACGCCATCGACGCCGTCCGGGTCGATCTCGACGGCATCGCGAACATCAGTCCGCCGACCATGATCGAGCCGGTGGCCGAGCGCTCGCGCGGCGGGTTACCACAGGTCGTGCTGCCCAGCGGCCACACGGCCGTCCACGTGACCAGCTACCGCGACGTGCACGCGGTGCTCACCGACCTCAGCTTCGCCCGCGCGGAGACCAACGTCGAGGACGGGCCGACCTTCCTGCCGACGATCATGCCGACGGAGATGCTGCTCAACCTCGATCACCCCGGGCACGGCAGGCTCAAGGGTTTCGTCGCCTCGGCCTACAGCGCCGCGACGATCGCCCGCCGCGCCCCCGCGGTGCAGCGTGTCCTCGACGGAACCGTCGCGGAATTGCGGGCCCGGAATGGCAGTGGCACAGCCGATCTCGTGCAGACGCTGCTCGACCCGGTGACCATCGGCGTGAACGTGGACTACCTCGGCATCCCGACCACCGACATCGCCTACTTCCGGCACCTCTCGCGGCAGATGCAGCTGGCCCACGACACCGACGTGCCCGCCCTGCTCGCCGACTTCTGGACCCTCTACCACTACATCGAAGACTTGGTCGCCCGGCGCCGCGAGCTCGAACCGGGCCTCATCCTCGACCTGCTCGACGCCCGCGACTCGGTCTCACCCCCGGTCACCGACGCCGAATACGCGGCGATCCTGCTCGGCTCGATCGTCGGCGGCGATCAGAACATCCTGTCCGTCATCACCAAGATCGCCTACGTGGCCCTGGCCCGGCCCGAACTGTGGGACCACCTGGTGCGCAACCCCGACACCATCCCCACGGCGATCGAGGAATTCCTGCGGCTGCTGCCGCTGGGGCGCATCTCCACCTTCCCCCGGGTCACCACCAGGGAGATCACGCTGTCACAGGGCGTGCTCCACCCCGGCGACATCGTGTACGCCGACGCCCACTCGGCCAACCGCGACCCCGACGTGTACCCGGACCCGTCGGTGCTCGACCTCGGCCGCGACGGAAAACGGCACCTGCAATTCGGGTACGGCATGCATCACTGCATGGGTGCGGCACTGGCCCGGATGGAGATCATCGAGGTGATCCGGCGGCTCGTCACCGAGTTCCCCACTCTCCGGCTGGCCGTACCGGAACACGAGATCACCTGGGAGACAGGGGTTCTCGTGCACCGGCCGGTGTCGCTGCCGGTCAGCTGGTAGCCGGGGCGGCCGGATGGCGGTCCGCTGCGAGGATCGCGGCGAGCAGACCCGGAAACGCGGTTTCCATGTCGTCGCGCCGCAGTTTCGTCATCCGGCCGTTGCCCACATCGCGCTGCCAGATCAGCCCGGCCTTGCGCAGCACCCGGAAATGGTGGGTGCGGGTGGACGGCGCCCAGGGCATCCCGAACACGCTGCAGAACTGTTCGGCGCCCTCGGGCTCGGCGTAGAGCTGGGCGATCACGCTGCGCCGGTTGTCGTCGGCGAGCGCGGCGAGCACGGTCGACAGGTCGAACTCCTCGATATCGGGATGACCATCGGCATCGGCCACGATGCGCTCCTTCCGCTCGAACCTACGACAACCATAGTACCTATCTAGCGCCCGCGACCCTCCATCAGCATCTGCGTGAAGAACTCGTACACCAGCGCCGACAGGTACGCCGACTGCTTGTTGTCGGCCGCGCCGCCGTGTCCGCCCTCGATGTTCTCGTAGTACCAGACGGTGCGGTCCTGGGACTCCAGCAGCGCGGCCATCTTTCGCGCGTGACCGGGGTGTACCCGGTCGTCGCGGGTGGAGGTGGCGAGCAGGATCGGCGGGTACTGCTTGCCGGGGTCGGTGTTCTGATACGGCGAGTACTCGCTGATGAACGCCCACTCCTCGGGCTTGTCCGGGTCGCCGTACTCCGCGATCCAGGATGCGCCGGCCAGCAGCAGGTGATAGCGCTTCATGTCCAGCAGCGGCACCTGGCACACGATGGCACCGAACAGCTCCGGATAGCGGGTGAGCATCACGCCCATCAGCAGACCGCCGTTGCTGCCACCGATCGCGCCGAGCCGGTCGGCGGTGGTGATGCCACGCGTCACCAGGTCGCGGGCCACCGCGGCGAAGTCCTCGAAGGCGCGGTGGCGGTGTTCTTTCAGTGCTGCCGTGTGCCACTCGGGGCCGTACTCGCCGCCGCCACGGATATTGGCCAGCACGTAGGTGCCGCCCTTTTCGAGCCAGGCCATGCCCGCCGTGCCCAGATACAGCGGGGTTCTGGAGACTTCGAAGCCGCCGTAGCCGTTCATGATCGTCGGGCCGGGCGTTCCGCGACGGTCGCGGTGGCGAATCACGAAGTAGGGGACCGCGGTTCCGTCGTCGGAGGTGGCGAAGAACTGCTCGGTTTCGATGCCGGTGGCGTCGAAGTACGCGGGTGCCTGCTTCAGCAGCGCGGGGGCTTCGCCGACCGCGCTGTTCAGGAGGGTGGTCGGTGTAGTGAAACCCGTTGTGGTGAGCATGAACTCATCGCCGCCTTCCAGCGGGTCGAGATTGCTCACCGAGGTGCTCGACATGGCGGGGGTGTCGGGGAGATCCGCGCTCGCCCAGCCATCGGGGCCGGGGGTGAGCACACGCAGGCCCGTCTGCACATCGCGCAGGGTAGTGAGGATCAGGTGGTTCTCGGTCCAGCCCCACGATTCCAGCGAGGTGTGTGGATCCGGGGTGAACAGCACCACGAATTCTCGTCCGCCCGCGAGGAAGTCGTTGATATCGGTGACCAGCAGGCTGCCCGCCGGGAAGGTCGTGTCGGCGGGGGTCCATGCCGTCTTCAGACGCACCAGCAACCAGTCGCGATACCAGTCGACGTCGGCGTCGGTGGGGGTTTCGAGCAGTCGCCACGCACCGTCGACGAGCAGCGAGACTTCGGTGTTGTAGAAGTCCGTCGATCGATGCAGGTAGTGCCGTTCGTAACCGGGGTGGCGGTCGAATCCGGCGCCGATCGACACATCACTCGGCTTGCCCTCGAATACCGTTTCCGCCTCGGCCAATGCCGTGCCGCGCCGCCAGCGCTTCGCGATGCGCGGATACCCCGAATTTGTGAGCGAGCCCGGCCCGAAATCGGTGCCGACGTAGAGGTTGTCGGCGTCGATCCAGCCGACCCGCGACTTGGCCTCGGGTAGGAAGAATCCGCCGTCTTCGGGCGCGATGAATTGCCGTGTGGTCATGTCGAATTCGCGTTCGACCGTGGCATCGGCGCCACCGCGCGACAAGTGGATGACGGCACGTTCCTGCGAAGGTCGGAGCACCGCCGCGCCCGACCACACCCAGTTCTCCCCATCCGCCTCGGCGAGCGCGTCGACATCGATCAGCACATCCCACTCGGGATCCTCGGTGGCATACGACTCGAACGTCGTCCGCCGCCACAGCCCGCGCGGGTGCTCGGCATCACGCCAGAAGTTGTACAGCCACGGTCCGCGTCGCGCGGGATAGGCGATCTTGGTGTCGTCGTCGAGCATCGCGAGGATGCGCTGCTCGAGGTCGGCGAACCGTTCGGTGTTCGCGAATCGGTCCGCGATCACCTCGTTGCGGGCACGGGCCCAGTCCAGCGCCGGTTCGGCGGTCACGTCTTCGAGCCAGAGGTAGGGATCGGTCACATTCTGCTCAACGCCGCTCATCCCCACATTGTTGCCGACGTGACTCACCAATAGTGCGCGACGTCTATCACCACGCGGGCCGGGCCTTCGAGGGTGAACACACGGAACGGCAGCCGGGCGCGCACGCCGAGCCCGAGGGTGGTCTGCCCCTCGAACGAACCGGCCCAGGCGACCTGACGGAAGGTCTGATAGCCGTACACGTTCACCAGCTCGCTGCGGCTACCCGGCGGGTAGGTGCTCGCGCCCGTGTCGTCGTGTGCGGGTGCCAGCACCGTGACCTGCAGGAACGCGCCACCGCGCAGCGGGACGCCCGCGCCGGAACCGTCCTGGGTGACGGTGCCGACGTACCCCACCCGGTAACCCGCCGACGGTCCGGCGAGGTCGATCACGAGACGGTCGTAGCAATCGTGTCGGCCCGCGCGCACATCGCGCACGACACCCGACGAGTAGTTCGGACTCGACTTGTCCAGCGAGCCCCACGCGAGACCGCAGTAGGAGGGGGTCGCCGCGGCGGGCAGTGTCGACAGGCCGACAGCCGCCGCCAGACAAGCGAGCAGGACGAGGAAGCGACGCATGTCGCACCGCCTTCGGACGGGGGACGCAGTACTGATTAATCGGACGAATCAGACATCGCGTTAGCGTCGGTCCGGTGCCGATAGCGTTGCGAAACGTAGGATCGCAGGTCACGGATAACGATGGGGAGGTGTGTCCATGCTCTGGGAGCAGCATTGCTGTCTGCCGTTGTTGCCGACGGCGCGGGTCGCGGATCTGGCGCGCTACCCGCTCGGGTCGTATCTGTCGGTGAATGTCGGGTACTCGGGGGAGACCAAGGCCGACTCGCTCGCCCTGCTGCGGTTGTTCCGTGAGCAGGCCACCGACGACCCGCGGTTCCGGCTGGTCGACCGCGTGAGTGATATCGGTGCGCCCGAAGTGATTTCACTGGCCTTCGACCTGGAGGATTCCGCGCCGCTCGACGGCGACCTCGACAACGTCGCGGTGTTCTACGAACTCGGCGTGCGCTCGCTGCTGCCCACCTACAACCACGCCAACGCGGCAGGTTGCGGCTGCCTCGACACGGTCGACACCGGGCTCACCGCGTACGGAAAAGACCTGGTGCGCAAGCTCAACGAGGTCGGTATGTTCGTCGACGGCTCGCACTGCTCCCGCCGCACCGGCCTCGATCTCGCCACCCACACCGCCGCCCCGATGATCTACTCCCACTCCAATTTCGCTGCCCTGTGGGCGCATCCGCGCAATATCACCGACGAACAGGCCCGCGCCTGTGCCGCGACGGGCGGGGTGATCGGCATCAACGGTGTCGGCATCTTCCTCGGTGAGAACGCCCCCGATGCGCGAGCCGAGCGCCTCGCCGCCATGGCCGACCACATCCGCTACGGCGTCGACCTGGTCGGCATCGACCACATCGGCATCGGCTCCGACTACTCCTTCGACGGCGACCAGTTCAACGCCGAGATCCAGGAGAACCCCGCCGCCTTCTCGGCGGACTACACCGCCTGGGGCCCGTTGCAGTGGACCCCACCCGAGGATCTCCTCGGCGAAACCCCTGGTATCCCGAGCCTCGACGACCTCCTCGACGACCGCGGCTTCACCCCCACCGAACGCGCCGCCCTCTTCCACGGCAATTTCACCCGCGTCGCCACCCAGGTCTGGCGCTGACCTGGACAGGCACCGGTAAGCGGATGTCAGGCCCGGAGAAGCCGCGTGCCGGTTGTCGGGCGTGGGGCGAGAGGATTTCGCACCGATGAGTTCTGTGCGTACGGCGCGTCTATATCGATGACAACCGTTTCGCCAGGAGGCGCGAGCATGGGCAAAGTATTCACGCATATGACGATGTCGCTGGACGGGTTCGTCGCCGATCCCGACGACGGGATCGGCGAACTGTTCGAGTGGTACGAGGGCGGTGAGGTGAGCGTGCCGAGCGCGACCTCGGACCGGTCACTCCAGGTCGACGAGGCAGGCGCCCAGGTCCTGCACGAGTGGATCGACAACACCGGCGCGCTGGTGGCGGGCCGCCATCTGTTCGACATGACCGACGGTTGGGGCGACAAGCACCCGATGGGTGTCCCCGTTGTCGTCGTCACGCACCACGCACCCGAGAACGCTGCCGAGCGTTGGCCGAACACCACATTCGTCGGCGACGTGACCACCGCGATCACCGAGGCCAAGCGGATCGCGGGCGACAAGAACGTCACCATCGCCAGCACGACCATCATCCAGCAGGCCCTCGACCTCGGTCTGGTCGACGAGGTGTGCGTCAGCCTCGTCCCGGTCCTGTTCGGCGAAGGTGTCTCCTACTTCGGCGAACTCGCGAACGGCCATCTGCTGCTCGACGACCCGGTCGTCGTCCCGGGCCGCCGCGCCACCCACCTGAGCTACCGGGTGCGCCGCTGAACGACGCCACTACCGGCCTTGGCACGAAAGACGGGGTAGGTGTATCGGCTAGTTGTGGCCTGCCGAACGCTCGAGCGCGACCCACAACCACGTCCGCCTAGGCCATGCGGAGTCCGTGGTCAGTCCTTGGAGTGTCGACCGCCGCCAGTGACGGGCGGCTCACCGGCTTCACGAAAGGTCAAGCGTGGCGGCTTGTAGATGCGGGATACATACGCGTAGCGCATATCTCGTCCGCCCGGACGGGACACGACTCCATACTTGGCCGGATCACCGGCGAACCAGATCTCGCGAGTGGCGTGGTTGACCAGTTTTCCCCGGTCCCACGCCCACGTGCTGAGCAGGAGTGTGCTCACCGTTTCGCCGTGCGGGCCGAGCAGATCCACCCACTCGTAGCGAGTACCGGACAGGTACCGAATCCGCCACACAGTCCACGGCTGCCGCAGGGCCTTGCGGCGGCGTCGATTGATCCACACGAAGCACCCACCGAACATCGTCCCGATGACGAAGTACTGCGAGACCAAGATCGCCCAGTCACTATCTTTGCCGATCAATACGACGGTCAGCGGCCCGGAGGCCAGCGCGGTGAGCAGCAACGGCCACCGAATCCACCAGTTGTGACGCAACGCACGCCTGGTCGGTGGAAACTTCCGAGCCGACCCAGGCGGCGGTGGAACGTCCATCGCGGGTGGCCGGTTCACAGGTCGAGACTCGGAGTCGTCGAGGAGGCTACGAATTCGAGGCTCGCCGCGGTGATCGCGGCGGCGTCGTTCAGGCCGGTGGTGCCGATAGCGCCGTCGCCTGCGCTTTCCAAGGCCTTCATCGCATCACCGAGTACCTGTTCGGAGTTCTTCAGTGACCGCACCGTGCTCGCGAGCACGTCGATATCCACCTGGAAGTATCCGGCCATTTCCCCTCCCCGTCCGATGTCTCGCAGCACGATATAGCCGGTCCGGAAGCCCGGCAAACCTCCAGCCCGGCACCTGTCTCCGCTCGCCCGTCCTTGTGTGAGGCGCCCGGCCTGCAACCATGCCGACGCCGCGGGGTGTGGCTGCTCGACGCCGTCGATGCCGGGCGCACCGCCTACGGAAAAGGCTTGGTGCGCAAGCAGGCTTCACGCCTTCCGAACGCGCCGCCCTCTTCAGCGGCAACTTCGCCCGCGTCGCCACCCAGGTCTGGCGCTGACCTGGGCACACGATCACCACGCTCTGGTGGCGGCATCTTCCGAGTACTCTCCGCCAGCAGAGCGTGGTGATCTTGGTCTTCAGGCGAGACGGACGAGCATCTTGCCGATGTTGGCGCCGGTGAGGACGCCGAGGAGCGCGGCGGGGGCTTGCTCGAGGCCCTCGTAGGTGGTTTCCGCGGTGCGCAGGGTGCCGTCGGCGAGCCAGGCGGCGGCCTTCGGGATGTATTCGGCGAAGAGCGGGAGGTAGCTGGTCACCAGCATGCCGCGCAGGGAGATTTCCTTGGTCGCGGCGAGGTAGAGGTCGGGGGTTGTCCGGTCGGTCGCGCCGTTGTAGCCGCTGATGGCGCCGACCAGGGCGATGCGGCCGTGCTGGTTGAGCGCCTCGATCGCCATCTTCAGGTGTTCACCACCCACGCTGTCGAGGTACACGTCGATGCCGTCCGGTGCGGCTTCGGCGAGCTGGGCGGCGAGGTCACCGGCCCGGTAGTCGATCGCCGCGTCGAAACCGAACTCCTCGAGCACCTTTCGCGTCTTGGCCGGTCCACCCGCCGAACCGATCACTCGTTTCGCACCGAGGGCCTTGGCGATCTGGCCCGCCACGCTGCCGACCGCACCCGCGGCCGCCGAGATGAACACCGTGTCGCCCGGCTCCACCTTCGCCACCTCGGTCAGGGCAGCGTAGGCAGTGAGGCCGGTGGTGCCGAGAGCGCCCAGGAAGTGCTGTGGGGCAGCCAGTTCGGGGTCGATGGGAGTGGCCGATGCCGCATCGACGACGGAGTGTTCGCGCCAGCCGGCGAAGTGCGTCACCGTGGTGCCGACCGCGATATCCGCCGACTTCGACGCGATCACCGCACCGATCGCCGAACCTTCCAGTGCCGCACCGATTTCGAACGGCGCGATATAGGACGGCTTGTCGTCCATCCGCCCGCGCATGTACGGGTCGACCGACATCCAGGTGTTGCGCAGCAGGATCTGGCCGTCGGCGAGTTCGGGCAGTTCCCGCTCCACGAGGGCGAAATCGGTGGCGACCGGTGCACCGTTCGGGCGAGCGGCGAGGTGGATTTCGCGGGTCTGTGTCGGAATGGTCATGATCTAGCCTTCTTTCGAGGTCAGCCGGTGTTTTCCGACCGGTGCAGACCACGTTATGGCGGCCCGGTCGTCGTTCCCAGGTCCGCACACGCCACCACCCGGTCCTCACGCGCCAAGACCCGACAGACCGCGTGGCCCGGAAGCTCGCGGCGGTGGTGGCGCTCATGCGCCGGGAGAAAGTACACGGTCTGGCCGGTCTTCTGCTCGCCGCCGAGCTCGGGAAGGGCTTGCGGCCAGGGGCGTCAGCCCACGACGGTGGGCGGAGTTCCGGTCCAGCGGTGGAAGGCCTTGCGGAGGGCGCGGTCGTCGGTGAAAGCCAGGTGGCGGGCGATAGATGATTTCGTGAGACCTTGCGAAAGCAGGGTTTTCGCGCGCTCGTAGCGGAGGCGGTCCAGTTCCTCGCGCCAAGTGGTGCCCTGGTCGGCGAGGTGGCGTTGCAGGGAGCGTTCGCTCATGGCCAGGGCCTTCGCGACCCGGGCGAGGGTGGGATCGGCGGCGTCGAGGGCGGACGCGAGAGCGATGCGGAACGCGTCGAGGGGGTCGGCGACGGTGCGCGCGGACGCCAGGACGAGGTCGGCGTGGCTGCGCATCAGGTCGGCGAGCATCGGGTCGGCGCGGGGGAGCGGGGCGTTGGCATCGTCGGCGCGGAACGTGATCGAGTCGGCGTCGGCACCGAATTCGATGGCGTGCGTGCCGAATACGTCGATCAGGGGGCGGTGGTCCGGTGGCGCCGAATGACCGAAGGTCACCTTCGCCGGGACCAGCGGCCGGCCGGTCGCCTCGCGGGCGCGGCGCAGGTAGTACGCCAGCACGTATTCGTTGACGGTCGACGCGACCGTCGGGTCGCCGGCCGACGTGCGGTAGCCGATGGTGAGATCGGCCTCGCCGGACAGGTCGAAACCTTCGGCAGCGGCGGTGACGAGGCGGTGGTACGGCTGGGCGGCACGCAACGAATCCGCCAGTGTCGCACCGGTTGTCACCAGATAGTCCCAGGTGTTCAAGGTGCCGAGCGGTGCGGCCTCGGCGACCGCGACGCCCGCGCCTGGGCGCGCGATCAACTCCCACAGCCTGAGAAGCGAACCCATCGGCAGCCGGTTCAGCTCACCCCGCAGCACCACGTCGTCGGTGCCGGGTACGCGCGCCAGCTGTTCCTCGGCCACTCCGAGCCGCCGCGCCGACTGAACCAGCAGGCGCATCAGGTGGACCGAAACGGTGCCGTCGACCCGGCTGCCGATCCCCGCGTCCGCATCGCCCGGGACACCCTCGCGCAGATCCACGGCTGGCGCGTGGGCAGCGCGCCCGGCTCCGCTGCCAGGCGTGCCCGCCGCCCTCGCGCTCCGGGCCGGACCTGCCGCTCGGCTCCATGATCCCGCGCCGCTCACCCCGCCGACAGTACCGTTCGGTCCGCCTCGATCGAGGTCGGGCGAGCGCATCTCACCGAAGTGGGGGACGGGTGGGTGAACTCCCCGAAACAGAGTTAGGCTCGGTGACGTGACTTCCCACTACGATGTCGTCGTTCTCGGCGCTGGTCCCGGCGGATATGTCGCCGCGATCCGTGCCGCTCAACTCGGCCTGCGAACAGCGATTGTCGAGCAGAAATACTGGGGTGGCGTGTGCCTGAACGTGGGCTGCATCCCGTCCAAGGCACTGCTGCGCAACGCCGAACTGGCCCACATTTTCCACAAGGAAGCCAAGACCTTCGGCATCTCCGGTGAGGTCAGCTTCGACTTCGGCGCCGCCTTCGACCGCAGCCGCAAGGTGGCCGACGGGCGCGTCAAGGGCGTGCACTTCCTGATGAAGAAGAACAAGATCGACGAGTTCGACGGTCTCGGCACCTTCACCGGCCCGAACTCGCTCGACGTCGCCCTCACCAAGGGCGGCAACGAGACGATCTCGTTCGACAACGTCATCATCGCCACCGGCACCACCACCAAGCTGCTGCCCGGCACCCAGTTGTCGGAGAACGTGGTCACCTACGAGGAGCAGATCCTCACCCGCGACCTGCCGGGTTCGATCCTCATCGTCGGCGCGGGCGCCATCGGCATGGAGTTCGCCTACGTCCTGAAGAACTACGGCGTCGACGTGCGGATCGTCGAATTCCTCGACCGGGCCCTGCCCAACGAGGACGTCGACGTCTCCAAGGAGATCACCAAGCAGTACAAGAAGCTCGGCATCACCATCACCACCGGTGCGGCCGTGCAGTCGATCGATGACGACGGGTCCAAGGTCACCGTCCAGATCAAGGACAACAAGTCCGGCAACGTCGAGACCGTCACCGTCGACAAGGTGCTGCAGGCCGTCGGCTTCGCACCGCGCGTGGAGGGCTACGGCCTCGAGACCACCGGCGTCGAGCTCACCGATCGCGGCGCCATCGCGATCGACGACTACATGCGCACCAACGTGGGGCACATCTACGCCATCGGTGACGTCACCGCCAAGCTGCAGCTGGCTCACGTGGCCGAGGCTCAGGGTGTGGTCGCGGCCGAGACCATCGGCGGCGCCGAGACGATGCCGCTGGGCGACTACCGGATGATGCCGCGCGCCACCTTCTGCCAGCCGCAGGTCGCCAGCTTCGGCCTCACCGAGCAGCAGGCCCGCGACGAAGGCTACGACGTGAAGGTGGCGACCTTCCCGTTCACCGCCAACGGCAAGGCGCACGGCCTGGCCGATCCGACCGGCTTCGTGAAGCTGATCGCCGACAACACGCACGGCGAACTCATCGGCGGCCACCTCATCGGCCCCGATGTCTCCGAGCTGCTGCCGGAGCTCACGCTGGCCCAGAAGTGGGACCTCACGGTCAACGAGCTGGCCCGCAACGTACACACCCACCCCACGCTCAGTGAGGCATTGCAGGAAGCGATCCACGGCCTCGCCGGCCACATGATCAACTTCTGAGTAGCAGATCCCGAGGGGCGGTTCGCACTGCGGCCGCCCCTCGCTCATGCCCGGAACTACCGGGTTTCTATTTCTTTTCGGCCAAATCGCGGAGTTTGATTTGGTGAATCCCCTTTTGTGGTCGATGATGCGTTAGCACCTCTGGTGGTTGTTCCAAGCTCGTGTTCGACATGTTCGTGTTCCATGAGATGGTCCCCTCGCCCGATCGACTCGCGGGTGGCGGGCACGGTTGAGAGGCAACTGAGAACCCATGAGCAAGCGCATTCTCGGATGGATGGCACGTGTGGCGGCTCTTGTCGCGGCGGCTGGATCGGTTGCCGTGGCGCCCGCAGCGGCGGAACCTCTTTTCCCTGGTGGACCCGATATTCCGGGCGTCCCCTCCGTGATTCCGACGGCGTCGCCCTGCCCGGTGGTCGAGGCGAGGGCGTGTATGCGGCTGTCGACGAACGAGGCATGGCTGGTCGACAACGGGCGGGTGGTCTTCGGGCCGACACCGATCTCGCACGGAATGGCGGGATTCGAAACTCCGCCCGCGGTGACCCGCATTTCCTTCAAGCGGGAATTCCACTGGAGCACCATGCACGACGCACCGATGCGGTGGGCGACATTCTTCAACGGCGACATGGCATTCCACGTCGGCCCGGTCACCTCCAAGTCGCATGGCTGCGTCCGAATGACCGAAGACGGCGCCCACCGATTCTTCGACTACCTGAACCCCGGCGACATCACCCAGGTAATCCCGTAACCGCCTCTCCGGGACTTCAGGCCAGACTCGGGTACGTGGGGACTGCGGACGCGGCAAGCTTTTGGATGTGGTCGCGTCCGCCCGTCCCCGGCGAGTTACCCATGTTCTCGCCTTGGGTCGTCGGCGCGAGATATCTGCGGTATACACCACTATGCGCAAATGGTTGACGGGTGCGGCCGCGGTGCTTGTGGTCGTGGTCGCGGTGGTGGCGGGGCTTTATGTGCTGATGAATTCGCGCACTTACCAGCTCACCGGCGAACTCGTGAACCGCGTCGAAACCCAGGACAAGGTCGTCGCGCTCACCTTCGACGACGGACCGACCGAACGCACGCCGGAAATCCTGCGCACGCTGGCCGAATTGCAGGTGCCCGCCACGTTCTATCTCGTCGGTGACGATCTCGCCGCGCATCCCGAATTCGGGCAGGCGATCGCGGCGGCGGGGCACGAAATCGGCAATCACACCTACACGCATCGCCGCATGGTGCTGGTTTCGGGCGACACCGTGCGTGAGGAGATCGAACGCACCGACGCCGAGATCCGCCGCACCAGCTACCAGGGCCCGATCACCTTCCGCCCGCCCTACGGCAAGAAGCTCTACGGCCTGCCGAAATACCTCGCCGACCACGACCGCACCACGGTGACCTGGGATGTCGAACCCGATTCCGCGGGCGGCGTGGATCGTGACACCGTGCTCGCCACGACCCTCGAACAGACCCGGCCCGGTTCCATCGTGCTGCTGCACGTCATGCACGGCACCGAATCGGCGGCCGCCCTGCCGGGCATCGTCACCGGCTTGCGCGCACAGGGATACCGGTTCGCCACCGTCTCCGAACTGCTGGCGAAGAACTAGCCGTTGCCGCGGTAACCGGAGCGCGCCGCCCGTACCGTGTCGATATTGGTCTCGAGGACCTCGATCAGCGCGTGCAGCCGGTCGGCCACCTGCGCGCCCAGTTCGGTGAGGGTGTATTCCACGCGCGGCGGAATGGCCTCGAGGACTTCGCGATGCACCATGCCGTCGCGCTCGAGGGCCTGCAGGGTCTGCGACAGCATGCGCTCGCTCACCCCGTCGACCCGCCTGCGTAGCGCGCTGAACCGGAACGGGCCCTCCCGCAGCGCCACCAGGGCGAGCACACCCCACCGGCTCGCGACGTTCTGCAGCACCGACCTGGACGCGCAGTCGCGCGCGAAGACGTCGGCCTCCAGCGTCTGATCGGCGTCGAGGTGCTGCTCACTCATACCGGTGATCTTACCCTCCTTGACGACAGCGCCTACTGAATGCATAGTGCTTACTAATAGTTAGTACGTGTCGATCAGTTCGGAGGAAGTCATGACTGTTGCGGTGGCCGGAGCGAGTGGACAGCTGGGCAGGCTCGTCGTCGAGGCGTTGGTGGCGGCGGGGGAGCGGCCGGTGGCGATCGTGCGGGATCCGTCGAAGGTGGCCGATCTCGATGTCGAAGTACGCCGGGCGTCCTATGACGACGCGGTAGCGCTGGATGCCGCGCTGGTCGGTGTCGACCGATTGCTGCTCATCTCGGGCAACGAATTCGGCGCGCGGGTCGCCCAGCACACCACCGTGATTCGAGCGGCCGAACGCGCGGGCGTCGAGCTGCTGGCCTACACGAGCATCCCGCGGGCCGAGGTGAACCCGATGATCCTGGCCGCCGAACATCGCGGCACCGAAGAGGTGCTCGCGGGCGCGTCGGTGCCGACGGTGCTGCTGCGCAACAGCTGGTACTGGGAGAACTACAGCCAGGCCGCGGCCCTCGCCGCGCAGACCGGCGTGCTGCACGGCGCGATGGCCGAGGGTCGCGTCTCGGGTGCGGCCCGGGCCGACTACGCCGAGGCCGCCGCCCGCGTCCTCACCGGCGACGGGCACGCGGGCCGCGTCTACGAACTGGGTGGCGACGATGCCCTGTCCGGCCCGGACCTGGCTGCCGCGATCGGCGCCGCCACCGGCACGACGGTGCGCTACGAGAATCTGCCGACCAGCGAATACGCCGCCACTCTCGCTGCCGCGGGCGTGGACGAGCAGTTCGCCACGGTGCTCGCCGACTCGGACGCGGGCATCGCCCAGGGCTTCCTCGAGGTCCGCACCGGCGACCTCACGAAACTCCTCGGCCGCCCGGCCACCCCGGCTGCATCGGTCTTCGCGCCCGCCTGAGAACGGCCCCGGCGTCCGAGGCTTCCGTCGGCGCCCGGTGACGACTTCGGTTCGCACCGCTACAGTGCGGAGCGTGGCTCATGAAACTTCCCGTCGACGCGCGCACACCTACCTGAGCGGTTTGTTGTTCGTGGTCGGTGTCCTGCATTTCGTCGCGCCGAAGCTGTTCGACGGCATCGTTCCCAAGCAGTTGCCCGGCGAACCCCGGGCCTATACCTACGGCTCCGGGGTCGCCGAGCTCGGGGTGGCGACGGCGCTGGCGGTGCCGAGGACCAGGCGTTTCGGCGGCTGGCTCGCCGCCGGCTTGTTCGTCGCCGTCTTCCCCGCCAATGTGCAGATGACCGTCGACGTGCTTGGCAATCCCAAGTCCTCGCCCGCTTTCAAGGCCGGGGTGATCGCGCGGTTGCCGCTGCAGATTCCGCTGATCGTGGCCGCGTTGCGGGTCGCGCGCCGCTGATCACACCCACTGCACGAGCTGGATGACCACCCCGTTGGGGTCGGTCATCTGGAAGTAGCGCTCGCCCCATTCCTCGGTTTCGATGGGCGTCTCGATCGGGACGCCCGCGCCGCGCAATCGCTCGTATTCGCTGTCGATGTCGTCGACCACGAACACGACGAGCACACCCTCGCCCGCGCTGCCCGCGATGCGCGCCGGCTTGAACGACTTCAGGCCGGTGCGCAGGTAGATGACGTCCATGCCCGCGTCGGGCCGCCCGACGCTGACGAACCCGTCGGCGGCCATGTTCTCGGTGAAACCGAGGTGGTCGACGAGGAACTGGGCCGACGCCTGCGGGTCGTCCACATTGAGCGAGACGGCGGAAGCGGTGATCTGCATGGGCTCTCCTCGATGACGTTACTCCGTACTTTGTACGCTTTTAGTTTGCGAAGAATGACCACGAACCGCTCTATGAGCTGGATCACACCGTGAAGGTGTCGCGTTCGATCCGCAGCGTGGTGATGGTCGACGCCAGGCCCTCGTACTGGTTGACGAGCAACACGATCTCGATCAGCAACCGCTCGTCGTAGTGCGCGGCCAGCTTCGCCCACGCCGCGTCGTCGATATCGCGGGTGGTCACCAGCCGGTCGGTCGCGGTGAGCAGCGCCCGCTGACGCGGCGTCCACCCCTCCGCCTCGGGACCCGCCGCCACCCGGTCCACCTCGACGGCCGTGAGCCCGGCCTTGCGTCCGAGCCTGCGATGGTGGTCGGCCTCGTAACCGCAGTCGCGCAGATGCGCCACCCGCAGAATCACCAATTCGGCCTCCGCGCGCGGCAATCGCCCACCGGGCATGAGCTTGCCGGAGAAATGCAGCCAACCCCGGAACAGCCCACGCGTGCGACCGAGTGTGCTGAAGAGGTGGGCGTCCGCCGTGCCCGCCGCGCGAGAAAGTACCTGCCAGACAACCCAGTTGATCGGTCCGAGTTCACCCAACCGGCCGGGGGAAATGCGTGGTAGGGGCGTTGCGGCCATCGTCGTCCACCTCGTCTTATCGCTCGGTTCCGTCGGAATCGACAGCGTACTCGGCGGTACGCGCGCACGGTGGCGAGTCGGTTTTTCTTTGGTTTCCAGTGGTTTTCGCAACAGTTGCGCGTCATGATTTGGGTACCGCAGCGCGCAGCGGCGGTGAGGTCGCAGCAGTGGTAGGGGAACATCGCAATGCTGGTTCGGATCAGGCCGGGCGCGGAACTCACCGGCGCCGAGCGGGAGTTCGTCGAATGCCTGAGCGCCTATCCGAGCCCGGGGCTTGCCCTGATCGACCCGCAGGTGGGGGATCGGCGCCTCGACGCGGTGGTGGTGACGCCACGGGGGATCACGGTGCTCGACGTGTTGGGATTCCGGCGACGGCAGAGCGGGTTGCTCGCCAGGTCGAACACGGGGGCGTGGACGATCAGTGACAGTCCGCTGGAGTTGGAGGCCGGACCGTCGAGCGGGCTGACCGACCGGCTCGAACACGGTGTGCACGCGGTGCGGGTGGCGCTGGAGCACGCACTGCAGGAGAGCAGGCATGTGTGCGGCGCGGTGGTGCTCGTGCCGTACCGGGGTGTGGTGGTTCGACCGGCGCGCACCGCCTTACGTCCAGGCCTCGACGTGCTGGTCGCCAACACCGTCGACGCGCACGAACTGCGCGTCTACTTGGAGAACTTCTCGGTCGGCCCGCGCGAATGGACCGTCGAGAGGGTCCTCAACACCTGCGCCGCCCTCGGCCTGGCCGCCCTCGCCCCCACCCGTGCCGAGCTCACCGACGACGGCTTCCCGGACAAACGCCCCGATCCGGCGCCGCGCGCCCCACGCCCCCGTCGTGTCGAACCGCCCGCCCCGCCGACCGAACCGGCCAAGGAGGGCAAACTGGCAGGTTTGATTGTGTTCGGACTGGCTGTGCTCGGCATGCTGATCGTGCTGGTGATGGTGATCCTCGCCCTGCTCACCGACTCACCGTCCCCACGAACGGTCTCCGACATCACCGAGTCGACCACTCCCGCCCCGGTCACCGTCACTCATCGTCCCGCCCACTGCTGGCCGTTCCAGTCCGACTGTTGACTCCCGTCCGACACCGCTGCACCATCGTGGCTCGGGCCGAGCTATGACATACCGGGCTGGCGTCGATACCGCGACGCAACCGTCAATCACGCATAATCTCGCCGAGTTTCGTGAAGGCGATAGCCTGCTCGGCCCGGGCCCGCACATGCACGCAGGATGCGGTGATGTGGGTGACGAGGCTGTGCATGGCGCGCTCGCGGCGCCCGGCCAGCACGTGCTCGGCGATGGCGATGTGTTCAGTGGTCATCGCCGCGACTCGGTCGGTGGTCGGCACGTCCATCGTGCGCACCGGGCGAACCCGGATGTTGACCGCACTCAGAGCTTCGGCGAGGGCCGAATTACCCGCTGCCCGAAGCAGTTCGGTGTGGAACCGCTCATCGGCCGCGATCAGCTCGGGGCCCGGACGGGGCGGTGTGTCCCTGAATTCTCGCCAGCGCGTGAGTTCCGCGCGAACGGCGGCCAGGTCGTGTCCGGCCGGGGCCTGCGCCGAACCGAGCATCGACCGTTGAAACCCGCGTGTTTCCAGCACCATTCGCAACTCGAACAACTCGTCGAGTTCGGCCGGCCGTGGCCGGTACAGGTACAGCCCCTCCGGATGACGCTGCACCAGCCCGTCGGCCTGCAGCCGGGCCAGCGCCTCGCGCACCGGAGTGCGCGAGACGCCGTAGCGACGGGCCAGCCGTTCGGCGCGCAACCGTTCGGCCGGTGCGAGCCGACCGGTCGCCAGGTCGTCGCGCAGCGATTCGTACACGCGCTCGGCCAGCGAAACCCGCCCACCCCTGCCCATGACTCGGCCTGCGTTCAGATCGCCATCGCCGCGCGCACAGCCGATTCCGTGCCCGCCCCGCCCGGCCCGGTGGAACCGACGTGCCCCGAGTGCAGCACGTAGTACTGCTGGGCGGCCTGCAACGCGAAACCGATGTGTTGCTCCACCAGCAGCACGCTCAACCCACCGCGCCGCGTCAATTCGATGATCGTCCGCTCGATCTCGGCGACGACCGAGGGCTGGATGCCCTCGGTCGGTTCGTCGAGGATGAGCAGTTTCGGTTCGGTGATGAGGGCACGGGCGATGGCGAGTTGCTGTCGCTGACCACCCGAGAGCAGCCCCGCCTTGCGGGTGAGCAACTCGCGCAGGGCGGGGAACAGGTCGAGCGATTCGTCGATCAGTGCCTTGCCGCGCTTGCGACCGTCGGCCACCACCTGCAGGTTCTCGGCTGTGGACAGCTGGGGAAAACTCTGCTGGCCCTGCGGAACATAGGCGATGCCCCGTTTCACCCGCTGCGACGGCGAGAGCTTGCTGATCTTCTCGCCGTCGAAGGTGATGGTGCCCGACTTGGTCGGCAGCAGCCCGACGGCGGTGCGCAGCAGGGTGGTCTTGCCCGCGCCGTTGTGGCCCATGATGGCGACCACGCTGTCGTCGGGGACGGTCAGGCTCACGCCGTGGACCACTTCGGTGCGCCCGTATCCCGAACGGACCTCGTCTAGTTCAAGCATCGGCGGCTTCCTTGTCTGTGGTCGCCATGGCCGCGGTGCCGAGGTAGACCTCCTGCACCCGCGGGTCGGCCTGGACCTGTTCCACGCTGCCCTCGCTGAGCACCTTGCCGCCCGCGAGCACCGTCACCGAGGTGGCGAAGGACCGCATGAAGTCCATGTCGTGCTCCACGACCAGGACCACGCGGTCACCACCGATGCGGCGCAACAGGTTTCCGGTCTCCTCGCGTTCCTCCGCGCTCATGCCCGCGACGGGTTCGTCGAGCAGCAGCACCGAGGCGTTCTGCACGAGCAGCATGCCGATCTCGAGCCACTGCTTCTGCCCGTGTGCCAGCACACCGGCGGGCTTGTCGCGCAGCGCGGTGAGACCCGTTGTCTCCAAAGCCTCTTCGATGGCGGGCAGCACGGATCTGCGCGCCCGCAGCAGCGACAGCGGCGAGCGGCCCGCGCCCGCCGCGATGTCGAGGTTCTGCAGCACTGTGAGCTGCTCGAACACGCTCGCCGTCTGGAAAGTTCGCCCGACGCCGAGCCGGGCGATCTGGTGCACCTTCTTGCCGAGCAGTTCGATACCCGACTTCTGCGCCGACCCGGTGGCCGGGACCAAGCCGGTGATGGCGTCGATCAGCGTCGTCTTGCCCGCACCGTTGGGACCGATGAGGAACCGCAGGTCGCCCTGCAGCACCGTCAAATCCACGTCGGTGACCGCCTTGAAACCGTCGAAACTTACCGACAGACCACGGATTTCGAGGTAGTCGCTGTTCATGCCCGCATTGCCGCCGGGCTTGGGTTCGTGTGAAGTCATCGGGCCAGCACCTTCTCCTCGGTGACCACAGGGGGTGTTTCCGGTTTGCGGCTCTCGCGCCAGCCCTTGACCATCGGCCACAGTCCGGCCAGACCGGCGGGGATGAACCCGACGACCACGATGAACAGGACGCCCTGCAGGTAGGTCCAGCCCGACGGGAACGACTCCGACAGCGAGGTCTGCGCCCAGGCGACACCGATCGCGCCGAGTACCGGACCGAGCAGGGTGGTGCGGCCACCGATGGCGACCCCGATCAGGAACGCGATCGACGGGACAACACCGATATCGGCGGGCGAGATGATGCCGACGATCGGCGTGAACAGCGCGCCGGCGATACCGGCGAGGAACGCCGCGACCACGTACGCGACGATCTTGATATTCGCGGGGTCGTACCCGAGGAAACGCACCCGCTCCTCGGCGTCGCGGACCGCGATCAGCAGCTCGCCGTAGCGGCTGCGGTTGAGCTGACGGATCAGCGCCACCACCACGAGCAGCGTGCCCGCCGCGATGAAGAACAGCATCTGCCGGTTGGCCGGGTCCGAGAGGCGGAACCCGAAGAACGCCCGGAAGTCCGACAGCCCGGTGAAGCCGCCGATGGCCTGCTGACCGGTGAGCAGAATCGCCAGCGCCGCCGCGAGCGCCTGGCTCAGAATGGCGAAGTACGCACCGCGCACCCGCCGCTTGAACACGCCGTACCCGAGCACGGCCGCGACCAGTGCGGGCAGCACGAGGATGGCCAGGATCGCGACCGACGCGGATTCGAACGGCTGCCAGAAGCCCGGCAGTTCGCTGATGCCGGAGATCTCCATGAACTCCGGCACCTCGTTGCCCAGGCGCGCGGCGTCGGCGAGCTGCATGTGCATGGCCATGATGTAGGCGCCGATGCCGAAGAACACACCCTGCCCGAGGGTGAGCATTCCGCCACGGCCCCAAGCCAAGCCGATGCCCGCCGCCACGATCGCGAAGCAGAGGAATTTGGCGAGCAGGTTCAGCCGGAAGTCGCTCAGCACCGCCGGGGCGACGGCGAACAGGATTATCGCCGCGACCGCGAACCCGGCCAGTGGACTGAGCCGGGAATAGGCGCGTAGGCGTTCAGTCAGTGCGTTCATGCCAGGCTCCTCGTCCGCACGGTGAACAGACCCTGCGGGCGGACCTGCAGGAAGATGACGATCAGCACGAACACGATCACCTTCGCGATCGACGCGGTGGTGGAGTATTCGATGAAGGAGTTGAGCAGCCCGAGCGCGAACGCCGCGATCACCGTGCCCTTGATCTGGCCGAGCCCACCGATCACGACCACGAGGAAGGCGTCGATCAGATAGCTCTGCCCGATGGTCGGGCTGGTCGAACCGATGAGCGTGAGCGCGACACCGGCCACACCCGCCAGGCCCGAGCCGATGAAGAACGTGCTGATGTCGGTGAATCTGCTCGATATGCCGCTGGTTTCGGCGAGACCACGGTTCTGTACCACCGCACGGATGCGGCGGCCCATCGGTGTCGTCTTGAGGACGGCGGCCAGCGCGGTCACCGCGACGATCGCGAGCACGAGGATGAAGATGCGCGTCTTGGGCACCACCGCACCGGCGATAGTGATTCCGCCACTGAGCCATTCGGGCACCAGCACGTTCTTGGCCGGCGCGCCGAAGATGTCACGCGCGGCCTGCTGCAGCACCAGGCCGACACCGAAGGTGACCAGCAGGGTGTCGAGCGGGCGGTCGTACATGTAGCGGATGAGCCCCATCTCCAGGACGGCACCGAGCAGGCCACCGATCAGGAAACCGGCGAGCAACGAGACGGCCAGCGACACACCGGCCGAGGAGAAGACCTGCTGCACAACATAAGTGGTGTAGCAACCGGCCATGATGAACTCGCCGTGCGCCATATTGATGACGCCCATCTGACCGAAGGTCAGCGACAAACCGAGCGCGGCGAGCAGAAGAATGGATCCCAGGCTCAACCCTGTGAAGAGCTGGCCGATCAGCACGTCCATGGTGGTGGACTCCTAGCGAAAGCGATGTGGGACGCGCGCGCGGCGCGTCCCACACCTGTCGGCTGTTACTTGAGGCCCTTGGCCCACTCGTAGGACTTCAGGTACGGGTCGGGCGTGATCGCCTTGCCGGAGTCCCACACCGTGTAGATCAGGCCGTCGGGGCGGATCTCACCGATGCGGGCGACCTTGGTGACGTGGTGGTTGGAGCCGTCGATGGTGACGGTGCCCTCCGGCGCCTCGAAGCTCACGCCGTCGGCCGCGGCCTGGATGTCGGCCACCGCGAACGACTTCGCCTTCTCCACCGTGTTCTTCCACAGGAACACCGAGGCGTACGCGGCTTCCATCGGATCGGAGGTGGGCTTGTCGGCGCCGAAGGCGGCCTTGTAGTCGGCGACGAACTTCTTGTTCGCCGGGGAATCGACGGTCTGGTAGTAGTTCCAGGCGGTCAGCTGGCCGGCGAGGCGATCCGCGCCGATACCCACGACCTCTTCCTCGGCGATCGACACCGAGACCACCGGCATCTCGGCGGCCTTCAGGCCCGCGTTGGAGTACTCACGGAAGAACGCCACGTTGGAGTCGCCGTTGAGGGTGTTGAACACCGCGCCCGCCTTGGCGGTGCGCACCTTGTTGACGATGGTGGAGAAGTCGGTGGAGCCGAGCGGGGTGTAGTCCTCGCCCTTGATCTCGATGCCGTTGGCGGCGGCGTAGGCCTTGATCTCGCGGTTGGCGGTCTGCGGGAAGACGTAGTCAGAACCCACCAGGTAGAGGGAGGTGATGCCCTTCTGCTTCAGGTAGTCCAGGGCCGGGACGATCTGCTGATTGGTGGTTGCGCCGGTGTAGAAGATGTTCTTGGAATCTTCCAGACCCTCGTACTGCACGGGGTAGTAGAGCAGCGAGTTCAGGCTCTCGAACTTGGGCTTCATGGCCTTGCGGCTCGACGAGGTCCAGCCGCCGAACACCGCGGCGACACAGTCGGAACTGATGAGCTTCTCGGCCTTCTCGGCGAAGGTCTTCGGGTCGGAGGCGCCGTCCTCGGGAACGATCTCGATCTTCTTGCCGAGCACCCCGCCCGCCGCGTTGATCTGGTCGACCGCCAGCTTGGTCGAATTGGCAACGGTGACTTCGGAAATCGCCATCGTGCCCGAGAGCGAGTGCAGCGAACCGACCTTGATGGTGTCTTTGGTTGTGTCGACGCAGGACGCCGCGGTGGAACCGGTCGAGGCGTCGTCGCGGGCGCCGCAGCCGGTGAGCAACAGGCCGGCCAGGGCTGCCGCCGTGGGGACGGCCAGTGCCCTGAGCACACGGGAATCAGACATGGGGCGTTCTCCTCATCAGGTGTAACGGCGGCGCACGCGCGCCACAACGAACACACCGCTGCCTGGCTGTACACCGGGTTGTATACAGCGGCGGTATTCGTGTGCGGAACAGTAGATGGAACATGTTGCAGCGGAATATCTCCCGATCACGTGCCCGTTTCGTCTGTTTCGTCCGTGTGAATTGTTCGGCGGGGAGCTACGGCGTGGCTACGGTTGCGTAGCCACGCGCCCGTGCGGCACGCTGACGATTCGTACGACGTCGAACAGCCGGAATCTCGCGGCGCTCGGGCCGCGGGGTGGTCAGTCGAGGAGGAGCCCAGTGGGGCACTACAAGGCCAACGTGCGTGACATCGAATTCAATCTCTTCGAGGTACTCGGGCTCGACAAGCTCCTCGACACCGGTGCCTACGGCGACCTGGACTCCGACACGGTGCGCCACATCCTCGACGAGGTGCGCAGGCTGGCCGAGGGCCCGATCGCGGAGACCTTCGCCGAGGCCGACCGCAACCCGGTGACCTACAACCCCGACACCTTCGACATCACCGTGCCCGAGCCGCTGCGTAAGACCGTGGCCGCCGTGCACGAGGCGCAGTGGTACCGGCTCGGCATGCCCGAGGGCATGGACGGCACGCCCGCGCCCAACGTGCTGCTGTGGGCCATCAACGAGCTCATCATCTGTGCCAACCCCTCGGCCAGCTTCTTCAACATGGGCCCGCTCATGGGCTCGGTGCTCTACGAGATCGGCACCGAGGAGCAGAAGCGCTGGGCGCGTGGGGGTTTCGAGCGCGGCTGGCAGGGCACGATGGTGCTCACCGAGCCCGACGCGGGCTCCGATGTCGGCGCCGGGCGGACCAAGGCCATCCCACAGCCCGACGGGTCGTGGCACATCGAAGGGGTGAAGCGGTTCATCTCCGGTGGCGATGTGGGCGAGGCGGCCGAGAACATCTTCCACCTGGTGCTGGCCAGGCCCGAAGGCGCGGGGCCGGGCACCAAGGGCCTGTCGCTGTTCTATGTGCCGAAGTTCCTCTTCGACCCCGACACCATGGAGATCGGCGACCGCAACGGTGTGTACGTCACCGGGCTCGAGCACAAGATGGGCATCAAATCCTCGCCCACCTGCGAACTCACCTTCGGTGCCACCGGAGTGCCCGCCAAGGGTTGGCTGGTGGGTGAGGTGCACAACGGGATCGCGCAGATGTTCAAGGTGATCGAGAACGCGCGCATGACGGTCGGGGTGAAGTCGTCGGGCACGTTGTCGACCGGGTACCTGAACGCGCTCGAATACGCCAAGACGCGGGTGCAGGGCGCGGATCTCACACAGATGACCGACAAGACGGCACCGCGCGTGACCATCACCCACCATCCCGATGTGCGCCGGTCGCTGGCTATGCAGAAGGCGTACGCGGAGGGGCTGCGGGCGGTGTACCTCTACACGGCCGCGCATCAGAATGTGGATGTGGCGCAGCTGGTTTCGGGTGCCGACCCGGAGATGGCGCACCGCATCGACGATCTGCTGCTGCCGATCGTCAAGGGTGTCGGCTCCGAGCGGGCGTATCAGTTGCTCACCGAATCGCTGCAGACCTTCGGCGGGTCCGGGTATCTGCAGGACTACCCCATCGAGCAGTACATCCGCGACGCCAAGATCGACTCCCTCTACGAGGGCACCACCGCCATCCAGGCCCAGGACTTCTTCTTCCGCAAGATCATTCGCGACGGCGGCGCCGCGATGGGCCACCTCAACGCCCAGATCACCGCGTTCCTGGCCAACGATTCCGGCCGCTTCGCCACCGAACGCGCCCTGCTGCGCACCGCCCAGTCCGACGTTGCCGCCATGGCCGCCACCCTCACCGGCTACGCCATGGCAGGACAACAAGACCCCGCCGAGCTCTACAAGGTCGGCCTGGGCTCGGTCCGCTTCCTGATGGCCGTCGGCGATCTGCTCATCGGCTGGCGCCTGCTCGCCCAGGCCGAAATCGCCGCCGCCGCCCTCACCGGCGAATCCTCCGCCAAGGACCGCCCCTTCTACCAGGGCAAAGTAGCCGTGGCCTCCTTCTTCGCCAAGAACGTCCTCCCCGAACTCACCGCAACCCGCTCCGTCCTGGCCGCCCTCGACACCGACATCATGGCCATCCCGGAAGAGGCCTTCTGAGCGCTACTTGATGAGGTACGGGGAGACGGAGCTGCGGTGTTCGCTGATGTCGAGGGACTTGCCCAGTGGGGGGAAGGCGCGTTGGGGGCAGTTGGAGCGGACGCAGACTCGGCAGCCCGCGCCGATGGGGGTGGCGGTGGCTTCGCCCAGGTCGATGCCGTCGGCGTAGACGACACGGGAGGCGTGGCGTAGTTCGCAGCCGAGGCCGATGGCGAAGGTCTTGCTCGGCTGGCCGTAGCGGGTGGCGCGGCGCTCCACGGTGCGCGCGACCCAGAGGTATTTGCGGCCGTCGGGCATCTGGGCGATCTGGGTCATGATCTTGCCCGGATAGGCGAAGGTCTCGTAGACGTTCCACAGCGGGCAGGTGCCACCACTGGCGGAGAAGTGGAAACCCGTGGCGGACTGACGTTTCGACATATTGCCCGCGCGGTCGACCCGGACGAAGGAGAAGGGGACACCGCGCAGCGACGGGCGTTGCAGGGTGGAGAGGCGGTGGCAGATGGTTTCGTAACTCTGCGAGAAGAACGCCGACAACCGCTCGATGTCGTAGCGGAAGTCCTCGGCTACTTCGTGAAAGTGGTTGTACGGCAACACGGTCGCGGCGGCGAAGTAGTTGGCGAGGCCGAGCATGGCCAGCTTGCGTGACGCGTCGGAGGCGAAATTGCCTTCCTCGACGAGCTTTTCGAGCAGCGGCCCACATTCCAGATACGCCAGCTCGGCGGCGAGTTTGAAGGTCCGCTGTCCGCCGGACAGATGCGGGGAGATCTCGAGCTGCTTGGTCTGCGGATCGTAGGTGTGCAGCACGCCCTCGCCGAGGTCGATGCGCTCGCTGATCCGCACGCCGTGCGAGCGCAGCAGCCGGGCGATCTCGGTGCTCACCTCGCCGCCGTGGAAGCGGATGCGCGCGGTGAGATCCTCTGCGGCGGTGTCCAACTCGTGGATGTAGTTCTGGCGCTGATAGAAGTAGTCGCGCACTTCCTCGTGCGGTTTGCTGATCGCGGCACTGCCGGAGCCGTCGGCGAAACGGTCCTCGGTGGCGGCGGCCAGCTGGGCGCTGGTGTTGCGGTACCGGTTGTGCATGGCGACCAGGGCCCGCGCCATCGACGGGTGCGCCGACACCATGTCGGCGATCTCCTTGGTGTCGGCCTCGATGCCGAGCTCGGCATCCATCACGACTTCCTGGAGTTCGGCGATGAGCCGGGTGTCGTCCTGCGCGGAGAAGAAGGTGGGGTCGACGCCGAAGACCTCGTTGATGCGGGTGAGCACCGGAACCGTCAGCGGCCGCACATCGTGCTCGATCTGGTTGAGATAGCTGGCCGAGATCTCCAGCTTCTGGGCCAGCGTCACCTGGCTCAGCCCACGCTCGGTCCGCAGCTGGCGCAGCCGCGCACCGACATAGGTCTTGGCCATATGTCCAGTTTATGGGCGCTTTCGCAGGGTTGCCAACCGATTCTTAGCAGCGTGTGCTGAGCGATGTGTCACACCCGCGCGCTACGGTCGAACGGTGCTGTTCAGCGATGTCGTCGCGACCTCGGAGCAGGTTAGGGCAACCCGGTCGCGCAAGGAGAAGACCGCCGCCCTCGCCGCGTTGCTCTCGGCCGCGGGTCCGGCGGAGATCGGCACTGTCGTCGCCTGGTTGTCGGGTGAACTCACCCAGGGCCGGATCGGTGTGGGGTGGCGAACGGTCACCGGGCTGGGCGCGGCGGCGAGCGATCAGGCCCGACTCACGGTCGAACAGGTCGACGGCTACTTCACCCGGCTGAAGGGCGTGAGTTCAACCAACAGCCGCCGCGAAATACTCACCGAGCTGTTCACGGCTGCGGCCGAAGCGGAACAGTCCTTCCTGATCCGGCTGCTCACCGGCGAACTGCGCCAGGGCGCGCTCACTGCCCAGGTGGTGGAGGGCCTGGCCCGATCCACCGGCATCGGCGTCGACGTGATCCGCCGCGCGCACATGCTCTCCGGGAACCTGCCCGCCGCCGCGGTCGCCGCGATCACCGGCGGCGAGGACGCGCTGCGGGATTTTCGTCTCGAGGTCGGCAGGCCGGTCGCGCCGATGCTCGCCTCTCCGGGCGGTTCACTGGACGAGGCGCTGGCCGAACTCGGCCCGCAGGTGAGCGTCGAACACAAACTCGACGGCGCCCGCATCCAGGTACACCGGGCGGGGGAGCAGGTGTGGGTGTTCACCCGCACCCTGCGCGACATCACCGCGGGCGTACCCGAACTGGTCGAGCTGGTTCGCGGCCTCGACTGCACGAGCGTGGTGCTCGACGGCGAGACCCTCGCGCTCACCGACGCCGGTCGCCCGCGCCCGTTCCAGGAGACGATGAGCCGCTTCGCCACCGTCGGCGACACGCGCGAACTGCTGCTGCACCCGTACTTCTTCGATTGCCTGCACCTGGACGGCGAAGACCTGCTCGACGAACCCCTGCGCGTGCGCCGCACCGCACTGGACCGGGTGGCCGGACAACACGCCATCCCGGCACTGGTCGCGCCCGACGCCGAGGCGGCCGCCGAGTGCTACGACGACGCGCTCGCCGTCGGCAACGAGGGCGTGATGGTCAAGTCGCTCGAAGCGCCGTACGCCGCGGGCAGGCGCGGCAAGGCCTGGCAGAAGGTCAAACCCGCGCACACTCTCGACCTGCTGGTCATCGGCGCCGAGTGGGGCTACGGCCGCCGCACCGGATTCCTGTCGAACCTGCATTTGGCCGCGCTCGACCCTGACACCGGCGAACCGGTGATGGTCGGTAAGACCTTCAAGGGCCTCACCGACGAACTGCTGCGCTGGCAGACCGAGGAATTCCCCCGGCACGCCACCCACCGCGACGCCCAGACGGTGTATCTGCGCCCGGATCTGGTGGTCGAGATCGCGCTCGACGGCGTGCAGACGAGCACTCGATACCCCGGCGGCGTCGCCTTGCGTTTCGCCCGGGTGCTGCGGTACCGCCCCGACAAGGAACCCGCCCAGGCGGACACCATCGAAACCGTGCGTGCGCTGGGCGGACGCTGACCCGCCACGACTTTGGGGGCAACACTGCGGCAATCCGCGACGGCGATACGACACACTGTTCGGGTGAGCGCCGAACTTGTGGTCCTGTTGATCGTCATCGTCACAGCTCTCGTCTTCGACTTCACCAACGGCTTCCACGACACGGCCAACGCCATGGCGACCTCTATCGCCACCGGTGCGTTGAAGCCGAAGACGGCCGTGGCGATCTCGGGTGCGCTGAATCTCATCGGCGCGTTCCTCTCGGTGGCCGTCGCCGCGACCGTCGCCAAGGGGATCGTGCGGCTCGACGAGGTGCAGGGCCAGGATCTGTTGGTGATCGTGTTCGCGGGGCTCGTCGGCGGCATCCTGTGGAATTTGTTCACCTGGTTGCTCGGTCTGCCGTCGAGTTCCTCGCACGCCCTGTTCGGCGGGCTGATCGGCGCCACGCTCGCCGCGCTCGGCTGGAGCGGCGTCATCTGGGTGTCGGGCACCGAGGGCGTATTGGTGAAGATCGTGCTGCCCGCGGTGCTGGCGCCGGTGGTCGCCGCGCTGGTCGCCGCGATCGGCACCTACCTGGTGTACCGCATCACCCGCGGGGTGAGCCGGGACAAGACCGACGAGGGCTTCCGGTGGGGCCAGATCGGGTCGGCCTCGCTGGTCTCGCTCGCCCACGGCACCAACGACGCGCAGAAGACGATGGGCGTCATCTTCCTCGCGCTGGTGGCCTACGGCTCGATCGACGCCGATGACCACATGCCGCTGTGGGTGATGGCCTCGTGTGCCTTCGCCATCGCCCTCGGCACCTATCTGGGCGGGTGGCGCATCATCCGGACCCTCGGCAGGGGCCTGGTCGAGATCGAGTCGCCGCAGGGCCTCGCGGCCGAATCCACGTCGGCGGCGATCATCCTCACCTCCGCGCACTTCGGGCTGCCGCTGTCGACCACGCAGACCGCGACCGGCGCCATCCTCGGCACCGGCATCGGTAAGGGCGCCGAGGTGCGCTGGGGGGTGATGGGCCGCATGGTTGTCGCATGGATGCTCACACTGCCCGCGGCAGGCGTGGTCGGCGCGATCTGCTGGCTGGTGGCGCATCTGATCGGCGGGCTGGCCGGAGTGCTCGTGGTGTTCGCGATACTGGTCTTCGGAGCGCTGGCGATCTACCTGCGCTCGCGCCGCGACCCGGTCGACCACCACAACGTCAACGAGGAATGGGCCTCGGCCGAACCCGATCACCCGCGGCCGGAATAGGAGGACACCGCCCATGCACACACTGTGGCTGAATCTGCGTGAACTGTGGGATGTGCTGATCGCCGCCCTCGTCCTCGGCGCGGGCGTGCCCGCCGTCTTCGCCTTCGCCGTGCGCTGGTGGGCCAACGGCGAAACCGTCGACGCCGACGGGCGGGTGCGGCGCAACCCTCTCGCCCTGGCGGGCGCACTGATCTGCGTCGTTCTCATCGTCGTGCTGGTGATCTGCGGAATCCTGTTCACGGCAAAGGCTTTCATCGCGTACCAGTTCGGCATCCACCTGTTCGGACAATCCTGAGCGAGGACCAATGACCGACTCGTCATCCACCCCACCGGTACGGCCCGGTCTGATGTCGCGGGTGCTCGGCTGGCTGCGCGCCGGCTACCCGCAGGGCATTCCGCAATCGGACTATGTCGCGCTGTTCGCGGTGCTGCACCGCAACCTCACCGATTACGAGGTGGTGGCCATCGGCGAACAGCTGATCGCGGCCAATCCGAACCGCGAATCCATCAGCCACGCCGAGATCGCGGCCGCTGTCGCCGATTTCGCGAAACAGCAGCCCGCCGCCGAGGATGTGTCGCGGGTGGCTTCGCACCTGGCGGCCGGTGGCTGGCCGCTGGCCGAACCGATCGACGACTCCGAGTAATTCGCCGTGTGCCAATAGAATTGGTGGCTGACGATTCCACCGGATTCGTGCCGTTCGCGCGCTAGCATGCACGGGTGGTACGGCGTGCGGCAGAAGTCGAGAGTGGTCGAAGTTATGGTGGATTGTCGCGCGAGCAGCGAATTGCCCTACGCCGGAGCCGTTTGACCGACGCGGCACTGGAATTGTTCGGAACCCGTGGTTATTCGTCGACCTCGATCGAACGATTGTGTGCCACTGCGAATGTGTCGACACGCAGTTTTTACGAAGACATCGGCAGCCGCGAAGCGCTGCTCATCGCGCTGGTCGACCGGCTCAATTCCGCCGCGCTGCAACGACTCGACGAAGCCCTCGACCGCACCCGTGAACAGCCGCTCGTGGTGCGCGTGGTGGAAAGTTTCCGCGCGTTTCTCTCGGTGACCTGCCGGGATCGGCGGGCCGCACGGGTTTTCTACGTGGAGATCGTCGGGGTGAGCCCGGCGGTGGAGGAATGGCGGCGCGCGCAGCGGCGTTCGATTTCGGCGCTGCTCACCCGGGAGGCGCAACGCGCCGCCGAACGCGGTGAGGCGCCCTCGCGCAGTTTTCACCTGTTCACCCTCGCGCTGATCGGCGCGGTCACTTCGCTCGCCCAGGAAATGGTGCACGCCACCGTGCCGGGCGACGCGATCTCGGTCGACGAGATCTGCGATCAGATCGCCTACTTCATCCGTTCCGGTCTGCCCGCGCGCACGGCCTGAGGAACGAGAACGGGAGGCGCCCGAAGGACGCCTCCCGTTTCGACGTTTACCGCGAATCAGATACCCATACCCTGGGCGAGCAGCGGCCACGAATCGTGCAGCGCCTGCTCCCAGTAGGGCCAGTAGTGGGTGCCCATCGGGGTGAACTGGTAGGTCGCCGGAATATTCAGCGAATCCAGCTTGGCCTTCAGGTTCTGGCTGCAGGCGTTGGTCGCCGCCTCGATGCCGACACCGAGGCCGAGGTTGATCACACCCATCGGGCCGGGGGCGTTGCTGAGGTAGTACTCGACATCGGCGTTGGACGGCATGCCGCTACCGCTGGAGATGTAGAGGTTGGTGCCGCGCAGCTTCTCGGCGTTGATGACCGGGTCGTTCTCCACCCAGGCCGGGTCGTTGTCGGCGCCGTACATGTTGGCGGTCTTGCCGCCCGCCCACGTCTCCACCGAGAACTTGACGGCCTGCTTGCCCAGCGGGTCGGCGATCTGCGCGCAACCGCTGTAGGCGGCCACCGACTTGAACAGGCCCGGCTTGGCCTCGGCCAGCTGCAGCACCGAGGTGCCGGAGGTGGACAGGCCGGCCAGCGCGTTCAGGCCGGTCGAGTTGAGGGTGCTGTCGAGCAGCGGCGGGAGCTCCTCGGTGAAGAAGGTCTTCCACTTGTTCAGACCCAGCTTGGGGTCTTCCTGCTTCCAGTCGGTGTAGTAGCTGCCGCGACCACCGATGGGCTGGATGACATTGACCTGCTTGTCGGCGAGGAACCCGAGCGCGTTGGTCTGCGCGGCCCAGCTCGCGGTGCCCTCACCGGCGTCGAGGCCGTTGAGCATGTAGAAGTTGGGCGCGGGCTGCGACTCGTCGACGGGGCGCTGCACGTCGATGGTGATGTCTTTCTTCATCGCCGCCGAGTACACCTTCAGGTGCCAGGTGCGGCCTTCCTTGACCACCGAGGTCACCGAGGACGCCTTCTCCGGCTGGGCCGAGGCGCCACCGGCGAGCGCCGCCACCGACATGGCGGCGGTCAGGGCCACGGCCGTCGTACGCAGCGCGGCGACATTTCGTAGTGCAGAAAGTTTCATCGAACAGTCGGTTCCAGTCCACGGGCCGTGTCGGCGCCGTCATCGCAGTGGGTCCCCTCGCCGCCCGAGCTAAGTCACCCGGTGACGATAGGGCTGTCAGATCCTCCGATACTCTATGTCCTCCGTCGGAGTGAAACTGTTACGAGTCCCAATCCGTGGACACAGCGGCGCGAAAATACGCGCAGGTGAATCGGAAATACCGGCGATAACAGGCGCCGTTATTCGGCTGTTCTCGCCACGGACTAGATTGCCAGACCCACCGAGGACGAGTTACCGAAATCACGGTGCGCGGCCAGGCGAAGGCCCGCGCGCGAGGCAAGGAAGTCGGCGGTGATGAATACGGCGGTTTCGGCCGGGGTGCGCGGGCCTGATTCCAGGCCAGCGGGGACGTGCAGCCGGGCCAGGGTCGGCTCGTCGAAGCCACCCGCGCGCAGGTCGTCGAGGCGACGGGCCTGGTCGGCGGGAGTGCCGAGGGCCGCGAGATAGCCGAGTTCGGGCAGGCGAAGAGCCACGGTGAGCAGCGGAATCTCGAAGCGCGGCTCGTTGGCGAGCACGACAATGCCTGTGCTGCTGTCGATTTCGCCTGCGGCGGACAGCGTGTTCAGGTAGCGGTGCGGCCAGTCGACGACCACCTCGGCGCCCGGGAACGACGCCGGGTCGGCGAACTCGGGGCGCGAATCGCAGATGCTCACCCGGTAGCCGATCATCCGCGCCTGGGCGGACAGGGTGGCGGCGTAGGCGTTGGCGCCGAAGATGAGCAGGCGCGGCGGCGGGCAGTAGGAGGCGACGAACAGGTCCGACTCCGGGAGGGCGACCAGCTCGGTGGCGTGTTTGCGGTCGGTGATCAGGTGCTGGCCGATGACGTCGGGATCCTGGTTCCACACCACGGTGAACACGGTGACCCGGCGATGGGCCTGAATGTCGGCGGCGACGGTGGGGAATTCGGGGAAATCGCGGCAGGAGAACGGTTCGACGAAGATGTCGACGAGGGTGCCGTCGTCGGAGGACGATTCCAGCCCGGTGAGCATGCTGTAGCGGCGTAGTTGCCGGATACCGGTGCGCGCGGCTTCCATCGCCGCCTCGTACACGGTTTCTTCCAGCCTGCCCGACGCGATGGATCCGAAGACGCCGCCATTGGGGGTGACGAGCATTGCCGATCCGATCGGCAGGGCGCTGGTTCCGATCGTGCGGACTACCGTTGCCAGGCCACCGGTAGCGCCCGAATGCCACACTCGCAGAAGGTCATCGACGATATCGCGCATATCTCAAATCTCCGATCACCGTGCGCCGACTACCGGGAAATCGCGATCGGTCCCTGTCGCCAAGTCGTCGCACGTGACGCACACCATATCGTGTCGGGTGCCCAAATAGGAACCTGCACCCGCATCCCCAACGGCTGCAGCGTAAATGGCTTCCCAGTGCTTGTTCTCTATCACAACTGGATGGCCCGGAGTGTCGTGGAACACACTACGAGCCAATCCGCTCTCGCTCGCGCGGGCCGCGGCGAGCACTCGGGCCACCACTTCGGCACCGATATCGGGAGTGTCGACGGGGCGGAAGGCCACATATCGGGTACCCGCCCGCGCTGCCTCGGCCAACCCCGCGCGCACCGTCGCCGACAGCCCGGTGGCCCAGTCGGCGACCCAGTGCCACCGAGTGCCGGGCGGCAGGTTCAGCGCCGCCGGGTCGGGTCCGGTGGCACCGAGCAGCACGATCACCGGGTCGCAGCCGCCGTCGCGCAACGCGGTGATCGCGGCGGTGAGCCAGGCACCGTTTTCGGCGAGTGCCTTGGGTTTGCCGTAGCGGGTTCCGGCGCCCGCCGCGAGGACGATGCCCGCGCACGAGTCCTGCGTGAGCGCTTCGATCCGGGGCATGCAGGTGAAGGTAATGGCGCAATGTTGCCGGTCGATTACGGCCGGGGAGCGCGCGGGCGACGACACGGGTACGTCGGCGGTCGGCTCGAGTGGCGGGCCGCCGGTATCGGGGAGATGCTGGATCGATGACTAGGGAAGCGATCGGACTCGCGGGCTTCAACTCGTTGCCCGCCGATGCCGCTGAGCAGGCATTGCTTGCCTGTTGCTCGTCGCCGCGCTGGGCGAGGGCCCTCGCGGCCGCCCGGCCCTATGTCAGCGTGGTGTCGTTGCTCGATGCCGCCGACGCGGCCCTCGACGCTCTCGGCGAGGCCGAGATCGACGCCGCGCTCGCCGGGCATCCCCGCATCGGTGAGCGGGCCACCGGCACGGCCGCGCACGAACAGTCCGGTGTCTCCGGCGACGGCGTGCGGGCCCGGTTGGCCGAGGGCAACCGGGCCTACGAGGAGAAGTTCGGGCACATCTACCTGGTGTGTGCGGCAGGTCGCGGCGGCGAGGAACTGCTCGCCGTGCTGCGGGCTCGACTGGACAACGATCCGACGACCGAAAGGCGGGTTATGCGAGACGAATTGGCGAAGATCAATCGGCTGCGCCTGACACAGCTGGTGGCGTCATGACCGGGCTGAGCACGCATGTGCTCGATGCCGTACGGGGAGTCCCCGCCGAGGGGGTCGCCGTGTGGTTGGTGCGCGGTGAGTTGCGGCTCACCGAGGCATTGACCGATGCCGACGGGCGAGTGAAAGAGCTCGCCGCAGGGCTCAATCCGGGCGAATACCAGTTGTACTTCGATACCGGCAGTTACTTCGCGGCCCAGGGCGTCGAGACGTTCTACCCGGAGGTCTGTATCGCTTTCACCGTCGGCGAGCAAGCGCATCTGCATGTGCCGCTGCTGCTTTCGCCGTTCGCCTATTCGACCTACCGAGGGAGTTGAGCCGTGGCGCTGACCGGCCCGATCATGTTGACCGACAACCGATACGGCAAGGCCGAGAACCGGGTGGTGCGGTTCTACAAGGAGAACGCGCGCCACGAGATCCGCGATGTGAATGTCACGACCACCCTGCGGGGTGACTTCGAGGCGGCCTATACCGAGGGCGATCAGCGGCAGGTACTGCCGACCGATACGCAGAAGAACACGGCGTTCGCCTTCGCGAAGAAGGTCGGCCTCGACACTGTCGAGGATTACGCGATCGCGTTGGCGAGGCATTTCCACGAGACCGTCGAGCCCGTCAGCAGTGCTCGCGTCGATGTCGAATCCTATGGCTGGCAGCGGGTTTCGATCAACGGTGCCGAACACGATCACACCTGGGTGCGGCAGGGGCCCGAGGTGCGCATCGTGGCCGCGACGGCCGCCGATGCCGGGACCTGGCTGCTCGGCGGGATCAAGGATCTCGTGCTGCTCAAGTCGACCGGGTCGGAATTCGCCGACTTCCTCGTCGACGAATACACCACTTTGGCGCCAACGAATGATCGCGTCCTGGCCACCTCCCTCGACGTGCACTGGCGATTCGCCGAAATCGACGGCATCGACTGGGACGAGGTGTTCGCCGGGATCCGCGCCACCCTGCTGGAACTGTTCGCCACCACCTATTCCCGCGCCCTGCAGCAGACTCTCTACGCGATGGGAACCGCTGTGCTGGAACGTTTCCCGATGCTCGCCGAGATCCGCCTCGCGGCCCCGAACAAACACCACTTCGACTACGACCTCGACCGCTTCGATATCGAGAACAAGGGCGAGGTGTTCTGGGCCGCCGACCGCCCCTACGGTTCGATCCACGCGACCTTGCAGCGTGCCGACGCACCCGATGCCGGAACGGCGTGGTCGGCATGAGCGGGCCGGATCTGGTTGTCGACGGGTGTGCGGTAGTCACTGTCGATGCGTCCGGGACCGAGTATCGGCGCGGGTGGGTTTCGGTGCGTGGCAACAGGATCGATGCGCTCGGGGAAGGTGCGGCACCGGTGTTCGGTCCGGAGACCGCGCGGATCGATGGGCGGGGCTGCCTGCTCACACCAGGATTGGTGAACACCCATCACCACCTCTACCAGTGGATCACCCGTGGGCTCGCCGCCGACAGCACCCTGTTCGAATGGCTGAGAACCCTGTACCCGGTGTGGGCGCGGATCGACGAGAAGTCGGTGCGGGTGGCCGCGACCGGCGCTCTGGTGTCGCTGGCCCGTACCGGGTGCACCACCTCCGCCGACCACCACTACCTGTTCCCGCACGGTGGTGGTGACCTGCTCGCCGCCGAGATCGCGGCCGCCGCCGAGGTGGGGTTGCGCTTCCATCCCACGCGCGGGTCGATGGACCTGGGGCAGAGCAAGGGCGGGCTCCCGCCCGACGACGTGGTCGAGTCCATCGACGACATCCTCGCCGCGAGCACCACCGCGATCGAGCAGTGGCACGACCCCTCGCCCGACGCCATGGTGCGCATCGGCCTCGCCCCCTGTTCCCCGTTCTCGGTGACCGCCGATCTGCTGCGCGAATCGGCCGCCCTGGCGCGCTCGGCCGGGGTGCGGTTGCACACCCACCTCGCCGAAACCGTCGATGAGCTGGACTTCTGCCGCGAGAGTTTCGACTGCGCGCCAACCGAGTACATGGAACGGCTCGGCTGGCTCGGTGACGACGTCTGGTACGCCCACGGCGTGCACCTCGACGACCACGCGATCTCGGCGATGGCTCGCACCGGCACCGGCATCGCCCACTGCCCGACCTCCAACGGCCGTCTCGGCGCGGGTATCGCCCGCACCGCCGACCTGGTCGCGGCGGGCATTCCCGTCGGCCTCGGCGTCGACGGGGCGGCCAGCAACGAGTCGAGCTCGCTGATCGAGGAGCCACGCAACGCCCTCCTCTACGCTCGCGCCGTCGGCGGCCCCCGGGCCATGACGGTGCGCGGGGCACTCGAACTCGCCACCATGGGCGGTGCCCGCGTCCTCGGCCGGGCCGACGACATCGGCTCGATCGAACCCGGAAAACTCGCCGACCTCGCCCTCTGGCGCCTCGACACCCCCGCCCACGCGGGCATCGAAGACCCGGTCGTCGCCCTGATCCTCGGCTCCGCGCCGCCACTGGCGGCCCTGTTCGTGAACGGTCGCGAAGTGGTCCGCGACACCGTGGTCACCACGGTCGACGAAGCGGCGGTGGGCGCCGATGTCGCCCAGGCCCAGGCCACCCTCCTCGCCGGAGCCTGATCCCCCGGAACGCCCCGATCAAGATCACCACGCGGTGGTGGCGGGACCTACTCGGCCGATCCCGCCACCACGGCGTGGTGATCGAGCGACCAGGTGCGGTATGCGGGTGGCGGGGCACACTGGAGGGTGGATATCGGGTTTACCGTGGCGCAATCCCGAGTGGGTGTCGCGCAACATCGTGGCAACTCGCCGCCCCTAGTGTGGCTGGTGAGGTAAGCGAGGTGGATGTGGATCTGGATACCGTGCGGGAGGTGGTGCTCGCTCGCCGGCGTGCCGATTTGGCGCAGGTCGGGGCGGGAAGCGCGGTGCTGGCCGGCGGGACCTTTCTCTACTCCGAACCGCACGATCATCTCGACCGGCTGATCGACATCACCACGCTGGGCTGGCCGCCGCTCGTCGAGACCGCCGAGGGTCTCGAAATCGCCGCGACCTGCACGCTGGCCGAGTTCGCCGGTGCGCGTCCCGGTCGGGAACTCGGCTCGAAGACCCTGCGGCCGGATTGGCCGGGGACGGAATTGTTCGCGCAGGCGTGCCGGGCGCTGCTCGCCTCGCACAAGATCTGGCGCACGGCCACGGTCGGCGGAAACGTATGCCTTTCCCTGCCCGCCGGTGCCGTACTCGGTGCGCTGGTCGCGCTCGACGCTCACGCGGTGGTGTGGCCGCATGCGGGTGGTGAACGGCGAATCGCGTTGTGCGAGTTCGTGACCGGCCCTGGAATGAATGTGTTGCCGTCGGGATCGGTGATCCGCTCCTTTGTCGTGCCGCTGCGGAATCTACACGCGCACACCAGTTTTCGGAAGATCGCGTTGGCTCCACTCGGACGTTCCGGTTCCGTTGTGATGGGCAGGCGGACAACGGATGCCTGCGCGCTGACGATCACGGCGGCGACGACCCGTCCTGTCGTCCTGGATTTCGACGGACCGCCGGACGTGAACGAGCTCGCCTCCGCGCTCGCCGAGATCCCGCCGAACATCTGGTTCGACGATCCACACGGCGCACCGGACTGGCGCAGGCACGTTACCCACCTGCTGGCGGCCGAGGTTGTCGCCGACCTGGCGGAGGGTCGGTCGTGAACCCGGCGACAAGCGTCGATGGTGTGCCCGAGCCGGCGATCCGGTACGAGGGAGGTGGACCGTGCGGCTAGAAGTCGACGGCCGCGTCGTGGAAACGGCGCCCAGGCCGGGCCAGTGCCTGCGCACCCTCCTGCGGGAGCAGGGCACTCTCGCGGTGAAGAAGGGCTGCGATTCCGGCGACTGCGGCGCCTGCTCGGTCCTGCTCGACGGCGCCCCGGTCCACTCCTGCCTGATCCCCGCCCACCGCGCCGCCGACAGCACCGTCACCACCGCCGCCGGACTCTCCGGCGAAGCCGGACCGAACACCGTGCAGCGCAGTTTCGTCGACAATGCCGCATTCCAATGCGGCTTCTGCACCGCCGGAATGGTCGTCACCGCCACCGGGTTACTCCGTAACCGCACCGATTCGGAAATCACCGAGGATGAGCGCGCGGAGTTGATGAAAGGAAACCTGTGCCGCTGCACGGGTTACCGAGCCATTACCGACGCCCTCACCGCGTGTGCACCACTGTGCACAACTCGTGACGCCACCCCTGAACCGCCTCCCGGTGCGGAAGCACGAGTCGGAGTGTCTGGCGATGCCGCCGTTGAACGGCCCCCCGGTGTGGAGGCACGAGTCGGAGTGCCTGGCGATGCCTCCTCCGTGCCTCCGGACGATGGGCATCGGTGGAGGGTCGAGGGCGTGACGACTGTGTCCGTGGGCGAGGGCCCGGCGGTTGCGGGCCGCGAGGTGAACGCGGTCGCGGAGCTGGTGCGGGGCGAGCAGTTCGGGGCGGGGCAGGTCGGGAAGGGTGTGGGGGCGCCCGCTGGGGAGCGGGTTGTGCGGGGTGGGGAGGCTTTCACGTTCGATATCGCGGTGGGGGACCAGCGGGGGCCGGGGGTGGCGCCTTGGCATATCGCCGTGTTGAGCAGCCCGCACGCGCATGCGCGGGTGGTGTCGATAGACATCGCGGAGGCGGCGGCCGTGCCCGGCGTGCGGGCGGTGCTGACGGCGGCAGACGCACCGGGGGTGGCGTTTTCCACGGCACGGCACGAATTCCGGGAGGACGATCCCGACGACACCTTCGTCCTCGATCGCACGGTGCGTTTCGTGGGGCAGCGTGTCGCGGCGGTGGTGGGGGAGACTCTCGATGCGGCGCGGGCGGGGGTGCGGGCGTTGCGGGTGGAGTACGACGTTCTGCCCCCTGTGTTCGAGCCGACGGAGGCGCTCGGAGACGACGCGCCGAAGCTGCACGGGGACAAGTCGGATTCCGCGCGTATCGCCGACCCGCAACGCAACGTGATCGCGGAAATACACGGTGGTGTCGGCGATTTCGATCGTGGTATCGAAGAAGCGGCGCGTGTGGTCCGTGGTGTCTGGCATTCACCGCGCGTGCAGCACGTGCACCTGGAAACGCACGGCGGAATCGGCTGGCTCGACGACAACGGCAGGCTCGTACTACGCACTAGCACCCAGGTTCCGTTCCTGGTTCGGGACGAACTGTGCCACCTGTTCGGCCTAGACCGTGACCGGGTGCGGGTATTCGCGGCCCGGGTGGGCGGCGGGTTCGGCGCCAAACAGGAAATGCTGGTCGAAGACCTCATCGCGCTCGCCGTCCTGCGCACCGGGCATCCGGTGCAATACGAATTCACGCGGACCGACGAATTCACCTCTGCCACCTGCCGTCACCCGATGCGCGTGGCGGTCACCGCCGCCGCCGACAAGAATGGGCTGCTCACCGCATTGTCGGTCGACGTGCTCGCCGACGCGGGCGCCTATGGCAACCACAGCGCGGGTGTGCTGTTCCATTCCGTCGGCGAATCGGTGGCCGTCTACCGGTGCCCGAACAAAAAGGTCGACGCACAAGCGGTGTACACCAACAACATTCCCTCCGGCGCCTTCCGTGGTTACGGGCTCGGTCAGGTGATCTTCGGCGTGGAATCCGCCATCGATGAACTGGCCCGCCGGCTCGACATCGACCCGTTCGAGTTCCGCAGGCGCAACGTGGTCGTTCCGGGCGACCGCTTCACCGGCGCCGAAGTCGACGAAAGCGACCTCACCTTCGGCAGTTACGGCCTGGATCAGTGCCTCGACACCGCCCAGCGGGCGCTGCGTCGCGGCAACGGCGCGCAGGCGCCCGGCCCGGACTGGCGCGTCGGCGTGGGAACGGCCGTGGCGATGATCGCGACCGTTCCACCTCGCGGCCATCACGCCGACGCGTCAGCGCGCCTGCTCGTCGACGGACGCTACGAGATGCGGGTGGGCACAGCCGAATTCGGCAACGGCACAACCACCGTCCACGCCCAGCTCGCCGCGACCGCCCTGGCGACATCCGCCGACCGGATCGTGATCCGCCAATCCGACACCGACCTGGTCGGGCACGACACCGGCGCTTTCGGCTCGACGGGCACCATGGTCGCGGGCAAGGCGTCCTACGCCGCCGCACTGGAACTGCACGCGATGATGCTGGCGCGAGCGGCCAAGGTGAGCGGCCATCCCGAACGGGATTGCGTGCTGGAGGCGGACGGTGTGCGCTGCGGGGACGAACTCGTCACCGCCGCGCGACTCCTCGCCGACGGCGACCTCAGCGCTCACGGAACCCATTCGGGCACACCGCGTTCGGTGAGTTTCAACGTGCACGCTTTCCGGGTAGCCGTGCGTCCCGCGACGGGTGAGGTGCGAATTCTGCAATCGATCCAGGTGGCCGACGCGGGCACCGTGCTCAATCCGGTGCAGTTGCGCGGTCAGGTGGAAGGTGGTGTGGCGCAGGCCATCGGCACCGCGCTCTATGAGGACATGCGCACCGACGCCGGTGTGATGACCACCCGCACCCTGCGGCACTATCACGTACCGCAATTCGCGGACCTGCCACGCACGGAGGTGTATTTCGCCGAAACCAGTGACGCGCTCGGCCCGCTCGGCGCCAAATCGATGAGTGAGTCACCCTACAACCCGGTGGCCCCGGCCCTGGCGAACGCGATCCGCGACGCCATCGATGTCAGACCCGACCGATTGCCGATGACCGCCGACCGGATCTGGCGGCTCGCGAGGAAAGGAACGGCCGAGTGAATACCCGACTGCCCGAACATATCCGGGCACGCGTCGACGCAGTCCTCGATTCCGTCGACGCGGAGCTGCGGCTGCGATATCCCGGCCAGGGGACGCGGATTCAACCGGTGCACACGGTGTATGTCCCCGCCGACCGCGCCACCGCCGACACCCCCGCGGAATGGGGCGCCACCGCGCTGGAACTGCTGAATCGCCATGCCGACTTCCTCGCCGGTCTCGACACCACCGATTCCCTTCCCGCGGTCCGGGTGGGCCTATCCGCTCGACCGGTGCAGGACCTGCGGATAGATTTCGAGGACGGATACGGTTTCCGCGCCGACGATGTGGAAGACGCCGCCGCGACAGCAGCGGGAAAGACCGTGGCATTGCTGGCCGAAAAGCCTGGCGCACCCGGTTCGTTCGGGATCCGGATCAAGGGGCTGGCGAAGGACGAACGCAGGCGAGCGCTGCGAACATTGGAATTGGTACTCGACGGCGTCGCCGACCTATTACCCGGGTTCGTCTTCACCGTTCCGAAAATCAGGGCCGCCGAGCAGGTCTCGGCCATTGTCGACATCTGCTCCGGCATCGAACGCGCCCACGGACTTCCCGACCACACCCTGCGCTTCGAACTGCAGATCGAAAGCCCGCAGGCGATCATCGCCCCCGACGGCACAGCCCCCATCGCCCGCATGCTTGCCCTGGCCGACAACCGCTGCAGTGCACTGCATTTCGGCACCTACGACTACACCGCCGCCTGTGGAATCGCCGCCACCGACCAGGCGCTCGACCATCCGGCCGCCGACCACGCCAAGACGGTGATGCAGGTCGCCGCCGCCCAGACCGGTGTGTGGATCTGCGACGGCTCCACCCAGATCGTGCCGGGCAGCGATCCCGAATTCGCTTTCACCAATCACTACCGCCTGGTGGAACGTGCTCTGCGCCGCGGCTACTACCAGGGCTGGGACATGCACCCCGGCCACCTGGTCACCCGCTGGCTGGCCACCCACAACTTCTTCCGTACCGCCACCGATGTGGCCGTCCCACGCCTGCGGGCCTACCTGGGTCGCGGCCAGGAAGGGGTGGTCGACGAACCGGCCACCGCCGAAGCCCTGTCGACCACGGTGGTGCGCGCCCTGCGCTGCGGTGCGGTCGGCGATGACGAGTTGCGCACCCGCGCACCGGAACTCACCGAGCGGACACTTGCCGACCTGATGACCCGCCGGTGGTCGAGCCGAGAAAGTACCGAAGCACGGGAGATCCGATGACCGACGACTTCACCCACCTGCCCGACCTGGCGGTCCGGCCGCTCGGCGGGTCGGTGATCTGGGCGAACGACGAGTTCTTCGCCGAGAAGGAAAACCTCGTCAACCCCGGCCCGCCCGAATACCGGCCCGCGACATTCGGGCACAAAGGCCAGATCTACGACGGCTGGGAAACCCGCCGCCACCGCGGCAAGCCCGGTGACGACGCGGCCATCGTCCGCCTCGGCGTGCCGGGCGTGATCCGCGGCATCGTGGTGGACACCGCCTGGTTCAAGGGCAATTACCCGCCCGAGGTGTCGGTCTCGGCGCTGGCGATCGACGGTTACCCCACCGCCGAGCAGATAGCCGAACGCACCGACTGGGTGCCGCTGCTCGACCGCGTGAAGGTCGCGGGTGACTGCCGGACCCCGTTCGCCGTCGACGACGAAAACCGCTGGACCCACGTCAAACTCACCATGCACCCCGACGGTGGCGTCGCCCGGCTCCGGATCCACGGCGAGGGCAGACCCGACCCGGCACTGCTCGGCCTCGGCCCACTCGACCTGGCCGCCCTCGAGAACGGCGCCCTGATCCTCGACTGCTCCAACCGCTTCTACAGCTCACCCAACCAACTGCTCTACCCCGGCCAGGCGCGCGTCATGGGCGACGGCTGGGAAACCGCGCGCCGCCGCGACGACGGAAACGATTGGGTGCGCATCAAACTCGCGGGTCCCGGCGCCATTCGGCTCGCCGAAATCGACACCTCCTGCTTCCTCGGCAACAGCCCCGGCGCCGCCTCGCTCACCGGCTTCACCAGCGACGGAACCGAAGTCGAGATCATGGCGCGCACCGACCTGCTCCCCGACACCCGCCACCGGTTCGCCCTCACGCCCGCCGGCGCGTCGGTCGAAGAGGTTCGCCTCGACATCTACCCCGACGGCGGCCTGGCCCGCCTGCGGCTCTACGGCGAGCTGTCCGCATGAGCGGGCCACGCGACTTCATCGGCTACGGCCGCACGCCGCCGGACCCGCGATGGCCCGGCGGCGCGCGGATCGCCGTGCAATTCGTGCTGAATTACGAAGAGGGCGGGGAGAACAACGTCCTCGACGGCTCACCGCATTCGGAAACCTTCCTGTCCGAGATGACACCGGCCGAAGCCTTCCCGAACCGGCACATGAGCATGGAATCGCTCTACGAATACGGTTCACGCGCCGGCCTGTGGCGAATATTGCGCGCCTTCGAACGGCGCGATATCCCGCTCACCGTTTTCGCGGTCGCCCGCGCGATGCGACGCAATCCCGAAGCGGTCGCGGCCTTCCTCGAACTCGGCCACGAAATCGCCTGCCACGGTCTGCGCTGGCAGTCGTATCAGCTCGTGGATCGCGACACCGAACGCGCCGACATGGCCGAGGCCGTGCGCGTCCTCACCGACCTCACCGGTGAGCCGCCACGCGGCTGGTACACCGGCCGCGACTCACCCAACACCCGCGAATTGGTCGTCGAGCACGGCGGTTTCGTCTACGACGCCGACTCCTACGCCGACGACCTGCCCTACTGGACCACGGTGCGCGGGCAGCAGCACCTCGTGGTCCCGTACACCCTCGACACCAACGACATGCGCTACTGCTCGCCCGCCGGCTTCGCCACCGGCGAGGAGTTCTACGCCCATCTGCGCGACGCATTCGACGTGCTGTACCGCGAAGGGACCGAGGGCAGCCCGAAGATGCTCTCGATCGGCCTGCACTGCCGCATCGCGGGCCGTCCCGCCCGCACCGCTGCCCTGGAACGCTTCCTCGACCACGTGCAATGCCACGAGAACGTGTGGATCACGCGCCGCATCGACATCGCCGAGCACTGGCGAACGACGCATCCGCCCGGATCAGGCGAACAGGTCCCGGACGAACGGGAGCGAGTCGACCAGTGAGGCGTTGACCGTGCCGTCGTGGTCGGTGGGATAGGTGCGGGTGGTCACCGGCTGGCGGTTGGCCTCGAGCACCGCGAAGTAGCGCAGGGTCGCGGGGGTGACGACGTCGGTGTCGCGCAGGCCCTGGGCCAGCAGCAGCGGGCGGTCGTAGCCGGATTCGGGCAGGCCCATGTACTCGCCGAGCAGGCCGCGCAGGTTCGGGATGGACGACAGCGGGCGGGCGAACATGCTGCCCACCGATGGTTTCGTGGCGGCCAGTTCGTCGCCGAGGGGGCCGATGCAGGCGGTCTGGGCGCGCTCGAGCCAGGTGCGGCCGGTGTCGGTGAGCAGGCCGTCGATGCCGAGGTCGGGGTAGGTGGTGCGCAGGCCGCTGAGGATGTACAGGACGTAGGCGGTCAGGTGCGAGCTCAGGGCGATCGGGGGCACACCCGGGCCGACGAGGCCGATGACGTCCTCGATGTAGGCGGGTACGCCCGTGCCGACGGCACCGCGATAGTCGAGTTCGGGGCCGCCGAACTCGGTGGCGTAGCGGGCGGTGAACACCGCGGCGCCGCCGCCCTGCGACTGGCCGACAACGGCCCACTTGTTCGACAGCGACGGGTATCGCACGGTCGCGGCGCGCACGGCGTCGACCACATTGCGCGCCTCGACCACCCCGTTCAGATACGGGTGCTCGCCCGGACCGCCGAGACCGGCATAGTCGGCCGCGACGACGGCGTAGCCCTGCTTCAGCCAGGTGCCGAGGTAGGCCCAGTCGCGTTCGACGGCGGCGGGACCGGCCACGCTGTAGGCGCAGTCGTCGCCGAGGCCGACGGTGCCGTGTGCCCAGGCGATCACCGGCCAACCGCCCGCGGGCGCTTCACCCGGGGGGAAGTACACGGCGGCACTGGTGGTGGTCGGCTGGTCGCCCGCCGTGGTCGAGCGGTAGATCAACCGCTCGGCGCGGGCCGAACCCGGCAGCGTCGCCGCGGCCGGCAGGGCCTCCACCGAGACGACCTGTCCGCCGGTGGGTTCGGCGTGCGCCGGAACGGCCGGCAGCACGGTGAGCGCGGCCATCGCCGCGATCGTCAGCATCCTCGACTTGCGCACGGTCCCTCATTCCCTTCGTCGGACAGCCCGATTCTGCCCCGTGCGCCACCGGGGTGACACGCCGGCCGGGGGTTGCGAAGTGACGACACGCACATGATCGATGCCCGGCGTGGTGTGTGAAACGACTCACAGCCTGGAAGGCTCGAGGGCGTCGGCACCCACCCGGCCGAAGATCGCTAACAGTACGGGCGTTATGCTAAAACTCCTGGTCAGCACTACCCATCGGTAGCCGCAGTGCTTGCAATCACAGGGCAAATTTCGCAAAGTTAGCAACAGCGGCGGCAAACCTAGCTGAGATTCACACAACCAACAGGTAGACGGCTATTTCCGGGTGTGCCATTGTTTGGAAGTACACCCCTCAGGCCCTAGCTAGTCCTAGCAAGCCTGCAAATTGCTTCAGCAGTACGAACCGTGCAACCGAAAGCGTTCAGCCGCCGGTTGTTTGAACGGCCGGACAGCGCGGAGCACCGACCACACCGAGGAAGTGGAGTCAGAGATGTCGACTGCCGGCACCCCGAAGACCGCTGCGGAAATCCAGCAGGATTGGGACACCAACCCGCGCTGGAAGGGCATTACCCGCAACTACACCGCCGAGCAGGTTTCCAAGCTGCAGGGCACTGTTGTCGAGGAGCACACCCTCGCCCGTCGTGGTTCGGAGATCCTGTGGGACCTCGTGAACAACGAGGACTACATCAACTCCCTCGGCGCCCTCACCGGCAACCAGGCCGTGCAGCAGGTTCGCGCCGGCCTGAAGGCCATCTACCTGTCGGGTTGGCAGGTCGCCGGTGACGCGAACCTGTCCGGCCACACCTACCCCGACCAGTCGCTGTACCCGGCGAACTCGGTCCCCTCGGTGGTCCGTCGCATCAACAACGCGCTGCTGCGCGCCGACGAGATCGCCAAGGTCGAGGGTGACACCTCGGTCAAGAACTGGCTGGCCCCGATCGTCGCCGACGCCGAGGCCGGCTTCGGTGGCGCCCTGAACGCCTACGAGCTGCAGAAGGCCATGATCGCGGCCGGCGCCGCGGGCGTGCACTGGGAAGACCAGCTCGCCTCGGAGAAGAAGTGCGGCCACCTCGGTGGCAAGGTGCTGATCCCCACCCAGCAGCACATCCGCACCCTGACCTCCGCGCGTCTGGCCGCCGACGTCGCCGACGTGCCGTCGGTGATCATCGCCCGCACCGACGCCGAGGCCGCCACCCTCATCACCTCCGATGTGGACGAGCGCGACCGCGAGTTCCTGGACGGCACCCGCACCGCCGAGGGCTTCTTCGGTGTGAAGAACGGCATCGAGCCCTGCATCGCGCGTGCCAAGGCCTACGCCCCCTACGCCGACCTCATCTGGATGGAGACCGGCGTGCCGGACCTCGAGGTCGCGCGCAAGTTCGCCGAGTCGGTTCGCAGCGAGTTCCCCGACCAGCTGCTGGCCTACAACTGCTCGCCTTCGTTCAACTGGAAGGCGCACCTGGACGACGCGACCATCGCGAAGTTCCAGCGTGAGCTCGGCGCGATGGGCTTCAAGTTCCAGTTCATCACCCTGGCCGGCTTCCACTCGCTCAACTACGGCATGTTCGACCTGGCGCACGGCTACGCTCGCGAGGGCATGACCGCGTTCGTCGACCTGCAGGAGCGCGAGTTCAAGGCCGCCGCCGAGCGTGGCTTCACCGCCATCAAGCACCAGCGTGAGGTCGGTGCCGGCTACTTCGACACCATCGCCACCACCGTTGACCCCAACACCTCGACCGCGGCTCTCAAGGGCTCGACCGAAGAGGGTCAGTTCCACTGAGTTGCTTTGAGTAGCAACGGATTTCCTCTACACCAGTAGGGGTGTACGCCCTCCCCTGCCGATCAGCCCCGGCAGGGGAGGGCATCCCTATATGGTGGGGCCGAAACTATATGGTGGAGCGAAACCACTGTCCGGTTTTGGGGTTTAGGGCCAAAACCCGCGGCGCCAGCCGCAATTAGACACAGGAGTGGGACGTGAGCGACAAGATTCAGCGCGTCGGCATCATCGGCGCCGGACAGATGGGCGCGGGTATCGCGGAAGTGTGCGCACGCGCGCACGTCGACGTCCTCGTCTACGAAACCACCCGTGAACTGGCCGCCGCCGGTCGTGCGCGCATCCTGCGCTCGCTCGATCGTGGCGTCAGCAGCGGCAAGATCACCGAGCGCGAGCGTGAACAGGCCGCCTGGCGGCTGCGCTTCACCTCCGACCTCAGTGACTTCGCCGACCGTCAGCTGGTCGTCGAGGCCGTTGTCGAGAACGAAGAGGTCAAGACGGCCATCTTCAGCGAGCTGGACAAGGTCGTCACCGACCCCGACGCCGTGCTCGCCTCCAACACCTCCTCCATCCCGATCATGAAGATCGCTGTCGCCACCGCCAATCCTGAGCGCGTGGTGGGTCTGCACTTCTTCAACCCGGTGCCGGTGCTGCCGCTGGTGGAGCTGGTCACCACGCTCAAGACCAGCGAGCCGGTTGCTCGGCGGGCCGAGGCGTTTGCCGCCGATATCCTGGGCAAGCAGGTTGTCCGGTCGGCCGACCGCTCCGGGTTCGTGGTCAACGCGCTGCTGGTTCCGTACCTGCTTTCGGCTATTCGGATGGTCGAGTCCGGGTTCGCCACCAAGGAAGACGTCGACAAGGCCATGGTGCTCGGGTGTGCGCATCCGATGGGGCCGCTGGCGTTGACCGACCTCGTCGGGCTCGACACGGTGAAGTCGATCGCGGACTCGATGTACGCCGAGTTCAAGGAGCCGCTGTACTCCGCGCCGCCGCTGCTCATGCGCATGGTGGAAGCAGGTTTGCTCGGTAAGAAGACCGGCGCCGGTTTCTACCAGTACGGAAACTAGGTTCCACGCACCGACGGCCGCCTTCCTCCCCGACGAGACGAAGGTGGCCGTCGGTGTTTCCAGGGGTGTTCGCAGGGGGAACGGCGCACTGCCGACCGCTCGGCTTAAGCTGCTGTAGGCCGTTCGTGCACGCGCGAACCGGCTACTCGTCGAGCGCAGTAATTGCGCGGCGCCCGGTTGCCGGGCGACCACGCAGGTGATGGAAAGGGATGTCCCGTTCATGGTCAACGTCACCGATGGATTCGGGTCGAGCGTTCTCGGATATCCGCGGATCGGTCCGCACCGGGAACTCAAGCGCGCGCTGGAGTCGTACTGGCGTGGGTCGCTCGAGCGGGAGGAGCTGCTCGCGGTAGGCCGGGACATCCAGGAGCGTCAATTCGACGAGCTGGCCGCCACCGGGCTCACCCAGGTGCCGGGCAACACCTTCTCCTTCTACGACCACATCCTCGACAACGCGCTGCTGTTCGGTGCGGTGCCGTCGCGGTTCAAGCCGCATCAGGAGGGCCTGCACCCGCTGGACTTCTACTTCCTGATGGCGCGCGGTAACCCGGATCTGCCGCCACTGGAGCTGGTGCGTTTCTTCGGCACCAACTACCACTACCGTCAGCCCGAACTCGACGCCGACTCCACGTTCTCGCTGCACCCCGACGCCCTGCTCGACGAATGGGACCGGGCGATGGCGCGCGGGATCGAACTGCGCCCGGTGGTGCTCGGGCCGGTGTCGTTGCTGCTGCTGTCCAAGGCCGGCCAGGTGCCCGGCGAAGCGGAGTTCGACACGCTGAGCCTGCTCGACAAGCTGCTGCCGTTCTACGAGGAACTGTTCGAACTGCTCGCCAAGCGCGGGTCGACCTGTGTGCAGCTCGACGAACCGTGCTTCACGGGGGAGCAGTCCGACGCGGCGCTCGCGGCGTTCGAGAAGACGTATCAGCGGTTGTCGAAGGCGCCGCTGCGCCCGCGCATCCTGGTCACCGGCCAGTACGGTGATTTCGGTGAGGCGCTGCGAATCCTGGCGGCCAGCAACGTGGAGGCCATCGGGCTCGACCTGGCGTCCTACCGGATGACGCCCGAGGAGCTCGCCGAGATCCCCGGTATCCGCCGCAAGCGGATCTACGCCGGTGTCATCAGCGGCACCAATGTGTGGCGCGCCGACCGTTACGTGACGCTGAACTACCTGAACTCCATCGCCGAGGTCTGCCCCGATCTGGTGGTGTCGACCGGCACCACGCTGCTGCACGTGCCCTACGACGTGCTCGCCGAATACGACATCGAGGGCAATGTCGCCGACCGGCTCGCCTTCGCCAAACAGAAGGTGGGCGAGGTCGTCTCGCTGGCCAAGGCGCTCACCGAGGGCCCGTCGGAGAAGTGGCGCAAGCGTCCCACCTCGGTGCACTTCAAGCAGAAGCACGCCGTGCGGCAGCGGGTCTACGCGATCACGCCGGACATGCGCGAACGGGTGCCCTATGCCGAGCGGGCCGTCGCCCAGCAGGAACGGCTGAACCTGCCCTTGGTCCCGGCCACCACACTCGGGTCGTTCCCGCAGAGCAGCCGGTTGCGGCAGGCGCGTCACGAAGTCGCTGCGGGCCGGTTGTCCGAGCAGGACTACCGCAAGCAGGTCGAAGCCGAGATCGAGGCGACGATCCGGTTGCAGGAGGACATCGGTCTCGACGTGTTCGTGCACGGTGAGCACGAACGCAACGACATGATCCAGTTCTTCGCCGAACAGCTCGACGGCATGGCGACCACCCGCTTCGGCTGGGTTCAGGTGTACGGCTCGCGCTGCGTGCGGCCGCCGATCATCTACGGCGACGTTGCCCGGCCCGCGCCGATGTCGGTGGACTGGACCACCTACGCCCAGTCGTTGACCGACAAGCCGGTGAAGGGCATGGTCACCGGGCCCGTCACCATGCTCGCGCGCTCGTTCGTGCGCCAGGATCAGCCGCTCTACGAGACGGCCGACCAGGTGGCGCTCGCGATCCGCGACGAGGTGGTCGACCTGGAGAAGGCGGGCATCGCCATCATCCAGGTCGACGAACCCGCCATCCGCGAGCTGCTGCCCGCGCGCCCGCAGGGTCGCGAGGAGTACCTGCGCTGGGCGGTCGGCGCGTTCAAACTCGCCACCTCCGGCGTTCGTCCCGACACCCAGATCCACACCCACATCGGCTATTCCAGCCGCAACGAGGTGGTCGACGCGATCGAACAACTCGACGCCGACGTCACCGCGATCGTCGCGACCCGCTCGATCGAATGGGTCATGCAGGCCCTCACCGAGGACGTCGCCACCGGCCACGGCCTCAGCCACGGCGTCGGCCCCGGCGTCTACGAGAGCCGCTCGGCCCGCATCCCCGACATCGACGAACTCGACGAACTCCTCACCCAAGCGGCCGATGCGGTTACCCCGCAACGGCTGTGGGCCAACCCTGACGGTGGGCTGAAAACCCGCCACTACTGGCAGCTCGATCCGTCGCTGCGCAACATGGTCGCCGCGGCCCGTCGCGTGCGGCGCCGGGCGTTGGCCACGCAGGCCGAACAGGCCGTCGCGAAGTAGCGCCTGAACCGAAGGGGCACACCGAATCCGGTGTGCCCCTTCGCCATATCCGCGCTCGGTACCGAAATTTCTGAACGGCAGCGCATCCGAGGTTCCAGCGGCTAGAGTTCGCCCTCGGCAGTGTCGGGTTGGGTCCAGGAGGGGCGCGGTGCTGGATCCGAACAATCATCAAGGTGCGTTCGGCGAGGACTACGTTCGGGTACTCGCCTCGGCGGCCGGCTTGGTCTGGTCGACCGACAGCGTCGATGTCGATGGTGTCGACCTGACGATCAAGAAGCCCGGCAAGACTCCGTACGGGTTTTCGCCACAGATATCGGTGCAGGTGAAAACGGTTTCGAGGCCACGGTTCCAGCGGGGACACCTGGTCTTTCCCGGCTTGACCCACAAACAGTTCAACCAGCTCGCCGGTCCGCACTTCGCGACACCTCGGTATCTGTTCGCCATCCACGTGCCGCGGACGGCCGATCATTTCGCCGATGCCGTAACCGGTGCGATGACGCTGCGCCACTGCGGATACTTCCTGTCGCTGCGTGATCGCACCCGGTTCGCTGTCGACGACACCAAACACACCGTGGCGGTGCATATTCCGCTCGGCAATATTCTCGATGCCGAGGCGCTGCACGCTCTCGTCGCCGGAACGCCACGGTAGCCGCGATGCCGACCATGCCCCGGCACGAGGAGGTGACCGGGTATCTGCGAGCCCAGGGTTGGACGCCGCGCGAGCCGTGGGGTGGTGGCACCGTGTGGTCGAACGGCGACTTCGAAGTGCTCGTGCCCGATGGCGGCGTGGTCGACTACGGCATACGGATGCGTGAACTGGCCTTGTGCGTGGCGGATTTCGAGCAACGGCCGCTGGACATCGTTGTGCGCGACATCGTCTCGGGTGGAGTCGATGTGATCGGCTACCGTGCGGGCCACGACGGTGACGAGATCTCGCTCGAGACCGGCGCCGCCGCGCTCGCCGCGCTGCGCTCGTTGCTGGCGACCTGTGTCGATCAGGCTGCCGAGCGGGAGATCACGGCGTGGTCTATGCGCAGATATGCCGTTGCCCAGCTGCTGGCCGCCACCACGCTATTGCCGCACCGCGACTCTTTCGGGTTCGACGTATTTCTCGGCGGACCCGGCTCACGGCTGGGCCGCACCTCGGCGGTCCGGCTGCTCGATGTCGCCGCGACCGTGCGCGAGGCCGCCGGCGGTCGGCACGGGTGGAGCGACGAAATCCGCCACGACACGATCGACGCTTTCGGTGCGCTCGGATCGGCTGAGCAGCATCCGATGCGTTTCGCCCTGAGTTTTCACTGGTCACGTCAGGTCCCACGACCGGATGTCGTCGTCGAGTTCCCGCGTACGACAGTCGAAGGGTTGGGGCGGATGCTGAACGTCGCGGTGGCGTCGTCACCACCGCCGGACATGGTCCCCGACCCGGATGTGGCCGAGATCGAGGCTGTGGTCGACGGGACCGTTGTCGGTGTCGACAACGATGCTGCCCTCAAAGCCGTTGTGCGAGGGACACTCCGGGTCGACGGGGCGAGCACCGGTCGGCAGCGCCGCATCACCGTGCGCCTGCGTACCGCGCAGGAGTATGCCCGAGCGCTCGCCGCGCACAGTTCCGGCACGAGAGTCCGTGTAAGCGGGATCTTCGTCGGCAAACGGGATCTGCAGGTGTCCGAAAACGGATTCTTCGTCGTCGACGGCGACGAATCGTGAGAGAACGGATCGAACATTGTCGGATCAGATGAGCCCACGCGAACTCGCGGTGCTGCTGACGCTGCTCGCGGAAGCGCGCGAACTCACCAACGCCGAACTCTTCTCAGTGGCGGGCGTGACGCTGGACGGTGCGCCGCGGCGCCGACTCAACGATATGGGGCTGGTTGTCAGTGAGAAGGTCGGGCGCGCGCTCGTGCACGAGCTCACCGAAGAAGGAGTGCAGTGGTGTGCCCGCGAGCTCACCGGTCCCCGGCCTGCCAAATCGGGGTCGTTCGGTGGTGCGCTGTACGCGGTCCTGGCCGGGCTGCACCGTCACCTGGACGACAGCGGCCGGCAGCTGACCGACATCTTCCAGCCCGACGTGCCCGGCCAGATCCTGCGCAAGTACGCCGAGCTCACCAAGGGTAAACCGGACCAGATCCGGATCGCCGACCTGCGCAACGATCTGCCACACATTCCGCCCGAGGATTTCACGCGCGCGATGACAGCACTGGCCGATCGCGACGGCGTGCACGTGCGCGCGGAAGCCGATCGCAAGACACTGACCGAAGACGATCACGCCGCCGCCGTGGTACTCGGTGGAACCGCGCGCCACCTGCTCACCGTCGAGGCCGGGCGTTGAACGAGCAGCAGCGCCGTGCTCTGGCGCGGGTGCAGTTCAGCACCGCACTCGGCCCGGATTCGATCTGGCGCCCCCAGACTCACCACGTCGAGGACCTGCATCGCCGGGCGTCCGCCGAGATCGCCCGGGCGATCGAACTGGCCGAGGACCGGCCGGAGATCTCACCCACCGGGTTCATCGTCAACGGTGATCCCGGCGTCGGGAAGACCCACCTGCTCGGCTGGATTCGTCAGTATGTCCACGAGCGCGAGGGCTATTTCTTCATGCCCAAGCTGATCGATGGCGAATCGTTCTGGGACGGTGCCGTCCACGGCGTCACCAATCGGCTGACCGGAGCCGACGGCGGTCAATTGCGCAGGCTGCTGATCGCCCTGGCCCGGCGGGCTGGGTGCGATCCCGAACATGTCGCGCGGATCGCGGGCCCGATGCGGCCGAAACCCGAGGACCTCGAACGATTCCTGGACGACCTGTCCGGCCCCGAGCCGCAATTGGCCTACGAATGCCGCGACACCCTGCGGGCGCTCGTGCTGTTCCGGGCGGGCGGCTTGCTACGCGATATCGGCGACAGCTTCCTCGTACTCCGGGAACCGCTGGAACCGGACATCGCCGAGCAGTGGGGTTTCCGCCGCGCACAGCGCAACGCGCAGCTCATATTCCACGATCTGATCCGCCTGTTCGCCGCGGCGGGGCCGGTGGTGATCGCACTCGACCAGATCGATGCCGTGCTCGCGGAGTCGGCAGCGGGCGGCATCCGGGTGGCCCATCACGCGGACAGTTTGATGAAGCTGCGGGAGGAGACGGTGCGCACCATCATCGTCGCCGCCTGCATCCCCTCCACCTGGCAGCGTTTGAAGGATCAGGGGCTGACCTCGTCGGCCGACCGGTTCACCGAACTGTATCTGGACACCGCGCTACCCGGCGCCGAGGTGGCGGCGGCGGTTGTCGCCGGGCACCTCGCGGTCCAGTACGACGAGGTCGACTTCACACCGCCCTATCCGACCTGGCCGATTCGGCCCGCCGCCTTCGACACCGACGACGTGGCTCGCTCCACCCCGCGCAAGCTGCTGCAATCGGTGGCCGAGCACGTGCGGACCTGTCTCGCCGACGAACAACTCCGTGAACTGGACGACTTCGCCGTGTTGGATTCAGATTCGGGACCGAAAGTTCCCGCGGCACTCGCCGACCCGAGCGTGTTCGACGCGCAGTTCGCCGCCCTGCGAGCCGCAGCCGACATCACGGCGCCGCTCGACCCGGCCAGGGAGGACGAACTCATGGTCGGGTTGCTCAATGCGGCCCTGCAGTGCTTCGTCCTGGAACGGGCCGCCCGCGACGACCTCCGCATCGACGACGCGACCTCCACGGGCCGCGCGGTCCACGCTCGGCTGCGCCGCACGATCGACCCGGTGCTCGAGGTACAGGAGCATTGGAGTTTCCGGGCGATCGCGCACACGCACCACCTGGCTGTGCAGTCCCGGATGCGTTCGGCCGTCATCGAATCCGGGATCGAGGAGACCAACGATCTGCGTCATCTGACGATCCTGCGCAACATCCCGTACTCCAACGGGCCGAAAACCCGTGCGATGCTGGACGACCTGCAGGCCGCCAACGGAACGACCCTGCCGATCGGCCAGGACGATCTGCGCACCTTCACCGCGTTGCAGCAGCTGATCGAGGACCCGAAGCCCGGATTCGACGCCTGGCTGGTGCAGCGCGCGCCCGCCGGGCAGACGCAGCTGTTCCGGCGGATCTTCGGTGACCTACCCGAACCGGTCGACGGGCCGACGCGATCCCGGCCGGGTGAATCCGAACCTCCCGCCGCCCAGTCGGCTTCAACGGCCGTCGACAGCGGTCCGGACATTGCCACGGACGACTCTCGAACCGACGGGCCGACGATCGTTCTCGGGCGGGGACTCACCGACGACGCCACCTTCAGCATTCCGCTCGACCTCCTGCGCAAACACCTCGTCTTGTTCGCGAGCAGCGGTTCAGGAAAGACCGTCCTGCTCCGGCGGCTGGTCGAAGAGGTTGCTCTGCACGGTGTTTCGGCCATCGTGCTCGACGTCAACAACGACCTCTCACGGCTCGGTGATGCGTGGGAGCAACCCCCGGCCGGTTGGGGGCCCGGTGATGCCGAGAAGGCGGCGCAGTACCTGACCGAGACCGATGTCGTCGTGTGGACGCCACGTCGTCAGGCCGGACGGCCACTGATCCTGAACCCGCTCCCGGACTTCGCGGCCGTGCGTGCGGATCCCGACGAACTGCGCACCGCGGTGGAGGTGGCGGCCGGTGACCTGCTGGCGCGCTCGGGCATCGCGCGAACCAAGGCGGCACAGGCACGCGCGGTGCTGTTGCAGGCCCTCCTGCATTTCGCCCGGTCGGGTGAGCCGAAACTGGAGGGCCTGATCGCCCTGCTGTCCGACCTACCCGACGGCGTGAGCAGGGTCCGCAACGCGGCCGCGCTCGCGGCCGAAATGGCCGACGGGCTCACGGTCTCCATGATCAACGATCCGCTGTTCGGCGGTGACGGTGAACCGGTGGATCCCGGCGTGCTGCTCACCCCGGCGCCGGGCAAGCGCGCGCGGGTGTCGGTGATCAGCTGTGTCGGTCTGCCCGACACCGATCAACGGGCCAGATTCATCAGCCAGCTGCAGGTGGCACTGTTCACCTACTTCAAGACCAACCCGGCCGGTGACCGTCCGCTCGGTGCCCTGCTCGTGCTCGACGAGGCGCAGATGCTCGCACCTTCGGGTAAGAGCACACCCGCCTCGGCCAGCACACTCATGCTCGCCGCGCAGGCACGCAAGTACGGGCTCGGTATCGCCTACGCCACCCAGGCACCGAAAGGTCTGGACAACAAAGTGGTCGGCAATACCGCGATCCAGTTCTTCGGGCGGTTGGGGACGGCGGCGCAGATCCAGGCGGCGAAGGGTATCGCCGCCACATGGGGTGGGAATGTGGACGATATCGGTCACCTGAAGACCGGCCAGTTCTACGGTGCCAGCGAAGGCCGGTCGTTCCGCAAGCTGGCCACACCGCTGTGCTTGAGCCATCATCCGCCGAGTCCGCCGACCGAAACGGATGTGCTCGAGCGTGCCCGCCGCGGTCGCGAGCAGCCGTAGTCCGGCTCAATGGCTCAGCGCCGACACCACGAACATCGCGCCGACACCGAGGATGGTGAGGAAGAGGGTGAGGCGGGAGGGGTGTTCGGCGTGGGCTTCGGGGAGGATGTCGGCGGTGGCGAGGTAGAGGAGGAAGCCGGCGAAGTAGCCGAGGTAGAGGCCGATCCATTGTTCGGGGACGTGGATGAGGGTGCCGAGGATGGCGCCTGCTACCGGGGCGAGGGCGTCGAGGGCCAGGAGGGTGATGGCGCGTTTGCGGGCGTGGCCGTAGAGGGTGGGGATGGTGAACGTGTTGAAGCCGTCGGCGAAGTCGTGGCAGATGACCGCGATGGCTACCGACAGGCCGACGGTGGCACCCGCCTGGTAGCCGATGCCGATGCCGAAACCGTCGAGGGTGCTGTGGAAGATCAGGCCCATCGCGGCGAGCAGGCCGACGGATTCGAAACCGTGGTGGTGTGAACCGAATTCGTCCTCGTGGCCGGTGTGGATGGCGACCGCACGTTCGATGATGTGCAGGCTCATGAACCCGAAGACCGCCGCGATCAGCGCCACCGGCACACCGAACGCCTCGTCGGGTGACTGCTCGAGCGCCTCGGGGATCAGGTCGAAGGCGACCAGGCCGAGCATCACCCCGGCCGCGAGACCGAGGACCAGGTGCTTGCGGTCACCGATGCGCATGGCGACGTAACCACCGAACAGGGTGGACAGCATGGAGACCACAGACAACAGAATCGCCATGGTGCGGGCCTATTCGTCGGCGGATCGGTCGGGCTCGACGGGTGTCTTCGTCCGGGACCTGGACAACCACCGGCGCTTCTGCTTCGGCGGTGGCCCGGCTTCCTCGGTCACCCGATACCGCCGTACGTAGGCCCCGGCGAAACCTTGCAGGGTCGCGGTGACCGGGATGGCGAGCAGCGCACCGGTCGGCCCGAGCAGCGCCGCTCCCGCGATCACCGCCCCGAACGCCACCGCCGGATGCATGTCGAGGGTGGTCGCGGTGATCCGTGGCTGCAGCACATAGTTCTCGAACTGCTGATACGCCACGATGAACAGCAGGATCCACAGCGCGGTGATCGGGTCGCGCACCAGCGCGACCAGCACCGGAAGGGCACCGGCGAGATAGGTACCGACGGTCGGGATGAACTGCGAGACCACACCCACCCACAGCGCCAGCGCGAACGCCGACGGCACATCGAACACCCGCAGCGCCACATAGTGCGCGATCGCCGAGCACAGCGCGAGCAGCGCGCGCGAGTAGATGTAGCCGCCGGTCTTCTCCACCGCGATATCCCAGGCGCGCAACACATGTTTCTGCTGGCGCGGCGGGAGCAGCGAACACACCCAGGTGCGGAAGCGCGGTCCGTCGGCGGCGAAATAGAACGTGAACAGCAGGACCCCGAGCAGCTGGAACAGCGCACCGATCGCGACTGTGCCGATGCCCCAGACGTTTCCGGCCAGACCCACGAGATAGCCCTCGATGGTCGAGCTCCACTCGGTGGCGTATTTGGTGAGGTCGGCGCCGGACAGGTTCTGGTCGAAGGTGCGGTTGATCCAGTCGACCACGTCCTGGATGTAGCCGGGTGCGTCCTGCACGAGCATGGTGACCTGGTCGATGAGCAGGGCGCCGAGGGTCCCGAAGAACGCGACCATCACCACCAGTAGGACGAGGAACACCGCACCGGTGCCCGCGCCACGCGGAATACCGTGCCGGGCAAGCCAATTCACCGCTGGCTCGATGGCGAAGGCCAGGAACAGCGACACCAGCAGGATGGTCAGCAGGCCCTGCAGTTTGCCGAGCACCCAGAAGCCCGCGATCAGGATGACGAGGGCCAGGGCGGTGTAGAGCAGGGCGCGCGGGAACCAGCTGGGCGGGGTCCGCACCGTCCAGGTGATCGGCAGGGCGCCCACCGCGGCCGGTGTGTCCGGGCGCGTATCGTCGTCGGCCACGACGTCACGGTACCCGGCGGTGGGCGCCGGACCGGCCTAGATGGACGCGGTGTCGATCACGAAGCGGTACTGCACATCGCTGGCGACGACCCGGTCGTAGGCGGAATCGATGTCGTCGGCGGAGATGAGCTCGATCTCGGCGCCGATGCCGTGCGCGGCGCAGAAATTCAGCATCTCCTGGGTCTGCGCGAGACCGCCGATCATCGAGCCCGACAGGGAGCGGCGGAAGCCTGCCAGATTGCGGCCGGTGACGCTCATCGGCTTCTCGGGCAGGCCGAGGATCACCAGGGTGCCGTCGAGGGCGAGCAGCCGCAGGTAGTTGTCGATGGGCAGATCGGCCGAGACGGTGTTGATGATGAGGTCGAACTCGCCGCGCAGCCTGCGGAAGGTCTCCTTGTCGCTGGTGGCGTAGTAGTTGGTGGCGCCCATGCGCAGGCCGTCGTCGCGTTTGCGCAGCGACTGGCTCAGCACCGTCACCTCGGCGCCGAGCGCGGCGGCGATCTTCACCCCGACGTGCCCGAGCCCACCCATGCCGATGATCGCGACCTTCTTGCCGGGGCCCGCGCCCCAGTGGCGTAGCGGCGAGTACAGGGTGATGCCCGCGCACAGCAGCGGTGCGGCGACGTCGAGGCCGATGCCCTCGGGAATGCCGACGACGAACTTCTCGTCGACGACGATGTGGGTGGAGTAGCCGCCCATGGTGTAGCCGCCGGGCTGGACGTCCTCGGGGACGGGGTTGTTGTAGGTCCAGGTGGCGCCCTTGGCGCAGTACTGCTCCTCACCGGCCAGGCACGGTGCGCACTTGCCGCACGAATTCACCAGACAGCCCACTCCGACGCGGTCGCCCACCTGGTACTTGCGCACCGACGACCCGACCGCGCTGACGATGCCCGCGATCTCGTGCCCCGGCACGCACGGGTACCGCGCACCACCCCATTCGTCGCGGGCGGTGTGGATGTCGGAGTGGCAGATGCCCGCGAATTTGATGTCGATCGCGACATCGTCGGGTCCGAGCGCACGGCGTTCGATCGCGACCTTCTCGAAGGAACCGTCGGCGGACGGCAGGGCATAGGCGGCAGCAGTGCTCATGGGTATATGCCTACCGCTGCATACGAGGTTTGCCAACCGCCGCGTGGCGGATGTCGATCAGGCCGGACCAGAGCCGGGTCACAATGGAAAGGGTCGGCCCGCGAGAGAGGACGTGCGCGTGCAACGTGGATCACGGGTGCTCATGGCGCTGGTCGTCGCGCTGCTCGCCCTCGGCGGTGTCCTCGGATATCGCGGTGAGCTGGGGTTCGAGCGGGCCGCGCCGCAGGAATTCGTCGCGGCGACGCCCGCGCCCGTGCCGCTGGATCCAGGCCTGGTCGCCGCTCGGGTGCAGCCCGCGCTGGTCAATATCTCGGTCGACGCGAGCCGGTTCGGCACCGCGGCCGCCGGGTCGGGCATCGTGCTCACCGGTGACGGGCAGATTCTCACCAGCCACCACGTCATCAAGGGCGCCGAGGACGTGTCGGTCACCGACGTGGGTACCGGTCTGCGCTATCCGGCCACCGTGCTCGGTTACGACTCGAGCGCTGATGTCGCCTTGCTGGCGCTGGCAGGCGCCTCCGGCTTGCCGACCGCGCGGATCGGTTCCTCGGCCGGGCTGCGATTACGTCAGGATCTGCTCGCCATCGGTGACGCGGGCGGCGACGGTGGCGAGCAGACCTCAGTGGCCGGGCCGATCACCGACCTGGATGCCAGCATCGTCGCGATGAACTCCGCGGACCTGAGCCGCAAATCGTTGCGCGGGATGGTGGAGATCGCGGCACCGGTGGTGGGTGGGCAGTCCGGTGGGGCACTGGCCGACGGAACGGGCGCGGTGGTCGGCGTCATCACCGCCGCCTCCGGTGATCGCGGCACGCAGGACCGGCAGCCCAAACCCGCGCACGGTTACGCGGTGCCCATCGACACGGCCATGCGGATCGTCGCCCAGATCCGCTCGGGCACACCCACCGACACCGTGCACATCGGGCCGACCGCCACCCTCGGCGTGCAGATCGTCGACGCGAAACCGGCGGGCGCGCGAGTCGACTGGGCCTTCTTCGGGCAACCGGCCCGGGCCGCCGGGATCACCGACGGTGACGTGGTCACCGCCGTCGACGGCGAATCGATCACCACCGCCCGGGCGCTGAGCGCGGCCATCGGCAGGCGCAAACCCGGCGATGTGGTCCGCCTCGACGTCACCGCGCCGGACGGCAGCATCCGCGTCGTCGACGTGGTGCTCGCCGAGGGCACACCCAACTAGACCTTGCTCAACCAGTAGTCCTGGAACTTCAGGAACATCAGCAGCAGCACCACGGCGTAGAACACGACGACGAGCGTCCAGCGCCACTCGGCCAGGATTCCCATCGGCCCACGCGAGCCGCCCCAGGTCTCCTGGGTGGCCACCGCGAACAGCACCGGCACCGCCACCCACACCACCATGCAGTACGGGCACAGCGCGTTGATGCGATACAGGCTCTGGAAGATCAGCCAGCAGATCGCGGCGACACCGAGGACCGTGCCGACCCAGAGCGAACCCCAGATCCAGCGCGGGAAACCCACCCCGATCACCGAGAGCACGCCGAGGGTCACCACCACCGAGAACCCGACGATGCCGATGATCGGGTTCGGGAAGCCGAACACGGCGGCCTGCTGGGTCTGCATGATCGACCCGCACGACAGCACCGAGTCGAAATTGCACGAGGCCATGTAGGTGGGATCGGTGAACAGCTTGAACCGTTCGACGGTGAGTGTGCACGACGCCAGCCACCCGGCCAGCCCGGCGATCAGCAGCAGCCAGGCCGAGCGTGCCGACGCGGTGATCACTTGGCCGCGTCGGCGATCACGGACGCCAGGCCGTCTTCGGTGTAGACGGCGTCGCTCTCGATCAGCTCGCCGTTCACGAAGACCGACGGGGTGCCCTTGAGCCCGCTGGTCAGCAGGGTCTGGGTCGTCTTGGCGAGCGGGTCGGCCATGGCCTTGTCGTCGATGCAGGTGGCCACGGCCGGATCGGTGTACCCGGTCTCGTTCGCGATGGCCACGAGCTGCTCGTTGCTCAGGCCCGCGCCGCCCTCGGCCGGCTGACGGTGGAACATCAGCTGCAGCCAGGTCGGGAATTTGTTCGCGTCCGAGCGGGCCACGCAGTAGGCGGCGTTGCCCGCGCGCGAGGAGTACTGGTTCGTCGACGCCTTGTCGAGGAAGGAGATGATCTGGTACTCGACCGAGGCGGTGCCGTCGGCCGCGGCCTTGGCCAGGGCGAGGCCGTTGGCGGTCTCGAACTGCTTGCACGCCGGGCACTGCAGGTCGGCGACGACGCGCACCTTCACCTTGGCGTCGGGGTTGCCGATCAGCACGCTGCCCGACGGGGTGACCGTGCCGACGGTCGCGGGCAGCTCGGGCAGGCCCTCGGCCCCCGTGGTACCGCTGCCGGTACTGGTGTCGGAATCGGATCGGTTCATCGCGATACCGATACCGATCGCCGCGACCAGCGCCACCAACACCGCGGCGACACCGACCTGGATCGCCAGCTTGCGCTTCTTGTCGGCGGCCTCCGCCGCCGCAAGCGGATTCTTGCTGCCCGTGCTCACCGTTGTCACACGCCTTTCGCTCGTCTGCTCCACGACATCATGCGGGCCGAACCTGAGAGTTTGTTCAAAGACAGGGTCAGGACTGATCGAGCAGGCGCAGCTGTTCGGCTACGTCGAAATTCGCGCCGGGCCAGTCCAGGTCCAGGCCGGTGAGCGCGTCGATCAGTAGTTCGGTGACAGCCAGCCGCGAATACCATTTCTGATCGGCGGGCAGCACGTACCACGGAGCGTAATCGGTATTCGTGCGATCGAGAACGGCCTGGTAGGCCTTCTGGTATTCGGGCCAGAAGGCGCGTTCGGTGATGTCGGCCGGGTTGAACTTCCAGTACTTGTCCGGCCGTTCCAGGCGGGCGCGCAGCCTGCGCTTCTGTTCGTCGAGCGAGACGAACATGGCGACCTTGACGATCGTCGTCCCGGAATCGGCGACCTCTTTCTCGAAGGCGTTGATCCGGTCGTAGCGCTGCTCCCATTCCGACTGCGGAACCAGGCCGTGCACCCGGACCACCAGCACGTCCTCGTAATGGGAGCGGTCGAAGACGCCGAGCTGGCCGGGAGCGGGCAGCCGCTTGCGGATGCGCCACAGGAAGTCGTGCGCCCGCTCCTCCTCGGTCGGCACCCCGAAGGAGGCGTGGTCGACGCCCTGCGGGTCGACCGAACCGATCACGTGCCGCACGATGCCACCCTTACCCGCGGTGTCCATGCCCTGCAGGATCAGCAGCACCCGGCGGTCGCCACCGGTGCGTCCGTGCGCGAACAGCTTCTCCTGCAACACCGACAGCACCTCGCCGCGTTCGGGCAGCATCGACTTGCCCAGTTGCTTGCCGCCGAGGAAACCGGGCGTGGCCGAGGTGTCGATATCGGCGACGCGCAGCCCGTCGGCGCGCAGGGCGGAGGTGACGGGCTCGGTCCACAATTTCGCCATCAGCCATGCCTACCACTAGTCGCGGCGCGTCTGCCAGCACGCCACCCCGGCGAGGTCGGCGATCTCGGCCCGGTGCACGTACACCGGGTCCTCGCCCGCGCGGAGCTGGGCGCGGTAGTCGGCGAGCAGCCGGAACGCCACCGCGCCCAGCGGCAGGATCGCGGTGAGGTTGACCAGGGCCATCACGCCCATGAACACGTCGGCCAGGTTCCAGATCAGCGCCACCGAGCCGAGCGCGCCGCCGAACACCGCGACCAGCACCAGCACCCGGAACACGGTGAGCAGGCGCGGATGATCGGTGATGAACTCGATATTGGCGCGGCCGTAGTAGAAGTTTCCGATCATCGAGCTGAACGCGAGCATGAACACCACCGCGGTGAGCACGTGCCCGGCCCAGCTGCCGAGGGTGGTGTGCAGCGCGGTCTGGGTGAGGTCGGCGCTGTGCCGCTCGGACAGGTCCGGGTCGCTGGTCAGAATGATGAACGCGGTGATGGAGCAGACGAGCAACGTGTCGAAGTAGACGCCGAGCGACTGCACGAGCCCCTGCTTCACCGGATGCGAAACATCCGCTGCCGCGGCGGCGTTCGGGGAGGAGCCGAGACCGGCCTCATTGGAGAACATGCCGCGCCGGATGCCCTGGGTGATGGCCATGCCGATACCGCCGCCGACCACCTCCCGCAAGCCGAACGCCCCGCCGACGATATCGGCGAACACCCGTGGCAGGTCGTCGAGATTCAGCGCGACCACGGCGATGCCGAGCAGCAGATACACCATGGCCATCACCGGGACGAGCACCTCGGTGATGCGGCTGATGCGGCGCACTCCACCGAAGATCACCAGGCCGAGCAGCCCGACCAGCGCCAGCCCGACCAGCGGCGCGAACCAGTCGCCGTCGATCGCCGTGAGCGAGGCGCGGCTGGTGGCGACGATGGTGTTGGCCTGCACGGCGTTGAAGACGAAACCGAAGGTCACCGTGATGACCACCGCGAAGATCAGGCCCTGCCAGCGCCGGCCGAGACCGTGCTGCATGTAGTAGGCCGGGCCGCCACGGAATGTGCCGGGTTCGTGTTCGGGTCGCTTGTAGAGCTGGGCGAGTGTGGATTCCACGAATGCCGACGAGGCACCCAGGGTGGCCATCGCCCACATCCAGAACACCGCGCCCGGCCCGCCGACACTGATGGCGGTCGCGACGCCCGCGATATTGCCGGTGCCGACTCGCGCGGCCGCCGAGATGCTGAACGCGCCGAACGCCGACACCGACCGCTTGCCGTCCGCGGCGGGGGTGCCCTTCTCGGCGACCACCCGGAACATCTCCGGCAGGAACCGCAACTGCACGATGCCGGTGCGCACGGTGAAATACACCCCGGCCACGATCACCAGTGGGATCAGCAACCAGTTCCAGAACACGTTGTTGATGTCGACGATCACCGAATTCAGCGTGTCCATGCCCGGCAGGCTACCGCCGGGCTACCGCGTGTCGGCTCAGGCGGGGCGGGTCGCCTCGACGTATTGCATGAAACGGTGCACGCGCTGGGTGATTTCGGTGAGCCCGGAGGTGGCGAACAGAGTGGGGAAGGTGTCGCGGTCGAACAGGCGAAGGCCGCTCACGCCCGCGGCCAGGGTGCTCGCCTTGCCGAAGAGGTTGTCGTCGCGGTAACTGGTGGTGATGGCGATGCGACCGCCCGGCGCGAGGACGCGGATCATCTCGCGGGCGGCGGCGATCGGGTCGGGGATCAGGTACAGGGCACCGAAACAGCAGACGGCATCGAAGGTTTCGTCGGCGAAGGGCAGGGTGCGGGCGTCGCCGCGCACGTAGCCGACGCGTGGTCCCGCGTTGTCGGCGGCGGCGCGCGCCAGCATCGGCGCGGAGTAGTCCAGGCCGGTGACGAAACCGTCGCCGCTGAGGTGTTCGCTCAGGTAGCGCGTGAAATTGCCGGGGCCGCAGGCCAGATCGAGCACCTTCTCTGGCCCGCCCAGGCGCAGCGAGCGCACCGCGTCGCGACGGTCGTCGCCCGTGGTGCGGCCGCTGGCCAGGTAGAACAGGGTGGGACGCCAGGCGTGCTCGTAGATCGCCGCGAGCGCGGGTGCGTTCATGGCTTTGCGGGCCAGGTTCACTGCCGTGCGACCTCGATGGTCATGCCTGCCGCGCGCAGCCGCTCGGTGAGCGCCTCGCCCATGGCCGACGCGGGGGTGAGAACGCCCGCGCGTTCGGGCAATTCGTCGAACGCCAGGCACAGACCGCTCTGGCCGAGCAGCACGGCGGTGGCCTGGTAGCCGGGGTCGCCGGTGCCGGAGAACGTCGCCTGGTACTTGGCGCCGGAACTGGTGCGGGCGAAGGTCTTCATGGTGAACCAGCCGCTGCGGCGGGCCTTTTCGTCCGGGCCCGTGCCGGGCTTGGGCAGGATACGGTCGAGCAGCTTGCGACCGAACGCCACCCGCGACAGCACCGCGCCCGAGGTCATCCCCGCCACGATGCCGCCCGCGATACCCGCCGCGACCAGCGGTGCGGTCGCCGAGGTACCCGCGTTCATCACCTCGCGGTAGCGGAACTGCTTGCCGTAGGGCCAGCCGAGCAGACCGTTGCTGCGGCGGACCACCTTGGTGTTGTGCGAGGCCATGATGAACGTGGTGACCCAGCCGTGCAGGCTCGGATCGATACTGTCGGCGCGGGCGAGGGCCTGGTCGGTCTGCCTGCCGACATCGGGATCCATGCTGCGATCGGGGCTCAGCGAGTACGGGTGCGCCAGGATCTTCGCGCGCCCGGAATCGGCGGCGATGTCCTCCATCATGGCGCGCCCGGAGTCGATGGTTCCGCCACTCATCCCACCCTTGAGGTAGGCGACGAGAGTGGTGTCCTCCAGCTCGCCGGTGTTGTCGGCGACGGAGGCGCGGTAGATCTCGTACACGCTCAGATCCGACGGAATCGAATCGTAGCCACAGGAGTTCACGATCTTGGCGCCCGAGTCGACGGCGGTCTGCTCGAACTGCTCGATCGCGTCGTGGATGAACAGCGGTTCACCGGTGAGGTCGGCGTAATGGGTGCCCGCCGCGGCGCACGCACCGAGCAGCGGCAGACCGTAGCGCAGGTACGGGCCGACCGTGGTGACCACGACCTTGGTGCGTTCGGCCATCGTCGCGAGCGAGGCCGCGTCGGTCGAATCGGCGACCACCAGATCCCAGGACGCGGCATCGGGGCCGAGTTCCTCGCGTACGGCGGCGAGCTTGTCGCGCGAACGGCCCGCCAGCGCGATCTTCGCGGTGGCGGGGGCGGCGGTGAGCAGGTACTCGGCGGTGAGTTTGCCGACGAATCCCGTGGCGCCGAACAGGATCAGGTCGAACTCGCGGTCTTGCGGCACGGAGGAGCCTTTCATCGGGTGGTTGCCTTGCGGGGGCGCGTCTTCTTCACCGGTTTCGGTGGGTGGGTGCGCAGCCAATCATGATGGGTGATGCCCAGTTCGGTGATCGGCGGCTCGTCGTAGAGCCATTCGCGGGCGATCGAATGCCAGTTGTTGGTCGCGTCGAGCTGGCCGAGCATGCCGAAGGTGAGGAAGTCGGCGCGGCGGGAGAACAGGTGCTCGGGCGGTAGATTCTGCTGCTTCATCCCGGTGAACTCGCTGGCCCTCGGGTCGACGGCGAGCAGGAACGCGCCGCTGGCCAGCTCCGGGGTGATGGTGAGGACCTCGTCGACAAGACACCACTCGGAGGCGGCGAGCACGTATTCGAGACACTCCTCGGCGCCGATCTCGTCGGGCGAATCGATGACGCCGCGATCGATCATCAACTGGCGCAGGTCTTCCGAACGTTCCTCGGCGGCCGCGCGCAGGCACAGTTTCTCGAAGTGCACCAGTTTCGGGTCCATCCGGTTGAACAGGCCGAAATCGAGGAACGCCACCCGGCCGTCGGGCGCGAGCAGCACATTGCCCGGATGCGGGTCGCCGCAGAACTCGTTGAACGTGAACAGCGAACCCACGTAGAAGCGGTAGACGATCTCGCCGATCCGGTTGCGCTCCTCATCGGGCAGCGTGCGCATCTCGCCGAAACCGGCGCCCTCGACGAACTCGCTCACCAGCACCCGGGTGGTCGACAACTCGGGCACGGCCGACGGAACGAAGATGAACGGGTGGTCGCGGTAGAGGTGCGCGATCTCGCTCTGCGTCGCCGCCTCGGCCCGGTAGTCGAGTTCGGCTTCCATGTTGAGCTTCAGCTCGTCGAGCACGGCCGGGGTGATCCACGGCATGGCCGAGGCGAGCACGCGGCGGAACATGGTGAGGTTCTTCAGATCGGCGCGGACCGCCACGTCGACGCCGGGATACTGCACCTTCACCGCGACCCGCCTGCCGTCGGCGAGGGTGGCGCGGTACACCTGGCCGATCGAGGCGGCGGCGATCGGCTCGGGGTCGAACTCGGCGAACACCTCGTCCAGCGGGCGGCCGTAATCCTGCTCGATCACCGCGCGCATGTTCTCGAACGACACCGTCGGTGCCGCGTTGCGCAACACGGCCAGCCGCTGCTGGAAACGCTCGCGATGGTCCTCGGGGACCAGGTCCAGATCGAGCACCGACATCATCTGGCCCAGCTTCATGGCCACGCCCTTCATGGTGCCGAGCACCATGACCACCTGCTCGGTGGTGCGGATCATCGACTCCTCGGCCATCTTCGCGCGCACTGCCTCGGACCTGCCGCGCATCGACAACCGGGTCTTCTTGGAACGGATGACCGAACTCGCCGCCACTGCCCCCAGCTTCGTGCCACGGGCAAGCCGGGATGTCGGCACGTTCTTCGCCATCGAGGTACCTCCGTTGGTGCCGACGTGCACGCTGCCCGAACGCCTGACGGCGCACGGCAACCTAGCGGTGACACAAGCCACAGCGCCCCGCTCGGTTCAGCGTAACCAACCGCGCGGCGATGTCGAGCCCGGGACGGCGATATCTGGTATCAGACCTGGTCAGAGCTCCGGAAGTGGCGGTAGAACGTGTGTCTGCTCGGTGAAGACAGCGGGGGAGCCACCCGCGCGAGCGATGCCCTCGATCGCGCTCCAGGCCATCATCGTGAGGTAGTCGATGACATCCTGGCGTGGCATCGCCTTGTCGGTGGTGGTCCACCAGTGGGTGGCCAGCTGGATGCCGCCGACCAGCACGTAGGACCACAGCATCGCGCCGTCGGTGCGGATGCCCTTGGCCCCGGCCCGATCGATGAGCACGGCGGTGACGACCTCGGCGAACAGGCGCTCGAACTCGGCGAGCGAGGCGTTGTCGCCGCTGCCGTTGTGCATGATGAACCGGTAGACCTCGGGGTCGTCGTCGACGGTCCCCACGTATTCGGTCATGGCGGCCCGCACCAGCTGGTACTCGTCGGCATCGAGGCTGATGGCGCCGTACACGCGCGGCAGCAGCGTGGTCTCGATGAAGCGCTGCATGGTGGCGTGCACCAGGTCGTTCTTGTCGGCGAAGTACCGGTACAGCACGGTCTTGGACACGCCGATCTCGGCGGCGATCTCGTCCATGCCCGCCTGCGCGCCGCGGACGCGGATGGCGTTGAGGGTGCCGTCGACGAGCTCCTCGCGCCGGTCGATCTTGTGCTGGCGCCACCGCCTCTTGCGGCCGTCGACGGGACCCGCGCCGCGCACGGCGGAACCCCGACCGGTCTGCTCGCCGATCTCGACAAGGTCTTCGGTGGACAGGACAGCCCCCTTGCGATCGATGTGGCGTCTCTCGCGATACAGCTTATGCCTGCCGATGTGGGGTGGCGCTCGTTTAGGCGACGTTGGGGGATTTACCACAGGCCGGCGTCGGCGCGACGGCATTTGGCACAGCAGAATGGGGGCCATGGAGAAAGCTCCCGGCAACACGGCGGTGCTCACGCCGCGCACCGCACCGGCGCAGCCCGCCGGGTTCGCGGATCTGACCGACGAGGCGGGCAAACGACGCGACCTGTTCAAGATGAAGGCCCTCGCCACCGGCTTCCTGCTGGTGGCGACAGTGATCTATCTGCTGTGCCGCTGGCTCGAGTCGCGCGGTGGCGGCGGCGCGTGGGTCGGTTATGTACGCGCGGCCTCGGAGGCGGGCATGGTCGGCGCGCTGGCCGACTGGTTCGCGGTGACGGCGTTGTTCAAGCATCCGCTCGGCTTGCCCATCCCGCACACGGCGATCATCCGCAAGAAGAAGGACCAGCTCGGCGAGAGCCTCGGCGCCTTCGTCGGCACCAATTTCCTCGCTCCCGATGTGGTGTCGGCCCGGCTCGACGCGGCCCAGATCTCGCTGCGGGTCGGGCGGTGGATGGCCACACCGGCCAACGCGGCGCGGGTGGCGCAGGAGAGTTCGACCATCCTGACCGCCGTGGTCGGCGTGCTGCGCGACGAGGACGTCGAGCAGATCATCGACAACACCATCGTCAAACGCATCGCCGAACCGCAGTGGGGCCCGCCGCTCGGCCGGGTGCTCTCGGAGCTGATCGCCGACAACCGGCAGCTGCCGCTGATCGATCTGCTCGCCGAGCGGGCGCATCAGTGGGCGCTCGGTTCACAGGAGACGATCGATCGGATCGTGCTGCGCGACGCGCCGCAATGGGCGCCGAAATTCGTCAACACATTGTTGTCGGAGCGGATCTACCGCGAATTGGTGGAATTCACCTGGAAGGTGCGTTCGGACCCCGAACACGAACTGCGTCTGGCCGCGACGCGATTCCTGCAGGATTTCGCCGACGACCTGCAACACGACGATGCCATGATCGCCAAGGCGGAAAAGGTGAAGGCCGAGATCATGGGCCGCGAACAGATCACCGGAATGGCGGAGGCCACCTGGCGTGCGGCCAAGCGGTTGATTCTCGAGTCGGCGAACGACCCCGATTCCACGTTGCGACGCAAAGTGGCGGAGAATGTGCAACAGCTGGGTGAACAGTTGCGTGACGATCCGGCGATGCGTGGGAAGGTCGATGGGTGGATCGACCGGGGGGCGCGCTATCTGGTGGGTAACTACGCCGCCGAGATCTCGACCCTGGTGACCGATACGGTCGCCCGCTGGGACGCCGACGAGGCGAGCCGGAAGATCGAATTGCAGGTGGGCCGGGACCTGCAATTCATCAGGATCAACGGCACGGTCGTCGGATCGCTGGCCGGCCTGGCGATCTACACGATCTCGCAGCTGCTGTTCCACTGATCCCGGGCGTTCGCCCGGCGGCTGCTAACTGTAGTGCTTGCAAGAGCTAGCACCCTGACCTAGTATTGACCGTACAACGCCAGAAGGTGAGTGATGGCAGACCAGCCCGAGAGCCTGACGCACGCGGCTCGAGATATCGGAGGGTTCATCAGGTCCCAGCGCGAAGCAGCGCAGGTGTCCCTGCGTCAACTCGCCGCCCTGGCGGGGGTGAGTAATCCGTACCTGAGCCAGATCGAACGCGGATTACGTAACCCCTCCGCCGAAGTACTCGCGCAGATCGCCAAGGCGCTGCGGGTTTCTTCGGAGGTGTTGTATGTGCGGGCCGGATATTTGGAACAGCGCCCGCACAGCCCGGTCCGGGACGCCCTGCTGGCCGACACTTCGGTGACCGAACGGCAGAAACAGGTGTTGCTGGAAATCTATGAGTCGTTTCGCCGGGAAAACGGGGAAGAAACCGGCTCAGGGGGGAACGAACGGGACAGCGACGTTTCGTTCACGACAATTGACACTCCGCCACACCAGGAGAGCGAAGACTGATGACCGAGAAGACCGCTACCGTGACCAAGCCGCTGTTCGCCACCGTCGGCGCCGGTGATGCCATCTACACCGCCGTGAACGAGGTCGTCGCCGACGTCCGCGAGCGCGTCGCCACCACCGATGCCAAGGCCCGGGTCGAAGAGGCCCGCGAGCGCATCGCCAACGTGCCCGCCGACGTGCAGGCCCAGTTCGACACCATCCGTGAGCGCCTCGCCGGCCTGCCCTCGGAGCTGCCGGAGGACCTCGCCGAGCTGCGCGAGAAGTTCACCCCCGAGGAGCTGCGCAAGCTGGCCGAGCAGTACTACCGCCAGGCTCTCGACATCTACGCCGACCTCGCCGTGCGCGGTGAGGAAACCGTCGAGCGGCTGCGTGCCAACGAGGCCGTCGACGAGCAGATCGGTCGCGTCGAGTCCCTGTACAAGGATGCCTCCGCCCGCGCCGAGGAAGCCCTCGCCAAGGTCAACGACCTGCTGGGCCGTGGCAAGGAAGAGGCGCAGGCCGCTGCCGCCGAGGCCGCCGCTGTGGTCGAGGCCGAGGTCGTCGCCGTGACCGACGAGGCCGCCCCGGCCAAGGCTCCGGCCGCCAAGAAGGCGCCGGCCAAGAAGGCCCCCGCGAAGAAGGCCGCCCCCAAGAAGGCGTAACCCTTCACCGCCGACAGCGGCCCCGCGCACCCCTGGTGTGTGGGGCCGCTGTTCGTATGATGGGGGAGTGAATGTGGTGCATGGAGTGACGGGGATGATTTTGCTGGTCCTGTGGCTGGCAGCCTTCGGTGCGACGGTGTTCGCGCTGATCCATGCCGTGCGTCAGCGGCCGGACGCGTTTACGGCCGTCGACAAGATGACCAAGCCGATCTGGCTGGCGATCCTGGCGGGTGCGCTGGTGTTCCTGCTGCTGGGGATCAGCGGGTTCGGCATGCTCACCTCGTTCATCGCGATCATCGCGACCGGTGTGTATCTGGCCGATGTGCGGCCGAAAGTCGACGAGGTGCAGCGCGGGCCGCGCTGGTAAATCGTCGCCGGACCCTCGCGGTCGAGCGCTCCCGGTGTTACTGTTTCTATGAGTAACACAAAGGAGTGTGTCGATGCGCGCAATGCTGCCCGCGACCGTGAACGACCTGGTCGATACCGTGACCACCAGGATCAAGGCCGGACTTGCCGCCCACCGGGCCGATCTGCGGACCCGGACCCATGGCGTGGCGGCCTTCGATCCGCCGAGCGTCCCGCACGAGGTGATCCCCGTGGTCACCGCCGACGGTGCCCGCCTGCGCGTGCACGCCTACGGCCCGGTCGACGCACCCGTGATCGTGTTCGCCCACGGCTGGACCTGTTCCATCGAATACTGGAACGCCCAGATCAACGCCTTCGCCGGTGAGTACCGTGTGATCGCCTACGACCAGCGCGGCCACGGTGAGAGCACCAACGGCTACGCGCGCCCCAGCACCGACCTGCTCGCCGACGACCTGTGCGACGTGCTCGACGCGGCCCTGCTGCCCGGCCAGCGCGCGGTGCTCGTCGGCCACAGCATGGGCGGGATGACGCTCATCGCCTGGGCCGGCCGCTACCCCGAACGAGTCAGCGAACAGGCCGCCGCCGTACTGCTCACCAACACCGGCGCGCACTCGCTGGTGGAGGTTTCCACCATGGTTCCCGGTCTGAACAAGCCGCTGCGGCTGCTGCGCGGCCGGGCACTGCCCTCACCGGACTGGCTGGGCAAGCTCATCCTCGGCACCCCGGTGGTGTTCCCGCCGATCGCTCCCGTGCGCTGGATCTTCGCGCGCCAGGTGATGACCCTCGACACCACGCCGGAGAAACTGAGCTACGCCCTCTCGGTGGTGCGTGGCTGCCCGATGATGACCCGCTCGCGCTACGGCCTGCTGCTGGCCGCGCTGCACCTGGGCGACGCCGCGAGCAACTTCACCGTGCCGACCACCGTGCTCGCGGGCGACCGCGACGACATGACCCCGTGTATTCACGCCGAACGGCTCGCCGAACTGCTGAGCAAGGCGGGCACGCTGGCGAAGTTCGCGGTGCTGCCCACCGGTCACCTGGGCAATGTGGAGCGCTACGACCTGTTCAACCGTGAGCTGCGCGAGGTACTCGCCGCCGTCCGCGAGCCCGCACGCGCTTCGGCCTGAGGGCCTGCGAGGATGAGGGGATGAGTTCTGCCCCTGTGACCTCGGACGACCGTCGGTTCGTGCTGACGCTCGGCTGCCCCGACCGGCCCGGCATCATCGCCAGGATCTCCTCGTTCATCGCCGATTTCGGCGGCTCGATCGTGGAGGCCGGCTATCACTCCGACGGTGACATCGGCTGGTTCTTCACCCGGCAGGCCGTGAAGGCCTCGACGGTGCCGTTCGGCATCGACGAACTGCGCACCCGGTTCGCGCGGGTGGCCGCGGAGTTCGGTCCCGAGACCGACTGGCAGCTGCACGACACCGGCGCCCGCCGCCGGGTGGTGCTGCTGGTGAGCAAGGACGGGCACTGCCTGCACGACCTGCTCGGCCGCGCAGGGGCCGGCGAGCTGCCCGCCACCATCGAGGCCGTCATCGGCAACCACCCCGACCTGGCCGCGATGACCGAGGCGCACGGGGTGAAGTTCCATCACGTGCCGTTCCCGAAGGACCCGGCCGAACGCGGACCGGCGTTCGAGCAGGTGCGCGAACTGGTCGACGTGCACGACCCGCACGCGGTGGTCCTCGCCCGGTTCATGCAGGTGTTGCCCGCCTCGCTGTGCGAGCACTGGGCGGGCCGGGCGATCAACATCCACCACAGCTTCCTGCCGTCGTTCGTCGGCGCCCGCCCCTACCACCAGGCCTACGACCGGGGGGTGAAGCTGATCGGGGCGACCTGTCACTACGTGACCGCCGAACTGGACGCGGGCCCGATCATCGAGCAGGACGTGATTCGCGTGGATCACGCCGACGATGTGCCCGACATGGTCCGCCAGGGTCGCGATATCGAGCGGGTGGTGCTCGCCCGCGGCCTGCGCTGGCACCTCGAGGGCCGGGTGCTGGTGCACGGTCGGCGCACCGTGGTGTTCGAGTAGGCCTACAGGTCGTAGAACGGCGCCGGGTAGCGGAATTCGCCGGTGACCGCCGGATCGTAGGCCGCCAGGGGTCTGACCTGGAAGTATTCGGCCCAGTCGGCCTGGTCGGGGACGATGCCGCGGCGTGCGCCCGGCACGAAACCGAAGCGCGAGTAGTAGTCGGGATCGCCGACCAGGCCGACCACCGATTCGTCGAGCGCGTCGGCGGCGCCGAGCGCCGCGTGCACCAGGGCCGAACCGACGCCGGTCTTCTGATGGTCCGGGTCGACGCCGAGCGGGCCGAGGGCCAGCACCGGGAACGGGCCGATGCCCGCTCTGGTGAGGCAGATGTGCCCGACCACGGTGTCGTAGGTCAGCGCGACCAGCGACAGCGTCGGCATCCAGGATTCGTCGGCGCGTAGGGCGTCGACCAGCGCGGGCTCCGGTGGTTCGGTGACGGCTGGATCGCCGAGATAGTGCGGGGCGAAGGCGGCACGATGGATCGCGGCGATCGCCGCGGCGTCCGCAGGGGTCTCGCGACGAATCAACACGGTCCAAGTCTCCCGGATAGGGGTACGCGTGCGCAATGGAGTTCTGTGCCGATATGCCAGACTCGCTCCCATGACGTCGCTGACCCGGGCCGACGTGGCCGCCATGATCGATCACACCCTGCTCGCTCCCGAAGCCACCCCCGCCCAAGTGGACGACCTGATCGCCGAGGCCCGTAAACTCGGCGTGTACGCGATCTGCGTTTCACCGTCGATGCTTCCGGTGCGCGCGCCGGGGCTGGTGGTCGCCACCGTCGCGGGATTCCCTTCGGGCAAACATCATTCGCTGATCAAGGGTGCCGAGGCGCGCCTGGCCGTCGACAGCGGCGCGGCCGAGGTGGACATGGTGATCGACGTGGGTGCCGCGGTGGCCGGTGATTTCGCGGCGGTGCTCACCGACATCATCACCGTGCGCGAGGCGGTCGAGGACCGGGCCGTGCTGAAGGTCATCATCGAATCGGCCGCGCTCACCGACGAGGCGATCGTCGGCGCGTGCCGGGCCGCCGAGCAGGCCGGTGCCGATTTCGTGAAGACCTCCACCGGTTTTCATCCCGCCGGTGGGGCGAGCGTGCACGCGGTGCGGCTGATGGCCGACACCGTTGGCGGCAGGCTAGGCGTCAAGGCCAGTGGCGGGATCAGGACCGCGCAGGACGCGGCGTCGATGATCGAGGCGGGCGCCACCCGGCTCGGGCTGTCGAAGTCGGCGGTCGTGCTCGACGGCTTTGCGGACTGATCAGCAGCGCAGCTCGGCGTCGCTGCGCCCGGAGCTCTCCAGGACGGTACGCCCGCCCGAAAGATGAACGACCACACCGTCATCGGTGACATCGACCTGCTGGGCACGCAGGCCGAGCGGGTAGCTCTGCAGGCTCTGGGTGAAGGTCTCGACGATGCCCTGCACCAGGTCGGTGGGCAGGCCGATGCCGAGCAGCTGCGCGGACTTGGTCTCCACCTCCACATTGCCGTCGCGGACCATCGGCTGCACCTGCAGCTGGGCCAGGCCGCCGAGCACGTCGAGGGTGAGTACGTCGCTGCTCGCCGAGGAGCTCACCCCGCTCACCATGGTGCCGAGCGTCTGGCGGATGCCGTCGTTGTTCCAGGTCACCTCGGCACTCGAGCTGCCGACGGTGGCACCGCCGCGCCCACGATCGGTGAGTTCGATGTCCTCGAATTCAGCGTGCACGACCATGCCGACGGCCGGGCCGAATTTGTTGTCCTCGCTGTCGATGCTCAGCGACCCGACCTTGCCGTCGAGATAGGTGATGAGCATCGGTTTCGGACCGAAACTCACGTCGATGCTCGAGCCCATCTCCTGCTCGAACTGGCTGCTGATGCAGCGCGAGATCTGGTGGCGGGCATACGCTTCGGTCGTCACGATGGTGCCGACGAGGAGCACGGCGACCACGGCCAACGCGATCACCAGCGTGCGCCGACGGACCTTCGGGCGTTGGGGTGTCTGGGTGCTCATGACAGTCGATTCTTCCGGATTTTTCTGTGTCCGCTCTGAGGAGGCCATGAAGGCCTTCTTTCAATTTGTGATCTGTACCACTTCATGCGGCGTAGCATGGCTGGATGGCTGGCGAGGGAGCGCGCCGGATGGCGGGGACCACCGAACACCGGTGGCGGGTGCTGCGGCGCCTCGCCGGACGACACGCGGGATTCTTCACCACCAGGCAGGTCCTGCGCACCGGTTGTGAGCTGCGGGTGCGGGCCGCGCTGGCCGACGGGTCGGTGACCAGATCGGGAGTCGGGATGCTGCGGCTGACGCAATGGCGGCCCGGCCCGCTCGACGAATACGCGATGTGGGCGGCCTGGTTCGACGGTGCCGCCGTGGTGTCGTATCAGAGCGCGGCCGAACTGCACGGGCTCGGACGGTTGCGGCCACGGTTTCTGCACCTGTCGGTGTCGGCGGGGCGGCCACCGGTGACGCCACGGCTGGTGCTCACCCGGCGCAAGCTCACCGGGGTGGCGACGGAATCGGCGGGATCGTTCCTGGTGACCACACCGGCGCGGACGGTGCTCGACCTGGCCGAAACCGAGATCGCGCAGTCGGCGCTGAACGAGGTGGTCACCGACGCGGTTGCCATCCATCGGTGTGATGTCGACGAAATACGGTGGGGTGCAGAGCAATTGGCTCCGCGGGCAGCTGGACGGATACGGCGGGCACTGCTCGCCGTCTGACTTCTTCCGGAGGCCGGCTAAGCCTGGTGAGCTGGCCGGGTGCTCTGCGCGAGTCGGGAGCTATCGGCCCGCTTCGCTCGGTGGCACCCCCGGTGGGGCTACTCGCCTGGCTGCCACCCGTTCGGTGCGACGACATCCCACGGCACCGACAGCACACAATCACGCATCCGCCGGTTGTAGGCGCGCACCGGGAACCCGTTGGCGCGCAACAACTCCGCTGTGCCTCGCCAGCGGATGCGCGGGCCGAAGGGTGCGAGTGCGGCACTGCGCTCCCAGGCCTGATCGGCGGCGGTGAGCAGGGTGTGCACCTTCTCGCCGCGAATATTGCGGTGGATCAACACCTTCGGTAGTCGCTCGGCGATGTCGGACGGGCGCTCGACGGTGAACGGATCCCACGCGAGGGTGAGCGAGAGGGGGCGGTGCCGGTCGAGGAGGACCCAGGCGCTGCGGCGGCCGAGTTCGTCGCAGGTGCCGTCGACCAACAGGCCGTCGGGTGCCAGATTCGACTGGATCCGCGACCACGCGGCAGGAACCGCGTCCTCCGGATACTGGCGCAGCACATTGAAGGCGCGGACCAGCACCGGGCGCAGACCGGCCAGTTCGAAACCGCCGCGGGCGAAACGCACACCGTCGCGCGGGGGCAGCACCCGGGCGGGGTCGATCTCGAGGCCGACCACACGCAGATCGGGGCGAATGGTGCGCAGGCGCGCGGCCAGTTCGATCGTCGTCCAGCCCGCCGCGCCGTAGCCGAGGTCGACCACGAGCGGGTCGACGGCCTCGCGCAGGCGGGTGCTCACCAGGTCGTCGTTGACCAGCCAGCGATCGCTGCGGCGCAACCGGTTGACGCCGGTGGTGCCGCGCGTGATGGTGCCGACCGGCACCGTTCTCCTCGTGCCGGTCATGGGCGACGATCAGACCGGGTTCTTGGCGGCCGTCTCCAGCCAGCGCAGGGTCTCCTCCTGCTCGGCGCGGAACAGGTCGACGAGATTCACCAGCATCAGCTGTTCCAGGCGCGGGCCGACCATGGGGATGAACACCTTGGCGACAGGGGAGAAGCGCATGGTCGCGCCGGTCTCGGTGGGGAACAGGCGGATGGTGCCGTTGAGGCTGCCCGGGCCCGCCGGGATGGAGGCGGAGAACTTGCCCTCGGTCTCCTCGTGGGCGAACGGGCCCCAGCTCTCCTTGCGGGTGATGACCATGTCCTTGCGCATCACCGTCTGCGCGATCTCCGGGAGCATCTCGCGCGGCAGGGTGTGGGCGAGCACCACGTCGATGCCGTCGTCGCTCACCTCGTGGCTGATCACCTCGTTGTGCGGCGCGTACTTGCGCATCTCCTCGACGCGCGCTTCCCAGTAATCCCTGCTCTGCAGGGCCGCGTACAGCTCTTCAGTGGTGTGCAGGGGGTAGCGGGCGGAGTAGTCCAGTCGACGTGCCATGTGCCGACACGATACCGGGGCGCCCTCAGCGGGCGTCCCGGACCGGTGTCACTTGGTGGCGAGCCACTGTTCGGTGAAGGTGGCCTCGTTGGTCAGGAGTTCGGTGAGGCGTTCGGCGATGGCGGCTTCGATCTTGCCGCCGAAGAGGGGGATCTTCACCTCGATGGTGCCGGTGACCGCGCCTTCGCAGCCGGTGGCGGTCGGGGTGAGGGTGACCGTGCCGCGGACGGTGGCGGGCGCGCCGTCGACGTGGGCCTCGAAGGTGCCCGAGGTGCCGGTGTAGTGCTCTACGCGGGGGATCACCAGGTCGCCGGGGCGCACGGCGGTGATGGCGGGCGGGAGCTGGTCGGCGGGGATGGACTGCACCAGCTGGATGCGGACCTGGTCGCCGTCGACCGTCAGCGAGTCCAGGCGGGCACTCGGGCCGCCGACCTCGGCGATGCGGGCCTTCCAGTACTGCTCATCGGAGTACGCGGCGCGCACCGCGTCGATGGAATGCGTATAACCGGCCGTGAACGCCAGAGGTGTAGCCATGTGCGACACGGTACCGTCTTCTGACGTGCGAACAACACGGGTGGTGTCCCCCGAACAGCTGCGTGACCTGCTGGCCGAGACCGGTGCGCAGGTGCGCCCGGCGGTGCCGCTGTCGGAACTGACGACGCTGCGCGTCGGCGGTCCCGCGCTGGTCGCCGAATGCGACAGCACGTCCTCGCTCGTCGCCACCGTGCGGGCCCTCGACGAGGCCGGTGTCGCGGTGCTGCTCGTCGCGGGTGGGTCGAACCTGCTCGTCGACGACGCCGGTTTCGACGGTGTCGTCGTCCGGGTGCGCAACGCCGGAGTCGAGTTCGGCACCGATTCGGTGCTGGCCGAGGCGGGCGCGAACTGGGACGAGCTCGTCGCGGCGACGGTCGCGGCCGGGTTCGGTGGGCTCGAATGCCTGTCGGGTATCCCGGGTTCGGTCGGGGCCACACCGGTGCAGAACGTCGGGGCCTACGGCGTGGAGGTGGAGTCGCTGCTGCGCCGGGTGCGGCTGCTCGATCGGGTGAGCGGAGAGGTCCGCTGGGCGGAACCGGCCGAGCTCGGTTTCGGTTATCGCACCAGCGTGCTCAAGCACAGCGACGCCGCCGTGGTGCTCGCTGTCGAATTCCGGCTCGACCCCACCGGTACCAGCGCACCGTTGCGCTACGGCGAACTGGCCCGCGTGCTCGGCGCGAGCGAAGGCGAGACCCGCCCCGCCGCCCAGGTGCGCCCCGAGGTGCTCCGCCTGCGCGCGGGCAAGGGCATGGTGCTCGATCCCGCCGACCACGACACCTGGAGCGCGGGCTCGTTCTTCACCAACCCCGTCGTCGGCGACGACCGCCTCGACCAGGTGCTGGCCGCGATCACCGCCCACCTCGGCGAGGTGAGCGTCCCGACCTACCCGGCCCCCTCGGGCACCAAGTTCTCGGCGGGCTGGCTCATCGAACGTGCCGGTTTCGCCAAGGGATTCCCCGGCGAGCACGCGGCCGCGCGGCTGTCGACCAAACACACGCTCGCCCTGACCAATCGGGGCGCGGCGCGCGCGGCCGACATCGTCGAGCTGGCTCGCACGGTCCGCGACGGTGTGCGCGACCGGTTCGGCATCGTGCTCGAACCGGAACCGGTGACCGTCGGGATCAGTCTGTGAGCTGAGCCGGGTCCTTCTTGGCCTGTTCGGTGCTCAGCGCCGCGGTCTGCTCCGCATTCAGGCCCTGTTGCTTGGCCAGCAGATCGCGGATCTCGATGAGCAGTTCGGTCTCGGTCGGCTCGGCTTCCTTGGTGGTACCGAATTTGTTCTTCAGCGACTTCATCGGGACCATCAGCACGAAGTAGAGCACCGCGGCGACCATCATGAAGTCGATGAACGCGGTGATGATCGGGCCGACCGCGATGAACGTGGCGGGCTTGTCGGCGATGAGCTGCACGCCGAGGCCGAGTTCATTGGTCGAGCCGAACACCGCGAGCAGCGGGTTCACGAAGCCCTTGGTGACCGAGGTGACCACCGCGGTGAACGCGGTACCCATCACCACGGCGACCGCGAGATCGATGACGTTGCCGCGCATCAGGAAGTTCTTGAAACCGTCGAATACCGACTTGATTCTGCCCATCGCAGAGATGGTAATGACTGGTCATGCACTCAGCGAATTGTCAGCAACAATCTGTGGTCAGGCTCACGACCTGCGGTTTCAGTTCGCTGGGCGGCGCGAGAAGCGGCCGGGCCCTTCCTGATCGCGCGGCTTCACCACGATCGTGTCCAGGTTGACGTGCGCCGGCCTGCTCGCGGCGAAGGCGACGATCTGGGCGATGTCCTCGGCGTAGAGCGGATCGATGCCCTCGTAGACCTTGGCCGCCCGCTCGGCGTCACCGTCGAAGCGGACGAGAGAGAACTCGGTCTCCACCGCGCCGGGCGCGATCTCGGTGAGCCGCACCGGCTGACCGAGCAGTTCCCCGCGCAGGGTCCGGTGCAGCACACCTTGGGCGTGCTTGGCCGAGGTGTAACCCGCGCCGTTGTCGTAGGCGTGCATGGCCGCGATCGAGGTCACGGTGACGATCAGGCCGTCACCGGAAGCGATGAGCTTGGGCAGCAGCGCCTTGGTGACGCGCAGGGTGCCGAGCACGTTCGTCTCCCACATCCACCGCCAGTCGTCGAGGTCGGCCTCGAGCACGGGTGCGAGCCCCTTCGCGCCGCCCGCGTTGTTGACCAGCACGTCGACCCGCTCCACGGCATCGGTGAACGCGCGCACCGAGTCCTCGGAGGTGACGTCGAGTTCCAGTGCGGTGCCGCCGATCTCCTCGGCCAGCCGCTGCACGCGATCGAACCGGCGGGCCCCCACATAGACGTGATACCCCTGCTTGGCCAGTTCCCGTGCGGTGGCTTCCCCGATGCCCGAGCTGGCTCCGGTGACGACGGCGGTGCGAGTGCTCATGACCATCGATCCTATTCGCCGCCGTTTCGCCGCCGCCACGGCTCCGATCACGGTGAGCGATACCGGCGTTAGCCTGTCGGCATGGCTATTCGTGATGCTGTCAGCGCCGATGGAACGACGATCGTCTACCGGGTCACCGGTCCGGAGACGGGCAGGCCGCTGGTGCTGCTGCACGGCTGGGCGGGCAATCTGCGCTGCTGGGGCGGCGCCGCCGACGACCTCGCACAGCGTTACCGGGTGATCGCGGTCGACCTGCGCGGGCACGGCTACTCCGACGACCCCGGCGTGTACGACGACCCGAAGGCCTGGGCCGCCGACGTGGCCGCGGTGCTGGCCGCCGAGGGCATCGACTCCGGCGCGGTGCTGCTCGGCTGGTCCTACGGCGGCATCGTCGCCACCGACTACCTCGCCACCTACGGCACCGGCGCCGTCGCGGCCGCGATCTACACCGGTTCGCTGGCCCACATCGGCCCCGGTGTGCCGGGGGCCGCGACCGGGCCCGCGATGGACAAGGCCATTCCCGGTGTGTTCGAGGAGTCCGCCGGGCGGGCGGTGCGCGCGTTCGCGGTGTTCGGCAACGCGAACACCGGGCCGGGGGAGGACAAGGGTGTCGACGCGCAGCGGTTGTTCGGCGGCAGTCTCGCCACCGCGCCCTCGGTGCGCAAGGCGCTGTTCTACCGCACCATCGACAACACCGAAACCCTTCGCGCCCTTGATATCCCGGTGCTGGTGCTGCATGGCACCGCGGATCCGGTGGTGCCCGCCGACAACGGGCGCTACATCGTCGACAACGTGCCGGGCGCGCGCGGTTCGTTCTGGGAGGACGCCCAGCACGGGCTGTTCATCGAGGATCGAGCCCGGTTCGTCGCCGAGGTGAGTGAGTTCGTCGACGCGCTGGACTGAATTGCGGCGCGGCGTCACGGGGGATTGTCGGACTGTGCCCGGAACCAATCCGAAGGGTCTATTTTTAGGCTGTAATGAGGTTGATTCCGGCATAGTCGATGTCCGTGGCGAGCGCTTCGCAGCGAGTCGCTCGTCCACTGTTTCCGCAGCTAGAGAGCCAGTCGTCAAGTAGCATTGCACGGGCGTGATAAGCCCGTGATTGCGATCGTTCCGGTAGCGAACTATCCGCACAGTTTCACGGAAAATCTTCTGGGGATCGTCACAATGATTTCCCGAAAGCGTGTGTAGCGTTCGGATATGTCGTTGAATCACGAATCAGGAACAGGATTCGGCGATCGGAGTTCGATGAGGTCTTGTCGGGCGTTGGGGGTTCGGATCGTCATCGCGGTGCTGGCCGCGATGCTCGCTACCGGAATGACGGCGGGCCAGGGGATTTCCGAGCCGATCGAGCGGGCGCGGATCGACGATCGGCGCGTGGAAGCCGATCAGACCATCGATATCGGCGTGTACTCACCCGCCATGGACAACGTGAACCGGGTGCGGGTGCTGCGCGCCGCGGACCCGTCGAAACCCGCGCCGACGCTGTATCTGCTCAACGGTGTGGGTGGCGGCGCCGACGGCAACTGGCTCGACCGCACCGATGTGGTGTCGTTCTTCCGCGACAAACAGGTGAACGTGGTGATCCCGTTCGGTGGCGCGGGCAGCTATTTCGCCGATTGGCGCAGCGACGACCCGGTGCTGGGCAAGCAGCGCTGGGCGACCTTCCTCACCAAGGAACTGCCACCCCTGATCGACGCCGAATTCGGGGGCACCGGCGCCAACGCGATCGCCGGGCTCTCGATGGCAGGCACCTCGGTGTTCCAGCTCGCCCTCGCCGAACCCGGCCTCTACCGGGCGATCGGCTCCTACAGCGGGTGCGTGCGCACCAGCGACCTGCGCGGGCAGGCGATCGTGCGCACCGTCGTCGGCAGCCGGATGGGCAACGCGGCCAATATGTGGGGCCCGCCCACCGACCCGGCCTGGTCGGCCCACGACCCCTACCTGCACGCCGAATCCCTGCGCGGCACCGAGGTCTACATCTCCTCCGGAACCGGCCTGCCCGGCCCGTACGACAACCCGGCCGTCCAGCCGGACCCCCTGCAACTCGCCTACCAGCTGGCCTTCGGTGCCACGCTCGAAGCGGTCACCCACCAGTGCACCCGTCAGCTGCGCGACCGGTTCCAGTCGCTCGGCATCCCGGCCACCGTCAACCTGCGGCCCACCGGCACCCACTCGTGGGGCTACTGGGAGGAGGATCTGCACACCTCGTGGCCGCAGTTCGAGTCCGCGCTCAACCGCTGATCCCCGCGCCGAATGCGACGGCCGAAAAGCGCTGGCGTGTGCCGCCCGGATCGGGCACGCTCGATGACGATCGGTGCGTGAGCTCACTCACCGCACGGCTGTGATGGCCGTCACCGATCCCGGTAGGGATGTTATCGGTGGCGTCGCGGCGTGCACACTGGAAGGTGTGAGTCAGCGACGTCTTGAACTTCGGCCCCGCCGCATCGCGGTGCTGTCGGTGCATACCTCCCCGCTGGCCCAACCCGGCACCGGTGACGCCGGGGGCATGAACGTCTATGTGTTGCAGACCGCGCTCGAACTGGCCGCCAGGGGTACCGAGGTGGAGATCTTCACCCGGGCCACCTCCTCGGACCTGCCGCCGGTCGCCGAGGCCGCACCGGGTGTGCTCGTGCGCCACGTCGTCGCCGGACCGTTCGAAGGGCTCGACAAGCACGAACTGCCCACCCAGCTGTGCCCCTTCACCGCCGAGGTGCTGCGACAGGAGGCTCGGCACCTGCCCGGCCACTACGACCTCGTGCACTCGCACTACTGGCTCTCCGGTCAGGTCGGCTGGCTCGCCCGCGACCGCTGGCGGGTGCCGCTGGTACACACCGCGCACACGCTGGCCGCGGTGAAGAACCTGGCGCTCGCCGAGGGCGACACCCCCGAACCCGAGACGCGGGTGATCGGGGAGAAGCAGGTGATCGCCGAGGCCGACCGGTTGGTCGCCAACACCGCCGACGAAGCCGGTCAGCTGGTCGACCTCTACGGCGCCGACCTCGACCGCATCGATGTCGTCCCGCCGGGCGCCGATCTGGGCCGCTACCGGCCCGGTGACAAGCTCGCCGCCCGCGCCGAACTCGGCTTGCGCGCCGACGAACAGGTCGTCGCGTTCGTCGGCCGGATCCAGCCGCTCAAGGCCCCCGATGTGCTGGTCCGCGCGGCCGCCGAGCTGCTGGCCCGCGACCCGCGCCGCGCGCTGCGCGTCCTGATCGTCGGCGGACCGTCCGGCACCGGCCTGGCCCGCCCCGACGCGCTGATCGAACTGGCCGCCGACCTCGGCATCGCCGAGCAGGTCACCTTTCTGCCGCCGCAGCCCGCCGACCGCCTCGTGCAGGTGTACCGCGCGGCCGACGTGGTCGCCGTCCCCAGCTACAACGAGTCGTTCGGTCTGGTCGCCATCGAGGCGCAGGCCAGCGGTACCCCCGTGCTCGCCGCCGACGTGGGCGGCCTGGGAACCGCTGTGCGGCACCGTGAATCGGGTCTGCTCGTGCCGAGCCACCGCACCGGCGACTGGGCCGACGCCCTGGCCGCCCTGCTCGACGACCCCGACCGCCTCGGCCGCATGGGCGTCACAGCGGTCGAGCACGCGAGCAGATTCTCCTGGGCGCACACCGCCGAAGGACTGCTCGACAGTTACGCCGCCGCGATCGCGGGTATGCGCGTCGAACGCAACCCGATCGCCTTGCGCGCGGGTGAGACAAGCCAAGCCAGATCGCGGGCGCTGTGGCGGCGCCGGACAGGAGTACTCAGGTGAGCGCCGTATCGCAGGTGATCGACGAGACGCTGCGCGACCGGGAGATCGAATACACCCGCCACGGTGACGACACCTTCATCGTGGTGCTGCCCGGCGAACGCAAGCTCAAGACCACCGTGATGCTCACCGTCGGCAAGCACGGTGTGCGAATCGAATCGTTCGTCTGCCGAAAGCCCGACGAGAACTTCGAAGGTGTCTACAAGTACCTGCTGCGCCGCAACCGTCGTCTCTACGGGGTGGCCTACACCCTCGACAATGTGGGCGACATCTACCTGGTCGGTCGCATGTCGACCGAATCGGTCACCGCCGACGAACTCGACCGCATCTTCGGCCAGGTCCTCGAGGCCGTCGACACCGACTTCAACATGTTGCTCGAGCTGGGTTTCGCGGAATCCATTCGCAAGGAATGGAAGTGGCGCGTCTCGCGTGGGGAATCGCTGAAGAACCTGCGCGCCTTCGAACATCTCATCGACGAGGCCGACAAGGTATGAGAAACGCGGGTGCCGTTGTGCGGCACCCGCGTTCGGGTTCTCAGCAGGTGGTCGGCACCGGTTCGTCACGGAAGCGGGACTCCACATAGCTCCACGCGTCGACGAAACCGGCCACGGCCGCGGTCATGTGCTCGGCGATGTCGTAGGTCGCCAGCTTCACGGGCGCGCCCGCACCGCACCAGTGCGACACGGTGTCGGCCACCGGGCCGTACGGGGTGAGGGTGTCGAAGCGGCCCTGCCAGATGTAGGTCGGCGCGGTCGGGGCACCCTCGTAGTGCACGATGCTGTTCTCGCGCAGCACACCACGCGCCACCTGGCTCGACAGCAGTTCCTTCGACGCGGCCATCTGCTCGGCGTTGCGGAAGATGCCGTGGAAGAGCAGGAAGCGACGGCAGGCGTCCTTGGTGAACTCGCGGAACCACAGACCGGTCTCGTTGAGCTGATCCGACACCGGCACCCGGTCCGGGTACTCGCGCTCGATGCCCATGGCGGCCGCGAAGGCCAGGCCGAAACCGGGGTGCGGTGCGAAACCGAGGGCGTCGGCCATCAGTTCCAGGTCGCTCGGGATGCCGCCGGCGACCACCGCGGCCAGCTTCAGCTCGGGCGCGTACTCCGGCTGCAGCGCACCGGCCCACGCGGTGGCCATGCCGCCACCGGAGTACCCGGCCAGCGCCACCGGCGACCCGCCGAGGCCCAGTTCGGTCACCTTCTGCACCGCGCGCACGCTGTCGAGGGTCACCATGCCGCTCATCCGCGCCGCACCGTAGGCGACGGTCGGGCCGAGGTAGTCGGGCACCGACACCGCCCAGCCGCGACCGATCGGCAGCATCGCGCCCGGTGCGTCCTGCAGCTCACCGTTGAACAGCGACTTCGACGGGTTGCACCGGGTGCCGATGGAGTTGATCAGCGCCTGGTAGGAGACCAGCGGCGGGCTCTTCACCCCGATCGGCATGAAGACCGTGGTGACGCCCATGATCGCGTTGTCCGCCGAGTTGGTCGAGCGGAACGCGATCTGCCAGCCCTCGGTGCCGGGGTAGAGCATCGTGTCGATGCGGCGAGTGCGGACCACGTCGCCGGGAGCCAGCGCGGCGATGTCGGCCGGTGCGGTGAAGAACGGGTCAGGATCGGGCGTCGGATACAGCGGGTTCGCAGCCGCGGGAGCGGCGAGGAGGCCTACCGAGAGCAGGCTCAACACCAGTACTACTAATTTCGACACAACTTTCCTTCATCATCAGTAACGCAGCCCAACGGAATCACCCGACCCGGACGAAGTATCCAACGAAAACCGGCGGTGTGGAGCAACCACTAGTCAAAGTGTCCACCGCCACATTTTTGTGAGCGTTCACATCGCCGGCCGGGTCGTGGCTGATCAACCTCGTACGGCCGAACAGACAGGAGTGGGCGATGGTTGTCCTCGCGCTCGACATCGGAGCGACGAAATTCGCTGTAGGAGTGGTTGATCCGGACTACACGGTGCATTCGGTGCGGCGCGCGGCCGTGGCCGTCGACGATCCGTGGGCGGTGTGCCGGGAGTTACTGCTCGCTGTGGCCGGGGACAACGAGGTTCGTGCGGTCGGCATCGGGTCGGCCGGGCCCGTGGATGTGCCGGCCGGGGTGACGCGACCACTGAACTTTCCTCGGTGGCGCGACGGGTTCCCGATCGTCGACCGGGTGCGTTCGGTGTTCCCCGGTGCGGCCGTGCGGTTCGCGATCGACGGCGCGTGTCTCGTGCTCGCCGAACACCGGGTCGGCGGGTTGCGCGGGCTCGACAACGGGCTGGCGTTGACGGTGTCCTCGGGGGTCGGCGGTGGGGTGCTCGCCGACGGGCGAGTGCTGCGGGGGCGAACCGGCAACGCGGGTCACATCGGTCACATCATCGTGCCCGGTGATGAAACACCCTGTGCGTGCGGTGGTTTCGGTTGTGTTGAAGCGGTTGCCGGTGGGCTGTCGACCGTGCGCTGGGCTCGCGCGCAGGGCTGGACCGGTGCGACGGGGATCGAACTCGCCCAGGCCGCCCGCGACGGCGAGCCCGTCGCCGTCGCCGCGATGGCACGGGCCGGGACCGCTCTCGGTCGGGCCGTCTGTTCGGCCGCGGCCCTGCTCGACGTGGACCGCGTGGTGATCGGTGGCGGCTTCGCCGACTCCGGTGAACCGCTGTGGGGACCGTTGCGCGATGCCGTCGACCGGCACGCCGGGCTCGAATTCATCGACGCTCTGGACGTTTCGCTCTCCACCCTCCCCGAGGGAGCCACCCTGGTCGGTGCGGGCGTGCTCGCCATCGACGAGGTGGCGTGGGCCGGGCGCGGGTGAAATGCCAGAATGACCTCATGACCTACACCCTCGTGCTGCTGCGCCACGGCGAGAGCGAATGGAATGCCCTCAACTTGTTCACCGGCTGGGTGGATGTGCACCTGACCGACAAGGGCATCGCCGAGGGCAAGCGGGCAGGCGAGCTGCTCGCCGAGCACGACGTGCTGCCCGACATCGTCTACACCTCGCTGCTGCGCCGCGCGATCAGCACCGCCAACAACGCGCTCGACGCGGCCGATCGCCACTGGATCCCCGTCATCCGCGACTGGCGCCTCAACGAACGCCACTACGGCGACCTGCAGGGCAAGAACAAGGAACAGGTCCGCGAACAGTACGGCCAGGACCAGTTCATGCTGTGGCGGCGCAGCTACGACACCCCGCCCCCGCCCATCGCCGACGACAACGAATACAGCCAGGAAGGCGACCTCCGCTACGCGGGCATCGAGGTCCCCAAGACCGAATGCCTCAAAGACGTTGTGGCCCGCATGATCCCGTACTGGGAGAACACCATCGCCCCCGAGTTGAAGACCGGCAAGACCGTCCTGGTCGCCGCCCACGGCAACTCCCTGCGCGCCCTGGTGAAGCACCTCGACGGCATCTCCGACGAGGACATCTCCGGCCTCAACATCCCCACCGGCATCCCCCTGCGCTACGAACTCGACGAAAACCTGCGCCCGGTGAAGCCGGCCGAATACCTGGACCCCGAAGCCGCCGCTGCCGGCGCGGCCGCAGTGGCCAACCAGGGCGGGAAGTAGTTCGTCCCCTTCGGCCCCCGCATCGACTTCGGTGCGGGGGCCGACCTGTTCCTGTGGCGATCGAAGCGAATCCCGTACTCGGAGTTCCGGTGCTACCAAGACGAGATTCTCGACCGCATCGCTCGAGCGTCTGCTCGGGACGTCGAGGAGGAGTTGTTCGGTGGTGCCTGACAGTGCGTAGGCAGGCGTGTTTCGAACCCCGATCGGAGCACCCAAGGGTGCCGGTGTCGTAACCGTCCCTCCCGGTTCCCCGCACCGAAACCCCGATTCGCGTCCTCGGCCAACACCGGTAGCCCCACGCCTGGTTCGGCGTGTGGCGGGTTGGACCTGGGCGATAGGTGTGCACTCCCGAAGCCGTCCAGGTGCGTACGTGCGAGGCGTACGACTGTGGTGCTCGCAGGAGGCTGGTTGACAGGGCTGTCTGTCCCTCGGTCGGGCTCTCCGATAACGACCGACAGGAGCGGCCAGGCCCGGACACGACACAGACAGCCTGTCACAGGGGCAGACCTCGCCCTTGGACGACGAAGGCTCGGCGTCAGGAGACGCCGAGCCGGTTGCATGTAGGATTCCATCCCACGGTGCGAACAGGCTGTGACTGTTTCGTACCCAGGCCGTTCGGTGAGTTGGCGCTCGCCGGGCGGCCGTTCTTGTTCGTGTGACGCTACACACTTCAGGCTAAGTGGGCAACCGGCGAGTTTCCGCTCGGGCCAGGGAGTTCCGCGATCTCCCTGGCTTCGGCAACAGGGCGGACACTGAGGTCTTCACCGCATGCGCGCTCCGGTGGTCGAGGCCCCGTCTCTCGCTGACCTTGAAGGCTCGCACGCCGCTACGTAGCGGTGACATTTTCTTACCTGGCCACCTCGGAGGCCGCATTACCGCCCATGCGGCAGCTCCTCCATCACCTCCGTGGCCAATTCGATCAATTTAGCCTCGGTTACCGTCTTGAACCTGTCGATGCTCCCCTGTGGTAGCCAATATCTTACCTCGAATAGAATCTCGCTCTCGTTGAATGATATCAAAGCATCGCAATAGGGTTTTTCGTCAACGCCGATTGTGGCGCAACTAATCTCGCTTTCGCGTCCGGCGATCAATGTCTGCGTGAATTGCTGCTTTTCTCCGCCGTAAAGTGTGCCGTGATTCCAAGCGCGGCTGAAGCCGATCACCATCGAAAAGCCTTGTTCGTCGGCAGGTGTCGAGTAGGCGCAGCCGAATGCTTCATCAACTGGCCGCGGGCTGCCGTCCATATTGTAAACATTCGTGTACTCAGGCTCGTTCAGTCGGTGCCGTGACCGGAAGTCGGCAGAGGTGTCTCGACATGGATCAAAAACCGCGAGCAAGCCGCGGTCCGGCTCTTCTGCAGTGTGCGATTCGCTGCATGAGCCGAGCGCACCGGCGGCAATGAGCAGTGTCGCCGTCACGAAACCTCGACCAGTATATTTACGATTTTAGTACAACTTTGCCTGCCAGGTAGTTGTCGATAGAGCTGGGATTGTTGCTGTCGAGTAGTCCCGTCGACAACTTGTCGTTGAATTGCTTTGAATAGTCCTTGGCAAACTCGTTTACATTATTCTGCTGGAGTATGCCCGTCACGACCGCGTCGGGGAATTCTCCGGTAAGCTTGCTTACATCCGTCGCTCGGCCGTTGCTATCGATCAACTACAGTGGACCCTCTTTTGTGTCAACCGATTCGGGAAGCCTGTTTCGTTCGTTGAGCTCGTCCATGAGAATCTGGCGGACGCCCAGATTCGAACCGGCTTGCAGATCGTTCACGCTCGGTGGAACAAAACCCTCAGGCTTCGGCTGTTCGGCACCGCGTGCCGCGGGCGAGAAATTTCGTGTACTAGAACTTGATCGGGCAAGGGGCAGCGATAACCGTCATAATTCTCCTGTAAGCCTGATCAGGGTAGTTGTTGCATTCTTCGTCAGTTCGTCGGTTATCGTATACCTCATGTGGTCGGCGCCAGGCTCAATTCTTGACGAAAAGATAACCAGGTGCCCTCGCCAGCCGTCAACTTCTGTGTAAATCTTGGTCGTATCAGCATCATGCAGGAGCCAAACTTTTTCCTCGTACTGAGCCTGCGGAGTATAGAGTGAGTAGTCATGTGAGGATGGGATATCGTACTTGTCTGGCAACACCGCAGATACCGCCAGAATAGCTGTACCCCCGCTGGGAAATTGTTCTATGTTGCACGTACCGTACGCATCAATGACGGAATCGGGACTTGCATTCCCATACTCCACCACCCAATTGGTATCCCCGAAGTTATCTTCGAAAAACTTCAGCATGTTATTGCACGGCTCTCGAAGCGTGCGGCTGGACTGCGCATCTATTTGATCATTCCCCGTCTCGCACGATGTCATCAGGAACGCGAGCACTCCCACGCCTGCAACGGTACAAAGTCGGCCTATCTGGGAAGAGTTGATCATTGTGTCCGCCGATCGCAATTTGCTGACCACTGATTTATTTCATCAGCACTTCTATTCTACCGAACCGACTAAGTTATTGTCCGCAACTGCGCGGGCAACTTGGGCGAATTTCGGGTGTTACCTTCATGAATGTGGACTACCCGCCAGGTAGGGGTGGTTGTTGAATGAACGGCTCGGGTAGGTGTGGCTCGCAGGTCGTCTGCTCCAAGTCATCTGAGCTGCCGGGGCGATGGTGGAAATCCTCGCTAGAAGTTCTTACCACTAGCAGCCGGGGTGATATCGCCGTTTCGCCGCTAGCGGAGCTTTCGGTAGTAAGTTCCACAGTTGATCGCTCGGCGTGATACTCATCCGGTTCATCGAGCAATTCAAGTTGTCCGTCTTTTGCTACGGCGTATACTCCAGGCGTATTATATCTGCAGGTGGTCACGACCCATCGATTGTCGCCTTGCTCGGAAATCTCCACAACCCGATAGAGTGCCCCTCCTGTCTCTGGGAGACGCGGACTGCCGTCATACGGTAGGGCGGCACTGAATGGTCCCACTAACTGGTTAATCATTGGAAGCAGCGAGTTATCTCTGTTGGCGATATGATTTATTTTTAGAACCCGAACTTCCAGGGCCAGTTTCGCTGCGGCTGCACCACGCCCGATGGTTGGGATAGCGATGTCCGATGAGAACTGGGTCCTTGGATAAGAAAAATTGTGTGGAACCTGGCTCGTTTCGCTGTTGGATTTGTTCAGGTTGGCGTCGGATAACGATGTATTCGAACACGCGGCCACAATCGCGACGGTGGCGGTCGCTAGAATAATTTGTTTGCATTCTTGTTCGAGGGGCCTCAATGTGCGCCTCCTATTCGGCCGCTGGGGCTGCTATCTTTCCGGTCCGGATGGTTTCCAGCGCTGTGACGCCGGTGGCAACGCCCTCTACAGTCTGGATGGCATTGAGGGTGAGATAACTACTCAGTGTGGTCGAAAATCCTTGACGTGCCAGATACTCATCTGATTGTGATCTCACGTCAGCTCCGATCAAGCTATTAAGGTTGATCGGCCGCCCCGTATTCGTATCGACCAGATTCTCATCGAGGCGACCGTGTTGGAGGGCGGTATCGAGGAGTGCCTGCTTGAAATTGGTGTGAGCCTGGATATACATGTCGTTCGTACTCGGACTCTCGACCACCATCTTGTCGGGGTTGTCTATGTACTGGCTGACCATCCCTTCGATCAAGCCATCGCCGAGCATGGCTGCGACCTTCTTGCTGCCCTCGACCCCAGTGGCGGCCCCTAGCCCATAGCTGTCTTGCGTGAGACCTTTTGTATAATCCAAACCGACATCAATGTTCGCCATAATAATCTGATCGACCAGCTTTGCGGCTGCCTTCTTGTTATCGTATATCTCTTGCTGGTTATCGTTGAATTCACCTACAGCCTTCAGGTCCTGGAAAGTCAATGCATTCGCTGCAGCATTGGATATGCGGCTTTCTAGCGACGCGATATTGTTGAGGTATGGGTCCACGTACTTGCCCGGCGACACCTCGGTTTGTGAAAATGCGCGATTCAAAATGTCCGCTTCATACGCAGTGCGTGCGACTTCGAGAGTCAGGCGACCTTCATTGGATTGGCTCGCCAGATACAGAAGGCGGTTCGCATCGGTGACTGCGATGTGCGCCTCGCCGCTCGGAAGATACCCCGTCTGCGGGTTGCCGGTTATGTCGATCCAGGAATCGAGATTGGATCCCATCGCTGTGGACAAGGCCCGCGAAAGTTCGGGGTTATTCACAAAACCCATTTCAAGTTTCTCGAATTCCTCGACGTCGATCCCACCGGACCGATGGCGATCCGGTTTATCGTCGTTGGGGTCATCCACCTCCTCGCGTGGTGTGAGCAGGTCGGGCAGATGGGTGAGCGCCTCGCGGGCTTGGAGCGCGTCGGTAGTCAGTTTGCCGTCGGCGCCGACCTCGTGGGATTCGGTGCCAATCCAGTTGATCATCTGGCCGGCGGCCACGCCGTCGTCTTCCCAGTCGTGCTGGAAGATTCCTCGGATAACCTGGGGGTCGTACTTCTCGTAGCTTTGGCCGGGGACATCCTTGCCGAAGAGTTCCTCGCTACCGTTGCCTGTCAGCAACGCGTAGCTAGAGTCATTGTTGCGAGAGCCGACGGACAGCAGATCGTTGGCGCTGTGCTCCGTCCGTGCCAGCCATTCTGGTTTGTTGTTATCTCCCGTGTAGGCCTGGTATCCGCCGTTGTCGAGAATCCACGCCTGATTGGCCGCCTGCCGATCGAGTTCGACGCCGAACCGTTCACCCGGAATGTAGGACTGGTCGGAGGACGCGAGGAATTGTCCAAATCCGCGCATGTCCTTGGTGTACGCCTGGACACCGGCCCACCTATCCATGTTCGGACCGAAGTTCGAGCGGTAGTCGTCGGGGAGATCGCGAGTGTTGCCGTCTGGGCTGCCATTTAGACCTGGCCGAGTGCCGATGAGTTCGCGGACTTCGGGGTGAAGTTGGTTCCAGCCGCCACGGTCGGCGACCTCGCCGTTGGCGGCACGGGTAACTATGTCCTCGTTGGACAGAGTGAGCAGCCCATTGGCAAGGTTCTCGCGGAGTTCGAGTGATTCGGGCGAACCGTTGATCACGAGTCGGTCGGCCAGATCGATCAGGCCGTCGCGACCAGCCTTGTCGTAGAGGTTGTTCAGGTAGTCCATGGTCGACTGCGGGACCGTGACTTCCTGTCCGTTCGCCAGCGCCTGGAGTTGTTCGGGCGTGAGTCCGGCCTGGCCGAGGCGGGCGCTGATCTGGGCGATCTCCTCGTCGGAGAGTTTGCCGTCGGCGATGGTTTCGCCATCCTGGCGGCCGAGCGCCGCCACATCGACTGCCGTCAGGGTCGGCACATCCAGGCCATTGCCGAGCTGGTCGCCTCGGACACGCACCTCGTCCGAGGCGGTGTTGATTGCGGTGGTCACTTCGGTCGCCGCGGTCAGCAGACTCGTCTTCGCGGAATCGATCAAGCCCTGATGGTGAGTGATCCGCTCTTTGACCTTCCGGTTTTGCTCGTCGGTGTAATCGGATTCGGTGTACGGCTTAGCCGATACCTTCCAGCTGTCGTCGACTGTGAGGCCTACCGGGCATTCGGCATCGGTTTCCGCTTCGGTGACGCGGCTGAGCAGCACTCGACGTTCGTTGGCAAGTCGCGAGTCGGCACCCCGCAGTGCTGTGGCGACGTCCCGAATCTCGATGGACAGCCGCCGACCCTGGTCGTTCTCCTCATAGAAGCGGTCGTAGGCGGCTGAATAGGCCGCACCCTGCCAGGTGGTTCCCTGAAAGTGAGTGATCATGGAACCTAGCTGGGCTTCGTAGGCGGTGGTGTCGTCCTCCAGCTCTTGCGCCCACTCCGACAGCTTTTCCGGTTTCCAGGCCTCGACGTTCGCGCGGGTCACCATCAGACGACACTCCCGGTGGCGAAGAAGTCCATCTGCTCGAGGCGGTTCTTGAATTCCTGGTCGCTGGTCTGGACGTTGTCAGCGCACTGATTGACGATGCCGGCCAACTGACGCATCCGCTGGGCGATCCTCAGCCATGCGCCCTCGGAGTACTCGCCCGCCTTCGCGCACGCTGCACCGATCTCGATACCGGGGAAGGCCTCGCCGATCTTGTCGCCGTTGGTACGGACATCGATCTTGTCGATCTCCTCGCCCACCGAAGTGACCGTTGTGGCGAGCTTCCTCAACTCGTCTATGTCGACCTGTAGCACTGGACGCAACCCCCCATCGATGAACAATCGAAACATCGGCCGACCGACTTTACACGCACAGCGGATAGCCCGACCGTGCTTATGTAGACATCGGAAGACCAGTCTCGACGACCAAGGACACCGAAAGCTTGTCTTACCGGCGGCGATTCAGCCCGGGTGGTTCAGCGGCTGCCCCTCCGGGCAGCCTGCGGCGAAACGATGCGGGTCGTTGACCACGCCGTGGGTGTTCCCTCGCTCTACGGTGGGATTAGACTGCGTCACGACAGTCCGATGTTGGGGAGGGATCTGTGGCTATCGGTGGGGATGCTGCGGCGCAGTTGTGGAACGCTTCGTCGTCGGGGCAGTTGCGGATGGAGCCGGATGCTGCTCGGGAGGTGGCTCAGGCGTACCTGCGGTTTGCGGTGATGTGCGATGGGTGGTCTGATGCCGCCCTGCGATTGGAGAAGATCAGCGGCTTCGGGGGGTTGAAATCGTCGCTGGACCTGCAACAAGGGTTTGCAGGTAAGGCGATGGCGGCCAAACAAGTGCTTGAGCAGATGGCTTTGGCGGCGAGGGGCATGGCTGATGGATACCTACAGGCCGCCGGCATCTTGGCTGAGGCGGACGAGCTAGGTGCTGCGGCGGTGCGCGCAATTGGAACCTAGGACGGATATGAAACCCGGATTCGTTATTGCTGGTGCCCTGCTGGCGGTCGCAGTGGCGGCATGCGGAACGGCGACAGAACCTGGCGCCCCCGCGTCGTCTGCGGCCGGCGTCCCTACGCAGGCGGCTAGACCGACTTTGGCTGATCCGAAGTTGCAGCCGCCGTCACAGGACAACCAGTACACCCGATCGGCCGGGCGGCCAAGGGTGGTGTTCGATCCGTGTACATGGATCGGCGACACCGAGGTCGAGTCGATGGGGTTCGAGCCGGGATCGCGGAAGCGTGGAGACGATCTGGTGGCCGAATACACTTTTTTGACCTGCGATTTTCGTACTGCGGATCACACGGTGTCGCTCGGTGTGGACTCGGGCAATATCACTTGGGAGGAGAACCTCCGCAAGAATGGGGAATGGTTGGAGCCGACGACCGTCAATGGTCGCCAGGCAGGGTTGGTCGATGGTGAGCCCGGCAGCGAAAATGACTGCAGTGTGCACCTGCTGACAAAGGCTGGTGTGGTATTCGTTCGGAAGCACAGGCTCAGCCTCGGTCAAAGACAGAACCTCGATCCCTGCACCAACATCATGGAAATCGCTTCGGTAGTGGAGAAATCCATCGGTAAGGAGAACTGAGCATGGCGGACGGGGGAGGCGGGACGCCAGATCAGTACATTTCGGAGCTGACAGGGTTGCCGCTCGAGCAATCAGTGAGCGGGCTGCGGCAGCAACAGGGCGCTGAGAAGCAGCAGCAGTCGATGAGTCATGGGGGGACCGACCCGAAGTACATCGCGGACTTCGAAGTGTTCGAAGGTCTTTCGCACCAGGACATCTATGACGCGGTGCAGAAGATGCAGCCGGGAGTGATGCAGCAGTTCGGTGACAAGTGGGTCGAAATGTTCACGGAGATCTCGGGTGCGGTGACCGGGTTGATGATTCAGACGGCGCGGGCGACCTCGAGTCTGGATGGCGCGTTCGCTGCGGCGGGGGAGGCGGCGGGACGGCGTTTCATCACTGAGGTCACGGACGTCTACACGGTTCTGTCGGTGGTCGGTCACCGGGTGAAGGCTGCCGCCTACGGAGCGGAGGCGGTGAAAATTGCTGTGCCCGAACCGGTTTCGTCCTCCGACTCGCCTGTGGATGTGGGCACATCGATGCCTGTGAACGTAACAGAACTCGTCCTTCCCGACACGGGGGCCGCGGTGGCGCGGGAGAAGGAAGACCGCCGCCTGCAGGCGATCGCGGCGATGAATTCGACCTACAAACCGACCTATGGTCCGGCCGGTGAATCCGTGCCCGCCTTCGTTGCGCCGAGCCAGCCGGGCGACGGAACCGGTGATCCTGGTTCCGGTGGTGGCGGATCGAACAATGGTGGTGCCAGTGGCGGCGGCACAGGCCCGGGCGATGCGGGCGACACCGCAACGACCGAGGACCCGAACCAGCCCGGTGCGACCACGGACGACGAAACATCCAGTGCCGGTACGGATGACGACGACAGCAGCGGTACCGATGACTCGCAGGGACAGAACAGCACCACCAATCCGGCGAGTACTGATCCCTCCTCGACCACGCCGTCCGCGACGACTCCCGGCGCTGGTTCGCCGGGTACCGGATCGCCAGGCGGTAGTTCACCGGGTGGTGGTTCGCCAGGAGGTGGGTCACCGGGCGGTTCGACGCCCGGTAGCGGCACACCGACACCGGGTGGTGCCTTGGCCGGTCGCGGCCCGGTGGTTGCCGGCCAAAACCCCGGCGCCGGAGGGCCTTCGGGCTCGGCGGGGTCGAGTGGACGCGGGATGAGCCCCGGCATGATGGGCGCACCCGGCGCGCGTGGTGGCGGCAAGGACGACGAGGACGAGCACAAGGCACCCGACTACCTGCGTGGGGTGCAACCCGAACTGCTGGGTGACGAGCAGCATGTGGTGCCCCAGGCCATCGGGGCCGACGCCCCGGCGACCCGTCTGCCGGAGCAGGAGTCCGGAAACGCATGAGCTGGATGTTCACCCCCGACGAATTCGCGCATGTGTGGTTGCGGGAGACGGGCGACGATCGTTATCCGTTCCCGCTCACCGTGTACTCGGCCGCCGCGACGGAAAGTGAGTACGAGAAGCTTGCCGCGGCTGCTGTGCAACGCTGGCCCGTCGGTGCTGATCTGGACCTGAGCGCGGTTCTCCGGCACGCCTCGCGGCCCGAGACGGCACTGGCGCTTTTCAGCGAAACCGGCCCACGCCTGCGTGCCTATGGTGCGCGGACCGGGGATCGAGGGGTGGTGATCCGCCAATACGAGGATCACAGCGTCGAGGTGTTCTCCGGAAGTGCGGGTCTGGTCAACCGTGCCTTCGCCGCCTTCCTCGGCGACCAGCCCGCTGGACAGGTCGGCCACCTGGTCGAGGACGTGGACCGCCTGGCTACTCATTTCGAATCCTGGCAGCGCCCACCGGATTCCGTCGCCGCCCGCATGCATCGGCTCACGGAGGCGAAACGGGCGGCCGGAGGCCGGATCGAGATCAGAACCGGATTGCAGTCCAGCCGACCGGGTCCCACCTCCTACCTCACCTGGCTCGACGTGTCCGGCGACGGCCGCTACCTCTCTTACCGCCGGTACCAGGACCTGCACATCGAACCGGCCGGCAAGCAGCGTGTGATCGATGCGATCGAGGCTGCTGCCACGATCGGTGCGCATACCAGTTGAGTCAGGGCGCGGATATCGTCGGCCGCGCTCGCCTGTCGGATCCGGACCGTCGCGCGACCAGACGCTGTGACGGAGCGACTGTGCATCTTGCCTGCGCTGCGGTGATGTCACACTGTCTGTGGCTGCATCGTCGACTCTGTGAACGCCGCGAAAAGCGCGGCAGGGCAAGGAGTTGAGCCATGGAAACCGCCTACGTCATCGTCACTGTTTTTGCCGCGCTCTGGGTCGGGTTCTCGGCGTTCTCGTTGTTGCGGCGGGCGCCTTTCGTTGTGGATCCGCTGGTTGATTACGGGGTGCCGGAGAGCTGGTGGACGCCGCTGGGGGTCGCGAAGGCGGCCGGGGCGGTCGGGTTGTTGGTGGGGCTGTGGGTGCCGGTGGTCGGGGTGGCTGCGGCCGTGGGGCTGATTCTCTACTTCACCGGTGCGGTGGTGACGGTGTTGCGGGCGCGGTCTTACACAACGGTGGCGTTCCCGGTGTTGTATCTGGTGCCTGTCGCGGTGGCGTTGGGGCTCGGGTTCGCGGTCTGACCTGGCAGGGTGAGGAGTATGCGGACGTTCGAGGAGCTGATCGAGGAAGCGGATTCGGTATCGGTGGCCGGTTGGGACTTCTCCTGGCTCGACGGTCGGGCAAGCGAGGAACGTCCGTCGTGGGGGTATCAGCGGTTGCTCGGTGCTCGGCTGCCGACGGTGACCGCGGCGCTGGATATCCAGACCGGCGGTGGGGAAGTGCTGGCCGGGGTGGACCGGTTTCCGCCTACCATGGTCGCCACCGAATCGTGGCCGCCGAACGTCGCCGCGGCCACCGCACTGCTCCACCCGCGGGGCGTCGTCGTTGTCGCCACACCGGACGAGCCGCCACTTCCGTTCGCCGACAACGCTTTCGATCTGGTCACGGCCCGGCATCCGGCGACCGTGTGGTGGGACGAGATCACCCGCGTGCTGCGACCCGGCGGCACCTACCTGGCTCAGCACGTGGGCCCCGCGAGTGTGTTCGAACTGGTCGAATACTTCCTCGGGCCGCAACCGCAGGCCCGCCGGGCGCGCCATCCCGATGACGAAGCCGCCGCCGCCCGCGCTGCCGGACTGCGGATCGTCGACCAGCGCACCGAACGTCTGCGCATGGAATTCGACGACATCGGTGCCGTCGTGTACTTCCTGCGCAAAGTGATCTGGATAGTGCCCGGATTCACGGTCGATGCCTACCGCGACCGGCTGCGCGAGCTGCACGAACAGATCCGGCGAGAAGGACCCTTCATCGCACACTCCAGCCGGACCCTGATCGAGGCGACCAAACCCTGACACCGATCCGGGTGGGCGACAGGTTGTTCGTCAATCGCTGACGGCGAAAGCGGCAGTCAGCGGAGGTAAGGCGGCGCGGGCGTCCAGTCCGGTGAACCAGAGCCCGACCGTGAAGACCGCCGTTGCCTCGAGGTACCTGGCGCGATGTAGACCCCCTGCGGGAAATGGTTGCAGCGCAAGGTCTTCCGCCAGATCGGCAACGATTCGCATCGCTGTCTCGTCGTCGCCGCAGAACGGGACTGCCAGCCGAACACCGTCGAAGACGCGGTCCTCGCCCGCCCACACCTCGGCGGCGAGCAGATTGAAGGCCTTGACCACTCGGGCACGTGGGGCGCGGGACGCGATACGTTCAGCTACCGCCGGTTCGCCGAGGACGAAGGCGGTCGCGCCGTCGGGCGCCGACTCGTCGGGCTGGAACGCGTTCGTGCAATCGATGACGACACGGTCGGCCAACCGGTCGCCGTGCTCGTCGAGCAGTTCGGTCAGCGCGGCTACCGGAACCGCGAGCAGCACCACCTCCGCGAAGGCGATCGCCTCGGCGATTGTGGCCGCACCGACCCGGTGTCGGGTGGGTTCGGTGCCTGCGTTGATGGTGTCGGCGAGGTGGCGTGCCGCGCGTGCAGAGCGGGCACCGATGAGCAACTCGTGGCCGACACGGGCCCAGCCGCCGCCGAGCGCGGCCGCCATCGACCCTGCCCCGATGATTCCGATTCGCATGAGAACTCCCGTAATCCGTCGGTGCCCGAGTGGCACCGGCCTCAACTGACGCTAGGGATCGCGACAGGCACCTCCAGGTGCCTAATACGCTGCCAAACTGGACACATGACTGAGCCGATCCGATTCGCTCCCTACGGTGAATTCGAGGCCGACTGCCCGGCCCGGCTCGGCGTCGATCTGTTCGGCAACCGGTGGTTGCCGGTGGTGGTGTACATGCTCAGAGATGGTCCGCAACGTCACAGCGAACTTCTCGCGGGCATCGGCGGCATCAGCCAGAAGATGCTGACGCAGACCCTGCGGCGGATGGAACGAATGACGCTCGTACGCAGGCGTCGGTACGCCGAAGCGCCGCCCCGGGTGGCGTACGAACTCACCGAATCCGGTCGCGATCTGCTCGTCCCGATTGATGCGCTCGGTGCATGGGTCGACGCGCACGGTGCCGAAGTGAGCGCCGCGCTCTACGGCGGAACCGACGTCTGACACGCCCGGCGACCCACTGGGTGCCCGCTGGGTGAACGGCGGGCGAACACCACCCCAAGTGCCCGTGACCTGCGCGAAACTTCACCCCACCCGGCGCCGGTAAGTCGGTGTGCACTCGTACGATCAATAGCGTGAGCGTTCCGCAGGCCGTGCTGTTGGCAGTCCTCGCGGCTGTCGTCGGACTGGCAGTCGGTGGCCTGCTGATCCCCTACGTCAATGCCAGGCAGGCGGCACGGACCCAAGAGGACACCGGGCTCACCATGTCGCAGGTGCTCGACCTCATCGTGCTCGCCTCCGAGAGCGGCATCGCCGTGGTCGACGAATACCGCGACGTGGTGCTGGTCAACCCGCGTGCCGAGGAACTCGGCCTGGTCCGCAACCGGCTCCTCGACGAACGCGCCTGGTCGGCGGTCGAGAAAGTCCTCGCCACCGGTGAATCCGCCGAGTTCGACCTCACCGCGAAGAACCCGTTACCCGGACGCGGCCGCATCGCGGTGCGCGGCATCGCACGCAAACTCTCGCGCGAGGAGACCAGTTTCGTCGTGCTGTTCGCCGACGACGACTCCGAGCAGGCGCGCATGGAGGCGACCAGGCGCGATTTCGTCGCCAACGTCAGCCACGAGCTCAAGACACCGGTCGGTGCGATGAGCCTGCTCGCCGAGGCCATGCTCGAATCCGCGGACGACCCCGACGCCGTACGGCACTTCGGTTCTCGGGTGCTCGCCGAATCCCGGCGCCTCGGGAAGATGGTCACCGAACTGATCGCGCTGTCGCGGTTGCAGGGGGCGGAGAAACTTCCCGACCTAGCCGTCGTCGACGTCGACACGGTGGTGCAGCAGGCGGTCGACCGCTCGCGCACCGCCGCCGAAGCCGCGGGGATTACCGTCAGCACCGACCGGCCGAGCGGGCTGGAAGTGCTCGGCGACGAAACGCTGCTGGTCACCGCGCTGTCGAACCTGGTGGAGAACGCCATCGCGTACTCGCCGCAGGGGTCGCACGTGTCGGTGAGCCGGTCGTTGCGCGGCGATCACGTCGCGATGGCCGTCACCGACCGCGGCATCGGCATCGCGAAAGAAGACCAGGAACGGGTGTTCGAGCGGTTCTTCCGCTCCGACAAGGCCCGCTCCCGCTCGACCGGCGGTACCGGGCTCGGCCTGGCCATCGTCAAACACGTGGCGGCCAATCACAACGGTGAGATCACCCTGTGGAGCAAACTTGGCACCGGCTCGACGTTCACCCTGCGCATCCCCGCCCATCTGGAAACCGATGGGGACGAGGACGCGGAACAGACGCCCGAGCTCGCCACGAGAGAAACCATCGCCCAGCGCAATCCCGCTGGACGAACGAACGGTGTGGAGGCACGCAGATGACGAGTGTGTTGATCGTCGAAGACGAGGAGTCGCTGGCCGATCCGCTGGCGTTCCTGCTGCGCAAGGAAGGCTTCGACGTCACCATCGCCGGTGACGGGCCATCCGCGCTGGCCGAATTCGACCGCTCCGGCGCCGATATCGTCCTGCTCGACCTCATGCTCCCCGGCATGAGCGGCACCGACGTGTGCAAACAGCTGCGGACCCGCAGCGGCGTGCCGGTCATCATGGTGACCGCGCGTGACAGCGAGATCGACAAGGTGGTCGGGCTCGAGCTCGGCGCCGACGACTACGTCACCAAGCCGTACTCGGCGCGCGAGCTCATCGCCCGCATTCGCGCCGTGCTGCGTCGTGGAGCCGGGGACGAGCTGGACTCCGGTAGCGAGAACGGTGTGCTCGAGGCGGGTCCGGTGCGGATGGATGTGGACCGGCACACGGTGCACGTCAACGGCGGACAGGTCACGCTGCCACTCAAGGAGTTCGACCTCCTCGAGTACCTGCTGCGCAACTCGGGCCGCGTGCTGACTCGAGGTCAACTGATCGACCGAGTGTGGGGTGCCGACTATGTAGGCGACACAAAGACCCTAGACGTCCACGTGAAGCGCCTGCGCTCGAAGATCGAAGCCGACCCTGCGAAGCCGGAACACCTGGTAACCGTCCGAGGCCTGGGCTACAAACTAGAGGCCTGACCTCGAAGAACCACCACCCCCGCACGGCATCCCCCGAGCGCCCTACCCTGGCTGGCTGAAAAACACTCAGTCCGCCACCTACCGCACTCCCAGCCCTGCCCGTCCCGACCTCGAGGAGGGACCGCCGCGAAGCGGCGCAGCGGCCCGGCCGCGAGTTAGGCGCCGTTGCTCGCGCTTCGCGCATGCGCAACGGC